>NZ_JAIUID010000030.1:0-4427 GCF_020165435.1 Mesorhizobium sp. BR1-1-2
CCCCCCCCCCCCCCCCCCCCCTCCATATCTCGCCGCAAACCGGAGACGATCATGTCGCGCATCGGAATCCATTCTTTCGTCTGGTCGGCGAGTTCGACGCAAGCCGAGCTCGAACGCACGCTGGCCAACACCAAGGAGGCCGGCTTCGACCTGATCGAATTCTCCTATCTCGACCCCGCCAATGTCGATATTGGCGGGCTCGCCAAGCGCATCGCCGATCTCGGCCTCGGCGTGGCGATCAGCATCGGCCTGCCGGCCGACGGCGATATTTCGAGCGCCGACAAGGCAGTCGCCGCGCGCGGCGTCGGGATCCTCAACGACACCATCGCCCTGACGCGCGACCTCGGCGGCCAGAAGGTCGCCGGAATCCTGTCGACCAGTCACGGATTGCAGACCGAGGCGCCGACGCAAGACCAGTGGAACCGCAGCGCCGGGACGCTGGCCAGGGTCGCCGAAACCGCGAAGGCGGCAGGCGTCACGCTCAACCTCGAGATCGTCAACCGCTTCGAGAGCAATCTGCTCAACACCGCCGCGCAAGGGCTGGCCTTCATCGAGGACACCGGCGCCGACAACATCTTTCTCCACCTCGACACCTTCCACATGAACATCGAGGAGGCCGATGTCGGGCTGGCCATCCGCCATGCCGCCGGCAAGATCGGCTATGTCCATATCGGCGAGAGTCATCGCGGTTTCCTCGGCACCGGCAATATCGACTTCGCCGCGATATTCGATGCGCTGACGGCGATCGGCTATACCGACGATCTCAGCTTCGAATCCTTCTCCTCGGAGATCGTCGACGAAAACCTGTCGAAGAAGACCGCCATCTGGCGCAATCTGTGGACGGACAACATGGCGTTGGCCAAGCACGCGCGCGCCTTCATCGGGCTGGGAATGGAAACGGCAAGGCGCAAGGCGGAACTCGTCGCGGGGCGCCACAAGCCCTGAGGATTTCAGACTGACGAGCAGCAGGGACTGCCAAATCGCCCATCCCAGGCGCGGACGCGCCTGGTTCCTGGTGCAAGACCGCGAACTCGGCTTCATTGACTATGAAGGCAGTTAATGCTACAAAGTGCCTATGGTGCTGAGTCGCGCCAATGACCCGCCGAGCAGGCGGGTTTTTTCGTTCAGTGCTCCGTCAAACAGCGCACCGGCGAAGGGCCAGTGAACCCGGATGCGTTGCCCTGGTCCTCATGACGGCATTGCCCATGCCATGCGCATCGGCTATCCGACGGTGCGACAGCGAAGCAGAACGGAGCTCCGGCGATGACGAACAAGACGATCCTGAAATTCGGCACCGTCGAACACGCGGAAGCCGGCGACCTGCCTGGCTGGATCGCGGTCGAGGGTCGGCCGACCATGCAAACCACCGTCCAGCACACGACCGCGGACGGCAAGGTGATCTCAGGAACCTGGCGGGCGTCGCCCGGTACCTATCACGCCACCTACACCGACTATGAGTTCGTGCACATGATCGCGGGCCGCATCATCATCACGCCCGACGGCGGCACGCCGGTGGAAGTCGGCCCCGGCGACGCCTTCGTGGTGGAAGCCGACTTCAAGGGAACCTGGAAGATCATCGAGCCGGTGACGAAACATTTTGTTGTCAGGGTGGGCTGAGGCAGGCCGCGGACAGACAAGCCAGCCGCTCGCCGGCCTTTGATACTCTTCGTCAATCCGGCCATAATCGCATATTCATTCAACTGGCGGGCCGTGGCTGGGGCCCGGTTGGAGCGAATGGGACCGGAATGCCGGCAGGGCGAACGATGTCCGCCTCGCTCATCGTGCCATCGCGTGAGACCCACGGCGAGTAACCCGCAGTCGGAGCACGCGGGACGACGGGACCCGCGGTCATTTCATTGTTTAGTGAGGAAAGCCTTGCAAGCCGGCGTGAGTTCGCCGAGGTGCTGTTTAAGGCAGCCTTGCGCCTTAACTTCGTTGTCCATGTGGCACACCCGCTTGGCGTCCGCTCTACAGGGTGTCTTGTAGGCATCTTTCGCTAAAGCGGCGTCGGTGAGAAAAAGCGATATACAAGCCAAAAGCGCCAGTTGAAGTGACTTTCGATTCCGCATGGTTGTGTTCCCATCGTGAGTGCAGAAGCGCGGTCTTTATATGCGTTAATGCTAAAGAATGGGAATCCACCATAAGGAGGAGGGTGCGAGCACCCGCGCAAAATCGGATGAGCAATGTAGCGCAAAACACGGCTTACATAAGCGCAGTGCTAATCACTGTCTCGCGCACGGCTCAATCAAAAGCGCTAATATAATCCCCGGTTTGTCGAGCTTGTTTCCAATTTTGTGTTGGAGTAACCCAATATCGCTTGGGAACACGAAATGGAGAGGGTCGTCAGGATGCATGCGGGGTAGGTTTTTTCAAGCCGTTTTCCTGAAATACGGAATTGTTCCTTGGCAATACCCGGGAGAGAGACTCTCCGTGTAGAATAAATAACGAAGTCGCGATTACGGACGTTTTATTCCTGATTTGTCGACGGCGCGAGGAATATTCGAGCCGTGATCGAGCAGTTTTAATCTACTTATAAATGAGGGGCGAGATGTCTACCGTGTTTAGACGCGCGTACATCAAACCAGGTTGGTGTTTTCTTCTCGTGGTCACGTCAGTTGCGTTCCTCATTTGCCTGGGGGGTGGGGAGCTCACTGCGGGTGAGTTCAAGAAAACCAGCTGTTGGTTCAAAATTCCCCGGGATCGGGCAATGACGTGTGGGACCGTGAATGTACCAGAAAATCGAAAGAAGACGGGTGGTACCGAGGTCGTCCTGTCCGTGGTCGTATTCGAACCAGACCGCGAACGGCACGAACCGGTAGTGTTTCTCACAGGAGGACCGGGGCAGCCTACCGACATTGCCAATAGCGACGACATCGATGGATGGTGGGAATTCATCAGCGCCCAGAGCTGGATGATCGGACGCCGAGTAATCGTTGCAGATCAGCGGGGTATCGGAAAGTCCGCTCCCGCCTTGGACTGTTCTCAATATTTCAAGCCCGATCATTGGAACGCCATTCTCTCGAACGTTGAGGTCGAAACCACCTTTGGCAAGCTCAAAAAAGATGAAGTTCTTGCATGCAGGACGGCGTTGATCGCAAAGGGCATCGATCTTGATGCCTACAACACTGAGGAGAATGCGGAGGATATTGATGACCTTCGAAAGGCTCTGGGGATAGAAAAGTGGGTTCTCTATGGCGTATCGTATGGCACCAGGCTTGCACTGGACGTGATGAACCGGCACCCCGAAGGGATCTCGGCGAGTATACTGGATTCAGTTGTTCCACTGGACATCAATTATCTGAACGAAGATGGACCTAACCTGGACCGTTCTCTAAAGCTGCTGGAACGAGACTGTGAGGCAGCGAACAGATGCATGAAAAGGATATCAAATGCTGTTCAGGTTATTACAAGACAGCTGGATCGGCAGCCGTTGCTCTTGCGCAGCACAGATAAAGAGGCGCGCTACACATATGTCTCAGGGGCAGATTTCCTCGAACTTATATTCGGCATTTTATACGATCGCGATGCGATCCTGACCCTACCGGAGCTGATCGAGAGGACATACCAACAGGATTTCAGACCCCTGGCGGAGATACTTTTCGATGCTGACGACTTGGAGATCTCCCAAGGTATGGACTTCTCCGTAAGTTGTTCCGACAGCGATCTGCCCGATCTGAATGGCAAGCAGGACAAATACTGGTCGAAATGGGTTGAGCTGAACGACTACTCCTGGGCATGCCCTCTTTGGATGCTTCAGAACGGATCAGCATCGCGGACGCAGCCGCGCCGCACGGACATACCCACTCTTCTGTTGTCAGGAGAATATGATCCGGCAACGCCGACAGCGTGGGCGGACCACGCGGCGAAAACCCTTCCTTTCGGTCAGGTGGTGGTCTTTCGGGGGATCGGACACGACGTCATAGATTCCGACCCGTGCGGGTCGAAAGTAGTTGCTGATTTCCTCGCAAACCCCAAGCTCAAGTTGAAGACTGAATGTGTCGGCGAGATGGGGGCCCCGCAGTTCCCAAGCCCGCCAAAGGAACTGTGGTCGGGGGCGGAGACACTACGCTCACTATCGGCAGATCGCTCCAAGCAGTCTAGGTTGAGACTCCGATTTTGGCACTGAAGTTCTTCTCGAGTCAATTGTGAAAGTCCGCAGTTGGCTACTGGTGAAGTCCATATAAAGCCGAATGCGCGAATAAATTAAATACCAGCTTAGCGCCATTCAAGAACCCCTCTCGTCTTGTGGGTGCAAGTCGCGTGCCTGTCACCTTCGATTGTCAAATGCCGAAAATTCGCAGAAATTCTAGGAGGATCGAACAGTGTTTACGTCTCGTCGTGTATTGCTTTCGGCCTTGGGTGCAAGCATCGCATACGCCGCTTTTGGTGGCATCGCGCGTGCGAAGGGCGGTGGCGGTGGTGGTGGC
>NZ_JAIUID010000031.1:0-3271 GCF_020165435.1 Mesorhizobium sp. BR1-1-2
CGCTCGAGGACGGCGCCAGACTGACGCTGAGCGGCCGCGCCGCGTGGGCGATCAATGGCGGCACCGACCGTAATTTCAGCGCCGGCTTCCAGGCTCTTCCCGCCAGCAGCTTCACCATCGACGGCGCCAAACCCGACCGCAACGCCCTGCTCGTCGACGCCGGCGCCCAGTACACCTCTCCCTCCGGCGTCTTCGCCGCGGCCACCTTCCAGGGCGAGTTCTCCGGCAACGTGAAGAGCTATTCCGGCAAGCTAAAGCTCGGCATCACCTGGTGAGGCTATGCGCATCTTGGCGACCAACGCGATGGTGAGAAAGGTAACGATACGATGTTTGAGGGCTGGAAAACGATCAAGTTCATCTTCGCGTCAATCGGTTTCATCATGCCGGCCGTTTCAGGCAAACGTACGAAATCGGGCTTTTGGGCGAGAGCCGCGATTGTTGCCCGCCTTCTCCTGAAATTTCCTTTGTCAGCAATCGAACTCAAGATCCACAAGTTCGGGGGCTTTCGGGAAGCAAAGCAGGTGGGTGGAACAGTCGATGCACCGATGCGGGCTCATCCGACGACGGCTCTGCGCAGAGAGACTTGTCTGTCAAAGTCCGGCTCGCGCCTGGCGCTGGCCATCCTCCTGGTAGCCGGCATGTTGTCGGCCGCGCTTCCGGCAAGTGCTGTCGAGACTGACTGGATTGTCAAAGACGAGGCGACGCTCAGGGACGCCATCAGTAACGCCCAGAAAAACGACACCATCACCTTCACCGCGAACGTCACCCTGAGCGCAAACTTGCCCACCATGCAGAAAGACGTGACCATCGACGGTGGCAACTTCACGCTGTCCGGCAATAACCAGTATCGCGGCCTGTTCGTCCAGTCCGGCACAGTAGTCGTCAACGATCTCACCATTGCCAACGCCAAGGCCCAGGGCGGCAGAGGAGGCGACGCAAGGTATGGCGGCGAGCTGTATATTGGAGGCGGCGGCGGCGGTGGCGGCGCTGGACTGGGCGGCGCGCTGTTCGTCGCCAGCGGCGCCAACGTGACGGTGAGAAACGTCAACCTGCAGGCCAACCAGGCGCACGGCGGCAACGGCGGCGCGCTCAGGCCAGATACCGGCGGTTGGACCAGTGGCGGCGGTGGTGGCTATTGGCCCACCGGTGCTAACGGCGGCGACGCCGGCCCTGTCGTCAATGGTGGCGGCGGTACAGGCGGCGGCGGCGACGGTGCCCACGCCTTCGAGCAGCAGGGCCACCCCGGTGGCTTCGGCGGTGGCGGTGGTGGCGGCCCCAATGGAGGTGGCTCCGGCGGTTTTGGCGGCGGAGCCGGCGGCAACGGCGATATCTTCAACTCAGTGGTCGTGCTCGGTGGCTTCGGCGGCGGCAATAGCAACGGCAAGGACCCCAGTGCTGGCGGCGGCGGCGGCGCCGGTCTCGGCGGTGCGATCTTCGTTCAGGAGGGCGGCAGCCTGACCCTGGCCGGCGCTCTCAACATTTCCGGAAATGCCGTCGCTGGCGGTGACGGTGGAGTGGAAAACGGATGCAAAGGCCTTCCAGTATCTCCAGTGTGTGGTGGCAATCCCGGCCAGGGTACCGGTTCGGGCATCTTCCTTGACGGCAACGGGTCGTTCAGCGTCGCCCCTGGCGCCGGACAGACGCAGACCATAAGCGACATCATCATCGACCAGACCGGAGCTGGCGGCACCGGCACCGACAGTGGCAGCTGGTCTCTGGTCAAGAATGGCGACGGGGTGACCGTCCTCACCGGCGCCAATGCCTATAGCGGCGGCACCATCGTCAATGCCGGCATCCTGCAGGGCAACACGTCGAGCCTGCAGCGCAATATCACCATCAACAATAATGCCTCCATCTTCTTCGATCAGGCGGGCAGCGGCACCTATGCTGGCATCGTGTCCGGCACCGGCAATCTCTGGAAACGAGCCAACGGCGAGGTCGCGCTCACTGGCGAGAACACCTATGCGGGCGGCACGCGGGTGGAAGGCGGAACCCTGCTTGTCGCCTCCGACGCCAAACTCGGCAAGGCAGATGCCCATCTCCACCTGCTCGACGGCGGCGGTCTGCACGCCTCCGAGACCTTCACCAGTTCCCGGCCCGTCGGGCTTTTGAGGGGTAACGGCGTCTTGCTCGTCGACCCAGGCAAGGCCCTCACCTTGAGTGGCGTCATCGGAGGAAGCGGCGTGCTGGTCAAGTTCGGCTCCGGCGACCTGATCCTTTCCGGTACGAATACCTATTCGGGCGGCACGACCGTTTCGGCCGGCGCGCTGTTGTTCACTACCGACGCCAGCCTAGGCGCCGCGGGCAGCGCCATCAATCTGAACAGCGGCACGATCGGGCTAGCTTCGGTTGCTTCGGCACAGACGGTCAATCGCCCCGTCACAATCACGAACAGCGGCGGTTTCTTCGGTGCATCGGCTCCACTGACCTGGAGCGGCGTGATCAGCGGCACCGGCACGCTGGTCAAGTCCGGTACCGGCACGCTTTTCCTATCCGGCAACAACACCTACACCGGCGCGACGATCGTCGACGCCGGCACGCTTGTGGCGAACGGCTCGATCGTCTTTTCGAGCCTGACGGTGAATGCGGGCGCGACACTTGGCGGCACTGGCAGTGTCGGCTCCGCCACGCTGGCCGGCGGCACGCTTTCACCGGGCAATTCGATCGGCACGATCAATATCATCGGGAACCTTGCGTTCGGCGCAGGCTCGGTCTACGCCGTCGAGGTCTCCGGCGGCGCGGCCGACCGCGCGAACGTCACCGGCTCCGCCGATCTTTCGGGCGGCACCGTCGATGTCACGTTCCCGGCAGGCGGCTCTGTTTCCAGGAACTACACCATCCTCAATGCCACCGGCGGTGTCGGCGGCACCAAATTCGCCGGCCTCAGCGACGCGCCCTTGCCCGGATTCAAGACCAGCCTCAGCTATGATGCCAACAACGTGTACCTGGTGACAGGCATCGACCGCACCGATCCCGAGCTTAGTGCCCTCAATCAGAACCAACGGACCGTGGCCGACAGGGCGCTCGGCCATTTCGAAGCCAATGGCAGGCTGCCCGCGGAATTCGTCAGGCTCGACGCGAACGGGCTGTCAGCCGCCTCCGGCGAGATCGCGGCCGGCGCCATCATTGCCGGCATCGACAGCGCCGATCGGTTCCTGGGCGTGCTCGACGGGCAGGGCGGGGGCGGGCCCCAGTCTGTCGGCACGGAGGGCGCGGCGAGCGGCGCCGCGGCCTATGCCGAGGACGACAAGGCGGCGGGCGAGGGCAGCTT
>NZ_JAIUID010000032.1:0-2889 GCF_020165435.1 Mesorhizobium sp. BR1-1-2
CTGAGGGTGCGCCGGCCGACGGATGCGGAGCTGAAGAGCTACAAGAGCGGCGCGGCGGTCATCGCCATCATGGATCCCTACGGCAACGACGCCGCCGTCGCGGCGCTGGCCAAGGCCGGGGTGACGGCGTTCTCGATGGAATTCATGCCGCGCATCACGCGCGCTCAGTCGATGGACGTCCTGTCCTCGCAGGCCAACCTTGCCGGCTATCAGGCGGTGATCGACGCGGCGGCCGAATACGATCGCGCGCTGCCGATGATGATGACGGCGGCGGGCACGGTGCCGGCGGCGAAAGTGTTCATCATGGGCGTCGGCGTCGCCGGCCTGCAGGCGATCGCCACCGCGCGCCGGCTGGGCGCGGTGGTCACGGCGACCGACGTTCGCCCCGCCGCCAAGGAACAGGTCGCCTCGCTGGGCGCGAAGTTCCTCGCCGTCGAGGACGAAGAGTTCAAGGCGGCCGAGACATCAGGCGGCTACGCCAAGGAAATGTCCAAGGAGTATCAGGCCAAGCAGGCGGCGCTGACCGCCGAGCACATCGCCAAGCAGGACATCGTCATCACCACGGCGCTGATCCCCGGCCGCCCGGCGCCGAGGCTGGTCTCGGCTGACATGGTCGCCTCGATGAAGCCCGGTTCGGTGATCGTCGATCTAGCGGTGGAGCGCGGCGGCAATGTCGAGGGCGCCGCGGCGGGCAAGATCGTGACGACGGCCAACGGCGTCAAGATCGTCGGCCATCTCAACGTGCCGGGCCGCGTCGCGGCCTCCGCTTCGCTGCTCTACGCCAGGAACCTTTTTGCTTTCCTCGAGACGCTGGTCGACAAGGCGACGAAGACGCTTGCCATCAAGCGCGACGACGAACTGGTCAAGGCGACCATGCTGACCGACGGCGGCAAGATCGTCCATCCGGCCTTCGCCAAGGCCGACCAGCAGCCGCCAAAGGGCCAGTATATCGAACCGCCCGCGATCCCGGCCAGCACAATGGTCGCCGATGCTTCGCCCGCGCCCAAAAAGCCCAGGAAGACCGCCGCATCCAAATCCTCGCCCAAGTCGAAAGGCACAGCGTGATGGATCAGACCTTGCAGAAAGCCCTCGACCAGCTCGACCAGGCAAGTGCTGCCGTCCGGCTTGCGGTGCAGAACCTGGCGAATGCTCCCGGCGGCGCCGAGGCGGCCGGTGACGCCGCGCACGCGCTGTCGGGCGGCGCCATCGACCCCTTCGTCTTCCGCCTGGCCATCTTCGTGCTGGCGATCTTCGTCGGCTATTACGTCGTCTGGTCGGTGACCCCTGCGCTGCACACGCCGCTGATGGCCGTCACCAACGCCATCTCCTCGGTCATCGTCGTCGGCGCGCTGCTTGCCGTCGGCATTGCCGCCTCGGGCGTCGCCGCCGGCTTCGGCTTCGTCGCGCTGATGCTGGTGTCGGTCAACATCTTCGGCGGCTTCCTCGTCACCCAGCGCATGCTGGCCATGTACAAGAAGAAGGACAAGTGACGTGACCGTCAATCTGGCTTCCTTCCTCTATCTGGTTTCCGGCATTCTCTTCATCCTGGCGCTGCGCGGCCTGTCGCATCCGACAACCAGCCGGCAGGGCAATCTCTACGGCATGATCGGCATGGCCATCGCCATCGCCACCACGCTGGCGCTGGCAACCCCGTCGGCCGGACGCTTCGGCCTGATCGTGCTCGGCCTTGCCATTGGCGGCGGCGTCGGCGCCGTCACGGCCAGGCGCATCGCCATGACCTCGATGCCGCAACTGGTCGCCGCCTTCCACTCGCTGGTCGGCCTTGCCGCCGTCATGGTGGCGGCCGCCGCCATCTATGCGCCGGAAAGCTTCGGCATCGGCACGGCGGGCGACATCCACGCCCAGGCGCTGGTCGAAATGAGCCTGGGTGTGGCCATCGGCGCCATCACCTTCACCGGCTCGGTCATCGCCTTCCTGAAGCTTGACGGGCGCATGTCCGGCAAGCCGATCATGATCGGCGGCCGCCATGTCATCAACATCGCGCTTGGCATCGCCTTGGTCGTGCTGATCGTGCTTCTGGTCTCCACCGAATCCAAGCTCGTCTTCTGGCTCATCGTTGCCGCATCGCTGGTGCTGGGCGTGCTGCTCATCATCCCCATCGGCGGCGCCGACATGCCGGTCGTGGTGTCGATGCTGAATTCCTATTCCGGCTGGGCGGCGGCCGCGCTCGGCTTCACGCTCGGCAATCTGGCGCTGATCATCACCGGCGCGCTGGTCGGCTCGTCGGGCGCCATCCTGTCCTACATCATGTGCAAGGGCATGAACCGCTCCTTCATCTCCGTCATCCTCGGCGGCTTCGGTGGTGAGACGGCGGCTCAAGCCGATGATGGCATCGAGCGCACGGTCAAGCAGGGCTCGGCCGACGATGCCGCCTATCTGATGATGAACGCGCAGAAGGTCATCATCGTGCCGGGCTACGGCATGGCCGTCGCGCAGGCGCAGCATGCGCTGCGCGAGATGGCCGACAAGCTCAAGGCCAACGGCGTCGACGTCAAATACGCCATTCACCCCGTGGCCGGGCGCATGCCGGGCCATATGAACGTGCTCTTGGCCGAAGCCAACGTGCCCTACGACGAAGTGTTCGAATTGGAGGATATCAACTCCGAGTTCGCGCAGGCCGACGTCGCCTATGTCATCGGCGCCAACGACGTCACCAACCCGTCCGCGCGCGACGACAAGAGCTCACCGATCTACGGTATGCCGATCCTCGACGTCGACAAGGCGCGCACCTGCCTGTTCGTCAAGCGCTCGCTCGGCTCCGGCTATGCCGGCATCGACAACACGCTGTTCTACAAGGACGGCACCATGATGCTGCTCGGCGACGCCAAGAAGATGACCGAGGAAATCGTCAAGGCCATGGATCACTGA
>NZ_JAIUID010000033.1:0-2624 GCF_020165435.1 Mesorhizobium sp. BR1-1-2
TTGCCGCTGGCGGCGTCCGGCGCCGACAGCCCGACCGGGCGATCGGCGAGCCAGACCTCGCCATTCTCGACCTTGACGGGAAGCGAGCTCGATTCGCCGATGAAGCCGTAGACGAAAGGCGAGTTCGGCCTGTCATAGATGTCGTCGGCGGTGCCGACCTGCTCGATGCGGCCCTGGCTCATCACCACGACGCGGTCGGCAAGCTCCAGCGCCTCTTCCTGGTCGTGGGTGACGAAGACGGTGGTGTGGCCGGTGGCGTCATGGATGTCGCGCAGCCAGCGGCGCAGTTCCCGGCGCACCTGCGCGTCGAGCGCGCCGAACGGCTCGTCGAGCAGAAGCACTTTGGGTTCGATCGCCATGGCGCGCGCCAGCGCGACGCGCTGGCGCTGGCCGCCGGAAAGCTGCGCCGGATAGCGCTTTTCCAGGCCCGAGAGCTGGACCAGGTCGAGCAGCTCGGAAGCGCGGCGGCGGATCTCCTGCGCCGGCGGCCGCGTCGAGCCCTGCCGAACCTTGAGGCCGAAGCCGATATTGTCCGAGACCGTCATGTGCCGGAACAGCGCGTAGTGCTGGAAGACGAAGCCGACATTGCGCTCCTGGATCGATTTCTGCGAGGCGTCCTCGTCGCCGAAGAAGATCTTGCCGCGCGTCGGCCGCTCCAGCCCGGCGATCAGCCGCAGCAGCGTCGTCTTGCCCGAGCCCGACGGCCCCAGCAACGCGATCAGCTCGCCCGACTTGATGTCGAGCGACACGTCATGGAGCGCGGGAAACCGCTCGAACTCCTTGCGCACATTGGCAACGCGAACTTCCATCAACAGTCCCTTTGTAGTGGCTGCATGCCGTTATCCCAAAACCGGTTCCCACTTTTGGGCGACATGCTTTGTAGTGGCTGCATGTCGTTATCCCAAAACCGGTTCCCACTTTTGGGCGACATGCTTTGTAGTGGCTGCATGGCGTTATCCCAAAACCGGTTGCCGCTTTTGGGCGACATGCATCAATGTCCACGCGCCGCGGCGATCTCGGCGCCGTAACGCATCTCGAGCAGTGTCTTCAGGACCAGCGTCACCAGCGCCAGGCCGGCCAGCAGCGAGGCGACGGCAAAGGCGCCGACGGCGTTGTATTCATTGTAGAGGATTTCGACATGCAGCGGCATGGTGTTGGTCAGGCCGCGTATATGGCCCGACACAACCGAGACCGCGCCGAACTCGCCCATGGCGCGCGCATTGCACAACAGCACGCCGTAAAGCAGCCCCCATTTGACGTTGGGCAGCGTCACATACCAGAAGGCCTGCCAGCCATTGGCGCCAAGCGACAGCGCGGCCTCCTCGTCGCCATTGCCCTGTTCCTGCATCAGCGGGATCAGCTCGCGGGCCACGAAGGGGAAGGTGACGAAGATGGTGGCCAGCACAATGCCGGGCACGGCGAACAGGATGACGATGCCGTGCGCCTTCAGCCAGGCGCCGAGCAGCCCCTGGGCGCCGAACAGAAGCACGTAGACCAGACCCGAGATGACCGGCGAGACCGAGAACGGCAGGTCGATCAGCGTGGTCAGGAAGGCCTTGCCCTTGAACTCGAACTTGGCGATCGCCCAGGCGGCCGAGATGCCGAAGACGACATTGAGCGGCACCGAGATCGCCGCCACCAGCAGCGTCAGCCGGATCGCCGAGCGCGTGTCGGGATGGGCAAGCGCCTCGGTGTAGGCGCCGACGCCCTTGGCGAAGGCTTCGTTGAAGACGATGATCAGCGGCAACAGCAGGAAGATGCCGAGGAAGGCGAAGGCGATCGCCATCAGCACGGCCTGCGCCGGGCGGCTTTCGGTCACCGCCGCCGAGCGGCTGTCGTGATGCGGCTCGTAGGATTTGATCTCCGGATCAGCCATAGCGCTTGCGGCTCCATGTCTGCGCCAGGTTGACGATGAGCAGCATGAGGAATGACAAGGCCAGCATGATCGCGGCGATGGCGGTCGCCGCCGGGTAATTGTACTCCTCCAGCCGGATGACGATCAGGAGCGGCGCGATCTCGGATTTGTAGGGCAGGTTGCCGGCGATGAAGATGACCGAGCCGTATTCGCCGACGCCGCGCGCGAAGGCCAGCGCGAAACCGGTGACGATGGCCGGCGCCAGGCCCGGGAACAGCACCCGGGTGACGATCTGGAAGCGGCTGGCGCCGAGCGTGGCGGCGGCCTCCTCCACCTCCTTGTCGATCTCCTCCATGATCGGCTGCACGGTGCGCACGACGAAGGGCAGGCCGATGAAGACCAGCGCGATGACGATGCCGAGCGGCGTGTAGGCGACCTTGAGCCCGAGCGGCAGCAACAGCTTGCCGATCCAGCCATTGGGCGCGTAGAGCGTGGTCAGCGCGATGCCGGCCACCGCCGTCGGCAGCGCGAAGGGCAGGTCGACCATGGCATCGACGATGCGGCGGCCGGGAAAGCGATAGCGCACCAGCACCCAGGCGACCAGCGTGCCGAAGACGACATTGACGGCGGCCGCGACAAAGGCGGTGCCGAAGCTGATGCGGAGCGCGTTGATGGTGCGCCGGTCGGTGGCGATCGCCCAGAAATCGGTCCAGCCGAGCGCCGCCGAGCGCCAGATCAGCCCCGACAGCGGAATGAGGATGATGAGGGT
>NZ_JAIUID010000034.1:0-1854 GCF_020165435.1 Mesorhizobium sp. BR1-1-2
GTCCTCACCGGCGCCAATGCCTATAGCGGCGGCACCATCGTCAATGCCGGCATCCTGCAGGGCAACACGTCGAGCCTCAGAGGCAACATCACCAACAATGCGTCCGTCATCTTCGACCAGTCCGGCAACGACGGCACCTTCGCCGGCAACATGTCCGGCAGCGGCGCCCTGTTCAAGCAGGGCAAAGGTGAGGTCGCGCTCACGGGCACCAACACCTACACAGGCGGCACGCGGGTAGAAGAAGGAACCCTGCTGGTCGCCTCCGACGCCAACTTCGGCGCTCCAGATGCCCATATCCATCTTTTGGACGGCAGCGGTCTGCACGCGGCCGGGACCTTCACCAGCACCCGCCCGGTCGGGCTCCTAAGTGGCGATGGGGTCTTGCTCGTCGACCCAGGCAAGGCCCTCACCTTGAGTGGCGTCATCGGAGGAAGCGGCGTGCTGGTCAAGTCCGGCCCCGGCGACCTGATTCTCAGCGGGGCCAACACCTACTCGGGCGGCACGACGGTCACCGGCGGCGTGCTGCGCTTCGCCAACGACGCCAACTTGGGCGCGGCAGCCACCGGGATCATGTTGAACGGTGGTGCAGTCGGGACCATGACATCTGCGGCGGCGTCGATCAGCCGCAATATCACCTTGGCCAGCAACGGTGGCGGTATCGACGTGACGGCGCAGTCCCAGTCTCTCTCCTGGAGCGGCGACATAAGTGGCAACGGTGGCCTCTTCAAGATCGGAGCCGGCACGCTGGTCCTCACCGGCAACAATACCTACACCGGCGGCACGCAGGTGGCAGGAGGGACCCTGTGGGTTGCCTCCGACGCCAAGCTCGGCGCAGCCGGCACCCATGTCGACCTGAACAACGGGGCTCTGCGCGCCTCGGAGACCTTTACCAGCGCCCGCCCTGTCGGGCTTTTAGGCGCCGGTGGCGCTATCCTCGTGGACGCCAACAAATCCCTCACCTTGAGCGGTGTCGTCAGGGGTTCGGGCAGCCTCACCAAGACTGGCGACGGCACCCTCATCCTCACTGGCGCGAATGCCTATACCGGCAGCACCACCGTCAATGCCGGCGTCCTGCAGGGCAATGCAATGAGCCTGCGGGGCCATATCACCGACAACGCCTCCGTCGTCTTCGACCAAGCAGCCGACGGCATCTATGCCGGCAACATCACCGGCCTCGGCAGCCTGACCAAGATCGGCGCCGGCACGCTGATCCTGCCCGCCGCCGCCAACTACGCTGGCGGCACGACCGTCTTGGCCGGCGCGCTGCAGGGCACGACCTTTAGCCTGCAAGGCAACATCCTGAACAATGCCGCCGTTATTTTCGACCAGGGTTTCGACGGCACCTATGCCGGCAACATGACGGGCACCGGCACGCTCACCAAGAACGGCCCTGGCACACTCACCCTCACCGGCACCAGCAGCGTCGACGGCGGCATGACGGTCAACGCCGGCGCACTTCTGGCAAACGGCTCGATCGCTTCGTCTCGCGGCCTGAGAGTGAATACGCGCGCGATAGTGGGCGGCACCGGTATATTGCCGTCGACGATCATTAATGGCGGCACGCTTTCGCCTGGGAATTCGATCGGCACGATCAATATCATCGGGAAACTGACATTCGGCGCCGGCTCGGTCTACGCCGTCGAGGTCTCCGGCGGCGCGGCCGACCGCGCGAGCGTCATCGGCTCCGCCGATCTTTCGGGCGGCACCGTTGATGTCACGTTCCTGGCGGGCGGCTCTGTTTCCAGGAACTACACCATCCTCAATGCCACGGGCGGTCTCGGCGGCACCAAATTCGCCGGCCTCAGCGACGCGCCCTTGCCCGGATTCAAGACCAGCCTCAGCTATGATGCCAAC
>NZ_JAIUID010000035.1:0-1158 GCF_020165435.1 Mesorhizobium sp. BR1-1-2
TTTGCCGCGGCCGCCTTCCAGGGCGAGTTCTCCGGCAACGTGAAGAGCTATTCCGGCAAGCTGAAGCTCGGCATCACATGGTGAGGCTATGCGCATCTTGGCGTGTTGTTCCTTTGTCAACAGTCAATTCAAGATCCCCCAAATTCGGGGGACTTCTGGGGTCAAGCAGATGGGTAGAAAAATCGATGCACCGAGGCGGGCTCATCCGAAGACGGCTCTGCGCAGAGAGACTTGTCTGTCGACATCGGGCTCGCGCCTGGCACTGGCCATCCTTCTCGCAGCTGGAACGCTGTCGACAACGCTTCCGGCGAGAGCCGAGGACTGGCCAATCTACAACGAGGGGGATCTGCATTTCGCCATCTTCAACGCCGACTACGGCGACACAATCCGGTTCTACGCCAATGTCACGCTGACAGCCAACCTGCCGCCCGTGCGGAGCGGCAACATGACCATCAACGGACAAGGCTTCACCCTCTCCGGCAACAACCAGTATCGCGGCCTGTTCGTGCAGCAGGGCGCGATCAACGTGGCGATCAAAGATCTCACCATCACCAACGCCAAAGCCGAGGGCGGTAAGGGTGGCGACGCAAGATTTATTGTACCCGGCAATCCCGCCCGCGGCGGCGGCGGCGGCGGCGGCGCTGGACTGGGCGGCGCGCTGTTCATCGGCAAAGGCGCCAATGTGACAGTAAGCAATGTCAACCTGCAGGCCAACCAGGCGCGCGGCGGCAATGGCGGCGCGCTCGGACCTTTGACTTTGAGCAGTTCGTGGGGCAGCAGTGGCGGCGGCGGTGGCTATTGGCCCATCGGAGCCGATGGCGGCGACGGCGGCCCCTCCGTCAGTGGTGGAGGCGGTGCGCCGGACGACGCCGGCGGTGACGGTAGCATAACAGACGGCAGCCCCGGTGGTTTTGGCGGCGGCGGCGGCGGCAGCGGCTGGTGTTCGGGCAACGACTGCCCTTATATACCGGGGGCCGGCGGTTTTGGCGGCGGCAGCGGGGCCGGCAGTAGTGGAGTGGCTGAGCCTGGTGGCTTCGGCGGCGGCACCGGCACCAGCAACGACGTCAGCGGTGGCGGCGGTGGCGGCGCCGGTCTCGGCGGTGCGATCTTCGTTCAGGAGGGCGGCAGCCTGACCCTGGCCGGCGCTCTCAACATTTC
>NZ_JAIUID010000004.1:0-127500 GCF_020165435.1 Mesorhizobium sp. BR1-1-2
CGGCAAGGGTGGGGGCAAGGGTGGAAGCAAGGGGTCAAATCGTGACGGTGCGATGGAGATCGAAACCGGGCTGATCCCCAGTTCAGTCAACGCAACAAACCCTACTCAGGTAAGATCTTTCAAAATTTTCGAAGGCAAAGGATGTCGCCGCGACTACGCACGGTTTTGCCCGACGAAACCGATGGGTAAATGCGACCTTGAAAGCCAGATCGAACGGCTATCACCTGCATGCAGAGCTTTCGTCGAGAAGCATCGGTGAAGTTGATCTGTGACCGGGGCGGATTTCCAGTGTCGGCCGGACATCGTGTTCTTCGAGAGTGCGCTCCACGCGCCTAGAGGTCTCGGCGGAGAATCACCGCGCGGCACTCTCGGTGCCGTTCCACCTAAACATTTGAAAATGCTGGTGATCCCGACAGGAATCGAACCTGTGACCTACAGATTAGGAATCTGCCGCTCTATCCTACTGAGCTACGGGACCACGCGGCCCGACACATAGCCGCTTCCGATCGTTTCGCCAAGGGGCGGGCCGAACACAATCGGCCGGCCCCTGCCACCGCCAGGCCTCAGGCGGCAAGCGCGGTTTCGGCCAGCTTCACCCAGTAGCTCATGCCGTGCGGGATGGCCTCGTCGTTGAAGTCATAGGCCGGGTTATGAAGACCGGCGGTATCGCCATTGCCGATGAAGATGAAGGCGCCGGGCCGGGCTTCGAGCATGTAGGAGAAGTCCTCGCCGCCCATCACCGGCTGGATGGCGCGGTGCACATGGGCGTCGCCGGCGACGTTTGCCGCGATATCGCTGGCAAAGACCGTCTCTTCCGCATGGTTGAAGGTTACGGGGTAGTTCGCCTGGTAATCGACCTCGATCCTGGCTCCGAAGGCCGTGGCCAGCCCGTCGCAGATGGCGCGGATGCGCTCTTCCGACTTCTTGGCGATTTCCTTGCGCAAGGTGCGCACCGTGCCGGCGATCTCGGCCGATTCCGGGATGATGTTGTAGGCGTCGCCGGCATGGAACTTGGTCACCGACACCACCACGGCTTCGACCGGGTCGGTGCTGCGCGAGGCGATCGTCTGCAGGGCGCCGACCAACTGGCTGGTGATGACGATCGGGTCTATCGTGCCGTGCGGCATCGCCGCATGGCCGCCGCGGCCCTTCACGGTGATGGTGAATTCCGCGGTCGCCGCCATGATCGGGCCTGGACGGATGGCGAACTGGCCGACCGGCAGGCCCGGCATGTTGTGCATGCCGAACACTTTCGCGATGTCGAAACGCTCCATCATGCCGTCCTTGACCATCTCGTTGCCGCCGCCGCCGCCTTCCTCGGCCGGCTGGAAGATGACCGCCACCGAACCGGCGAAATTGCGCGTCTCGGCGAGATATTTCGCCGCACCCAAAAGCATCGCCGTATGGCCGTCATGGCCGCAGGCATGCATCTTGCCGGGAACGGTCGAAGCATAGGGCTTGCCTGATATCTCGTTCAGCGGCAGCGCGTCCATGTCGGCGCGCAGGCCGATGGTGGCGCCTTCGCCCTGGCGGCCGCGAATGATGCCCACGACGCCGGTCTTGCCCAGGCCCGTCACCACATCGTCGCAGCCGAAGGCCTTCAGCTTCTCGGTGACGAAGGCGGCTGTCTTGAAGACGTCGAAATTCAGTTCCGGGGTCTGGTGCAGATGTCGTCGCCAGCCGGCAACCTCGTCCTGCATTTCGGCGGCACGGTTCAGGATTGGCATGATGGTTCCATCTCGCTGTTGGGGCAGGTCCGCTGCCTTGCAATTGTGATCGTCAGGCACTTTGCCATGTTGACGTCACATAGGGTAAATAGCACCGCAACAATGCGGTCCGTTTTTGAGGGCGGACTCATTTTGCTGGCGATCGCGTAAATCTTACGGAGCCAGGGGCGACTACGGCAAGAGGCGATTTCGGATTTGATCATGCGGCACAGGCATTTCCTCAAGCTATTCTGCGCGGGCGCCGCGGCGTTCTCGGCGCTGGCCGGGCCAGCGCTGGCCAATCCGGTCGTGCTGTTCGACCTGAACAGCGGCAGGATCCTCGAACATCAGGACGCGTTCAAGCGCTGGTACCCGGCATCGCTGAGCAAGCTGATGACGGCTTATGTGACCTTCCGGGCGATCGCGGCCGGCGAGGTCCGGCTCGATTCGCCGATCAAGGTGACGAAACATTCCGCCGCCGAGCCGCCGAGCAAGATGGGCTTCAAGCCAGGCTCGGTGATGCGGCTCGACAATGCACTGAAGATGATGCTGGTCAAGTCGGCGAACGACATCGCCATGGCCGTCGGCGAGAATGTCGGGGGATCGCAGGCAGCCTTTGCAGAGCGCATGAACGCCGAAGCGGTCCGGCTCGGCATGAACGGAACGCATTTCGTCAATCCGAACGGGCTTTTTTCGCCGGACCAGTACACCACAGCGCGCGACCTGGCCGTGCTGGTGACGGCGATCCGCCGCGAGTTTCCGCAATATGCGCCGTGGTTCTCGATCGAGGGGCTTGCAGTCGGCAAGAAGGCGATCCCCAACTACAACCTGTTGATCGGCCGCTATCCCGGGGCCGACGGCATGAAGACGGGCTTCGTCTGCCCCTCCGGCTTCAATATGATCGGTTCGGCGACCCGCAACGGCCGCACGCTGGTGGCGGTGGTGCTCGGCGAGAAATCGGCGATCACCCGTGCCGAGGCCGCGGCCAAACTGCTCGACCAGGGTTTCGATACGCCTGCCGCCGGCTCGGCCACCATTGCCACGCTGGCACCCTACGGCGACACCATCTCGCCCAACGACATGCGTGACGAGATCTGCAAGAAGAAGGCGCCGGCCGAGCAATCGGAGGCACCGCCCGCTGTCGCCAAGAACGTGCCGAAATCGCCCTATCAGGAAAAGCTCGACCATGTGCCGACGCTGGTTGCGGTGGGGCTTGGCGGCGCGACCGGTCCGACGCCGATGGCCATGCTCGCCCAGGGCGGCCAGGAATATGCCGACGTGCCCATTCCGACCTGGCGTCCGGACAGACCGGCGCCCGGCGCCGGTCCGACGGTGGCGGGCTCGGCTGCCCAGGGCGACCAGCCGGTCAAGGTCGCGAACTGAGCATGATCCCGAAAAGTGGAGTCCGGTTCTCGGAAAAGATCATGCTCAAACATAAAGACAGAATCCGATGAGCGGTTTTCCCATCCCCGTTTCCGTGCTGACCGGTTTTCTCGGCGCCGGCAAGACGACGCTGCTCAACCGGCTCCTGAAGGACCCGCCGCTGGCCGACACCGCCGTCATCATCAACGAATATGGCGAGGTGGCGATCGATCATCTGCTGGTCGAACAGGCGTCCGACGGCATCATCCAGCTTTCGGACGGCTGCCTGTGCTGCACGGTGCGCGGCGAACTGGTCGACACGCTGGCCGATCTGGTCGACCGGCTGCAGACCGGCCGCATAGCCCGCCTTGCTCGCGTCATCGTCGAGACCACCGGCCTTGCCGATCCGGCACCGGTGCTGCAGTCGATCATGGCGCATCCCGCCCTGGTCCAGGCTTTCCGGCTCGACGGCGTCATCACCTTGGTCGACGCGGCCAACGGCAATGCCACGCTCGACGCCCATGTCGAGGCGGTCAAGCAGGTCGCCGTTGCCGACCGCATCGTGCTCTCCAAAACCGATCTGGTCGCTGGTCCGGATGGATTGGAAGCGCTGCGGACGCGGCTGCGGCAGATCAATCCGGGCGCCGAACTGCTGGCCGTCGACGATGCGAAAACGGGTGTCGCGGCGCTGTTCGACTGCGGCCTCTACAACCCAGCGACCAAATCCGCCGACGTGCGGCGCTGGCTCGGCGAGGAAGCGATGCATGATCATGATCATGACGGGCACGGGCACGACCATGACCACGGGCACCGGCACGATCAGCGCATCCGCACCCACTCCCTGGTGCATGACGGCCCGGTGCCGTTCTCGGCCATCGAGATGTTCCTCGACCTTTTGCGCTCCACGCATGGCGAGCACTTGCTGCGCATGAAGGGCGTCATCGAACTCAAGGAGGATCCGTCGCGACCGCTGGTGGTGCATGGCGTGCAGAAAATCCTGCATCCGCCGGCTCGATTGCCGTCCTGGCCGGACGGCCAGCGCGGCACCCGGCTGGTGCTGATCACGCTCGACATGCCCGAAGATTATGTAAGGCGACTGTTTGCCGCCTTCACCAATCGGCCGTCGATCGACACGCCCGACCGCGCGGCGCTGGAGAACAATCCCCTGGCGATCGCGGGACGCTGATCCTTACGACAGCTATTCGCCGCGCTCGACCAGGAAGCGGTGACCGCCTGATATGGCGGATGTCTCTACGAGATGATGGCCAGAGTCGGCGCAGAACGCCGGAATGTCGATAACGGCGAGCGGATCGGTCGTTTCCAGCCAGAGCCAGCTGCCGGGCCGCATCCCGGCCAGCCGCTTCTTCGCCTTCAGCACCGGCAAAGGGCAGTTCAGCCCCTTCAGATCGTAGACGGTGTCGTCGGTCACGTTGAAAAATGTCAGCCGCCGAACATGCCGAGCAGCTTGTTCTTCAGCCTCGTCACGCGGCTCTCGTCGGCACTCGCGGCCTGCGTTTCGGGCTCGGCCGGCGCTTCGATCGTCGCGGTGGCGACAGGGGCTTCCTTGGCGGTCTTGGCCGCTTCCTTTTCGGCCAGCGCCTGCACCTTGGCGGCTTCCTTTTCGGCCAGCGCTTGCGCCTTGGCCTGCTTGGCAGCTTCTATGGCGGCCAGCCGCTGCTCCTCGGCCTTTTGCTTCGCGGCCTTTTCGGCGTCGAGCGCGGCCATCTTGCGGCCGGCGGGCGAATCGATGCGGCCCATACGCGTCGTCTCGGTGACCGAGCCGTCCGAATTGAGCGATGGCGGGTCGATCGGCACGCGCTCGCCGCGCGCACGGCGCTTGGACCAGTCGGAGACGATGCTGGCTTCCTTGATGCCGGCGATGGTGGGCTTGGGTGCCGGCGTGCTTGCCTTGAGGGCGCCGTTGAACGCAGCCTCATACGTGCTCTGATAAGCACTGTAGGCGCTTTTCAGCGAATCCGGCTGCGTGGACGCAGGGCAGGGGCCGGTCGGATTGAATGTGGTGCCTTCGGGAGCCACCTGGTTGAAGACGTAGCGCTTCTCGCAAACGTCGACTTTCGGCGGTACCTTGGTGATCTCGAAATTGTCGTAGCCGACCTTCAGCATCTTCCAGAATTCGTAGTTCGGGTCGTTGCGGTAGCGCGCCATGTTGGCTGCCGTCATGCGGAACGGGAAGGCCTGGATCTGGAACTCGGTCTGGCCGCCCTGGAAGGCATCGCGGCCGAACGCATAGATCTGCTCGATCTGGGCATCGGTCATCGAATAGCAGCCCGAAGACGAGCAGGCGCCGTGCACCATCAGGTTGGAGCCGGTGCGGCCGTTGGCGCGGTCATAGGCGTTGGGATAGCCGATGTTGAAGGACAGATGGTAGTTCGAGCGCGGGTTCATCTGCGCCGGACGCACGGTATAAAAACCTTCCGGCGCCTGGCGGTCGCCCTCGGTGTATTTCGGCCCGAGCTTGCCCGACCATTTGCAGATATCGTAGCTGGCGACCATGTCGTAGCGGCCGTTGGTCTTGGCCTTCCAGATTTCGAGCTTGCCCTCTTCCTTGAAGATGCGCGCCATCACCGAGGAGGTGCGCACCATGCCCTTGGCCTTCATGTCGGCCAGGATCTTGTCGGGCAGAGGCTTGTTGGCCTCCGGGGCAAAATCCTTCATCGACGAATCATTGCAGCCGGCGACGGCTATCGCGGTGATGAGAATTCCGGTGCGGGCAAGCTTGGCAAACATGGATAAGGCTACGTCTTCTCTTTCGGGCCAATGGCTTCGAAACGGCCGAGCCCGCATGCTGAACACAGACGGACCGTAAGCCCGTTAACCTTGAAAATTCCTTACCGCAAGCCTCGGCCACCCCTCGCGGCAATTCCATTGAACCGAATCCGGCGGCATTTTTGTGGCGAAATTGCTCATCGCCGCCACATTGCCGTGGAGCGTTGCCGTGGAGGCGGCTTGCCGCGGCCCGGTTGCGCCGCCAAAGGGGCGTTCAGAGGCTGCGGCCCATTGCAAGATACTTCTCGCGGCGCTGCTCGCGAAAATCCATGTTGGCGCCGGCAAAATCCTTCATCGTCCTGGCGATGAGATCGCCCGTGGCGGCAATGACCGTTTCGGGCGCGCGCTGGGCGCCGCCGATCGGCTCGGGAATGATGGCGTCGATGATCTTCAGTTCCAGAAGGTCCTGGGCGGTGATCTTCATGTTGGTCGCCGCGTCCTTGGAGCGCGTCGTGTCGCGCCACAGGATGGAGGCCGCGCCCTCGGGCGAGATCACCGAATAGATGGCATGTTCCAGCATGTAGACGCGGTTGGCGGTGGCGATGGCAATGGCGCCGCCCGAACCGCCTTCACCGATGACAACCGAAATCGACGGCACCTTGAGCGCAAGGCAGGCCGAGGTGGAACGGGCGATGGCTTCGGCCTGGCCACGCTCCTCGGCGCCGACGCCGGGATAGGCGCCGGCCGTGTCGACCAATGTCAGCAGCGGGATCTTGAAGCGGTCGGCAAGCTCCATCAGCCGCACGGCCTTGCGATAGCCTTCGGGGCGCACCGAGCCGAAATTGTGCTTCAGCCGGCTCGCCGTGTCGGAGCCCTTCTCCTGGCCGAGGATCGCTACCGGTTCGCCGCGGAACCGGGCAAAGCCGCCGACGATCGCCTGGTCCTCGCCGAAATTGCGGTCGCCGGCGAGCGGCGTGAAATCGCTGAACAGGCCCTTGATGTAGTCGACGCAGTGGGGCCTGTCGGAGTGGCGCGCCACCTGCACCTTCTGCCAGGGCGTCAGTGCCTTGTAGAGATCGCGCAGCGCATCGCGCGACCGCTTCTCGAGCCTGCTGATCTCGTCGGCGACATCGACCGCCTCGCCGTTCTCGGCAAGCTTCTTCAGTTCCAGGATCTTGAGTTCCAGATCCTGCACCGGCTTTTCGAAATCGAGGTAATTGTACATGCTTGGGCGGACCGATACGTCGGAAGCAAAGACTGGCGGGACCCTGAAATCCGGGGCTCCGGGCGATGGAACGTCGCCTTCACATAGCGATATGAGGTCTAGTCGGCAAGCGGGTGATGATCGTTGACCAGCCGCACCAATCGCTCCTCCAGCACATGGGTATAGATCTGCGTCGTCGATATGTCGGCATGGCCAAGCAGTTGCTGCACGGCTCTGAGATCGGCCCCGTTCTGCAAGAGATGGCTGGCGAAAGCATGGCGAAGCACATGCGGCGAGACCTTGGCCGAGGCAATGCCGGCCCGGGCCGCCAGCCCCTTGAGGTCGCGAGCGAAGACCTGGCGCGAGAGGTAGCCGCTGTCCGACGCGGCAGGAAACAGGAAGGCGCTGTCGGCGAAAGCGGGGACCCTGGCCCGGGCGGCGAGCCAGGCCCGCATCGCTGCGCGCGCCTTGGCCGACAGCGGCACCATGCGCTCCTTGTCGCCCTTGCCGCGCACCATGAAGAAACGGTCGTCGCGTTGCGCCACCGTCACCGGCAAGCCGACCAGTTCCGAAACACGCAGGCCTGTCGCATAAAGCACTTCGACCAGCGCGTGCAGACGCAGCGCCGCCAGCCTGTCGCTGTCGCCGAGCCCGGCATCGCGGGCCTCCTGCGCGGCGCGGTCGATCAGCCGGCCGGTGTCGGCCTCGCTCATGGTCTTCGGCAGCGGGCGGCCTTTTTTCGGGCTGTCCAGCGTGCCGGTCGGGTCGTCACCGCGCAGGCCTTCGGCGTAGAGGAATTTGAAGAACTGGCGGATCGCCGACAGTTTGCGTGCCTGCGATGTCGGTGCGAAGCCACGTGCGGCGATGTCGTCGAGATAGGCGCGGATGTCCGCGGCGCCGGCGCCGGCAAGACCGCCAGGGATCTCCTGCGAAGCGTCATCGAGGTCGCGGCGATAGGAGGAAAGCGTGTTTTCGGCGGCACCCCGCTCGGCGCTCATCATCTCCAGAAAGGCTTCGATGCGGGCAGCGCTGTTCATTTCCTGAAGTTTTTCTTCGGGCTCAGTTTTTCTTTGGGTTCAGCTTTTCCGCAGGGATGCGCACGCTCATTTCCGCCTTTTTCGGCTCGACGAACATCACCAACGCGAACATCGTACCATAGGCGATGCCCGCCAGAATCGCTGATATCACGACAAGGCGAAACAGTGTCGGCATCAATCTTCGCCCGTCTTCTTGTTCTGCGTTTCCAAACCCTGTGCCCTTATGGGACGCCAATCCGGCCAATTCAAGCAAGAAGCTGAAGCGCGCCGGCAACTTCCAATGCAGCCGGTCCCCCGCCCGCGGGAAGCCAGCCTGCCTCAGTGCGCTTGACGCAACCGGGCTTTTCATGTCGATACGCCGGCAAAGAGGGCTTCGAGGCTGATGAACGCGCTACCAGCAAATCCTCCGGGCGGGAGCCATGCCGCGCTGCTGGGCAGGCTTGGCGGCCGCTCCATCGTCTTTGTCGGCCTGATGGGCGCCGGCAAGACCGCGATCGGTCGCAAGGTCGCCACCGTGCTGGCGCTGCCTTTCATCGACAGCGACCAGGAGATCGAAAGCGTCTCGCGCATGACCGTTCCGGAACTGTTCGAGCGCTATGGCGAAACCGAGTTCCGGGCGCTGGAGCAGCGCGTCATCCTGCGTGTGCTGGAAAACGGCCCGCAGGTGTTGTCGACTGGCGGCGGTGCCTTCATGAACGCACAGACGCGCGAGGCGATAGCGGCACATGGCGTGTCGGTATGGCTGAAGGCCGAACTCGACCTTTTGATGGACCGGGTCTCCAAGAAACAGAACCGGCCGCTGCTGAAGAGCCCCGATCCGCGCGGGGTGCTCGAGCGGCTGATGAGCGAGCGCTATCCGGTCTATGCGACATCGGACGTCACCGTGCCGACCCGCGACGACCGCAAGGAAGTCATCGCGGCCGAGGTGGTGGAGGCGCTGTGCCGGCATTTCGATATCGTCCAGACCACTCCCGCGGGCGAGGTCGAACCATGAGCGCCTCTGCTGCCGTTGCCGTCGAAGTCGGACTTGGCGAGCGGGCCTACG
Source organism: Mesorhizobium sp. BR1-1-2 (assembly GCF_020165435.1). Classification (NCBI taxonomy): domain Bacteria; kingdom Pseudomonadati; phylum Pseudomonadota; class Alphaproteobacteria; order Hyphomicrobiales; family Phyllobacteriaceae; genus Mesorhizobium; species Mesorhizobium sp. BR1-1-2. Next base: position 9,082 of record NZ_JAIUID010000004.1, read on the forward strand.
ACATCCTGATCGGGCCGGGGCTTCTGTCGCGCGCCGGCGCCGAGATGTCGCGCCGCCTGCCGGGCCGACGCGCCGCGGTCGTGACCGACACGAACGTCGCGGCGGCGCATCTCGATGCGCTGAAGGCCGGCCTGCTGGAGAGCGGCATCGAGCCCGCCGTGATCACGCTGCCGCCCGGCGAGAAAACCAAGAGTTTCGCGCATCTCGAAGAGGTGGTGGACGGCGTTCTGGCCGCGAAGCTGGAACGCGGCGACGTCGTCATCGCCCTCGGCGGCGGCGTCATCGGCGACCTGGCCGGCTTTGCCGCCGGCATCGTGCGCCGCGGCATGAACTTCGTGCAGATCCCGACCTCGCTCCTGGCGCAGGTCGATTCCTCGGTCGGCGGCAAGACCGGCATCAACAGCGCCCGCGGCAAGAACCTGGTCGGCGTCTTCCACCAGCCGAAGCTGGTGCTGGCCGATACCGGAGTGCTCGATACGCTGCCGATCCGCGAATTTCGCGCCGGCTACGCCGAACTCGTCAAATACGGGCTGATCGACCGACCCGAATTCTTCGCCTGGCTGGAGAAGAACTGGGCCAGTGTGTTCACCGGCGGACCGGAGAGGGTGGAGGCCATCGCCGAGGCCTGCCGCGCCAAGGCCGATGTCGTTGCCCGCGACGAGTTCGAGACCGGCGACCGCGCGCTGCTCAATCTCGGCCACACGTTCGGCCATGCGCTGGAGGCCGCCACCCGCTATGACGGCGCCCGCCTCGTGCATGGCGAGGGGGTCGCCATCGGCATGGCGCTGGCGCATCGCTTCTCGTCGCGGCTCAATCTGGCCAGTCCCGACGCCGCAGCGCGCGTCGAGGCGCATCTCAACACGGTGGGTCTGCCGTGGCGGATGGCCGACATTCCCGGCGAACTGCCCGACGCCGATGCTCTGCTTGGCTTCATCACCCAGGACAAGAAAGTATCGCGCGGCGCGCTGACCTTCATCCTGACGCGCGGCATCGGAGAGGCCTTCATCGCCAGGGATGTGCCGGCGTCGGAGGTGCTGTCGTTCCTCAGGGAGAACCACCCGAACGCGACGGAAAGCCGTCCGGGCCGGCAAGGAAGCCGTCCGGACAGGCAAGGAGGCCGTCCGGACAGGCAAGAGAGCCGTCCGAAATGAACGGGGCCGGCTGGATCGTCGTTGCTGCCCTTGCCGTCCTCATCCTGCTGGCCGTCGCCATGCGCACGCGCCTGCTTGCCGCTTTCGGCTATGAACTGTCGCGCATCGAGCCGCAGCGTTCGAGCGGGGACGAGCTGCGCGGCGCCGTCGACGATTTCCGCCGCGACGGCCAGGTGGTGCGCGAGGAGCGCGACCGCATCGGCGGGTTGTTCGACCTCGAGGAGCTCGAAGTCTCCGACGTCATGGTCCACCGCACCAACATGCGCTCGGTCAATGCCGACAATGCGCCGGAAGCCGTGGTGCGCGAGATCCTGCAGAGCCCGCACACCCGCATGCCTTTGTGGAAGGGGTCGCTCGACAACATAGTCGGCGTGCTGCATGCCAAGGACCTGCTGCGCGCGCTCAACGATGTCGGCAACGACTTCTCCAGAATCGATGTGATGAAGATCGCGTCAAAGCCCTGGTTCGTGCCCGACACGACGACATTGCAGGAACAGCTCAACGCCTTCCTGCGCCGCAAGGCGCATTTCGCCGTCGTCGTCGACGAGTATGGCGAGGTCGAGGGGCTGGTGACGCTGGAGGACATCATCGAGGAGATTGTCGGCGAGATCGCCGACGAGCACGATGTCGACATACAGGGCGTCAAGCAGGAGGCGGATGGTTCCGTCGTCGTCGACGGAACCGTGCCGATCCGCGACCTGAACCGGGCGCTCGACTGGGACCTGCCGGACGAGGAGGCAACCACCATCGCCGGGCTGGTCATTCACGAGACGCAGTCGATCCCCGAGGAGAAGCAGGCCTTCACCTTCCACGGCAAGCGTTTCATCGTCATGAAACGCGACAAGAACCGCGTCGCCAGGCTCAGGATCAGGCCGGCAGGCGACAGCTGAACGGTTCATCCTGTCGCGGACGCGTCATCTCATTGTTCATGCAATTGCGGACGGCAGCCGTTTCGAGGGTCGAGGAACCGCCCTGATGCTCAACAGTCCTTGGTCGAGCGTTCGCCGACCATTGCGTCGGTGTCGGCGTCGACGGCCGCCAGGCTGACTTCATAGCCCCAGAGGCGCCGGATATGACGAAGGGTCGCGTCGCGGCTGTCATTCTCCAGCACGACGCCATTCTTCACCTTGTGCTGGAGCCGCAAATGCCGGTCGCCGAGCAGGTCCACGTCCACAACCTGGATGTCGGGCCGGCTCGCCCCCACATCATAGCTGTGGGCCAGCGCGGCGCGGATGTTGTTGTAGCCGCGCTCATTGTGGATCGATGCGACTTCGTAGTGCGGCTGGTCGGCTCCATCGGCCAGCACGAAGAGCCGCCATTTTCGTATCAGGTTCGGGCTGAGATACTGGCGAATGAAGGATTCGTCGCGGTGGTTGGCCCAGGCGTCGAGCAGCGTCTCAAGCCAGTCGCCACGGCCGGCTATGTCCGGGAACCAGTCGCGATCTTCGGCTGTCGGCTCGGTCGAGATGCGCTGGATGTCCTGCATCATGTCAAGCCCGAGCGCGTAGGGGTTGATGCCGGAAAACCGCGGGTCGTCGAAGGACGGCTGGAAGATCACGTTCGAGTGGTTGCGCAGGATTTCGAGCATCGCGCCTTCGGTGATCCGGCCACGGTCGAACAGCATGTTCATGAGCGTGTAGTGCACGAAAGTGGCGCAGCCTTCGTTCATCACCTGGGTTTGCCGCTGCGGGTAAAAATACTGCGCAATGACACGGACGATCCTGAGGATCTCGCGCTGCCAGGGTTCGAGGACAAGGCTGTTCTTCTCAAGGAAATAGAGCAGGTTTTCCTCGGGCAGATGGAGCGATTTCTTCCGTTCCGACACGCCTTCATCGCCCGCTTCGGAGTTGCCGGCGTCCTGCGTGGGCGGCAGGGTGCGCCATAAGTCATTGTAGGAACGCTCCTCATATTCGAGGCGCTCGCGAAGTCCCTCGCGCTGCTGCTCCGACGACAGTTTCGGCGGCCGGTGATACCGGAACACGCCTTGCTCCATCAGCGCGTGAGCGGAATCGAGAATGGCTTCCACGGCGGCCAGGCCGTGCCGCTCCTCGCACCGGGCGATGTAGCCCTTGGCGAAGTCCAGATAGCTCAGGATCCCTCCGGCATCCGTCCATTGGCGGAAAAGGTAATTGTTCTTGAAGAAATGATTGTGTCCAAGTGCTGCATGGGCGGTCACCAAGGCCTGCAGCGCCATGGTGTTTTCCTCCATCAGGTAGACGATGCAGGGATTGGAATTGATGACCAATTCATAGGCCAGCCCGCGACCGCCCTTGCGATAGAGAAGCTCGTTGTAGAGGAAATGCTTGCCGAACGACCAATGCCGGTACATCAGCGGCATGCCGACCGACGAGTAGGCGTCGAGCATCTGCTCGGAAGAGATGACCTCCATCTGCACCGGATAGGTGTCGAGATGAAGCTGGTCGACCGCAATCGCCTCGATCTCGTCATAGACCCGCGAAAGCTTTTTGAAATCCCAGTCGGACCCGGAAAAAAGCAGCCCCGATTTGTTGGCCTGGCCAGCCATCCGGCACCCCTTACGCGCTCTTGGCCATAGCCGGCTGCCTGGCGAAAAGCTGGCGAAATACCGGGTAGATATCGGCCGGAGCGGCGATGCGCCTCATCTGGAAGTTCGGCCATTTTTGCTCGACGGCGCTATAGGCGCGCCAGAGCGAGGTGCCATTTTCGGTCGAGCCGAAAATATGACTTTCGCGTTCGTCGATGATCTCCACATAGGCGAAATACTGGCACAGGCGCATGAGCTTGCCGTGGAGCAGTTCTATGCAGCGCTGCGAGTCGGTGGCGAAATTGTCACCGTCCGAAGCCTGGGCGGCATAGATGTTCCACTCCGTGGCCGGATAACGTTGTTCTATGATGCGTTGCATTTCCTCGAGCGCGGTGGAAACGACCGTGCCTCCGCTTTGGGTGCAGTAGAAGAATGTCTCCTCGTCCACCTCCTGGGCCTCGTGGGTGTGGCGGATGAAGACGATCTCCGTGCGCTCATAGCGTCGGGTCAGGAACAGGTGCAGCAGCACGAAGAAGCGCTTGGCCAAATCCTTCTCGCGCTCGCCCATCGACCCGGAGACGTCCATCAGGCAGAACATGACGGCGCTGGCATTCGGCACCGGCTGCGGGTCGAAGCGGTTGAAGCGGATGTCGACGGGATCGACATAGGCGATGCGCTTTCGGCGGCGCTCCAGCCGCTTGAGCTCCTCCCGCAAAGTCAAGATGCTTTCGCGGGTCGCGGCATCTGGCGGCGTCGATTCCAATTTGGCGAGCTGAAGGAGGATCGCATCCAGCTCCGGCTGCTTCGGACGCCCAAGCGCGATACGGCGGGCGTGACTGTTTCGCATCGTGCGCCCGACATTGATGTTGGTCGGTGATCCGGTTGCCGCAAAACCTGCCCGCCTCGGCTTGAATGCAAGTATCTGCTTGAGATTGAGCTTGACCAGATCCGGCAGTTCGAGATCCTCGAAAAAGAGGTCGAGCACTTCCTCGCGCGACAGCACAAAGCGAAAATCGTCCTCGGAGGCCGTATTTCCCGGCGACGAGGACCCTGCGCCGCCCTGCCCGGGCTTGGGCACCAGATCTCCGGGAATGAACGTTCTGTTTCCCGGCAGGATGTGCTGGCGCCGGCCGCTGTCCCTGGCATCGCTGAAGGTCGGTTCGCCGGTGCCTCTGTGGGGCATCGGCACGGCATGCCCGCTGTCCACGTCGGCGATCCGGCCCGTCCTTATCTGGTCACGGATGCTCCGCTTGAGTTCTTCCCGCGCGCGCCTGAGAAAGCGCTGGCGATTGCCCAGGTTCTTGTCCTTCGGATTGAGGCGGCGGTCGATGAAGATCGGCATGGAACCATCCGGGCTTTTCTCAGCCCGCCTTGTTCACGCGCATGTACCAGTCGACCAGCCGTCGTACCTGCCGTTCGGTGTAGCCGCGTTGCACCATGCGCTGCACGAATTCATTGTGCCGCTTTTCCGTGACGCTGTCCTGCTTGGAGCCGAAACTGATCACCGGCAGAAGATCTTCGACCTGGCCGAACATGCGCTTCTCGATAACCTCGCGCAGCTTTTCGTAGCTTGTCCATGACGGGTTGCGGCCGTGGTTGCGTGCCCGGGCACGCAGCGTGAACTTGACCACTTCGTTGCGGAAATCCTTGGGGTTGGCGATGCCGGCCGGTTTTTCGACCTGCGACAACTCCTTGTCCAATATCTCGCGATTGAGGATCTGGCCCGTATCGGGATCCTTGTAGTCCTGATCTTCGATCCAGGCATCGGCATAGGCGATGTAGCGGTCGAATAGGTTCTGGCCATACTCGCTGTATGATTCCAGATAGGCCTTCTGGATCTCGTGGCCGATGAACTCGGCATAGCGCGTCGCGAGTTCCGACTTGATGAATTCGAGATAGCTCGCTTCCGTCTCCTTTGGGAACTGCTCGCGCTTGATCGCCTCTTCCAGGATGTACATCAGGTGCACGGGATCCGCCGCGACCTCGTTGGTGTCGTAGTTGAATGTCTGCGACAGGATCTTGAAGGCGAAGCGCGTGCTTACGCCGGTCATGCCCTCGTCGACGCCGGCGGCGTCGCGATATTCCTGAACCGATTTGGCCCGGGGGTCGACCTCCTTGAGGTTTTCGCCGTCATAGGCGCGCATCTTGGTGTAGAGCGGCGAATTGTCGTGCTCGGCAAGACGGGTCGAGACCGTGAACCGGCTGAGAATATCCAGCACTTCGGGTGCGCAGGGGCTGCCGGCCAGCTCGCTCTCGCGCAACAGTTTCTCATAGATATGCCTCTCCTCGGTGATCCGAAGGCAATACGGCACCTTGACCACCAGGATGCGGTCGAGAAAGGCCTCGTTGTTCTTGTTGTTCTTGAACTGTTGCCATTCCGATTCGTTGGAATGGGCGACGATGATGCCCTGATAGGGAAACGCGCCGAAATTCTCGGTGCCGTTGTAGCTGCCTTCCTGGGTCGCCGTCAGCAGCGGATGCAGGACCTTGATGGGCGCCTTGAACATCTCGACGAATTCGAGCAGGCCCTGCGTGGTCCGGTTCAGCCCGCCGCTGTAGGAATAGGCGTCCGGATCGGACTGGCTGAAATCCTCCAATTGCCTGATATCGACCTTGCCGACCAGCGCCGAGACATCCTGATTGTTCTCGTCGCCAGGCTCCGTCTTGGCGATGGCGATCTGGCGCAGCCGCGAGGGCATCAATTTCACCACGCTGAATTTGGAAATGTCGCCAGACAATTCATCAAGCCGCTTGGCCGCCCAGGGCGAGATAATGCCGTTGAGGCGACGCCGGGCTATGCCGTATTTGTCCTCCAACAGGTCGCCCATGCGATCGGGATGGAACAGGCCAAGCGGCGATTCGAAAATCGGACTGATCTGATTGCCGGCCTTCAGCGTGTAGATCGGGCGTTCCTCCATCAGTTTCTTCAGCCGTTCGGCCAGGGAGGACTTGCCGCCGCCGACAGGGCCGAGGAGATAGAGGATCTGCTTGCGCTCCTCGAGCCCCTGGGACGCATAGCGGAAATAGCCGGCGATGCGTTCGATCGTATCCTCCATTCCGTAGAAATCGGAAAAGGTAGGATACACCTTGACCGTGCGGTTGGAGAAAATGCGGCCGAGCCGCTCGTCCTTGCTGGTGTCGACCAGGTTTGGCTCGCCGATTGCCTCGACCATCCGTTCCGGCGCCGAGGCATACATTGACTTGTCTTCCCGGCAGGCAAGGAGATATTGCTGGAGGCTTATTTCCTCCTGGCCCGCGTTCGCATAAATCTCCGAAAACAGATCGAAGACGTCGGACTGGTTCTCACCCATGATGGTTGCCCTCAGAGCCATTCTGGCTGCCGCCCGGCTCATCTTATTCAACTACCGGGATGCATTGTGGTTCCCTCCACATTGGAGAGAGCGTTGTATTTGCATCGAACCTGGACAGCACACTGTTGCAATGCTCGTCTGACATCTCAGGTGGTGATGGCCAGAGGAGACCGTCAAGGGCAAATATCGATTTCGTGAACCGAACGGCAAAGCGAGTGCATTTGATGCGGCTGGTATGTTGTTGAATCAGACCTTTTGAGCACTCCCAAAGCCAACAGGATGCTCGTGGCGCGCGGGCATTCCTGGTCTACATATCGAGCCCAACAATCGGGAGATTGCGATGATCGATCGACGAAGCTTTATTCTGGCCTTCGCGGCGGCGATGTTGCCATTGGGCACATCGACCGCATGGTGCCAGCGCCAACCCGCGCCGACAACCTTCGGCTACGGGCCGGCCAAGCTCGATATCTATACACCGGATGGCGCACGCGGATTGCCGGTCGTCTTCTTCGTCCATGGCGGCGCCTGGCGGTCCGGCAAGCGCTCGCAGGTCAACGCGAAGCCGGCCTTCCTGCTCGCCAACGGCTTCTGCCTGGTCTCCATCGACTATCGCATGCTGCCCGAAGCCGAGGTCGCCACCCAGGCCGGCGATGTCGAAAAGGCCTATGCCTATGTCCGCGCCAACATTGCCCGGCATGGCGGCGATGCCGGGCGGATCGTGGCCATGGGCCATTCGGCCGGTTGTCACCTCGTTGCGCTGACCGGCATGCGCGGCGGTCTGCCAGGTGTGGCCGCACTGCTTCTCGACGACACCAGGGCCTATGACCTCACCGCGCTTGCAAGGAATGGCGGCATGGCGCGGGCTTATGCGCGGGCCTTCCCCGATCCCGCGCAATGGGCGGCGTTGTCGCCGGCCAGTTATGTAGACGGACGCAAGCACCCGCCGACCTTCATCGCCTACTCAGGCGCTTCGGGCCGGGGCGAGGACTCCAAGGCCTTTGCCGAGCGCTTGCGCGCCACCGGCACCAAGGTGACGCTGTTCGACGGCAGCGCCTACACGCATATGTCGATCAACCGCGATTTCGGCGAGGATGGCGACGCCTTGACCGGCGCGGCACTGGCATTCCTGAAATCGGCGGTTGGGTGATTCCGACATCGAAACGGAACCCTGAACGTCACCGCGAGGAGGACCGGCCTACCAGCGCGTCTTTTCGCCCGGAGCCGCCGGTTCGATCGCCAGCGCGTGCAGGCCTGCCTTCAATTCATCGGCCAAAAGCGCGTTGACCGCGCGGTGGCGCTCGATGCGGCTCATGCCGGCAAAATCCTGCGAAACAATGCGGACGCGGAAATGCGTCTCGCCGGTGCCGTCGAACGTAGCCTGATGGCCAGATTCCAGATGATGATGGCCGGCGTGCAGATGGCTTTCGTTAATCACGGCCAGCCGCTCCGGCGAAAATGCCTTTTTCAGCTTGTCTTCCATGGTTGCCTGTATGGACATTGCCGTCTCCCTTCACCACATATCGCCAGCAGGATCGCGGAAGCCGAACCGACTTCGTTGCATGCCGCGCTTCAACAAAATCGGTCCTTCGCCCGCTTTATGCCGCGATTCAGCGGTTAGGGCGATCATCGCGAAAATGTCAATTCTTGTTTCGCATCTGCGAACGCCCCATAAATGGGTTAGATGAAGCCGTATCCCAAATATTTCGAGAAGATCCGCATCCGCCAGGAGAAGGACGCGGAGCTGAAGTCGCACGCGCCGGTCTGCCAGTGGGATGGCTGCAAGGAGGCGGGCACCCACCGCGCTCCGGTCGGGCGCATGAAGGAGGGCGAGTATTTCCGCTTCTGCTTCGACCATGTGCGCGAGTACAACAAGGGTTTCAACTATTTTTCCGGCGTTCCGGACACCGAGGTCGCCCGTTTCCAGAAGGAGGCGATGACCGGCCATCGGCCGACCTGGAAGATGGGCGTCAATGGCGCCTCGACGCGCTCGTCGCCCGATATGGCGCAGATGCGCTCCGGCCGCGCCGGCTACTACAACCGCATGCGCGACCCGTTCGACCTGTTCAAAGGGCCGAAGGATCCGCGCGAGGTGCGCGAGCGCAAGGCCAAGCCGCTTGAGGCCAAGGCGCTGGAAACGCTTGGCCTTGATACAAAGGCGACTGGCAAGGAGATCAAGGCGCGCTATAAGGAACTGGTGAAGCGTCACCATCCGGATGCGAATGGCGGCGACAGAGGTTCGGAAGACCGGTTCCGCGATGTGCTCCAGGCCTATCGCGTGCTCAAGCAGGCGGGTTTGTGCTGAGCAACCCAACGGTTCGTGTCGTTTTCCAACTTTCATAAGGGTGGAAAAGGCTCTAAGACCGCCCCCGGACAAAATCGATTGCCGGCGAAATCAGTCGTTTCGCCCGTGGAGACGTGGATAGAGATGAACAAGGTCGACCGCGATATCGCCAACCTGCCCGACACCACGGTGTCGGTGAAGGACAAATTCGGCTTCGACTCCAAGATGGTGGTGCCGGCCTATTCGGTCACCAGCGAACATGTGCCCGACATCGATCCCGACTATCTTTTCGACAAGGCGACGACGATGGCGATCCTCGCCGGCTTCGCCTACAACCGGCGCGTCATGGTGTCGGGCTATCACGGCACCGGCAAGTCGACCCATATCGAGCAGGTCGCGGCCCGCCTCAACTGGCCTTGCGTGCGCGTCAATCTCGACAGCCATGTCAGCCGCATCGACCTCGTCGGCAAGGACGCGATCGTGGTCAAGGACGGCTTGCAGATCACCGAATTCCGTGACGGTATCCTGCCATGGGCCTACCAACACAATGTGGCGTTGTGCTTCGACGAATACGACGCCGGCCGTCCGGACGTGATGTTCGTCATCCAGCGCGTGCTGGAATCGTCTGGCCGGCTGACGCTGCTCGACCAGAGCCGCGTCATCCGTCCGCACCCGGCGTTCCGGCTGTTCTCGACCGCCAACACGGTCGGGCTCGGCGACACCACCGGCCTCTATCACGGCACCCAGCAGATCAATCAGGCGCAGATGGACCGCTGGTCGATCGTCACCACGCTGAACTACCTGCCGCACGACAATGAGGTGAACATCGTGCTGGCCAAGGCCAAGCACTATCGCGACGGCAAGGGCAAGGACATCGTCAACAAGATGGTGCGCGTCGCAGACATGACGCGTTCGGCCTTCATCAACGGCGACCTGTCGACCGTGATGAGCCCGCGTACCGTCATCACCTGGGCGGAGAATGCCGAGATCTTCGGCAATATCGGCATGGCGTTCCGGCTGACCTTCCTCAACAAATGCGACGAACTGGAGCGCTCGGTGGTTGCCGAGTTCTACCAGCGCGCCTTCGGCGAGGATCTGCCGGAGAGCGCCGCCAATGTGGTGCTGGGCTAAGCAGAGCCTCGATGGCGGGTCCGGGCGACAATACGCGCAACAAGTCGAAGACGGGCTCTGAAGCCGACAGCTTCAAGCGCGCCGTCACCGTCTGCATGCGCGCCATCGCCGGCGACAAGGAAATGGAAGTCGGCTTCGCCAAGGACCGCCCGGCGCTCGCCGGCAGCCGCGCCCGGCTGCCGGAATTGCCCAAGAAGGCGTCCAAGACCGACATAGCCATCACCCGCGGCCTCGGCGATTCCATGGCGCTCAAGCGCGCCTGTCATGATGTGCGCATCCACACCAGGCTGGCGCCGGAAGGCAAGGCGGCCCGCGCCATCTACGACGCGGTCGAGCAGGCGCGCGTCGAGGCGATCGGCAGCCGCGCCATGCAAGGGGTCGCCGACAATATAGGCTCGATGCTGGAGGACAAATACGCCAAGGCCAATCTCGTCGACGTCAAGGACAAGGCCGACGCCCCGATCGAGGAGGCGCTGGCGCTGATGGTGCGCGAGAAGCTGACCGGCCGGCCGGTCCCCAAGAGCGGCGAGCGGCTGGTCGAGCTCTGGCGCCCCTGGGTCGAGGAAAAGGCCAGCGCCGACCTCGACGGGCTGTCGTCCAAGCTCGACGACCAGCAGGCCTTCGCCCGCGTCGTGCGTGAAATGCTCGCCTCCATGGAAATGGCCGAGGAACTCGGCGACGAGCAGGAGACCGAAGACTCAGAGGACAATGACGACAACCAGCCGCAAGGCGAGGAACAGAGCGAGGAAGGCGGCGAGGACGATTCCGGCTCCGAACAGTCGCAATCCGAGGATGCCGAGGCTTCCGCTGACGACGAGCAGTCGGCCGAGACCGAAGCCTCCGACGCCACTGCCGACGATTTGTCCGACGATGACGATGCCGATGCCGAGACGCCCGGCGAGGCGCGCCGCAACGACAACCCCTTCACCAACCTGCCGAAGGAGATCGACTACAAGGTCTTCACGTCAGCTTTCGACGAGACGGTGGGGGCGGAGGAGCTTTGCGAGGAAGAAGAACTCGACCGGCTGCGCGCTTTCCTCGACAAGCAACTCGCCAACCTGTCCGGCGTCGTCGGCCGGCTGGCCAACCGTTTGCAGCGCCGCCTGATGGCGCAGCAGAACCGGTCGTGGGATTTCGACCTGGAAGAGGGCTATCTCGACCCGGCACGGTTGGTGCGAGTCGTCATCGATCCGATGCAGCCGCTGTCCTTCAAGCAGGAGCGCGACACCAAATTCCGCGACACCGTGGTGACGCTGGTGCTCGACAATTCGGGTTCCATGCGTGGCCGGCCGATCACCGTCGCCGCCACCTGCGCCGACATTCTGGCGCGCACGCTGGAACGCTGCGGCGTTTCGGTCGAGATTCTGGGCTTCACCACGCGCGCCTGGAAAGGCGGGCAGGCCCGCGAGAAGTGGCTGAAGGACGGCAAGCCGCCGAATCCGGGCCGGCTGAACGACTTGCGCCACATCATCTACAAGTCGGCCGACCATCCCTGGCGGCGGGCACGGCGCAATCTCGGACTGATGATGCGCGAGGGCCTGCTCAAGGAAAACATCGACGGCGAGGCGCTGCTGTGGGCGCATAACCGGCTGATCGCGCGACCCGAACAGCGCAAGATCCTGATGATGATCTCGGACGGCGCGCCGGTCGACGATTCGACGCTGTCGGTCAATCCGGGCAATTATCTCGAGCGCCATCTCCGCGCCGTCATCGAGCTGATCGAGACGCGTTCGCCGGTCGAGCTGCTTGCCATCGGCATCGGCCATGACGTCACCCGCTATTACCGGCGCGCCGTCACCATCGTCGATGCCGAGGAACTGGCCGGTGCCATGACCGAGCAATTGGCTTCGCTGTTCGCCGAGGAAAGCGCACGCGATACACGGCGCGGCGGCATGCGGCGCGCCGGATGATCTTTTCGCGCGGCGGATTTCGACAAGCACTTTTCGCCGCCATCGCCCTGTTTGCCGGTGCAGCCCCGGTGCCATCCAGTTCGGCCGGCGCGACCTCGGTTGAACCGGTCGAGGTTTCGGCCCGCCCGATCACCGAATTCCGTATAGGCCGTACCGACAGGCAATTCGGTCCGCTCGAATTCGTCGGCGGGCTCGAGATGACGTCGCCGTCGCGCGATTTCGGCGCCCTGTCGGCCTTCCGTTTCCTGAAAGGCGGTCGCGACTTCGTCGGCGTCGCCGATACCGGCTTCTGGTTCTTCGGCACCGTGACCCATGATGCGGACAAGCGCCCGTCAGGCATCCGGGACTTCCGCATGGAACAGATGGTCGATGCATCGGGCCAGCCGATCGACGAGAAATCGAAAGTCGATGCCGAGGGGCTTTCCGTCAAGGATGGCATTGCCACCGTGGGTTTCGAGCGCAACCATCGGGTCGCCCAGTTCAGAATAAACCCCGACGGTATGAAGGCGCCCTTCAGGCAGATGGATTTCCTGGTTCCGGCATGGGAGCTGCGCCGGAACCGAGGCTTCGAGACGGTCACCCACGCCAATGCCAATGGCCGCCACCAAGGCGGCCTGGTCGTGGTGTCGGAAAAGAGCCTCGACAAGGCCGGCAACATCTATGCCGCCATCATCGAAGGTCCGCACAAGGGCGTCTTCACCGTCAAGCGCAACGGCGATTTCGACATCACCGATGGGGCCTTCCTGCCGGATGGCGACCTTCTGCTGCTGGAGCGCAGTTTCACGATGGCAGGAGGCCTCAAGATGCGGCTGCGGCGCATCGATGGCGAGACCGTGGAGAAGGGCGCGGTCGCCGACGGTCCGGTGCTGCTGGAAGCCGATATGGGCTACCAGATCGACAATATGGAAGGGCTCGACGTCTGGACGCGCGAAGACGGCGCGCTGATGGTGTCGCTGATCTCCGACGACAACCACTCGATCCTGCAGCGCAATCTCTACCTGGAATTCATTCTGCACCAGGACTGAGGAAGGCCGCTGCGATCAGGGCCTTGTGGCGATCCAGATGACATGGCGCGCGCCGCGCTTGCCGTTGGCGCGCGTGCTCACCTCCTCGACCGCGAAACCTGCCTGCTTCAGCCGCCGGGTGAAGCCGCTGTCCGGCCCTTGCGACCACACGGCAAGCACGCCGCCGGGCTTCAGTGCGGTGCGCGCTGCCGCCAGGCCCTGCAGGCTGTACAGCGCGTCGTTGGATTTGTGAACGATGCCGTCCGGGCCGTTGTCGACATCGAGCAGGATGGCGTCCCAGACCACGGGCCGGGATCTTATCAACTGCCCGACATCGGCCTCCCGCACGATGACGCGCGGGTCGTCGAGACAGCCACCAAACAGCTCGGCCATCGGCCCTCGCGCCCACGCGACGACCGCCGGCACCAACTCCGCGACAACGATTTCAGCAGTCTCGCCCAACTCGGCGAGAGCGGCGCGCAGCGTAAAACCCATGCCAAGCCCGCCGATCAGCATTCTCGGCTGTCTGCGGCCGGCGATCCTCTGACAAGAGAGCTTCGCCAGCGCCTCTTCCGAGCCGCTGAGGCGGCTGTTCATCAACTCGTTGGTGCCCAGCATGATCGAGAATTCGGAACCGCGCCGCTTGAGCCGAAGCTCCTGCGCGCCATCCGGGATTTTCGCGGAGTCCAGCTGGATCCAGGGAATCACGCGCCACCTCTCTTCTTGGCCGTGATCTGATCCGAAAACCGGATTCCAGTTTTCGGGATCACGGCCTAGACCGCGGCAACAGCCGGCTGGCTCCAGCGGGCGGCGAGCAGCCGATAGGGGATCAATGCCACGACGGCGATGATCAGCTTCACGCTGAGGTCGCCAAGCGCCCAGGAGACCCAACGCATGGCCTCGACCGGCAACACGCCCATCAGCGGCGCCGTTTCCAGCGCAAAACTGTCGCTTGGGCCAACGAAGGCGAAAGCCGCGGAGAAAGCGACACTGAAGAACACGACGGTGTCGAACACCGAGCCGACCAGCGTGCCGACGATCGGCGCCCGCCACCAGCTCTGTCGGCGCAGACGGTTGAACACGGTCACGTCGAGCAATTGCGCGGTGAGGAAAGCCGCGCCGGACGCCGCCGCGATGCGCGCCAGCCGGTCGGCGGCGGTCTCGAATTCGATGAAACCATGGCGGAACAGGAAGGGCGGCACGAGGACCGAGCAGACCACCGCCGTCATGAAGCCGACAAAGACGATCCGGCGCGCCACGGCAGGCCCGTAGCGGCGATTGGCGAGGTCGGTGACGAGGAAGGAGAACGGATACGTAAAGGCGCCCCAGGTCAGCAAGTCGGCCAGCGACAAGCCGCCGATCTGGCCGTGCATCGGGAACTGCACGAGGATGTTCGATGCCACGACGACAAGCGCCATGGCGGCCACGAAGGGCAGGTATCGCGAGAAGGAAGTCATTTTTTTATCCTGGGTAATGGAACCAGCGGAGCGTCATGCCGAAACCGGATCGCGCTCGCTTTGTTCGAGCACCGGATTTCCGAAACCGCCTTGCGGACGGTGATCCGATGCTCAAGCCAACAAGAGATTGGCCAGGGCGGTCGTCCCCCGCCTGAAAGACAGTTTACGCGGCGGCCTGCTCGGCGAGCTTCTTGGCGATCTGCTTCTTCAAGAGGCGCGCGCGCTGCGACAGTTCCTTGACGTCAGCCTTGGCCAGGAAGGCATCGAGACCGCCGCGATGCTCGACCGAACGCAGCGCGTTGGCAGAGATGCGCAGGCGCACATTCTGGTTCAGCGCCTCCGAAATCAGCGTCACGTTGACGAGGTTCGGCAGGAAGCGACGCTTGGTCTTGTTGTTGGCGTGGCTCACATTGTTGCCGGTCTGGACTGCCTTGGCAGTGAGTTCGCAGGTGCGGGACATGGTTCTAACCTTCAGTTCTCTCGGGGACCTGCCAAACCTTCGTGCCCACGCCGGGTGGCGCGCGGTTCTGGTCAAGCGGCCTTATGGAAAAAGTTGGCGTTCCATAGTTGCATTTCGCCGATGCGTCAAGCTCCAGCCTGGCCCAGCGGCATTTCACATTAAGGCCGGAATTCGTCGTATAAGCGGTTCCATAGGGACATGCCAGACCGGAGTTGTCCGCCTCCGGCTGAAATCAAGGACCCGATCGCGCCATGCTTCGCTTGCCCCATGCCCTTGCCGCCGCGCTGGCCGCCGCCTCACCGTCGGCCGCGACGGCCGCCGCGCCGCAGTCCTTCAAGGGCGAATACACAGTGTCGTTCCTCGGCCTTTCCATCGCGAAATCGAGCTTTTCAAGCCATTATGAGAACGGCGTCTATTCGATCAACGGCAGCGTTTCCGCGGCTGGTCTGGCCAAGCTGTTCGACGATACGCGCGGCACGATCTCGTCCAAGGGTACGATCTCGGGCCAGAAGATGGTGCCGCAGGCGTTCCGCGCGGACTACACTTCCGGCAAGAAAGCCTCCGCGATCGACATCCGTTTTGCCAATGGCAACGTCACCTCGACGACGGTCGTTCCCGCGCCGGAAAAGCGCGATCCCGACAGTTGGGTGCCGCTCGGCGCCGGCGACCTGGCATCGGTGCTCGATCCGATGGCGGCGACCGTCATCCATGCCGACAGCCTCGACAAGGTCTGCGGCCGCACGGTGAGGCTCTATGACGGCGAGATGCGCGCCGACCTGACGCTGAGCTACGCTTCGAAAGGGTCGATCTCGGTGCCCGGCTACAAGGGCGACACGGTCACCTGCCGGATGGGTTTCGAGCCGGTGGCGGGCTACCGCAAGGGCCGCAAGGCGCTCAACTACCTCAAGAACAAAAGCCGGATGATGGTGACGTTTGCACCGCTTGGCCAAACCGGGGTATATGCGCCGATCCGCGCGACGGTCGGGACGCAGATCGGCACCTTGACGATCAGCGCCAGGCGGTTCGAAGCAATACAATAAGGCGCCACGCGCGCCGCTGGAGACAGAATGGGGCGCGCGACACTGATCGGCTTTTCGGCCGTCGCCATGTGGGCACTGCTGGCGTTGCTTACGGACGCATCCGGCAAGGTGCCGCCGTTCCTCTTGTCGGCGATCACCTTCTCGATCGGCACCGGGGTCGGGCTTTTCGCGCGCCTTTTCATGCCGGCCGCTGATAAAAGCCAAAAGATACCTCGCCAGGTTTGGGTGATCGGCATTGCCGGCCTCTTCGGGTACCATTTCTTCTACTTCACCGCGCTGCGCAACGCGCCGGCGGTGGAGGCGAGCCTGATCGCCTATCTGTGGCCGCTGCTGATCGTGCTCGGCTCGGCACTGATGCCGGGCGAGCGGCTGGCCTGGAACCATATCGTGGGCGCGCTGCTCGGCCTTGCCGGCACCGTGCTCATCGTCACCAAGGGCGGCGGCCTCGCCTTCGACGGGCGCTATGCCTTCGGCTACGCCATGGCTGCCGTCTGCGCCGTGCTGTGGTCGTCCTATTCGCTCCTGTCGCGGCGTTTCCCTTCGGTGCCGACCAGCATCGTCACCTGGTTCTGCGCGGCGACCGCGCTGCTGTCGCTTGCCTGCCATCTGGTGCTGGAAGAAACGGTGCTGCCCGCGAGTGCCGGGCAGTGGCTTGCCGTGCTCGGTCTCGGCCTGATGCCGGTCGGGGCAGCCTTCTATGCCTGGGACGTCGGCGTCAAGCGCGGCAACATCCAGGTGCTGGGCGCGGCAAGCTATGCCGCGCCGCTCCTGTCGACGCTGGTGTTGATCGCGGCCGGCGTCGCAGAGCCGTCGCTGCGCATTGTCGCGGCCTGCGTGCTCATCACCGGCGGGGCCGCACTTGCGGCAAAGTCGCTGCTCCTGCGCAAGCCCACCGAAGGCGGAGCCCGGGCATCCGACAGCGGAGCCGGGGCATCCGAAGGCGGAGCCGGGGCATCCGAAGGCGGAGCCCGGGCATGACGATGCCGTTTCCAGGCGGCATCGACGGCAACGCCAATGCGACGCTGATCTTTTCGCTGGTGGCGGCGGTCGTCTACGCCTTCATATCAGGCATGGCGCCGACGCTCGCCCGTTCGGCGGCAAAAACGCTCGCTGTCGCCATGCTTGCCGTGCTGGCGGCGATGCAGGGCGGGCCGCTGCTGCTGGTCGCCGCCCTTGCACTGAGCGCCATCGGCGACGCCTTCCTGTCGCGCGATGGCGAAAAGATGTTTCTGGGCGGGCTGGGCAGCTTTCTCGCCGCGCATATCGTCTATGTCGTGCTGTTCCTGCGCAGCGGCGAGGGGTTGGGAGTGCTGGCGGCCGAACCCTGGCGCGTGGCAATCACACTTGTCATGGCGGTGTTCGTTATCCTCATGCTGGCGGCGCTGTGGCGCCGCATCGGCCCGGCCCTGCGGGCCCCGGTCGCGGGCTATGTGGTAGCCATCCTCGCCATGGGCATTTCGGCGCTGACGACGAGCAGTGCCGCTGTTATCGGCGGCGCCGTGCTGTTCATGGCCTCAGACGCGCTGCTGGCCACGGAACGGTTCCTGGCGGCCGCCATTTCGCCGCATCGCGCCTGGATGCGTTTGGCGGTCTGGGGCCTCTACTACGCAGCCCAACTCGCGATCACGCTTGGTTTCCTACTGCGTTAAGGCTGTTTTGGCCGCCAGCCGGGCTCCGCCAGTTCAAATGCAGCAAAGTCGAAGCCGGGCGCCACGGTGCAGCCGACCAACGTCCACTCGCCCAGGCTGCGCGCCGATTGCCACCAGCCCGCCGGCACGACGATTTGCGGCCGCTCGCCGGCGGCGAGCTCGATGCCGAGCACCTGCTCGATCACCCGGTTAACCCTTGGGCCGCCTTCTTCCCATATCGACAACGCCAGCGGCGCGCCGGCGTAGAAGTGCCACGCCTCGGCGGCATCCCTGACCCGATGCCAGGCGGAAACCTGGCCCTGCTCCAGCAGAAAATAGATCGCCGTCGAATGGCCTCGGGCTCCGCCGCCACCGTCGCGAAAGGTTTCCGTGTACCAGCCGCCTTCCGGGTGCGGCTTCATGCCAAGGAGGGCGATGATTTCTGCGGAACTCGTCATGGTTTCGACCAGTGTCGATTGGCCTAGAAATTATCCTTGCGCTTGCGGATCTCGGCAAAAACCTCGACGTCCGACGCCTTCTCCATGCCGAGATGCCCGCGGATTGCCGGATCGTGCCAGCGCAGGAAAGGGTTGGTCGACAATTCCTCGCCGATCGTGGTCGGCAGCGTCGGCTTGTTATCGGCGCGCAGCGCTTCAATTTTTGCCGCGCGTTCCTTCAATGCCGAATTGGTCGGGTCGACGCTCAGCGCGAAACGGGCGTTTGCGAGCGTGTATTCGTGCCCGCAATAGATCACGGTCGCGGCAGGCAGTGCCGCGAGCTTCTTCAGGGATTCAAACATCACCGGCGGCTTGCACTCGAACAGCCGCCCGCAACCGAGCGCGAACAGTGTGTCGGCGGTGAACGCCACTTTCGATGCCGGCAGGTGATAGGAGACGTGGCCGGCGGTGTGGCCGGGGGTGGCGATCACTTCGATACGTTCTTCGCCGAGATGCAGGACCGAACCGTCCTCGACCGTGTCGTCAATGCCGGGGATCCTGGCCTTTTCCGCTTCGGGACCGACGATGCGCAGCTTGAACCGCTGCTTCAGCGCCAGATTGGCCTCGACATGGTCGACATGGTGATGCGTGGTCAGGATGACAGTCGGCGTCCAGCCGGTGCGCTTGACCGCGGCCAGGATCGCCGCCTCTTCCGGCGCATCGATAAGCGCGGTCTGACCGCTTTTGGGGTCATGCACCAGCACGCCGAAATTGTCGCTGCGGCACATGAACTGTTCGATTTCGACCGCCATCGCATCTCTCCATCTTCGCCGCAGACATAGGACGCCGACGCGCAGATGTCATCCCGAAGATGACTGATGTCAGGATGCCATTCGACATCCGGGATCTTGGGACGTCGCGGCCTTTGTTGAAACGCGCCGATATCGCGGCTACATCCCTGACATGCATTCCGACATCGTCGATCTCCGCTCCTTCTATTCGACAGCGCTCGGTCGCTTCGCCGAGCATTCGATCACCATGGCATTGTCATCGATATGGGCCACCGTCCCCAATGAGCGGCTGGTGGGGCTCGGCTACACCTTGCCGTGGCTGGAACGGTTCGGCAGCGACGCCGAGCGGGTGTTCGCCTTCATGCCGGCGACGCAGGGCGCCGTGGTCTGGCCGGCGACGGGGCCGACCGCGACGGCTCTGGTTTTCGACGAGGAACTGCCGCTGGTCGATTCCTGCATCGACCGCATGCTGCTCGTGCATTCGCTCGAACATGTCGAAAACCCCCGCGAAACGCTGAACGAGATCTGGCGCGTGCTGTCGCCGGCCGGCCGGGTGGTCATCGTCGTGCCCAACCGGCGCGGCGTCTGGGCGCGGTTCGAGCACACGCCGTTCGGCAATGGCAGGCCCTTCTCGCGCGGTCAGCTCACCGAATTGCTGCGCGAGGCGAATTTCACGCCCGCCGCCTGGTCCGACGCCCTGTTCTTTCCGCCATCGCGGCGGCGTTTCATGATGCGCTTCCACAATATGCTGGAGCGTGCCGGCCGGCGGCTGTGGCCGATCTTTTCCGGCGTCATCGTGGTCGAGGCGCAGAAGCGGCTCTATCAGGGCGTGCCGGCCGCCCAGCGCGCTTCCCGACGGGTTTTCGTGCCGGTGCTTTCGCCGCACGCAGCAACGCGGCTCGGCCGGCGGATAGAGACCGGGGCCGCGACATCACCGGGTTCGCGAATGACACCTTCGTGATCATGCTGGAAACTTGCGCCCGACGGCATTTCGGGACCTATCTGTCGCTGACGGGCTCGCAGCCTGGCTGAGGACCGATGCCGTCACTGCTCTCCATCCGGTTTCAGCGCCGCCTCTGAATGCAAGGACTTCAGCTCATGGCCGATCATCCGGACAACGATGCCTCTGCCCGGCCTATCGCGGCGGTCGAAGCCTCGAGCCTTCCTGATCAGGTGGCGGCGATCAAGCTGGCGCTTGCCGGATCGCCGGTCCGCAAAGGGCTACGCTGGGCTTCCATCGGGATGGTTGCCGTCATTGTCGCGACCTCGATCGGCCAGGTTCTGCTCAACCGCTGGAACCAGCCTTTCTACGATGCGCTTGCACGCCGCGACATGCAGGCCTTCCTGCACCAACTCGCCATTTTTGCCGCCATTGCGGGTGGGCTCCTTGTGCTCAATGTCGGCCAGACCTGGCTCAATCAGACGATCCGGCTGAAGCTGCGCGAGGCGCTGACGCTCGATCTGATCGATGGATGGATGCGGCCGGCGCGCGCCTTTCGCCTGGCGCATGCGGGCGCCATCGGCGTCAATCCCGACCAGCGCATGCAGCAGGATGCGAGCCATCTTTCCGACCTGTCGACGGATCTTGGCGTTGGCCTGCTGCAATCCTTAATCCTGCTCGCCTCCTTCGTCGGCGTGTTGTGGGAACTGTCCTCGGGCTTCGTCTTCCATATCGGCGCAACGTCGCTCGCCATACCGGGCTACATGGTGTGGGCGGCCATCCTCTATGCCGGAACGGCTTCCTGGCTGAGCTGGCTGGTCGGACGGCCTCTGATCCGCCTCAACAGCGACCGTTACACACGCGAGGCGGAGCTGCGTTCCTCGATGGTGCGCGTCAACGAGAACATCGATGCCATCGCGCTCGCCCGCAGCGAGCCCGACGCCAGGCGGCGGCTGGAAATCGATCTCAGCACCGTGCTCGGGGCCATGCGGCGCATCTACAGCGCGCAGATCAATCTCGCCTGGGTGACAGACACCTATGGCTGGATCACCGTGGTGGCTCCCATCCTGGTCGCTTCGCCGGTCTATTTCGCCGGCGACATCAGTTTCGGCGGGCTGATGATGGCGGTCGGCGCCTTCAATCAGGTCCATTCCTCATTGCGCTGGTTCATCAACAATATCGGCAGCATCGCCGATTGGCGCGCGACGCTGATGCGCGTCGCCGATTTCCGCATTGCGCTGGATGAGACCGATGTGCTGCACGACCAGGAAAGGCGCATCGAATTCGGCGAGAATGCAAACGGCAAGCTGACCTTCGAGAAACTCGAAGTGGCCTCGCCCGAGGGGCGCACGAGGATCGCCGAGCAGCATGTCGAGATCCACGCCGGCGAACGCGTCCTGCTCACCGGCGAGCCGGGCGCGGGCAAGACGCTGTTCTTTCGCGCCATTGCCGGCCTGTGGCCGTGGGGGAGCGGGCGCATCGGTATGCCGGCGGGAGAGATGCCCATCTTCGTGCCGCGCACGCCCTACTTTCCGACCGCCACGCTGCGCGAAGTGCTCGACCACGTCGACGGCGTTGCGCCGGCAAGCGATGCTGATATTTCGGCCGTGCTGGCCGAGATCGGCCTGGAGCGCCTGTCGTCGTCGCTCGACCGTAGCGCGCGCTGGGAGCATGAGCTGGCCGACGACGAACTGCGCCTGCTGGCTTTCGCTCGGCTCGTGCTGCGGCACCCGAAATGGGTGATCATCGATGAGGCTCTCGATGCCTTCGACGGACCGACGCTGCGGCGGGTGCTGTCGATGCTGGAGAAGCGGCTGGCCGGGGCGACGATCCTCAATATCGGGCGCGGCCAGCACGACAGTCAGTTCTTCCCGCGCGCACTGACCATCGTGAAGGCGTCCGGCATGCCGGCCCTGAAGCCCGCACGCATAAGGGCGGGCGCGATCGAGCCGCCGCCGGCAGCTCCTCGCCGTAAGAAATAGCATCTCTCGGGCCTGGCCCCCGCCACGCCATGCGGCAGCTTTATTTCGCCGTGATCGCGAGGGAAGATCGCAGCGGAAACACAGCTTGAGCCGGCCATGCTTGATGCTCTCAGCCTGCTTGCCTGCCTGGCCTGCACCGAGGCCGCCGTGACTGCGCCTGCGCCGGATAGTCTGGCCGTTGACGTCGAGCTGGTGCTGGCGGTCGACATCTCATTGTCGATGGACGAGAAGGAGTTCGCCCTGCAGCGCGCCGGCTATGTGGAGGCGCTGCGTCATCCCGACTTCATCAAGGCGGTCCGCGCCGGGAACGCCGGTCGCATCGCGCTCACCTATTTCGAATGGGCCGGTACCGTGCGCGACGACGCGCTCATCGGCTGGCAGGTTATCGACGGCGCCGAGAGCGCCAACGCTTTTGCCGAGAAAATTGCGGCCCGTCCGTTCCGCAGCTTCCGGGGCACGTCGATCTCCGGCGCGCTCGCCTTCGGCGCGGGGCTTTTCGACCGCACCGCTTTCGAAAGCGAACGCAGCGTCATCGATATTTCCGGTGACGGACCAAACAATATCGGGCCGCCCGTCACCGCCACGCGGGATGCGGCAAACGCCAGAGGCATCGTCATCAACGGCCTGCCGATCCTGATCAATCCATCGCCCACCTTCAGCCATCTCGACCGGTACTACGCCCAGTGCGTAACCGGCGGGCCGGGCTCCTTCGTGCTGCCGATTTATACAGCCGCCGAATTTTCGACGGCGATCCGGCGTAAGCTGATCCTCGAAGTAAGTGGCATTCGGGACAGGCCCGCAATCACCCGCGTCGACGCCGACCCGCCGGTCGACTGCCTGCTTGGGGAGCGGGACAGGCGGTTTCTGTCGGATCCCTATTTCCCGGAACTTGACCGATGAGCATCTGAAGCATCCGGCGGACGAAGCCCAGACCTGTCTTCAAGGCCAAGCCGAAGACAGCGTTGCCTGCCTCGGGTCGCAGCTATTCGATGACCTCGGAGGTAATCGCATCCTGGCCGATGGTTGGGCAGATTGCCTTGCGCGGCCGGTCGTCGGCCTCGAACCGAAGGGAGTTACGCCATGACCGCTTATGCCGTTGCTCACATGCGCCGGGTCAAGATGGGCCCGCAGATTGTCGAATACCTGCAGAAGATCGATGCCACGCTGGAACCTTTCGGCGGCCGGTTCCTGGTCCATGGCGGCGATGTGGAGATGATCGAGAATGACTGGCCGGGGCATCTCATCATCATCGAATTTCCGGACAAACAACGTGCGCGCCGCTGGTACGATTCAGCTGCCTATCAGGCGATACTGCCGCTGCGGACGGACAATTCGACCGCCGATGTGGTGTTCGTCGACGGCGTCGAACATCCACACAAGGCCACGGATGTCCTGGAATGAAGCGGCGTGCCTTATCGCTTCAACAAGAACACCGCTTGCTGGCCGAAGAAATTCCAGAACCACCACGGCATCGACAGGCCGATCTTCTGGCCGTTGGCGTCGAGCGCGGTTGCCCTTTCCACGCTCGCGCCAAGCTCCTCGCACAAATTGACGAAGTCGCGGATGGTGCAGAAATGGATGTTTGGCGTGTCGTACCAGGAATAGGGCAGGTCCTTGGTCACCGGCATGCGGCCTTTGACGAACAGCGACAGGCGCACCCGCCAGTGGCCGAAATTGGGGAAGGACACGATGGCGTGTTCGCCGATCCTGAGCAGTTCGTCGAGAACGAGCTTCGGGTTGCGGGTCGCCTGCAAGGTCTGCGACAGGACGACGAAGTCGAAACCCTTGTCGGGATAGAATTCAAGATCCTTGTCGGCGTCGCCCTGGACGACGGAGAGGCCGCGCGCCACGCATTCGTTGACACCGCGCTGCGACAGTTCCAGTCCGCGGCCGTCGATCTGCTTGGTCTCCTGCAAAAGCTCGAGCAGCGAGCCATCGCCGGAACCGACGTCCAGCACCCGCGATTGCGGCGGGATCAGACCGGCGATTACCTCGAGATCGACGCGTTGGGCGCGGTTGACGCTCATGGCTTGCCCCTTGTCGTGGCGCGTGATCCGTGACCGACAGGTCTGCAATTCTGCGGGATCATGCGCCGAGCCCTCTCGCTCGCGCGGCCGAGCCGATGAAGCCGTTGATGGCGGCGAACAGTTCCGGCTCGTCGAGCAGGAAGGCGTCGTGCCCGCGATCGGTCTCGATCTCGACGAAGGACACCGACGCACCGGCGGCATTCAGCGCATGGACGATCGAGCGGCTCTCCTCGGTCGGAAACAGCCAGTCCGAGGTGAACGACACCAGGCAAAAGCGGGTCTTGGTGCCCGCAAAAGCGTCAGCCAGCCTGCCGCCATGGTCGGCGGCGAGGTCGAAATAATCCATGGACCGCGTCATGTAGAGATAGGAATTGGCGTCGAAACGGTCGACGAACGTCATGCCCTGGTGACGCAGATAGCTCTCGATCTGGAAGTCGGCGTCGAAGCCGAAGGTCAGAGCTTCGCGGTCCTGCAGGTTGCGGCCGAACTTCCGGTGCAAGGCTGCTTCCGACAGGTAGGTGATGTGGGCGGCCATGCGCGCCACGGCGAGCCCCTTTTCCGGGCGTTTGCCGTGGTCGAAATACTTGCCGCCATGCCATTCTGGGTCGGCCATCACGGCCTGCCTGCCGACCTCGTGGAAAGCGATGTTCTGCGAGGAATGCCGCGCGCCGGTGGCAATCGGCAGCGCCGAGAAAACACGTTCCGGATAGCTCGACGCCCATTGCAGCACCTGCATGCCGCCCATCGACCCGCCGAGCACGCAAAACAGTTTTTCGATGCCGAAATGGTCGATCAGCATCTGCTGGGCACGCACCATGTCGCGGATGGTGATGACCGGAAGGTCGAGCCCATAGGGCTTGCCGGTAGCGGGATTGGTGGAGGCCGGACCGGTGGAACCGAGGCAGCCGCCGATCACGTTTGAGCAGATGACGAAGAAGCGGTTTGTGTCGATGATCTTGCCGGGGCCGATCAACACTTCCCACCAGCCCGGCTTGCCGGTCACCGGATTGGTGCTGGCCACATGCTGGTCGCCGGTCAATGCGTGGCATACGAGAATGGCGTTGGAACGGGCGTCGTTCAGCGTGCCGTAGGTCTGGTAGGCGATCTGAAACGGCGACAGCAGCGTGCCGGCGTCGAGCTTGAGCGGCTTGTCGGCGCCGAAGCGCACGACCGGGCTCGACGGTTGGTCTGCCTCGTTGTTGGTTCTGCCAGCGCGCTGAGCGGCCATCGCATCCTCTTACATCGCACGACGTGTCTGTCGGAAACCGAATACGGGCCCGACACTGTCCGGCCGGCCGCGGACAATAAAAAACCGGCAATGCCTTCGCAAAGCCGGTTACGTCACGCAAACGGCCCTTTAGCGAATTGTTTAACGTGGCTGCAAGCCGACCGGCCAAATCACCACGGAACTGTTGCTGCCCTTCTAGAACTCACCTGCCTCGCCGTCAATGCCGCCTGCTGGCACCACTGCCACCTCTCGACATTGCGAGCCATGGCTTGTATTTCCGCAGCGGCTTCCAGGACGGAAGCGTTCTCGACGGATTTGTGATATGAGCCAGACCCCGGACAAGGCACGTCCAACCCCGCGCGCGGGCATCATGGACATCGAGGCCTATGTGCCGGGCAAGAGCGCGGCCCCCGCCGGGGTGGACAAGGTCCACAAGCTGTCGTCGAACGAGAACCCGCTCGGCCCCTCGCCGAAGGCAATCGAGGCCGCGCGCGAGGTCGCCGCCAAGCTCGACGTCTATCCCGACGGCACCGCCCGGCGCCTGCGCGAGGCAATCGCCGAGGTGCATGGGCTCAACGCACAGAACATCATCTGTTCCAACGGCTCCGACGAGATCCTCGGCCTGCTGGCGCAGACCTATCTCGCGCCCGGTGACGAGGCCATATTCACCGAACATGCCTTCATGGTCTACAAGATCTACATCCAGTCGGCGGGTGCGACGCCGGTCGCGGTGAAGGAGACCGAGGAGCGCGCCGACATCGATGCGATCCTAGCGGCCGTAACGCCACGTACGAAGATCGTGTTCCTCGCCAATCCCAACAATCCGACCGGCACTTACGTGCCGTTCCAGGAGGTGCGCCGCCTGCATGCCGGCCTGCCGAAGAACGTGCTTCTGGTGCTCGACGCCGCCTATGCCGAATATGTCAGGCGCAACGACTACGAGGCCGGCATCGAGCTGGCGGGCAGCTCGCAGAACGTGGTCATGACCCGCACCTTCTCCAAGATCGGACTTGGCGGGGCGCGGATCGGATGGATGTATGGGCCGATGCACATCGTCGATGCGATCAACCGCATACGCGGCCCCTTCAATGTCAATGCGACGGCGATCGAGGCCGGCATCGCCGCCGTGCGCGACCGCGCCCATGTCGAGCGCAGCGTCGCGCACAACGAGACCTGGCTGGCCTGGCTGAGCGAACAGATGACCGGGCTCGGGTTGCGGGTAACGCCAAGCGTCGGCAATTTCCTCCTCATTCATTTTCCCGACGACGGCAAGCATTCGGCCGCGGCGGCGGACGATTATCTCACCCAGCGCGGCTACATACTGCGGCGTGTTTCGGGCTACGGATTTCCCAACGCGCTGCGCATGACCGTCGGCACCGAAGAGGCCAATCGCGGCGTTGTCGCGGCACTCACGACATTCCTGAAAAGCTAGAACGCCATGGCATCACCGATGTTCGAAAAGATCGCGCTTGTCGGTATCGGCCTGATCGGCTCGTCGCTGGCACGGGTCATCAGCCGCGAGGGCCTGGCCGGCCATGTCGCCATCTCGACGCGCAGTGCCGCAACGCTGGCGCGGGCGCAAGAGCTTGGGCTGGGCTCCTCCTACACCATCGATGCCAAGGAAGCGGTCCGCGATGCCGACCTGGTTATCGTCTCGGTGCCGGTCGGCTCGTCCGGCGCGGTGGCGCAGGAGATCGCGCCGGCGCTGAAGAGAGGCGCCATCGTCACCGATGTCGGCTCGACCAAGGCTTCCGTGATCGCACAGATGCAGCCGCATATACCCGGCGGCGTGCATTTCATTCCCGGCCATCCGCTGGCCGGCACGGAGAAATCAGGGCCCGATGCCGGTTTCGCCGATCTGTTCGACAACCGCTGGTGCATTTTCACGCCGCTGCCGGGCACGGATACGGACGCGCTGGAAAAGCTGTCCGAGTTCTGGCGCCGTTGCGGCGCCAACATCGACACGATGGATCCGCAGCATCACGACATGACGCTGGCCATCGTCTCGCATTTGCCGCACATCATCGCCTACAACATCGTCGGCACCGCTGATGACCTGGAATCGGTGACCAAGACGGAAGTCATCAAATATTCCGCTTCCGGTTTCCGCGACTTCACGCGTCTCGCCGCCTCCGATCCGACCATGTGGCGGGACGTGTGCCTGCACAACAAGGATGCGATCCTGGAAATGCTGGCACGGTTCTCGGAGGATCTGGCTTTTCTGCAGCGGGCGATCCGCTGGGGCGACGGCGACAAGCTGTTCGACCTGTTCACCCGTACCCGCGCCGTGCGCCGCTCGATCATCGAGGCCGGCCAGGACATCGACGTGCCGGATTTCGGCCGCCAGGCGGTCGAGCATCCGGCGAAAAACTAGGCTCCTTCAGGCCAGGTCGCCGTCATCATCGCCAGCGTCTCGGCCTCGTTCGGCGCGCCCAACCTGCCGCCGAAGCGCTGACATTTGAGCGCCGCGGCCGCGCTGGCAAAGCGCAGCGCCTGCTCGATCGGCATGGCTTGCCCCAACCCCGCGGCGAAGGCACCATGAAAGACGTCGCCGGCTGCCAGCGTATCCACCACCTTGACCTTTGGCGCAGCGACGTGGCGCACGCAACCGGCGTGCCTGTCATGCCACCAGGTTCCGGCGCCGCCAGCGGTTACCGCGACGAAAGCGTCGGTGCGCGACGCAAGGTAGGCGCATGCGGCCTGCGGGTCCGCCGCCTGGCCGCAGACGATGCGCGCCGCCGGTTCGGAGGCGACGATGTGCGAGGCGAGCGGCAACAGCCGCTCCAGCACTGCCAATGGCGCGGTGTCGGCATCGAGAATCCCGGGGCGGCGGGCAGCGCGCGCAGCGCTGAGCGCCAGCGCTGCCGCACCCGGCCAGCGCACATCGACCAGCACGGCATCGAAAGCGGTGAGATCGGCGACCGGCAAGCCGTCGGGATCGGCCTGGGCGCGCTGATCGTAGAAAGGCACGATGATGCGCTCGCCATGGCCGTCGACAAGGATCGCGGCCAGCGCCGAGCGCGCTCCGGCGACGCGACGGACGAGACTGCAATCGACGCCCTCCGCCTCGATGCCCGATATCAGCTGGTCGCCGACCTGATCATCGCCGGCGCTCGTCCAAAGCCACACTTCGGCGCCCAGCCGGCGTGCGGCGCAGGCGGCACTCGTGGCCATGCCGGAAGCGATCTGCACGCCATCGGCGGCCATGTACTTGCCCTGATGGAGAGGAAGCGTTTCGACGCGAAGTATGGTGTCGAGCGTCAGCGCGCCGACGCTCAGGAGTTTTGCCGGTCTGTCCATTGGGGATGCTTAGCGCAGTTCACCGTTTCACGGAAACGGCGAACTGCTCTACCTCTTTGTTTGACGCAATTCCGGACGGAAAACCGTCCACACTTTTCCTGGAATTGCTCTAGTCGACCGGCTTGATCTTGCCCAGCGGGATAAAGCCGAGCGAGGCCTTGCCCTTGACCACCTTGAGCGGCATCGACGGTTCGTTGCCGAGCAGCGCCAGGGCGGCAAAGCCTTGTTCGATCTGGTTCTTCTGCTCGGGTATGGCGGCGCCGAGAATGGCGGCCACGGCTTTCGGGTCTTTCAGTCTGATCATCAGATCGGCATCGACCAGGCCCTCGGCGTCGACCGACAGCGGCCCGGAAACGGCGACGTGCGCCGTGCCCGACGACAAATCGAGCCTGCGGATCTCGATAGCCTGGCCGCGCAGGCTTTTCAGTTGCGTTCCGATCAGTGCCAGGCCGTTCTTCAGCGTCGCCTCGCCACTGGCGTCGAGCGGCGGCAGGACGCGGCCCCCAATCGCATCGGGGTCGATCTCCAGATCGCCGAAGCTGCCGATATAGTCGATATCCCTGCCGTTCGGCTGCAGCTGGCCCGCCGCCCTGCCGGCGCTGAACAGTTGCACCGGATCGGTGTCGTCGGCCGGATCGGTCTGGCCGGACAGGCCCTCGGCCGTGAGCGAAATGCGCCGCGGCAGCGGCCATGAGAGCTTGACGTTGGCCTGGAGATCATCCCAGTCGATCCACAGCGGCACCATGCCCGGAACCGAGGTCCTGAGCGGACCGCGCAGGTCCGCGACCGGCGACAGCGGCTGGATGATCTGGGCTACGGCGTTGAAGGAGCCGGCGGAGGCGGCAACGTTCTTGGCGTCGTCCTCATAGGCAAGATTGTCGCAGGAGACGGCGAAGCTCAGGGGATAACCGCTGACCTGGAGATTGGCGCAGCCGGCCTCGATGCCACTTTTGTTGAGCGTGGCGACCGCCTTGTCGGCTTCGCTCCGGACCCTGTCGGCGAGATAGAACCAGCCGCCGCTGTAGATGGCGAACAGCGCGATGACAAACGCTGCAAGCCAGAACAGGCGGCGGCGATGCTTCGGCTGGCGTTCGTCAGTGGACGTCATGCTGCGGTTCTCGTTCACGCATGGGGGGCTGTGGGCGGGCTGTCGATTCTGGCAACGACAATAGGTAGACAGAGATGGACGGAAAAAACACCGATTCCGGTGTGGTGTTGCCATTCTTACGCAATCAGGCACGGCGATATGGGCGATTTTTGGGTGTTTGGCTATGGTTCATTGATATGGCGGCCGGGGTTCGCGCATGTCGAGACAAGGCGGGCGCGCCTGCATGGCTATCGTCGCGCGCTGTGCGTCTATTCCTTCGTCCATCGCGGCACGCGGGAACGTCCGGGGCTGGTGCTCGGCCTTGACCGCGGGGGCTCCTGCGTCGGGCTGGCTTTCCGGGTGCCGGGCGAGTTGCGGGACGAGGTCGTCGCCTATCTGCGTGAGCGCGAGCTGGTCACCAATGTCTATCTCGAGCGCATGCTCAACGTCCGCCTCGACGGCGGCGGCACGGCCGAGGCCGTGGCTTATATCGTCGACCGCGACCATGAGCAGTATGCCGGTGCGCTCGATGCCGCCCATGCCGCTGCTGTGGTGCGCGGCGCTGTCGGCCAGTCCGGCAACAACGAGGACTATGTGTCGAGCACGCTGGACCATCTCCGGGCGCTCGGCATTCGCGATCACTGGCTGGAAGACGTCGCCAGGCGGATCGCGCCTTTGTGAAGCGCTGGCTCTGCGGAAAAGCCCGGTGAGGCCTTTGACCTCGATGCGGCAAGACCTAGCTTAGGCCTCGAACCCGCAATGGGCGGCAGCCGCCCAATCCCACCCACGGAGATCAGCCTTGCAGAAACGCCGTCTCGGTCGCACCGACCTTTCCATCGCGCCCCTGGTCCTGGGCGGCAATGTCTTCGGCTGGACCGCCGACGAAAAGACGTCGTTCGACCTGCTCGACCGCTTCGTCGGCGCTGGCCTGAACGCGGTCGACACAGCGGACGCCTATTCGCGCTGGGTGCCCGGCCACCAGGGCGGCGAATCAGAAACCATCATCGGCAAATGGATGAAGGACCGCGGCAACCGGGACAAGGTCGTGGTGATCACCAAAGTCGGCTCGGACATGGGACAGGGCCACAAGGACCTGTCCGCCGCTTACATCGAAAAGGCCGTCGATGCATCGCTGAAGCGGCTGCAGACCGAGTTCATCGATCTCTATCTGTCGCACTGGCCGGATCCGACCACGCCCTATGAGGAAACCCTCGGCGCCTATGAAAAGCTGCTCGCCAAGGGCAAGATCCGCTACGCCGGCTGCTCCAACCTAGACGCCGCCCAGCTGCGCGCCGCACTTGACGTGGCGAGCCTGCGCAGCCTGCCGCGCTACGAGGTGCTGCAGCCGGAATACAATCTCTACGACCGCTCGTCGTTCGATGGTCCGCTACGCGATCTCTGCATGGCCGAGGATATCGGCGTCATTACCTATTTCAGCCTGGCCAAGGGTTTCTTGAGCGGCAAATATCGCAGCGAGGCGGATCTCGGCAAAAGCGAGCGCGGCGGCGGGGTGAAGGACTACCTCAATGCGCGCGGGATGCGCATCCTCGCGGCACTCGACGCGGTGTCTGCCAGGCACTCGGCCAAACAGGCGGAAGTGGCGCTTGCCTGGGTCATTGCCCGGCCGGGCGTCACCGCGCCGATCGCCAGCGCCACCAAGCCTGAACAGATGGACAGCCTGATCAAGGCGGCGTCGCTGGAGCTGAACGCCGACGACATGGCCGAGCTCGACAAGGCGAGCGGCTGAGCCGCCAACAGCGCGCACGATCGTCCAAGACGATTTCCCCGACCTTGCCATACCGTCATTGACGCTTGGCAAGACAGGAGGCGCGGATGGCCGGCTCGTTTTTTTCGCAGCCGGATCTGTGGCGTCAGCTCGCTGCGCTGATGCTTGCCGCCATGGTCGTCATGGGCAGCCCGGGACCGGCGACGATAAGCGTTACCGCCGTCGGCGCCGCTTTCGGCCTGCGCCATTCCCTGAGCTACGCTTTGGGAGTGATCGTGGGCACGATCGCCGTGCTTCTGGTCGTGGCAAGCGGAATGAGCGCGATGCTTGCCGCGATGCCGCGGCTTGCTCCGCTGCTCGTCGTCGCGTCCGCGGCCTACATCCTCTACCTCGCATACAGGATCGCGACGGCGCCGCCGCTGGCGGCGCATGCCGGCGAGGCCGCGCGCCCGACATTCGCCGGCGGCTTCCTGCTGGCGGTGGCCAACCCCAAGGCCTATGTGGCCATCGCCGCAGTGTTCGCCGGCGCGTCCGTGGACTCGGGCGCCGGCGGCATCGGCACCGGACTGACGCTGACGGCCCTCGCGTTCATGATCGTCGCCATCCATGCCGTGTGGCTGCTTGCGGGCGCCGCTTTCGCGCGCTTCCTGCGCAGGCCGGTGGCCTCGCGCATCATCAATCTAGTCTTTGCCGCGACGCTGGTGCTGACGACCGCACTGGCCGTGTTCGCTTGAACGTTGCGCGAGCGGCCGTCGGCGCCGATGGCCGCACTTCAGGCTTTGGCGCCGAGCTCCCGCAGCCGCTTCACTGCCGTCGGCGGCAAGGCGGGCGGATTGGGCGCACGGGACGCGTCGATAAGGAACTGGTCGCAGGCGGTTTCGGTTTCCCCGATCAGCCGCCGCATGAATTCCTCCTTGTCCAGGCCCGGCGGGATCGGCGGCAGGAAGCGCGCCTTGATGGTGCCGGGATAGCGCAGGAACTTGCGGCGCGGCCAATAGAGGCCGGCAACATGGGCGACCGGCACCACGGGAATGCCGAGCTGTGCATAGATTTCGACGATGCCGTATTTGT
The DNA here is from genome assembly GCF_020165435.1 of Mesorhizobium sp. BR1-1-2. Lineage (NCBI taxonomy): Bacteria > Pseudomonadati > Pseudomonadota > Alphaproteobacteria > Hyphomicrobiales > Phyllobacteriaceae > Mesorhizobium > Mesorhizobium sp. BR1-1-2. The sequence goes on from NZ_JAIUID010000004.1 coordinate 41,547, forward strand.
AGGCGGGTTCGTCGCCGGGCGCGCGGCGGGTGCCTTCGGGATAGATGATGAGCTGGCGCGGGTTGCGCGCGATTTCTTCCTTTGTCGCCGCAACCACCGCCTTCAGCGCCTTTGAGCGGCTGCCACGGTCAACCGGGATCATGCGCATTTTCAGGATGTACCAGCCAAAGAACGGAATCCAGGTCAGCTCGCGCTTCAGGATGTAGAGCGGATCCTGGAGATAGGGGAAGAAGGCGATCGCGTCCCAGAAGGACTGGTGCTTGGGCGCCAGGATGAAAGAGCCTTCGGGCAGATTTTCCAGCCCGGTGATCTCGCTCTTCGTCCCGGCGATCTTGTCGTAGAGCCACATCGAGGTGCGCGACCAGAACTTCGGCACGAACCAGGCGCGATGGCGCGGCGACAGGAAATAATAGGGAGTCCAGAGGATCATCTGGACGATCAGATTGACGTAGAAGACGAAGTTGAACGCCAGCGATCGGACTTGGAGCATTGGGGGAGGCCCGGTAAAGAGGTGTGCGTTGGTTACACCAAGCGGGCGCAAAAAGGAAATGGCCGAAGATGCCCCGAATGGCGCCGAAAAGCGTTTCGGCTCGCCTGAAGGTCCAGCCGCGCTACATCAGCCGCGCCAGTCTTTCTTTCAGGCGCGGGGCGGCGAAATCGAGAAATGCGCGCAGCTTGACCGGCAGCAGACCGTGGCCTGCGTGCACCAGGCTTACCGGCCAGGGTTCCGGTTCGAACTCCCGCAGCAGCACGCGCAGCGCGCCTGACCGCACCGCCGCGTCGATCTGGTAGGACAGCACCCTCGTCAGCCCGACGCCGGCGAGCGCGGCATCGATGGCCGCTTCGGCGGTGTTGACCTGGAGCCGCGAGCGGATCCGAACCGGCATCTCGGTCTTGCCGGCGGTGAAGCTCCATGTCGAGAGCGCGCCCGGCCCTTCGAAGGTGATGCAGCTGTGGGCCTCGAGGTCCGCAAGCGTCGTCGGGGTGCCGCGTTCGGCCAGATAGCCGGGGCTCGCGCAAACGACATGGCGGATCATACCGATCCGCATGGCGACAAAACTGGAGTCGGGAAGCCGGCCGATGCGGATGGCGAGGTCGAAATGGTCCTCGACCAGCTGGGTTATGCGGTCGGCCAGCGTCAGGCGGATGTCCACGTCGGGATAGGCGGCGAGGAAGCCGGTCACGACCGGCAGCACGTGCAGGCGGCCGAAGACGACCGGCGCGGTGATGGCCAGTTCGCCCGTCGGGGCGCTGTATTCGCCGGCCGCCATGCGCTCGGCCTCGCCGACCTCGCCCAGGATGCGGCGGCAGGCGGCCAGATAGGCCTGGCCGGCATCGGTCAGCGTAAGCCGGCGCGTCGAGCGGTTCAGAAGGCGGGTCTTGAGATGCCGTTCCAGGTCGGAAACCTTGCGGCTGACCGTCGCCAGTGGAATGCGAAAACGGCGCGCGGCGGCAGACAGGCTGCCGGCCTCCGCCGCGGCGACAAAAAGCGACATGGCTTCGAGCCGGTCCATGGTTTCTTCCGGAAATTGGAAGGATAGATTACAAATATGGCATCTACATCTGCTTGATGGAAGCCTCCATATTGGCCGTGACGCAGACGGCCTGGGTCGAGAAAGGAATTGTCATGTCGCAAGACCGCCCGCCGCTGCCGCCATTCACCGCGGAAACCGCCGCGCAGAAGGCGCGCATGGCTGAGGATGCCTGGAACTCGCGCGATCCAGCCCGTGTCGCGCTTGCCTATACGGCAGACAGTCGCTGGCGTAACCGTGCCGAGTTCCTGCAAGGGCGCGATGCCATCCAGGCTTTCCTGACGCGCAAATGGAGCCGGGAACTCGACTACCGGCTGATCAAGGAGGTCTGGGCTTTCCATGCCAACCGTATCGCCGTGCGTTTCGCCTATGAGTGGCATGACGACAGCGGCTCCTGGTTCCGCAGCTATGGCAATGAGAACTGGGAATTCGACGAACATGGGCTGATGCGGCTGCGCATCGCCAGCATCAACGACCTGCCGATCGGCGCTGCCGACCGTAAATACCACTGGCCGCTCGGCCGGCGGCCGGACGACCATCCGTCGCTGTCGGAACTCGGGCTTTAACCCTTCCGGGCAAGAAAGGCTATCGATGGGCGCGCATGCTTTCACCAGCGACGTCGCTTTCACACCGACCGTTAAGGCGATCCAGGCCCGCAAGGGCTCGCGCCAGGCCTATTCCCGGGTCGAGGAGCGCGGTGGTTGGCAATCGGGGATTACATCGGACCTTGCCGCCTTCATCGAGATGCAGACCAGCGTCTTCCTGTCGACGGCCAACGGTGTTGGCCAGCCCTATATCCAGCATCGCGGCGGGCCGGCTGGCTTCCTCAAGGTGCTCGATGAAAAGACGATCGGCTTCGCCGATTTCGCCGGCAACAGACAGTTCATCACCCAGGGCAATCTCGCCGACAATCCGCAGGCCTTCCTGTTCCTCATCGACTATGCCCATCGCCGGCGCGTCAAGATCTGGGGCAGCGCGCGCGTGGTGGAAGGCAACGCCGAACTGATGGCGAGGCTGATGCCGCGGGATTATGCGGCACGGCCCGAACAGGTCATCCTGTTCACCGTGGCGACCTGGGATGCCAATTGTCCGCGGCACATTCCGCAGCGTTTCGAGGCCGCCGATGTGGCGGCGGCGCTGGCCGAACGGGACAGGCGGATCGAACGGCTCGAACAGGAAGTCGCTCGCCTGCGGCAGGCGCCGGTCGTCACCAAATGATGAGGTGCCGAGGCAGGTTCAGCTGCCGGCGGCGATCTCGGCCAACGCGATGCCGTCCGGCGTCGGCTTCACCGGAACGATGCCGCGCGCCAATGCCAGCAGATATTTGTTGTATTCGGTGAACAGAACGCGCAGTGCCCGCGGCTTGGTCAGCCAGCCGCCATTGTCGAGATTGCTGTTGACCACCGGATAGGGTTCGAGCTTGGCCTTGTGCAGCAGCCGGCCCATTTCGAGCAGGCTGCGCGGCATGTGGTAATTGTTGGTGACGAGGATCACCGTGCCATAGGCATGGCTCTCGACCCATTTGGCGCTTTCCTCGGCATTGCCGATCGTGTCGAGCGCGGCGCGGTCGATGTCGACGCAGCAGGAAAACAGCCTGCTGTCGCCGCCGGTCGCGGCCTGAAGCTGACGTCGGCTGGCGGAGGGATGCACACCGCTGATCAAAAGCCGCGCGCCCTTGCCCGACGCCAGCAGCTCCATCGCCGCATCGAGGCGCGATTGGCCGCCGGTCAACACGATGATCGCGTCGGCCCTGGCCGGGTTGGCAGGGGTGGTCAGATGACTGACAGTGTTGGCGAACCAGCCGAAGCCGCCGGCAAATAGGGCGACCAGGGTAAGCAAGGCGAAAGAAGAAACGCGCAGCACGGCCGAAACCCGGTCGCGTCCATGCGGACGCGCCGCCAACGCCGGCATCGGTCCAACGGTACTGGTCGAGTCCCGCACCTCCATCATGGCATGGTTAATCCCGAAATGCGGCCTTTGGTAGGAAAAAATTGCAATTTGCGTTACGGCAGTTCTTCATGCGTGATCGATCCTGGTTATTCGACGTCGTCATGCTTCAGGCTGGCGGACGTCGATGTCGCTGAGATAGGCGACGACGGTGGCGTGCGAGGTTGCGGCCGTCAGCGCGCCGATGACCAGCACCATCAGCACGACACCGAGATAGCCGGCCGAGCCGATGGCGAAGTTGCCGAATAGCGCAGTCGCCTGGTCGGCCTGCGGGGTCGCCATGTTGCGCGAGGACCACCAGGAAAAGACGATGAAGACGGCGACCGCGGCGGCTCCGCCGGCGGCCGCGCCCTTCATGCCGGTGATCAGGAAATGGCGGCGGAACTCGCGGGCGATGAAACGCGCTTCGGCGCCGACGAAATGGAGTACCTCGATGATGTGGCCGTTGCCGGCCATGGCGCCGCGCGTGGCGAACACCACTGTCAGCACCGTCGCCGAGAGCATCAGCGCCAGCACCGCGATACCGATGGTCACCGTGGTGCGGGCCATGGCCACCAACCGGTCCACCCAGGTGCGGTGATCGTCAAGCGATGCGCTCGGCAGCTTCGGCGTGATCGCGGCGCGCATGGCGGCGAAATCGGGCGGGTTGTTCTCGTCGATGGTGACGATGATCAGCCGCGGCACCGGCAGTTCGTCGATGTTGAGGCCCGAACCCAGCCATGGCTCCAGCAATCTGGCGGTGGCGTCGCGGTCGATGATCCTTGTCGCCTTCACGCCGGGGAATTCGCCGGCGATCTGCGAGGCCTGGGCCAGGGCTGCCTCCATGTCGAGGCCGTCGACCGGCTTGATCTGGATCGTCGCCTCGCGCGAGATCTGGTTTTCCCAGACCGAGGCGGTGTCGCGCACCAGCGTAACCGCGCCGAAGGTCAGGCAGGAAAGGAAGGTCATGATGGCGATGACCAGCACGAGGGCGCGGCCGGCGATGTTCTGCGCCGGCACGATGGGCGCCATCTTGCGCTGGACGCGCGGCCTCGGCGCGGCCGCTTCGTCGGCCTGTGCGTCGAGGTGTTCGGCGGAAAGCTCAGTCATAGATGTCAAGCCTCCCGCCGGCCAGGATCATGCGGCGCGCATCGACCTGCTCCATCAGGCCGAGATCGTGGGTCGCGATTACCACGGCGGTGCCCAAGCGGTTGAGTTCGATGAAGAGCCTGAGCAGGCGTCGCGCCAGCGGCGGATCGACATTGCCGGTCGGCTCGTCGGCCAGCAAGATCTCCGGCTGTTCGATCAGGGCGCGGGCGATCGCGGCCCGCTGCTTCTCGCCGCCCGACAGGACCGGCGGCAGCACATGCATGCGTTCGCCGAGCCCGACCCATTTCAACAGCTCGGTCACGTCGGTGCGGTAGCTCGTTTCCTCGCGCCCGCGCACGCGCAAGGGCAACGCGACATTCTCATAGGTGGTCATGTGGTCGAGCAGGCGGAAATCCTGGAACACCACGCCGATGCGGCGCCTGAGATGCGGCAGTTCGGTGCGCGAGATGCGGGAGCGGTCCTTGCCGAAGATGGTGATCAGCCCGCGCGTCGGCTTCAGCGACAGGAACAGAAGGCGCAGCAATGTCGTCTTGCCGGCACCCGAAGGCCCACTCAGGAACTGGAAGGAGCGCTCCGGTATGTGCAGGGAGATGTCGCGGAGGATTTCCGGACCCATGCCATAGCGGAGGCCGACATTTTCGAAGCGAATCAATTTCGGCGACCTGAAATTCCTAGAGCGTGATGCCGAAAAGTGTGAGACGGTTTTCGGGCGACATCATGCTCTATCACTCTAATTCGGAGGCGGATTCAGATTTCAGGTCGATTTGACCTGAAATCGGAATCCGTCGGCGGCGAGCCGGCCTGGGAAAAGACCATCGGCCGGCATGGTTAACCGGCGGTTAATCGGTGGGTTGTTTCGGCTCGTCACGAGGACTCCGGTGGGGAAGCGTTAACCATTTCCCTTTACGCAAAAGAAACGAAAAGCGAACGTGCAGCAATGCTGGGGCCATGATGGCTGAGGATCGAACCGCGCGCCCGGTTTCCGGCGAAATCATGACCGATCCGCCGGCAAATGCCGCGCCGGAGCATGTCCTGCGCGCCGGCGCGGCGGATATCGTCGATGCCGACTATGTGGTGGTGCCACGCGCCGCGCCCCGTGCCGAAGCTATTTCGCCGCCGCTGCGTGTCATGTCCATGCCATCCCTCGAAGGCATGGACATGCTGCGCAAGCCCGAGCCGCCGGCGGAGCGGCCACCGGCGCCGCGCGGCGGGCCGATCTTCTGGATCGCCGGCATCGGCGCCGCCTTCGCTGCTTTCTGGGTCTCCGGCGGCCATGCACTGGTGCGCCAGGCGCCGCTCCTCGCGGGCGGACCGGCATCGGCATTGAGCATTTCAGGGGTCACGTCACGCGTGGACGCGTCCGGAGCCGTGCTGTTCGTCGATGGCGAGGCCGCCAATGACGGTGCGAATCCGGCGACGCTGCCGCCGCTCGAGATCCGCGTCACCGGCAACGACGGGCGCACAACGCGCTATACTTTGGGGACATCCAGCCGCTCATTGGCGCCAAGTGAAAGATTCGGCTTTGCCAGCCGGCTCGACGTGCCTAGAAACGGCGTAAGGACGGTGTCGGTCACCTTCGCGGAATAGCATGTGCGACAGGTGAGGCCGGCCCGCAAACGGCTGATGTCAGCGCTTCCGGTGCGCGAAGGCCTTAAAAGTCTTGAAGGGACGAAGCATGCCAGTTGTGCGCGGCAAGGACATCGAGGTCCTGTTTTCGGCGTCGGCCATCGCCCGGCGCAATCTCGAACTCGCCAAGGAGATCGCCGGGCACGACTATCACGATCTTCTGGTGATCTCGGTGCTGAAGGGCTCGTTCATCTTCGCCGCAGACCTTATCCGCGCCATGCATGATGTCGGCCTGTCGCCAGAGGTTGAGTTCATCTTCATCTCCAGCTACGGCGCCGGCACCACAAGCGGCGAGGTAAGGGTGCTGCGCGACATCGACAACGAGGTCGCCGGCCGCGACGTGCTTCTGATCGACGACATTTTGGAGTCGGGCAAGACGCTGAGCTTCACCCGCGACCTGATGCTGTCACGCGGCGCCAGAAGCTGCGCCATCGCGGTGCTGCTCGACAAGCGCATGCGCCGCCAGACCACCCTCAATGCCGATTATGTCGGCTTCGACTGCCCGGATTATTTCGTCGTCGGCTACGGCATGGATGTCGCGCACGCCTTCCGCGAACTGCCGTTCGTCGGCGTCGTCAAAGGCGATGCGTGAGGCAGCGGCAAAGACTGAAAAAGGCCTTAACGGCTTCAAGAAAATAACCCCTGCCGGAGCGCCGGGACCTTCAGAAAAAGTCAACGTTTGCTCGCCAAACATGCCGGCCATGGCAAAGCTTCTGATCGTCGAGGACGATGAGTCCGTCCGCACCCTCGCAGCCCGGGCGCTCGAACGCGCCGGGCACGCAATCGACATCGCCGCCGACGGCGCGCAAGGACTGGCGCTGATACGCGCCGCGAAGGGCGGCTATGATCTCGTCGTCTCCGACATCCGCATGCCCGAGATGGACGGCATCGAGATGGCGATTGCAGCTTCGGCACTTTTCCCGTCGATGAAGATCCTGCTGATGACCGGCTATGCCGATCAGCGCGAGCGCGCCGAGGAGTTGAACGGCATCATCCTCGACGTCGTGCAGAAGCCGTTCACGCTGGCCGAAATCCGTTCACGCGTCGAACGTGCGCTGAGCATTTTCGCCTGATCAGGCAGGATCGGCAGCGACGAGCACGGGGGGCTTGCGCCGTTCGGTGTTGAGCGCCAAGAGGCCAGCTCCGATGATAAGGGCGGCGCCGATCACGGTTGTCGACCGCGGCACTTCGGCGAAGAACAGAAAACCCCACAGCGGCGACCACAGGATGCCGGTGTATTCGAAGGTGGCGACGCGGTTTGCCGGCGCCATCCGGTAGGCTTGCGACAGCAAGATCATGCCGGCGGAAGCGACGAAGCCGCAGGCGGCCATCTTGAGGAAATCCGGCATTGTCGGCCACAGCCAGGGGCGCACCAGGAATTCCAGGCTGGGATGGGCCGCATGATTGATGCCGGCAAGCCAGAACAGGCTTGCGACCAGTGCCGCACCGGCGAGATAGGCACCGTTCTGGTAGAAGGCCATCACGGTCGAGGATTCGGTGTCGCCGATCTTGCGCGCCATCAGTTGCGAGAAGCCGTAGAGCACCGCGGAGCCCAGCGATAGCAGCGCCGCCCAGTCGAACAGTCCCGCACCCGGGCGCAGCATCACGACGACGCCAAGCAGCCCGATCAACACGGTCGCCAGCGCCTGCCAGGAGACCCGTTCGCCAAGATAGGGCCCGGCCAGCACCATGATGCACAGCGGGGCCATGAAATAGAGCGCCACGGCATCGGCCAGGGGCAAGGCGGCGATGGCGAGGTAGTACATGGTGTAGGAGGTGAACTGAATGAAGGCGCGCATGGTCAGCATGCCGAACCGCCGCGACAGGATCGCTCGCAGCCCGACATCGGCATGGACGAGGACGATCAGGATCGGCAGGGCGACGATCGCGCGGATGGCCATCACCTCGGTCACGGGGTAGCCGCCCGACACCGCCTTGACGAGCGGGTCTTGCAGCGAGAAGACCAACACGCCCAGGCACAGGCTCAGCATGCCGAGCACCATCCGATTGCGCATGAGGATCCCAAGCTCCCGTACCAGGGCGCAAGCAAGCTTGCAGCAAGCTAAAAAGAACCCGCCACCGTTTCGGGCAGCGGGCATGAGTGAGGACTCTTGATTGGTCCGTGGCCGAATCCTCAGCCACATATCCAATGGGTGAAGCAACTATCATCCCGTGTTTGACATGTTGCAAACGAATTGGAATGATACCAGCAATCAAAATTCCTTATGGCGGACGGGATGCGGCCCACCCTCGACAGCGATCTCCTGCGCACCTTCGTGGCCATTGTCGAAGCAGGCAATTTCACCAAGGCGGCCGAGCAGGCCGGTCGCACCCAATCGGCGGTTTCGATGCAGATGAAGAAGCTCGAAAGCGTCATCGGCGACAGCCTGTTCGAGCGCGGGTCGCGCGGCGTGGCGCTGACGCGGCGCGGCGGCGAGCTGATTGTCAATGCTCGCCGCATCGTCTCGCTGCTCGACGAGACGGCAGCGTCGATGGCGGCGGCGCCGCTCGGCGGGCCGGTGCGGATCGGCATTCCGGAGGAATACGGCCATGCCATCCTGTCGCGTGCGCTCGGCGCGTTCTCGAAGCGTCACACCAAGGTCGAGGTCACCGTGCGCTATGCCCATTCGGGGGCGCAGATAGCGGCGCTTGCCGCCGGCGAGCTCGATCTTTGCGTGGTGTTCGAATGGCAGGATCCTTCAGGCGGCGAAGTGCTGATGCATGATCCGACGGTGTGGGTGACATCGGTCCTGCATAACATGCATGAGGAGCGTCCGGTGCCGATCGCTCTCTATAACCGGGCCGGCTGGTGCAAGGATTTCGCCATCAAATCGCTCGAGCAGCGCGGGCTTGGCTACCGTGTCGCCTACACCAGCGACACGACAGGCGGGCTGAAGCTTGCCGTGACCTCGGGACTGGCGATCGCACCGATTTCGCGCAGCAACATTCCGGACGGCTGCCGGGAGTTGACGTCGGCCGACGGGTTCGGTGACATCGATTCCTCGAATGTGGTGATGCATCGCAACCCGAATGCGTCGGGCGAGGCGATCGACGGGATGCAAGAGGCGATCCGCGAGGCGTTCGTCAACAGGCAGACTCAGCCGGCCGCATCCTCGTAGAAATGCAGCCGGTTGCCGAACGGATCGGCAACCGACACCTCCCGGGTCTTCCACGGCGTCTCTTCCAGGCCCGGTCTGGCGAAACGGTATGCTTTGCCGATCAGCTCGCGATGCAGGGCGGCGATGTCCTCGACCTTGATGCGCATGGCGATGCCGGGCACGCCGTCGCCATGGTGTTCGCTCAGATGCAGGACGCAGCCGTCACGGCCGAGCGCCATGTAAAGCGGCGCGTTGTCGTCGAAGCGGTGCTCCCACAGCACCTCGAAGCCGAGGAAGCCGACGTAAAACTCATGGGCCTTGGCAATGTCGAATATGCGCAGGATGGGCGTCACTGTGCCGAATTTGGGCATGATGTTGCAGCCGCTCCCGAATTGCAGGCCGATGCCGCGGCGGCGATCCCTATTTCAGTTCCAGCAGCCGTTCCAGATAGCTGCGCTCGATGTCGGGGCTGAGCGCATTGCCGAGCCGTTTGCGGATCGCTTCCAGGATCTGGCGGGCGCGCTGCACGTCGATCTCGTCCGGCACCTTCACCGAATCGCCGAAATCGGGACCCTGGCTGGCGCGCGGCCGGCCGAGCGGATCGCGATCGGCGTTCTGCTGGCGACCGCCTTCCTCGCTGCCGCCTTCGTCGCCCTGCATCGCCTGCATCTGCTTCATCATGTCCTTGGCGCCCTTGCGCAGCGCCTCCAGCGCGCGGCCTTGGTGACCGACGGCCTGATCACCGTCACCATCGCCCAGGGCCTGCTCGGCATTGCCCATTGATTTGCCGGCCTCGCCGAAGCCTTCATTGGGCTCCATGCCCATCCCTTCCAGCCCCTTCTTCAACTGCTCGAGGTCGTTCTTCAGCTGGCCTTGGCCTTCCTGCAACTGCTTCAGCGCGTCGGCGAATTCCTGCGGCGTCATCGGCTTTTGCCCGGCGAGCGGATCGCGGTTCTCGCCTGCGCCCGGCCTGTCCTGATCCTCGCCGCCGCCTTCGCCGAGCTGTTCATCGCGGTTCTGGCCGCGCTGGCGCTCGCCGCGTTGCATCTGGTCCATGCGGAAGGTGTCGTTCATCATCTCCTGCTGGCGCCGCAGGATGTCGCCGAGCTTGTCCATCTGCTGGCGCATCTGGCTGTCCTGCTGGCCACCCTGCTGCTGGCGGCCGGCCTGGAGGTTGTTCATCATGTCCTGCAGCTGCGACAGCAATTGCTGCGCCTTGTCGCGATCGCCGGACTTCGCCAGGTTCTCGATCTGGTCCATCATGCGGTCGATGTCGCTCTGGCGCAGTTCCTGGCCGTTCTGCTGCATCTGCGGGGCATTGGGATTCTGCTTGGCGCGCTCGGCGAATTCCTGCAGGAACTGGTTCATCGCCTCGCGCAGTTCCTTCATCGCCTTTTCGATCTCCGCGTCGCTGGCGCCATTCTTGATGGCGTCCTGCAAAGCCTGCTGCGCCTGGCGCAGCCGCTTCTCGGCGGCCGAGAGATTGCCCTCCTCGATGCCGAGCGCGATTTCCCAGAGATAGGAGACCTCGTTGCGCAACTGGTCGTCGCTGTCGGCCATCTTCAACCGGCTGCGCGCGCTCATGATGGCGAGGTAGTGGGACATGTTGTCGAACGTGTCCTCGGGCCGCAGCGTGATCGCATCCATCAGGTCGAGCACGCGCGGCTTGGCGTTGGCGTCGAGCGCCAGCAGGCGGCGCTGCTCGATAACGGCCCGCGCCAGCGGATTGGAGAACGGCCGCTCCGGCATCACCAATGTCTTGGTTTCGCTGCTCGCCGTATGCCCGGCATCGTCGGTGGCGACCAGCGTCAACTTGATCTCGGCGCCAGCCCAGACGTGCTCGGTCAGGTCCTTCGAGGTCCGGGCGGCATTCGCCTTGCCGCCGCGGCGCGGCAGCGTCAGCGGCATGTCGGGCGGACCGTAGAGCGGACGCGCATCGGGCACCTGCGGATCGGCGAGCGCGAACACGGCCTTGGCGTTGGCGGCGCCATAATCGTCGTCGATCTGGTAGTTGAGCTCGAAAGCGCCGTTGACAGCGCGCTTCGGCTCGCCGACGAAACGGATCTGCGGCGGCTTGTCCGGGATCACTGCGAAGGCCCAACGGCCGAGTTCGTCCTCGCCCGACTTCAGCGTCAGCGTGCCATCGCTCGTCAGCTTGCCGATGAACTGACGCACTTTGGACTGCGCTGCCGGGCTTGCCGCCGGCTTGGCCGCAGCGGCCTGCGGGTCGGCGGGATCGATGGCGCGGGCATTGCCATTCTTGTCGGCATAGGCAAGTGTCTCCTCGCCCGTGCCGCCTGTGACGCGCAGCGAAACGTCGCTGCCTTCGGGAACGTGGAAGGCCGGCGCCGCCTGGTTGGCATCCGCGGTCAGGAAGATCGGGGGCTTGCCGGTATAAGCGGGCGGCGTCACCCATGCATCGATGCGCGGCGGCACGGCGTCATGCGCGTCCCGGGCGCTGAACGCGTCGGCTACCCGGCCACCGGTCGGTCCGAAGGAAAAAGCGAAGGCGGTGACGAGCAGAAGCGCCGCCACGGCGCGCAATCCCCAGGGATCGCGTTCCGGCACGCGCGTGCGCGGCACGTCGGCGCCGAGGCTGTCGAGCCTGTCGGCCATGCGCTTCTGGTGCTCGCGCCACAGCGCCTGCGAGAAGCTGCTTTCGCGGCCGCTCGGCCGGTCCGTCTGGGTCTGGACGGGGTGGTGCAGCAAATGGTTGCCCGCCTCGATGCGGCGGTCGATCTCGGCGCCGCCCGGCATGCGGAAAAAGCGTAGCGGGTAGAGCGCAGCCAGTGTCGCGACGCCGAAGGCGGCGACCAGCCCGATGCGCGCCGCATCGGGCAGGCGCGGGAAGAGCCCTAGCCAGGAAATGCTGAGAAACAGGCTGGCGACGACGAGAAGCGGCAGCAGGAGCGGCCAGCCCCGTTCGACCATCATCGACACCCGCGTCGCCAGCCGGCTGAGCGCCAGGCGCCCGGCGAGACCGCGATCGCTGCTGAAGATCGGTCGTTCCGTCATCGGCCCTTCCACGGGAGCGGGCGGGATGGCCCGAACCTCACGACTCGAAGAATACCCAGCAAACGCGGCGAAGGCGAGGCAGTTCCTGAAAAACGTGAGCGAGAGAAAGGCGCAGCGATCAGAATTTCGCCGGATTTGCGTTCGCGCCGCAGACCAGGACGGCAACCCGTTCGCCGGGTGCCGGCGCATAGCGGCCAGACAGGATGGCGCCGAAAGCCGCGGCGCCACCGGGTTCCGAGATGATCCGCACCCGGTCCCACAGCGCCTTCTGGGCGGCGACGATGTCGTCGTCGCTGACCAGGATGGAGCGTTCCACGAAGGCCTCGGCGATCGGGAACATCATCTCGCCGACACGTTTGGGCGCCAGGGAATCGGCGGCGATGCCCTCGGCCGGCGCATCGACCGGATGGCCGGCCTCGAGGGCGCGATAGAGTGTCGGCGCGCCCTCCGGTTCGACGGCGACGATGCGGATACGGCCGGCGAACCAGGCGGCGATGCCACCGATCAGGCCGCCGCCGCCGACGGCGACCAGCAAAGTATCGATCTGAGGCAGGTCGTTCTCGATTTCCAGTCCGAGCGTGCCTTGCCCGATAAGCGTTTCCTCCTGGTTGAAAGCGTGGATCTGCAAGGCGCCGGTTTGCTCGGCGAAACGTTCGCTGGCGGCCAGCGCCTCGGCATAGCGGGCGCCGCCGACGACCAGTTCGGCGCCGTAGCCGCGGATGCGCTCCAGCTTGGCCGGCGGGCTCACCTCCGGAACGAAGATGGTCGCCCTGTGGCCGAGCCGCATGGCGGCATACGCCACCGCCGCGCCATGATTGCCGCCCGAGGCGGCGACGACACCGGCCTCTGGGACCGGCCGCTCGAGAAGGTTGGTGAAGGCACCGCGCGCCTTGAACGAGCCGGAATGCTGCAGGCATTCGAGTTTGAGGTCGAGCGCCAGCGGCGGCCGGTCGAAATCGGCCATGTCGACGCGCAGCACCGGCGTGTGGCGCACATAGGGGCGGATGCGCGGTTCCATCGCGGCGATGCGTTCGCGCGTTATGGTGCTGCCGTCGGTCATGGCCATCTCCTTGGGATTGACAGTAATCAGTAACTTGGCAAAATGGCTAAATGCAAGAGGTTGATGTGTTCAAGGCGATCGCCAACGAACGAAGGCTGCGGATCCTCGATTGGCTGAAGGATCCGCGCGCGCATTTCCAGGCCCAGGCGGATGGCGATCTGGTCGAGGACGGCGTCTGTGCACTGCTGATCGCTGAAAAGCTCGGCATTACGCAGGCGACGCTCAGCGAGCACATGCGTGTGCTCACCCAGGCAGGGCTGTTACGGACCAGGCGCATCAAGCAATGGACCTTCTACCGCCGCGACGAGGACAAGATCGCCGAGACAAGAGCGCTCATCCAGAAGCGGCTATAGGGCCGCCGTCGGCGGCTTCTATGCAAGCCAGTCGGGCATCGAATCCAGGCCGATCAGCTCGTCATAGGTCTGGCGCGGGCGCACGACGTGGAAACGATCGCCGTCGACCAGCACCTCCGGTACCAGCAGGCGGGTATTATAGGTGCCGGCCTGCACCGCGCCATAGGCGCCAGCGGTGGCGATGGCGACCAGGTCGCCGGACTTGAGCCTTGGCAGGTCGCGGTCGAGGCCGAGATAGTCGCCGGTCTCGCAGACCGGGCCGACGATATCGACCGTCATGCGCGGCGCGTCGGCGAGCGGCAGCACCACCGGTCTTACGTCGTGAAAAGCGTCGTAGAGCGTCGGCCGGATCAGGTCGTTCATGGCGGCGTCCACGACGAGGAAATTCTTGGCATCGCCTTCCTTCGCGAAGATCACTTGCGAGACGAGGATACCGGCATTGCCAACGATCAGCCGGCCCGGCTCGAACATCACCTTCAAGCCGAGCTTGGTGACGTGCTTGCGGACGATCTGCGCATAGGCGTCGGGGAGCGGTGGCGGGTTGTTGTCGACGCGGTAGGGAATGCCGAGACCGCCGCCGAGATCGACATGCTCGATGGCATGGCCGTCGGCGCGCAGCGCGCCGACCAGTTCCACCAAAAGCGCGAAGGCATCGTCGAAGGGTTGCAGCTCGGTGATCTGGCTGCCGATGTGGGTGTCGATGCCGGTGACCTTGATGCCCGGCAATTCAGCCGCGCGCGCATAGACCTGACGCGCCTTCTGCCATGGGATGCCGAACTTGTTCTCGGCTTTGCCTGTCGAGATCTTCTTGTGCGTCCTGGCGTCGACATCCGGATTGATGCGCAGCGAGACCGGCGCCACCTTGCCCAGGGCAACGGCGCGCGAAGAGAGCAGGTCGAGTTCGGGCTCGGATTCGACGTTGAAGCACAGGATGCCTGCCGCCAGCGCAAAGTCCATTTCACGCGCGGTCTTGCCGACGCCGGAGAACAGGATCTTGTCGGCCGGGATGCCGGCTGCCAGCGCGCGCCGCAACTCGCCTTCCGACACCACGTCGGCTCCGGCGCCGAGCCTGGCCAAGGTCCTCAGCACCGCCTGATTGGAATTCGCCTTCATGGCGTAGCAGACTAGTGCATCAAGCCCGGAAAAGGCCTGGGCGAAGACGCGGTAGTGCCTAGTCAGCGTGGCCGTCGAATAGCAGTAAAACGGCGTGCCGACGGTTGCGGCGATATCCGTTATCGCCACGTCCTCGGCATGAAGCACGCCGTCGCGGTAGTCGAAATGATTCACGAGAGTGGTTCCGAAAAGTTGGAGCAGGGTAGGAGCGGTTTTAGCACTCTAAACCGCTCTCACCGGCTCTAGAGCAGCGGGTCGAGAATGAACTTCTTGTCCGCGACCGGTTTTTCCGGCTCCGGCGGCACAGGTTGGTGGGCCTTCTCGGCGTCCTTGCGTGCCTGCACGGCCGCCTCGTAAGGCGTGTCGAGACCGGACCTTCTGCCGCAAGCCGTAACGGCGGCAACCGCCGCAAGCAGCGTCAGTGTCACCAAAATCCTGCTTCCGGTCATCGATCCATCCGTCCGAAACTTTTTCCGCCGCTGCTTTTAGCCGAGTTCTCGGCGCATTGCACCCTGGATATTGCCGTTGATATCCGGGATATTGCCGGTCGCAATATCCGGCGTCACGCCTTGGCCAGCCGCTTTTTCCAGTAGCGGATCTGCTTCCTGACTTCGGCCGGCGCGGTGCCGCCGAAGGAGGTGCGGCTCTTCACCGAATTCTGCACGGCCAGCACCGAAAAGATATCCTGGGTGATGCCGGGATGGATCGACTGCAAGTCTTCCAGCGCAAGCTTCTCCAGGCTCAGCTTCTTCTCTTCGGCCAGCGCCACCGCCCGTCCCGTGACATGATGCGCCTCGCGGAACGGCAGGCCGAGCGTGCGCACCAGCCAGTCGGCAAGGTCGGTCGCGGTCGCGTGGCCGGAGCCGGCGGCCTTCTTCATCGCCGCCGCGTTCACCGTCATGTCCGAGACCATGCCGGTCATCGCCGCCAGCATCAGGTCGAGCGTCTCGGCGGCATCGAACACCGATTCCTTGTCTTCCTGCATGTCCTTGCCATAGGTCAAAGGCATGCCCTTCATCACCGTCAGCAGACCGACCAGATGGCCGGTGACGCGGCCGGTCTTGCCGCGCACCAGTTCGGCGGCGTCGGGGTTCTTCTTCTGCGGCATGATGGAGGAGCCGGTGGAGAAGCTGTCCGATAGCCTGATGAAGCCGAATTGCGGCGTCGACCAGATGATGATTTCTTCCGCCAGCCGCGACAGATGCGTGGCGCATATCGACGCCAGCCCAAGGAATTCCAGCGCGAAATCGCGGTCCGAGACGCTGTCCAGCGAATTGCGCATCGGCTCGCGGAAGCCGAGCGCACCGGCGGTCTGGTGGCGGTCGATCGGAAAGCTGGTGCCGGCAAGGGCGGCCGCACCCAGCGGGCTTTCGTCCATGCGTTCGATGGCGTCGCGCACCCGCGACAGGTCGCGCGAAAACATCTCGACATAGGCCATGCAATGGTGGCCGAAGGTCACCGGCTGCGCCGCCTGCATATGGGTGAAGCCCGGCATCACCGTCGCGGCGTGCTGCTCGGCCCGCTCCAGCAACGCACCGATCAGGCCTTTCAAGGCCTCGGCGACGCGAAAGCACTCGTCCTTGACCCAGAGCCGGAGATCCACTGCAACCTGGTCGTTGCGAGAGCGGGCCGTGTGCAGCCGGCCGGCGGCCGGACCGATCAGCTCGGCGAGACGGGCCTCGACATTCATGTGGATGTCTTCCAGCCTGGTCGAGAATTCAAACGTGCCCGTCTCGATCTCTTTCAGGATCGTGTTCAGGCCGTGAGCGATTTTTTCTTGATCGGCCGCCGAAATAATGCCCGTTTGCGCCAGCATCGCGCTATGGGCGATCGAACCTCTGATGTCCTGCGCATAGAGTTTGCGGTCGAACGAGATCGACGCGTTGATCGCTTCCATGATCGCGGCCGGACCCGAGGCAAATCGTCCGCCCCACATCTGGTTGCTGGTCTTCTTGTCGCTCATGGCTATAAAACCCGTGCTTCGGAGCAGTTTTGAGAAAATGGCAGACGGAAACAGATTTTTCCCGGCCCCGCGCCTGATCCTCGCCGCCCTGGTGGCGGGAGCGCTGGCCGGCGCGGTCGCGGTATATGTCAGCGAGAGCCGGTCTGGCAACAACGCCGCGCCGCAAGTCGCCGCCGGCGACAGCAAGGACGATGTCGCCTGCGCCGCCAAGAGCGAACGCGCCAAGAAGATCGCCGCTGCCGCCACCGGCGAGGTCGCGGCCCTCTTGCCCGCCGATCCGCCGCAATCGATGAAGAGCCTCGCCTTCAACGGCCCGGACGGCAAGCCGATGACCATCGCCGACCATGCCGGCAAGACGGTGCTGCTCAATCTGTGGGCGACGTGGTGCGCGCCATGCCGCGCCGAAATGCCGGCGCTGGACGCTTTGCAGAAGGAGAAGGGCAGCGATACGTTCCAGGTCGTCGCCGTCAATGTCGATGCCGGCGACGACGTGAAGCCGAAGAAGTTCCTTAGGGACACCGGCGTCGAGGCGCTCGGCTATTACCGGGATTCGACGATGGCGCTGTTCAACGACCTCAAGACGCGCGGCCTGGCGCTCGGCCTGCCCGTCACCATGCTGATCGACGGC
The DNA here is from genome assembly GCF_020165435.1 of Mesorhizobium sp. BR1-1-2. NCBI lineage: Bacteria > Pseudomonadati > Pseudomonadota > Alphaproteobacteria > Hyphomicrobiales > Phyllobacteriaceae > Mesorhizobium > Mesorhizobium sp. BR1-1-2. The sequence continues at coordinate 58,971 of NZ_JAIUID010000004.1, forward strand.
GAAGGCTGCCTGATCGCTCATATGAACGGCCCGGCCGAGTGGTCGGGGCCGGACGCCAAGCGGCTTGTCGAGACAGCGCTCGGGTCGTGACGGAACTGGAGTCGGGCTGAGCGCAATCGCGGCTTGAGCACCGCGAGGCGCCCGCCCTGCTCATTGGCTTCGGCCGGAACCGTCGTAACGAAGTCGGTCAATTCGTCGAATGCCTCGATCGGCGGCGGCTTGCCGGATAGTAGCCCTGGCCGATCTCGCAGGCCCCGGCGTCCGGGAACTCACCTCAACGACATATGGCGAGCCGCTTCTGTTAGCGGCCAGACGAGCCGTTGTTTGGCAGGGGATACACGCCCTTCAATACTTCGTGGAAGTGATGACTGACCGCCGCGTTGCACTCGCAAGCAAGCGACCGCAGGCCGTCGACCCTGCGAACGGCGATCCGGGCACGGCGCGTCTCAATGAGGCCGCCTTCTTTCAGATCGCGTATGACGCGGCTCAAATAACTTCGGCCGACTCCGAGCATTACGGCGAGCTGTTCCTGTGTCAGCGCCAGATCGGGAGTGCCTGTCCGATCGATGGCGGCCAGCAGCCATTTTGCTGTCCTTTGCTCGATCGAATGCGCGGCATTGCAGGCGACGGATTGGAACATCTGCGCCATCAGGCAGTCAGCGTACCGCGCGAACAGGTTCCGCAACGTCGACGAGCGGGACTTCGCCTCTTCAAGGTTAAGCAGGTTAATGCGAAAGAACGAACCTCCCAATTGTACTTCAGCGCGAGCGTAAGCTGGAAGCCTGCCTTGGCTGACAACTCCGCCTATCGCTCCTTCTCGTCCGACCAGAGCCGTCTCGATCGCACGTCCGTCGCTCAGCACGACGAGATAGGAGATCAGGCTTGGGCCTCGCGGGAAGTATGCATGGCGAACGGTGTCGCCAGGTTCATAAAGCAGTGTTCCGGTGGGGGCCGACCATTCCTCGAGCCAAGGCTGGAGAATGCCCCAATCTTCCGCTGTGAGTGCCCGCAGAAGATTGTTGCCGATCATGCTGGAGTCTGTGTGGGCGCGGACTTCCATAACAATCCTCTGAACAATCGCTTGCGGCCCATATCCCAATAACCGGAGAAATGTCCACTAGTGCGCAGACGAGCAGAGCGCGAATGTCTAAAAAGTGACAGGGGTGCTGATCCAGGCCCCATCGAGCGCGAGCTGTGGCGCGTCGGCTCCAGGCGAAATGCTAGACGATCGCCTGGGCGGACAACAAAGCCCGGCGGTTGAATTCCTGGCGTGTCGCGTTCTGCACGCCGATACTGAACCCGTGCAACCAGCGTGAGATATGAACCCGGAACAACCGCCCGCTTCAGGGGCCAATCCCCTTCTCCGGCTCTACATCGCCGGAGACACGCCCGGTGCTCGTCGGGCGTTGGAAAGCCGCCTGAAAATAATCGAGGAGATGAGCGCAACCATTGAAATCCAGATTGTCGATATCCTGAAGCACCCTCATGAGGCGGAACGAGCAGGTATACTGGCAACACCGACGCTCTCCGACGAATCCGCCGATCCTCCGCGTCGTCTGGTGGGCGATATCAGCAATATCGTTCAGGTTCTCGACTATTTCGGTTTTCGCAAGAAGGGTGATATTCATGACCGCGACGGATGAGATCTCTATCGACCCGGTTCTCGAACGCGTCAATACAGGGATCGAGGCTTTTGACGACTTGGTGATGGGTGGCTTGCCGCGCGGGCGCACCACTATCGTGGGGGGCACGCCCGGCAGCGGCAAGACCGTGTTCGCCACGCAATTCCTGGCGCATGGCATCACCGATCTCAATGAAGCCGGTGTCTTCGTCACTTTCGAGGAGTCGCCAACCGAGATCGAGGTCAATATGGCGAGCTTCGGCTGGGACATCCGCGGCTGGCGAGCGGCGGACAAGCTTGTCTTCGTCGATGCGAGCCCGCGCGATCAGGATCAGGTGATTGTGGGCGATTTCGATCTCGCCGGTCTCCTGACCCGCATTCTGCACGCCAGCCGAAGCGCCGGGGCAAAGCGCATCGTGCTCGATTCGGTTACTCAACTTTTCGATCATTTCGTAGCCGAGCGAACGGCAGTGCGCCGCGAACTGCTGCGTATTGCGACCGCGCTGAAGAAAGAAGGGCTGACGGTCCTTATGACCGCCGAGCGCAACAGTGAATATGGTGAAATCTCCCGCCACCGAATAGAGGAGTTCGTCGCAGACAATGTCGTGATCCTTCGCAATGCCCTTGATCGCGAGCGCCGTCGACGGACCATAGAAGTCCTGAAAATGCGGGGCAGCCGTCACGTCGAGGGCGAAGTGCCCATAACGCTGGTCGCCGAACAGGGCATTGTGGCCGTGCCTTTGTCATCGTTGCGTCTGGAGCAGCAATCAAGCACGAAACGGGTCACCAGCGGCAATTCCGAACTCGACAAGATGTGCAGCGGCGGGTTCTTTCGCGACAGCGTAACCCTTGTCAGTGGCGCCACAGGCACCGGAAAGACTCTGCTGGTTACCAATTTTCTTGCGGGCGGAGTGGCTGCGGGCGAACGCGCCTTGCTCGTCGGCTATGAGGAGAGCCGCGGCCAGCTCTTCCGCAACGCGCGCAGTTGGGGCGTCGATTTCGAAGCCATGGAGGCGGATGGTCGGCTAAAGGTAGTCTGCCTTTATCCGGAAGCGCAGAGTTTGCCGGATCACCTTCTGATGATCCGCGAACTGGTGGCGGAGTTCAAACCCGATCGCATGGCAATAGACAGCCTGTCGGCATTGGAGCGCATCGCGCCGGAAACCGGTTTCCGGGAGTTCCTGATCAGCGTCACCTCCTTCATAAAGAAGCGCGAAATTGCCGGCCTTTGCACCGCTACCAACAAATCGCTTGTCGGTGGCCAGAGCGCTAGCGAGCAGCATATCTCCACGCTCACAGACTCAATCATTCTGCTGCGCTACATTCAGCAGGAAGAATTCATGCACCGCGGCATGATGGTGTTGAAAATGCGCGGCAGCGAACACGACAAGCAGATACGGCGCTTCACCATCGACAGCGGCGGCATGCATCTCGGAATGCCCTTTGACGGCGCGCCCGATGTATTCGGCGACTCCGCCTTGGCTAGCGCGCCGTCGACATGAAAAATGCCTTGAGCGTGGCGCAAAACGTCACCGAAATGCTGGAACCGTCCGGAGATACGTCTCTGGCCGGCATCAGCCAGCTCAGCTTTCGCCAGTTGATCGAAAATACCGCCGACGGGATGCTGGTGGTCGATTTGGACGGCACGGTGCTCTATGCCAATCCTGCGGCAGCCATAATTTTTGGACAGCCGCTTGATGAACTCCTGCACGTTCCGCTTGGCCGGCCGGTCGTCTCTGGAGAGATCGCCGAGATCACCGTTCACCGTTCCGGCCGCAAGCCGGCAGAAGTGGAAATGCGCACGGTCGAGGTTACCTGGGACGGCAGGCCGGCATTACTTGCCAGCCTGCGCGATGTCTCGGCTCAGCGATCAAGAGAAGAGAACGCACGTCAGTCACAAAAGCTCGAAGCCATTGGACGCCTCGCGGCCGGCATCGTCCATGACTTCAATAACCTGCTCGCCGTTTTCGAGTCTGGCCTTCGGCTTCTGCAGAGACAGATCGCTAAAGATCCCGCGGATGAGAAAGTCACTCCGCTGGTCGAGGAGATGCTCAGGCGGATCGAAAATGGAGGAGCGCTGACACAGCAACTGCTTGCCTTTTCCCGACGCCAATCCCTGGTTCCGGAACAGATTGATCTCAACGAACGAATCAAGGGGCTGACCACGCTGCTGGAACGGACGTTGGGGAGCGGAATCCGCGTGCAATGCAATCTGGATCCGGCCTTGGGCCCCGTCCTCATCGATGCCAACCAGCTCGACATCGCCGTTCTTAACCTTGCCGTGAACGCCCGGGACGCAATGAATGGCAGTGGCACCCTCACGATTGAGACCAGCAATTTTCCAAATGATCTGGAGGATTTGCGTGCAGCGGCGGCTTCATTCGTTCGCGTGACAATACACGATACCGGCTGCGGAATGAGCAAGGACACCCTGGCGCGCGTTTTCGAGCCATTCTTCACAACAAAATCGGAAGGGCAGGGTACGGGACTGGGGCTAAGCCAAGTTTACGGCTTCATCAAGCAATCCGGCGGGCATGTCCGAATCGATAGCGAAATCGGCCGGGGAACAAGCCTGCATCTCTACTTGCCCCGCGCTTCTGGAAGCTGAGGGGAGGCAGACCTGGCGCTCAACCCGTCAGGCTGAGCGGGCGTTGTCATGTCAGTGTTGTCATGTGCTGTTAGACACCGTCCGTCGGTGAGGTCGCTGACCGTCTCGATACAGGTCCCTGGTACATCAATTCAAACAACAAGCCGCCATGCAATCCTTTCCGGGTCACTTCCATCGGGAAGTGAACGCTACTTTAGCCGGAAGTGAAGTGCGCTTGCCCGCAACAAAACCGTTGTCCGCTGCGCGCGAACGACACATAGTGCCATTGCGGGAGTGTCCCTTTCGCCAATGACAAGCAATGAAAACGGGAGACGAAACATGAAGTTCTTTGGCTTCGCGGCCGGTGTCGCCGTGACCCTGCTTTCCACAACCTCCGCCTTCGCCGTCACGCAGATCAGCTGGTGGCACGCCATGACCGGCGCCAACGCAGAGGTCGTCGACAAGATTTCCAAGGATTTCAACGCCAGCCAGGGCGACTATCAGATCGTTCCGGTTTTCAAGGGCACCTATCCCGAAACGCTGAATGCCGGCATCGCCGCCTACCGCGCCGGCCAGGCGCCCGACATCATCCAGGTGTTCGATGTCGGCACCGGCGTGATGATGGCGGCCCGGGACGCGATCAAGCCAGTGGCCGAGGTGCTGACCGGCGCCGGGATGAACTTTGACAAGAGCCAGTATCTGCCAGGCATCGTCGGTTATTATTCGACGCCGGACGGCACCATGCTGTCCTTTCCCTACAACTCCTCCTCGCCGATCCTCTACTACAACAAGGACATCTTCCAGAAGGCGGGGCTCGACGTGAACAACCCACCCAAGACCTGGAACGAGGTGTGGGAGGATGCCAAAAAGATCAAGGCGAGCGGCGCCGCCGCTTGCGGCTACACCTCGACCTGGCTGACCTGGATTCACCTGGAAAACTTCGCGGCGTGGAACGATGTGCCGTGGGCCACGCAGCAGAATGGCCTGGCCGGCGGTGATGTCGAACTCAAGATCAACGCGCCGATCTTCGTCAAACATTTCCAGGCGCTCGCGGATCTGGCCAAGGACGGCACCTTCAAATATGGCGGGCGCACCTCCGAAGCCAAGCAGATATTCCTCGCCGGCGAATGTGGCATCTTCACCGAATCCTCGGGCGGCCTGGGCGACATCGTCAAGTCGGGCATGAACTACGGCATTGGCCAGTTGCCCTATGACAGCGACGCCAAGGGCGCGCCGCAGAACACGACGCCGGGCGGCGCCAGCCTTTGGGTCTTCGGCGGCAAGTCCGACGAGGAATACAAGGGCGTCGCGGCCTTCTTCGCCTATCTGTCCAAGACCGATGTGCAGGAATATCTACACCAGAAATCGGGATACCTGCCGGTGACGCTCGCCGCCTATGAGGCGACGAAAAAGTCCGGCTTCTACGACAAGAATCCCGGGCGCGAGACGCCGATCCTGCAGATGACGGGCAAGGCGCCGACCGACAATTCGAAGGGCGTGCGATTGCCAAACCTGCCGCAGGTGCGTGACATCCAGAACGAGGAGTTCGAAAAGATGCTTGCCGGCCAGGAAACCGCCCAGCAGGCGCTCGACAATGCCGTCACGCGCGGCAACGCGGCGATCAAGGAAGCGCTGGGGAATTAGGGCGCGGCGAGCCTATCGAGTTATAGTCCTTGCTTTACGAGGCCCTCCTCCGCCCTGCCGGGCATCTCCCCCTCAACGGGGGAGATCGGCTGTCGCGACCGTTTTCGGAAATTGCCAAGGCTGGAGCATGGCAGCCGTCGCAGGAACTGCCGATCTTCCTACAAGAGGAGGAGATGCCCGGCAGGGCAGCGGGGGGCGCGGTAGCGTGCCGCTCGGCTGATTATTTCTATGCCGGAGCGGCGCATTGACCCCGCGCGTCGTCTTTCCCAACAAGGTCTTGCCCTACCTCCTGGTGGCGCCGCAACTTGCCATCACGCTGGTGTTCTTCTATTGGCCGGCCGGGCAGGCGCTCTACCAGTCGATGCTGCGGCAGGATCCGTTCGGGCTGAGGAGCAGGTTCGTCTGGTTTGCCAATTTCCGCAAGGTGCTTGCCGATCCGGCCTATCTCAACTCGATCAAGGTCACAGTGGTGTTTTCGCTTGCGACCGTGATCGTTGCCATGGGCGTGGCGCTGCTCCTTGCCGTCATGGCGGAAAAGGTGGTGCGCGGCAAAGGCCTCTACCGCACGCTGATGATCTGGCCCTACGCGGTGGCGCCGGCGATCGCCGGCATGCTGTGGCTGTTCCTGTTCAACCCATCGATAGGCTCGCTGTCCTATCTGCTGAGACGTTTCGGCGTCGCCTGGGATCCGCTGCTCAACGGCACCGACGCCATGATCCTTCTGGTGGCGGCGGCCGCCTGGAAGCAGATCAGCTATAATTTCCTGTTCTTCGTCGCCGGGCTGCAGGCGGTGCCGAAAACGCTGATCGAGGCGGCGGCGATCGACGGCGCCGGCGAAACCAAGCGCTTCTGGACCATCGTCTTTCCGCTTTTGGCACCGACGACGTTTTTCCTTTTGGTCGTCAACACCGTCTATGCCCTGTTCGACACGTTCGGCATCGTCCACGCCGTCACCGGCGGCGGGCCGGGCAAGGCCACCGAGACATTGGTCTACAAGGTCTACAATGACGGCTTCGTCAATCTGATCCTCGGCGATTCGGCGGCGCAGTCGGTCATCCTGATGGTCATCGTCATCGCGCTCACCGCTATCCAGTTCCGCTACGTGGAACGCAAGGTTCATTACGGCTGAGGAGCGCGATGATCGGCCAATCCCCGTTCCGCATTTTCCTCGCACATGCCGTGCTCATCCTCGGCATACTGATCGTCGCCTTTCCGATCTACTACACGTTCGTTGCCTCGACGCAGACGCTGCAAACCATCCTCAGGCCGCCACTGCCCTTCCGGCCGGGCAGCGAGTTCTGGAACAATTACGGCGAGGCGCTATTCGGCGGCGTCGGCCGCATCGGCGGGCTCGGCGTCGGCAGGCTGCTCCTCAACTCCACGATCATGGCGCTCGGCGTCGCGGTCGGAAAGATATTCATCTCGATCCTGTCGGCCTACGCGATCGTCTTCTTCCGTTTTCCGCTGCGCATGACTTTCTTCTGGCTGATCTTCATCACCCTGATGCTTCCCGTCGAGGTGCGCATCCTGCCGACCTACAAGGTAATGGTCGATCTCGGCATGGTCGACACCTATGCCGGACTGATCATCCCGCTGATCGCCTCGGCCACCGCAACGCTGTTGTTCCGCCAGTTCTTCATGACCATCCCGGGCGAATTGGTGGAGGCGGCGCGCGTCGACGGCGCCGGCCCATGGCGCTTCTTCTTCGATATCCTGTTGCCATTGTCGCGCACCAATATCGCGGCGCTGTTCGTCATCCTTTTCATCTACGGCTGGACGCAGTATCTGTGGCCGCTGCTGGTCACCAACAGCAACGATATGAACACCATCGTCATCGCACTGAAGAAGATGGTCTCCTTCGCCGATGCCGACACCCAATGGCATTTGGTCATGGTCACGGCGATCCTGGCAATCTTGCCGCCAATCCTGGTCGTGGTGCTGATGCAGCGCTGGTTCGTGCGCGGACTGGTCGACACCGAAAAGTGAGAAGCCGATGGCGACGGTCGATCTGAGGGACGTGAAGAAGGTCTATGCCGGCGGCGTCGAAGCCGTGAAGGGCGTCTCCATCGCCATTCCCGACAAGGAACTCTGTGTGCTCGTTGGGCCGTCCGGCTGCGGCAAGTCCACGCTTTTGAGGATGATCGCCGGGCTGGAAACCATATCTTCCGGCACGGTCGCTATCGACGGCAAGATTGTCAACACGATTGGCCCGACCGAGCGCGACATCGCCATGGTGTTCCAAAACTATGCGCTCTATCCGCATATGAAAGTCTACGACAACATGGCTTACGGGCTACGCAATCGCGGTACGCCCAAGGACGAGATCGACAGCAGGGTTCGTTCAACCGCCAAGGTGCTGGAGCTTTCCGCGCTGCTTGACCGGCGCCCGCGCGAGCTTTCCGGCGGTCAGCGCCAGCGCGTCGCCATGGGCCGCGCCATCGTGCGCAATCCGAAAGTCTTCCTGTTCGACGAGCCACTCTCCAATCTCGATGCCAAGCTGCGCGGCCAGATGCGGGTCGAAATCAAGAATTTGCAGCGCTCGCTCGGTGTCACCTCGGTCTACGTCACCCATGACCAATTGGAAGCGATGACGTTGGCCGATATCCTCGTCGTCATGAATGGCGGATTGGTCGAGCAGACGGGCGCGCCACTCGACATTTACGAAAAGCCGGCCTCGACCTTCGTCGCCTCTTTCATCGGCGCACCGCCGATGAATCTTCTGTCCCTTTCGGGTCTGGCGCTGACCAGCGGCAAGACGACCGACTTTGCGCCTGCGAATGCCGTCACGCTCGGCTTCCGTCCCGAGGATGCCGATGTCGCCTTGGCGGCCGAGGCACCGTCCGGTGCGCTCGTGCTGCCGACAATGGTGGAGGCGGTCGAGCCGGTGGGAGCCGACAGCTTTCTTCACTGTGCGGCAGGCGACGACCGCATCGTCGTGCGTGTGGCCGCGCGCGCAACAGCCAAGCCCGGCGACCAGTTGCGCGTCGTGGTCAAGGCCGAGAAACTTCACTGGTTCGATCAGGCTGCAAAGAGGGTCGACTGACGCCAATCTTGCATGCTGATTAGCGGACTGCGGACCGTCGGCCGTCAGGCGAACACATGCGCCTGTCCCGACACGGTCAGCCGGACGATCTCACCGACCGTGGGCGCGTCCATGCCGGACTTGCGCAGGATCAGCGGCGTGCTGCCGATGGCGGCGGCGTCCGGCGGGTCGGGGCTGTTGAGCAATCGCACCGCGACCGTGCAGGTCGAGCCGGCGAATTCGGATTCCGTTACCTCGCCAAACAGCATGTCCGGCGTGCCCGACATGCCCTCGCGCGACGTTCGCTTCAGCCCGATCTGCTCCGGCCGCAACATGATGCGGGCGACATCGCGGCTGTCCGACGTGTCGACGGCGATGCGGCCAAGCGGCGACGTGGCGAAGCCGCCCGCTATCTTCGCCGGCAGGATGATGGCCTCGCCGAGGAACTCGGCGATCATCCTGTCCTTCGGCTTGAGATAAAGTTCGCGCGGCGTGCCGACCTGCGAGAACCGGCCGTCGCGCATCACGGCGACCTGACTGGCGAAGGACAGCGCCTCGGCCTGGTCGTGCGTCACCAGGATGGTGGTGATGCCGGCGGCTTCGAGCAGTTCCGCCACGGCCTTGCGCATGGAGGCGCGCAGGCCGGTGTCGAGCGCCGAGAACGGTTCGTCGAGCAACATCAGCCGCGGCTTCATCGCCATGGCGCGGGCGAGCGCCACGCGTTGCTGCTGACCGCCGGAGAGTTCGTGTGGCCGGCGCTTCAGGATCGCCTTGTCCAGCCCAACGATATAGGCCAGTTCGACGATGCGTTCGGAGCGTTTGTCCAGCCTGCGGTCCATCCCGAAACCGATATTGTCGCCAATCGTCAGGTGCGGAAACAGGGCGCCGTCCTGTGCAACCAGGCCGATACCGCGGCGGTGCGCCGGAACGGCGCCGCCGCTGTCGGCCAACACCTTTCCGTCAAGCACAATGCTGCCCTGGTCGGGCGCCTCGAAACCGGCGATCAGCCGCAGCAAGGTGGTCTTGCCGCAGCCGGACGGCCCGACGATGGCCGTGCGGCTGCCGCTGGCAACGTCGAGATCGATGCCGGCAAGCGCCGCGACCGGGCCGTAATGCTTGTGCAAGCCCCTGAGTTCGAGAAAGCTCATCGTCCAGCCATCCGTTTTGACTGGACATAGAGCAGCCAGGTCAGGGGCAGCGACATCGCCACCATGATGAAGGCGTAAGGTGCTGCCGAAGCGTAGTCGATCTCGCCGCTGTAGGACCAGAACGCCATCGCCAGCGTGCGGGTGCCGTTCGGCGCCAGCATCTGGGTCGCGGTCAGCTCGTTCATGATGCCGAGCGCCACCAGCGCCATGCCGGCGGCGGCACCCGGCGCCGACAGGCGGATCGTCGTCGACCACAATGCATGGAGCGGCGGCCGCCCGAGGCTGGATGCGGCGCGCTCGAGCTCCACCGGAGCCTGGGCGATCGACGCCCGCAGGCTGATCAGGGCGCGGGGCAGGAACATCAAGGCATAGGCAACCAGGATGGTGAACAGGGTCTGATAGAGCGGCAGCGCGATGCGCACGGTGATGGTGACCAGCGCCAACGCGATCACGACCCCGGGCAGCGATCCGACGATGTAGTTGCAACCCTCCAGCAAGCGCTGCAGAGGCCCCGGCGCGCGGATCGAGATCCAGGCCATCGGCATGGCGGCAACGGTGGCGAGCAGCGCGCCGGCGAGCGCCAGGAACAGCGTCTGGCCGAGCGCCAGGCCGATCTCGTCGAGCCGCCAGACCTCGGCGCCGCCGGCGGCAAGCCAGCGGCCTATGGTGACGAACGGCACGCCGAGCGCCAAAAGCGTGGTGGCGGCAAGCAGCAGCAGGCAAGGCACGGTCGCCCGGCCGAGCGGCGCGCGCTGCTGGTGGCGCGCCGCGCCCGAACCGACGCGGGCATAGCGCTCCTCGCCGCGCACCAGTACCTCCAGCCCGAGCAGCACGAAGCAGCAACTCACCAGCACCCCGGCCAGCATGTTCGCGGCCGGCCCGTTGAAGGTCGACTGGAACTGGTCGACGATCGCCGTGGTGAAGGTGTCGAAGCGGATGAAGACGTAAAGGCCGTATTCGGCCAACAGGTGCAGGCCGACCAGCAATGCGCCGCCACAGATGGCAAGCCTGAGCTGCGGCAGCACGACACGCCAGAACACGCGCCAGGGACCAAGGCCGAGTGCGGCGGCGGCGTCTTCGAGCGCGGGATCGAGCCGGCGCAGGGCCGCCGATACCGGCAGGTAGAGGAACGGGAAATACGCTATGACAGAGACAAGCACGCCGGCCCACAAGCCGTGCAGCCCGGGTACCATGGTGATCCAGGCATAGCTGTGCACGAAGGCGGGAATGGCGAGCGGCGCCACGCATAGCCAGGCCCACAACCGTGCGCCGGGCAGGTCGCTGCGCTCGGTCAGCCAGGCCAGCGTCACGGACAGGATGATGGCGATCGGCACGGCGAGCGCGACAAGCAGGACGGTGTTGGCCAGAAGCTCGCCGACACGCGGCCGGAAAACCAGCGCCGAGACGGTTTCCCAGCCGGTCTGCACGGCGACCCAGACGATGAAGGCAAGCGGCAGCAGCGCCAACAGCGAAACGAAGATAGCGGCGGCAACGATCCATGACGCAGCGCGCCGGCGCGCCCTACGGCGCGTCCTCGACGGCAGGCCCGGGTTTGCGATGTCGGCCGCGAACTGCATCGGCTCAGACTTCGCGCCCTTGCCGTCTGGCGGCGGCAATCGAAAGACCATGATCATGGTCGGGAATACAGCGTGTCGTCATCGACGAATGCCATCTCGAAAAAACAAAACGCTCCCGCGGAATTCCCGCGGGAGCACGGCCGGTGTCCTTATTAGGACGAACGGCAACTAAAGCAAGCCGGCCGCCGTCATCAGGTCGGTGGCCTTCTTGGAGTTCAGCGTCGCGGCATCGATCTTCGGCGCCTGCAGGTCGGCCAACGGCACCAGCTTCGGATTGGACTCTGCGCCCTTGCCGACCGCGTATTCGAAGGACGTTCCGTTCTTCAGCACGTCCTGGCCGCCCTTGCCGGTCACCCACTTCAGGAAAGCCTGGGCTTCCTTCGGATGCTTGCTCGAAGCCAGCACGCCGCCGCCGGAGGTCGAGACGAAGGCGCCCGGATCCTGGTTCTTGAAATAATGCAGCGCAACGTTCTTGCTGTTTTCGCCGGTCTTGGCCTGATCGCCGAAGTAGTAGTAGTGATAGATCACGCCGCCTTCGATTTCGCCGGCATTGACCGCCTTCATCACGGTGCTGTTGCCCTTGTAGGCGGTGAAATTCTCCTTCATCGCCTTCAGCCAGTCCGCCGTCGCGGCTTCGCCCTTGAGCTGCAGCAGCGCGCTGACGATCGCCTGGAAATCGGCGCCCGACGGCGAGGCCGCCCAGCGGCCTTTCCAGCTCGGATCGGCAAGGTCGAGCAGCGACTTGGGCAACTGGTCGGCCTTGAGCTTGGTGGTATTGTAGGCAAAGACGGTGCTGCGCGCGGCAACGCCAACCCATTTGCCGCTCGCTGCCTGATAATCCTGCGGAACCTGCGCCAGCGTGTCCGCATCGACCGGCGCGAACAGGCCGGCATTCTCGACCAGCACCATGGCCGGCGAATTCTCGGTCAGGAACACGTCGGCGGGCGAGGCGGTGCCCTCCGCGACGATCTGGTTGGAGAAATCGCTATCGCCGCCATTGCGCAACGTGACCTTGATGCCGGTTTCCTTGGTGAAGCCGTCGGCCCATTCCTTGGCGAGGCTCTCGTGCTGGGCATTATAGACGATGATGCCTGTATCCTCGGCCATCGCCTGGCCAGCGATCAGGCTGACCGCCACCGCCGCGGCGCCGGCAAGGGTGGAAAGAGCGTATTTCATGGCATCGTCCTCGATCTCGTTGAACTGGCACGCAGCACCTACCGATACATGACAGGTGTAGTCAACATTTTTGGCCTGCTTCAATCGGCCGCTGACGGCATAGGCCCTATGCCAGGCGGACAATTCCGCGTGATGGCCGCGCGGGATCGCGGGATCGACGGTTCGGGGTCGCCGTCAACGGTCCGCGCGCCCAGCCCGCATTCGTCCGCAATCTTTCGTGACTTGCCGGTAGTTTGCCTTGGACATTATTTCGCCGGCCACGTAACAAATCAGCGCCGAGGCGCGAAGATCGGGGAGTGAACTCTTGTGAGCGGCAAGGATGAGGCCGAGCTTTCCCGGCTGATGCGAGCCGCGATCGCGGGAGATGAAAGGGCCTATGCCGACTTTCTGCACCGGACGGCCGCTCTGGTTCGCGGTTTTGCCAGGCGCAAGATCGTCAAAGGCGGGGTCGATCCCGAGGATGTCGTGCAGGAAACCTTGCTGGCCATTCATGTGAAACGGCACACCTGGCGTCAGGACGCACCTGTGCTGCCCTGGGTCTATGCCATCGCGCGCTTCAAGCTGATCGATGCGTTCCGGCGGCGCGGACGGCGCATCGAGATCGATGTGGACGATATTGCCGAAACCTTCGCCGAGCCGGAAACGGAAACCGTCAGCGAACGCGACATCAACCGGGCACTCGACGGCCTGCCGCCGGCACAGCGCTCCGTGGTGTCGTCCGTGTCGGTGGAGGGGCGCTCGATCGGCGACACGGCGGCCAAGTTCGGCATCAGCGAAACAGCGGTGCGGGTTTCCTTGCATCGCGGACTTGCAGCCATTGCCAAGCGGTTCGGGCAGGGGCGGTTTGGGCGGGAATGACATGAGGACCGAAGATCTCATCAAGGCGCTTGATGCCGACGCCCGCAGCAAGGCGATGCCGCTGCGCTCGGCCTGGTGGCTGGCTGCCGGCGGGGCCGCCGTGATCGCGGGCGCGGTTTTCATGATGACGATCGGTCCGCGCCCCGACTTCATGGCTGCCGCGCATACGATGCGCTTTCTTTCGAAGTTCCTGTTCACCATCGTGCTCGCCGCCAGCGCCTTCGCCTTCGTCAGGGCATTGTCGACACCGGGAGCATCGACAGGCAAGGCGGCGGCCTGGATGGCGGCTGCGCCCGTGCTCGTCGCGGCGGCCGTGGTGCTGGAGCTCTACGCCGTGCCCGAGGCCGACTGGGGCAGGCGGCTCGTCGGTTCCAACATGATGGTCTGCATGGGGCTCATCCCGCTGATCGGCATCGGCCCGCTGGCCATCTTCCTGTGGATGCTGCGCTATGGCGCTCCGACACGGCCGGTGCTGGCCGGCACGGCCGCGGGCCTGCTCGCCGGTGGGCTGGCGGCGACCTTCTATGCCGCGCATTGCTTTGATGATTCGCCGCTTTTCGTCGCCACCTGGTACACGATCGCGATCGCTGCGCTGGCGCTGCTAGGCGCACTCGGCGGCCGGTTTTTCGTGCGCTGGTAGCGCGACGCCCGCTCCTGCATCCCGCGCATACCGATCCTTAATCATGCCGGCAAATGTTTGCCGGCCGGCGACATCCCCGATACCCGCGACGCAACCTTTCCTTAAAACCGATCCGTCAGGATTTTCACGGGAAATGCGACTGCCCACGGGGTGGTACAAATCGTGGCAATACGAAGGATCATCGGGCCGGCGCCGCACAGACATGCGGGGTTGGCTTTGCTCGTGGGCGGGACAGCGGCGATTGCAGTATCGGTCCTGCTGTCGCGACTCAACCCCGGCGTCGAGACGCTCGAATTATGTGTGCAGGCGTCGGTCGGTGTGGCGGCCGGCGCACTTCTCCTGGCCGGCCTGTTCGCGCGCGTCATCCGCGAAGGCCGCCGTCAGATCGCCGAGAGCGAGCAGCGCTTCCGCCGTGCCATGGAGGATTCCTCGATCGGCGTCGCCATCGTCGGCCTCGACGGGCGCATTCTCGAGGCCAACCCTGTCTTCGCCGCCATGCTCGACTACAGCCGCGAAGAGATTGAGGCGCTGACGTTCATTCAGATCACGCATCCCGACGATCATCAGATCGGGCGGGAGACGATGGAGAGCCTGAAGGCCGGCAAGATCGATTCCTTTCATTTCGAGAAGCGCTATCTCAAGAAGGACGGCACGCCTGTCTGGGCCCGGCTGGCCGGTTCTGTCATTTGCGACGGGAACAGCGGCCAGCCGCTGTATCTTGTCTCGCAGATAGAGGACATCGACGCGCGCAGGCAGGCAGAGGCGCGCATCGCAGAGGCCGAAACGCGCTGGAACTTCGCGCTGGCCAGCGCCGGCCAGGGCGTCTGGGACTTCGATATGCGCAAGGGCGGCACCACCTATTCGGCGACCTGGGTCAAGATGCTGGGTTACGACGATGGCGAACTTGACGGTGACCCCGATCGTTGGCTGGCGATGATTCATCCCGACGACCGCGAGGCCGTGGCCGAGGCGGACCGTATCCATCTCGAAGGCCGCACACCGTTCTTCGAGGCCGAATTCAGGATGCGCCACAAGGACGGCCACTGGATATGGATCCTCGACCGCGGCAAGGCCATCGAGCGTGACGAAGAGGGGCGGCTGATCAGGGCGATCGGCAGCCTGACCGACATCACTCGGCGCAAACAGGCCGAAGAACGCCTTACGGTTTCGTCGGCGATGCTGGCCGACGAAAAGGAGCGCCTCAAAGTGACGCTGCAGTCGATCGGCGATGCCGTCATCTGCACCGATGCCGCGAACCGCATCACCTTCATGAATCCTGTCGCCGAAAAGCTGACCGGCGTCTCCTGCAATGATGCCCTCGGCAAGACGCTTGGCCATGTCTATTGGGCAGTCGACGAGGAGACCGGCCACAGGATCGGCGTGGCGCGGCCTGCGATCGGCGGCGAGGCAGCCGACGACCAGAACAGCCGCGCGGTCCTCATCCGGCGCGACGAGACGCGCTGCAGCATCCGGCAGGTCGTGTCGCCGATCATGAACGAGCGCAACGAATTCTGCGGACTGGTCATCGTCTTCCAGGACTTCACCGATGCGCGCGCGCTGCAGCGCCAGCTTGCCCACGCCGCCGCGCATGATGCGCTGACCGGCCTTGCCAATCGCGCGAGTTTCATCCGCGCCATGGAAGACCTGGTCGATCAGGCCCGCAAGGATGGGATCGGACATCAGTTCATGTTCATCGATCTGGATCATTTCAAACTGGTCAACGACACAGGCGGCCACGCGGCGGGAGACGCATTGCTCAAGCGCGTTGCCGAGGCCGTGCGTGGCGTGCTTGGTCCGCAGGACATGGTCGCGCGCCTGGGCGGCGACGAATTCGCGGTCATTTTGAAGTCGGGCTCGGCCGCCGGGGCCAGGATCGCGGCGCGATCCATCATCGATGCGATACAGGGCCTCGACTTCACCTGGGAAGGCCGCTCTCATTCGATCGGCGCCAGCATCGGACTGGCTCCTATCAATGCCGATTGTGGTGCGGTCGACGAGATCATCGCCAGGGCAGACGCCGCCTGCTACGTGGCCAAGGCTGCGGGTCGCGGATGCGTGTCCATGGCGCCGGAGAACGATGCGAAGGACGACAGGGTCGAAATCGAGACGCCCAAGCCCCTGGCCGCCGCGTCGTAAACCCGCGCGGCCAGGCCGTGATCAGTCTGGCGGGTCAGCGTGTCGGAACCGGATGCTCGCCGCGATAATCGTAGAAGCCGCGACCGGTCTTGCGGCCGAGCCAGCCGGCCTCGACATATTTGACCAGCAACGGGCAAGGGCGGTACTTCGAGTCCGACAGGCCGTCATGCAGCACCTGCATGATCGATAGGCAGGTGTCCAGGCCGATGAAATCGGCCAGCTGCAGCGGCCCCATCGGATGGTTGGCGCCAAGCCGCATGGCGGTGTCGATCGCATCGACCGTGCCGACGCCTTCATAAAGCGTGTAAATCGCTTCGTTGATCATCGGCAAAAGGATGCGGTTGACGATGAAGGCCGGAAAATCCTCCGAGACCGTGATCGTCTTGTCGAGCTGCTTCACATAGGTCTTCGCCGCCTCGAAGGTCTGGTCCTCGGTGGCGATGCCGCGCACCAGTTCGACCAGTTTCATCAGGGGAACCGGGTTCATGAAATGGATGCCGATGAAGCGCTCGGGGCGGTCGGTCTGCGCGGCTAACCGCGTGATCGAGATCGACGAGGTATTGGTCGCCAGTATGGCCTCGGGATTGAGCTGCGGACAAAGCTGGGCGTAGATCTTGCGCTTGACCGTCTCGTCCTCGGTCGCCGCCTCGATGACCAGGTCGGCACCGGCGAGATCGGCCATGGACGGTGCCGCCGCGATGCGCGCCATCGCCTGGTTGCGGAGCTTCTCGTCGAGCTTGCCGGACCCCACCTGGCGGGCCATGTTGCCGCTGACGGTGGCGATGCCCTTCTCGATGCGGTCGGGCGATATATCGTAGATCAGCACCTTGTAGCCCGAAAGCGCGGAGACATGGGCGATGCCGCCGCCCATCTGGCCCGCGCCGATGATGCCGATCGTTTCGATCTTGCTCATTACACCGATCCCGTCGAAAAAGGCCTTTGCGGCCTGCTTTTTGTGCGGTGCAAACTAAAAGGGCGGGGCGACTTCGTCTACCCCACCCCTCACAATTTAATACGCTTTGCGGCAGGGCGTCAAAGCGCCTTCTGCAACTCCGGCAGGACGACGAAGAGGTCGCCGACGAGGCCATAGTCGGCGACCTGGAAGATCGGCGCTTCCTCGTCCTTGTTGATGGCGACGATGACCTTCGAGTCCTTCATGCCGGCGAGGTGCTGGATGGCGCCGGAGATGCCGACGGCGATGTAGAGGTCAGGGGCGACGACCTTGCCGGTCTGGCCGACCTGCCAGTCGTTCGGTGCGTAACCGGCATCGACGGCAGCACGGGATGCGCCGACGGCAGCGCCGAGCTTATCGGCGACCGGCAGGATGACCTCCTGGAACTTCTCCGAGGAGCCGAGCGCGCGGCCGCCCGAGATGATGATCTTGGCCGAGGTCAGTTCCGGACGATCGGTCTCCGACAGCTTGTTCTCGACGAAGGAGGAGAGGCCCGGATTGGCCGCAGCGCCGACGGTTTCGACAGCGGCCGAACCGCCCTCGGGCGCCGCCTGGAAGGAGGCGGTGCGCACGGTGATGACCTTTTTGGCATCGGTCGACTGTACCGTCTGGATGGCGTTGCCGGCATAGATCGGCCGCTTGAAGGTATCCGGCGAGACCACTTCGATGATCTCGGAGACCTGCGCCACGTCGAGCAAAGCGGCCACGCGCGGCGCGACGTTCTTGCCCGACGAGGTCGCCGGCGCGACGATGGTGTCATAGGAGCCGGCCAGCGACACGACGAGCGCCGCGGTCGGCTCGGCGAGACGCTCGGCAAGCTCGTCGGCTTCGGCGAGCAGCACCTTGCTCACGCCCTTCAGCTTGGCGGCGGCGTCGGCTGCGCCCTTGGCGCCCTTGCCGGCCACCAGCACATGCACGTCCGAGCCGATCTGCAGCGCGGCCGACAGCGCCTTGGCAGTCTGATCCGAAAGGGTTGCGTTGTCGTGTTCGGCGATGAGGAGAATGGTCATTTTATCTGTTCCTTCCGATCTCAGAGCACGCCGGCTTCGTTCTTCAGCTTGTCGACCAACTCGGCGACGCTCTTGACCTTGACGCCCGCCTTGCGGCCGCCCGGCTCCTCGGTCTTGATGACCTTCAGCCGCGGCTTGACGTCGGCGCCGTAGTCGGCCGGGCTCTTCTCGTCGAGCGGCTTCTTCTTGGCCTTCATGATGTTGGGCAGCGAAGCGTAGCGCGGCTGGTTGAGGCGAAGGTCGGCGGTGACGATCGCCGGCATCTTCAGCTCAACCGTCTGCAGGCCGCCGTCGACCTCGCGGGTCACCCTGGCCTTGTCGCCCTCGAGCACCACCTTGGAAGCAAATGTGCCCTGCGCCCAGCCGAGAAGGGCTGCAAGCATCTGGCCGGTCTGGTTGGAATCATCGTCGATCGCCTGCTTGCCGAGGATGACCAGGCCGGGCTGCTCGGCCTCGACCACGCCCTTCAGCACCTTGGCGACGCCCAGCGGCTCGGTCTGCTCGTCGGTCTTGACCAGGATGGCGCGGTCGGCGCCCATGGCCAGCGCGGTGCGAAGCGTCTCCTGCGCCTGCTGCGGGCCGATCGACACGACGATGATCTCTTCGGCCTTGCCGGCTTCCTTGAGTCGGATCGCCTCTTCGACCGCGATCTCGTCAAACGGGTTCATCGCCATCTTGACGTTGGCCAATTCCACCGCCGAACCGTCAGCCTTGACGCGAACCTTCACATTCGCATCCACAACCCGCTTCACGGGCACAAGGATCTTCATTTTCCTGTCACCTCTCTTGAGATAGTGGGGCGCGCTATACCAGCGTGAACCCCGTCAGAGTTGTCGAAAGCCGACATTCCGGATGGAAATTCTGCTCTTCAACCGCCTAAGGCGGGCGGAAACGCTTCCGTAGTTGCGGCAAACCCGCACGTCAATATGCCAGGGCATCGGGCAATTCACTCAATCGGTTCAGTCGGGGCCGGGGACACTTCGCCGACCCCAGCGTGGCGCAGGCTGCGCCGCAATCGGTTCGCGCACGGCCGGATCGACGGCGATGGCGGGCTGGTCGGCCGGTGCGACCTCTTCGTCCGCCCCCGCAAGAAGCGGCACGCCGCGGCTGCGCAGCACAAGCACCAACACGGCGCCGGCGATGATGCCGCCTATGTGGCAGGCCCAGGAAATCTGGTCTTCACCACCGGCGGCGAACATGACGATCTGGAACAGTACCCACAGGAGAAGGGGGATGAAGGCCGGGATGCGCAGCGGAATGCGAGCAAAGGCCAGCACCCAGACCTTCACCCTGGGATAGAGGATCAGGTAGGCGACGACCACGCCGGCGATGGCGCCGGAGGCGCCGATCAGCGGCACCTGCGAGTCCCACGCGATGAGGCCCTGGAAGGCGGCTCCGGCGATGGTGCACAGGAGGTAGAAGATGAGATAGCGGATATGGCCGAGCGCGTCCTCGACGTTGTCGCCGAACACCCACAGGAACAGCATGTTGCCGCCAAGATGGAAAATGTCGGCATGCAGGAATGAGTAGGTGAGATAGCTCAGGCTTTCGGGAATGACGATAAAGCGCGGGTCGAGCTCTGCCGTGTCATGCACCACGGAGGGGATGAAGCCGAGGCCGAGCACGGCTGCATTGGTGAAATTCTCACCCCCGAGCGCGGTGGCGCAATAGACCAGCGCGTTGGCCAGGATCAGGGCGATCGTCACATATTGCAGCCTGATGTGCCGCAGCCTGTTGGTATCGTAGAGCGGGATAAACATACGTGCCTGGCCTCTCCCGCCTTGGCATAGTTCAGCGGTTCTTGCCAGGAACCCATAACACGTCGGCATTTCCATTGTCATTGACCGCCCTGGCGGCGACGAACAGGAAATCGGAGACGCGGTTGATGTATTTCAGCCCGTCGCGGTTGACGTGCTCATCAGGATGCTGTGCGAGCGCCACCATCAGCCGCTCGGCCCGCCGTGCCACCGTGCGGGCGAGATGGAGCGCGGCGGCGGCCGGCGTGCCGCCGTTCAGCACGAAGGATTTGAGTGGCTGGAGGTCGTTGTTGAGGAGATCGATGTCGTGTTCGACGCGCTCGGTCTGCGCGGCAACGATGCGCAGCGGTTCGTAGCCGAGCGGCTTGCCGTCGTCGGGCACAGCCAGATCGGCGCCGAGGTCGAAGAGATCATTCTGGATGCGGGCAAGCATGGCATCAATCGCCGGGTGGCCCGGCGCGGTGTGAACACGAGCCATGCCAATGCAGGCGTTGGCTTCGTCGACGGTGCCGTAGGCGTCTACCCTGAGATCGGACTTCAGCCGCCGCTCACCCGTGCCGAGCCCGGTGGTGCCGTTGTCGCCCGTGCGGGTGTAGATCTTGTTGAGCTTGACCACGTCGCCTCCGAACGGCCGGCGTCCTCATTTGCGGGTGAAATACACGGCCAGCAGGATCAGCGCCAGCGCCACGGCCTGCAGCACGACGCGCGTCTGCATCAGCTTGTTGGAGGTGATGCCGGAACCGCCGCGCATCATGTTGATCAGACCCCGGACCAGCACGATCACCACGGCGACCATGACCAGGATGGCAAGGATGTTGAAGACGGATGCCATTTTGCGTTTCCAGTCCTTTTCTTGTTCAGGCGCGTTTGGCGAGCAGGCGGTGAAGCATCGATGCCGGAAGGATGCGTTTGAGCATGGCGCCGAACCTTGCCGGCACTGTTACCACATAGTGCGGGCGCGGGCGCCGCGACAGAAGTGCATGGCGAAGCGCTTTGTGGACCACTTCCGGGCCGGGCTTCAGCGCCGATTGGCTGCCGCCGGTGCGCATGCGTTCCAACTGCGCCTCATAATCGGCGCGATGCACGGAATTCTCATGGTCGATATTCCTGAGGAACCAGGCGAGGCCATTGCTGGCGATCTTCGATTTAACCGGCCCCGGCTCGATCAGCGAGACATGCACGCCGCTGCCGGCCAGTTCCTGGCGCTGACAGAGCATCAGCGCCTCCAAAGCGTGTTTGGATGCCGAATAGGCGCCGCGAAAACGTACCGGCACCAGGCCAAGGATCGACGAGCAATGAACGATCCGGCCACCGCCCTGGCGGCGCATCACAGGCACGAGCCGGCGGGTCAGGTCGTGCCAGCCGAAGAAATTGGCCTCGAACTGCTCCCGCAAGGCGGCCACCGGCAGATCCTCGACCGCGCCCGCTTGCGCATAGGCGCCGTTGTTGAACAACGCATCGATCCTGCCGCCGGTCCGCTCCAGCACTGAAGCCGCCAGCGCTTCGATGGAGGCAGGTTCGCGATAGTCGAGATAGAACGCCTCGATGCCATCCTTTTCCAGGGCCGCGATGTCCTCGGGCTTGCGCGCCGTGGCGAACACCTGCCAGCCTTCCGCCTTGAGCGCCCGCGCGCAATAAGCGCCTATGCCCGACGACGCGCCGGTGACGATGATGACGCGCAACGCGCGCGCCGGCGGATTCGTCTTATGACCAAGGGTTGCCATTTGCCGCATTCCCTTCCCATATTCGCGGCGTCGAGACAATCGAAGGGGAGCGCGGTTCTTGTTGCGGAATATCGTCGCCCTGCGCCGCGTACTTTACGACGCGATCGGTCATTTCAACACCGATGACGGCTGGGCGATGGCCAGCCATTTGGCAATCACCTCGCTGATGGCGCTGTTTCCGTTCCTGATCTTCGCCACCACGCTGGCGAGCTTCCTCGGCGCGCAAGCCTTCGCCGACACGGCCGTGCATCTGGTCTTCGACACCTGGCCGGAGCAAATCGCCAAACCGATCGCGCGCGAGGTGCTGAACGTGCTCACCGTGCGACGATCGGATCTGCTCACCTACGGCGTGCTGCTGGCCGCTTATTTCGCCTCGAACGGCATCGAGGCGCTGCGCACCTCGCTCAACCGGGCCTATCGCGTCACCGAGACGCGCGGCATCATCTATCGCCGTGTGCAGAGCATCTTCTTCGTGCTGATCGCCACGGCAGGCTTCCTGGCGATCAGCGTGCTCCTGGTCTTCGCACCATTGCTGGCGCGGCTGGCCGAGGCGCATTTCGAGTGGATAAAACCCTATACGGGCACCATCACGCTGTGGCGCTACGTCATCGCCTCGACCGTCATCGTCGGCGGTCTGTTTTCAGTGCATTACTGGCTGCCGGCCGGCAAGCGCCGTTTCGTCTCGCTGATCCCCGGCATCGTCTTCACGCTCGCCGCATGGCTGATCGGCTCGACCATTTTCGCCACCTATCTCGACCATTTCTCGTCCTATGTGACGACCTATGCCGGGCTTGCCTCGATCATGATCGCGGTGGTCTTTCTTTACATCGTGTCCGCGATCTTCATTCTTGGCGGCGAACTCAATGCAGCGATCAGCCGCTATCTCGAGGCGCGCGCGCGTGTCGGCTGAGTCGATACCGGCCGGATCGAAGAACTGAGGAATTGAAGAACTGGAGAACTGGAGAAGAAGAAGCACACAGCGCCAGGCATGTCCGCTTTTCCCTCAATTCCTCAGTTCTTCAATTCCTCCCTTGCCTGCCGGGCAGTAGCCAGACCAACGCCCAACGTGGCAATCGCCATGCCGGCAATCTGAAGCGCGTTGAGCTGCTCGTCGAACAAGGCCCAGGCGATGACGGCCGTCACCGCCGGCACCAGATAGAACAGCGAAGCGACCTTCGACATCTCGCCGTCGCGGATCATCACCATCAGAAGGAAGATGGCGCCGATCGACAGCACCAGCACCAGCCAGGCCATGGCGAAGATCAATTCGCCGTTGATGACGACCGTGTGGGTCTCGAAGGCCAGTGAAGCCAGGATCATCACCGAAGCGCCGCCGACATATTGCCACATGGTCGCGGCGACAAGGTCGCCGCCGGAAGCAAAACGCTTCTGCCATATGGTGCCGGCGCTCATGCCGAGCACCGAGACGAGCGAGGCTGTCAGCGTGGCTGACGTCACGCCGCCGCCGAGCGCACCGAGCTTTGGCCAGAGCACGATGACAACGCCGGCCAGGCCGACCGCGAGACCGGCCCAATGGCGTGGCAGGATCGCCTCGCCGAGAAATTTGCCGGCGAGCACCGCCGTGATCAGCGGCTGCAGGCCGACAATCAGCGCCGACAGCCCGGCGGGCATGCCCCTGTGGATAGCCCAGAAGACCGCGCCGAGATAGACGCCATGCATCAGAATGCCGGCCCCGGTGGCGTGCAATGCCTCTTCGCGGGAGGCTCTCTTGGAGCCAAGCACGACGACCAGGCCGGCGAACAACGCCGCCGCCAGGACGAAGCGCGCGGCCAGGAACGTAAACGGTTCGGCCCACGGCATGGCATAGCGGGCGCCGATGAAGCCGGTTGCCCACAGGACGACGAAAGTGGCGGGGATGAGCCGCTTGACGCTGTGCATTTTCCGGGAACCGTGCTTGATGAGAATTGAGCCGTGGCGAAGCTCTAGTCCGGTTCAAGCCGGCGCGCAAAACGAAACGATTGATCCATGCATCACCGGAATTCAACCGGCCGTGTTTTCTGCAAGCTGCCCCTTCGGCCTTCGTCAGCGTCAGAGACCGACCATCCGCCTGACATCGTGAGCCGACACGCCCGCTTCGCGCAAGACGGCAAGGCCGGTGTCCTTCAGGCTTTTCGACAGCTTGCGTCCGTCGGGTCCCAGGATCAGCCGGTGATGGAAATAGGCTGGCTGCGGCAGGCCAAGCAGTTCCTGAAGCAGCCGCTGTATCCCGGTGGCGGGGTAGAGATCCTGGCCGCGCACGACATGGCTCACGCCCTGCAGCGCATCGTCGACGACGACGGCAAGATGGTAGCTGGTCGGGATTTCGCGGCGCGCCACGATCACGTCGCCCCAATCGCGCGGGCGGGCCTCGACGATGCGCGTCGCGGAGAGCGATTCGTCTGAAAATTCATTCCATGACAAATCCTTGCCGACGCGTGCCATCGCCGTATCGACATCCAGCCGCCAGGCGAAGGGAGCGCCCTCGGCAATGCGGCGCCGGCGTTCCTTCGCCGGCAGCGCCTTGTCGACGGCGGGATAGACCGGCACGCCATCGGGATCGCGCGGCCAGTCGCGCTTTTCGCTGTCGGCGATGAAAGCCCGGATTTCGCTTCTGCTCATGAAGGCGGGATAGACGAGATCCTCCCGGATCAGCCGGTCAAGCACCGTCTCATAACAGGCAAAGTGCTCGGATTGCCGTCGCACCGGCTGTTCCCAGGCAAGTCCGAGCCATTTCAGATCGGTAAAAATGCCCGCCTCGAATTCCGGCGAGCAGCGCGTGGTGTCGATATCCTCGATGCGCAGCAGCAGGCGGCCGCCGACCGCTCGCGCCAGTTTCTGGTTGAGCAGCGCCGAGAAGGCATGGCCGAGATGCAGTTCGCCATTGGGACTGGGCGCGAAACGGAATGTCAGGAGCGTCATCTCTTGAGCGGCAATCGGGTTGTGCGGCGGTTTTGCCAATTGCTACCGTGCGGCCGGTTCAGGAACAAGA
Organism: Mesorhizobium sp. BR1-1-2; assembly: GCF_020165435.1. Classification (NCBI taxonomy): domain Bacteria; kingdom Pseudomonadati; phylum Pseudomonadota; class Alphaproteobacteria; order Hyphomicrobiales; family Phyllobacteriaceae; genus Mesorhizobium; species Mesorhizobium sp. BR1-1-2. The sequence continues at coordinate 83,812 of NZ_JAIUID010000004.1, forward strand.
AACATGCAACGTATCGCCACATTGGACGACATCGCCCGGGGGCTCGACGCGCTTTGCGCAATCGACCCGAGATTGGAAAAGATCCGCGGCATGGCGGGCGAGGTGCCGCTACGGCTTTCCCAACCGGGATTCTCGAGCCTTGCCTCGATCATCGTCTCGCAGCAGGTGTCGCGCGCCAGCGCCGATGCGATCTTCGGCCGGCTGACGAAACTGGTCGACCCTTTGACGCCGCTGGCGATCCTTGCCGCCGGCGAGGACATGTTTCGCGAGGCGGGCCTGTCTCGACCCAAGCAACGCGGCCTCCTCGCCGCCGCCCGGGCGGTGGCGGACGGCCTCGACCTTCATCATTTGTGTTCGCTTGACGCCGGCGAGGCAATCACGACCATGACGGCCGTGCCCGGCATCGGTCCGTGGACGGCGCAGGTGTATCTGCTGTTCGCCGCAGGCCATCCCGATATCTTCCCGGCGCGCGATGTCGCGCTCCAGACCGCCGTCGGCCATGCGCTCGGCATCGACCCGCGTCCGCCGGAGAAAACACTGATCCACCTCGCCGAATCATGGAGCCCGTGGAGAGGTGTCGCATCGCGGCTTTTCTGGTCCTACTATCGCGAATTGAAGGGCAGGGATGCCGCACCCCCCGCCTGAAAGCGCGAAAAAGCATCAAAATCTCGTTTTTTTGTGCCTTCGGACGCGTGACAATCCGCTTCACATCCCTGTCATGTCGGGCTTACAGTATCCGCGCCATTCAGGTTAGAGAACCAAGGAGGCCAACGACGTGACGGTTGCCGTATCTCCGGATGGGCTTCCAGCGCTGGTGCTGAATGCGGATTATCGTCCGCTCAGCTATTATCCCCTGTCGCTCTGGTCGTGGCAGGACGCCATCAAGGCGGTGTTCCTCGAACGGGTGAACATCGTCGCCGAATACGAGCACGCGGTGTCCTCGCCGACCTTCTCGATGAAGCTGCCGAGCGTCGTCAGCCTGAAGGCCTATGTGAAGCCGTCGCGGCACCCCGCCTTCACGCGCTTCAACGTCTTCCTGCGCGACCGCTTCCAGTGCCAATATTGCGGCACGCCCGACGACCTGACCTTCGATCACGTCATCCCCCGCCACCGCGGGGGTGCTACGACGTGGGAGAATGTCGTCGCCGCCTGTTCCCCCTGCAACCTCAGGAAAGGTGGCATGATGCCGGCGCATGCCAAGATGTGGCCGTTGCAGAAGCCCTACCAGCCGACGGTGCACGACTTGCACAATAATGGCCGTCTGTTCCCGCCCAACCATCTGCATGAAAGCTGGATGGATTATCTGTACTGGGACGTCGAACTCGAACCCTGAGATCGTCCGACAATTCGGGAGGCTGGCCGTCTGAAGCGATTGTCTGCGCTTCCGATGCTCACGGACCAAATGTCCGCTCCGCTTCGGTTCTCGACAATCACTCCATACGACTCAGCCTGCCGAATTCTTGAACGATCTCGCGTCGGCGCTTTCGCGCTACCTCAGTCGCGCGAAAGCGCGCTGCGGAAGGCGACGGCGGCGAGCACGAAGCTGGCGATGGCGTTCCAGCCGGCGAGTGACAGGCCGAGGATGCGAAGCGCGGCCTTGTCACAGGAGGGGGGCACGAATTTGTCGAGCGCGTCGAGCACGCCTTTTCCGCCGGTGTCGACCTGGCCCGCGCCCGCGGCGCAATCGGCCGGGCCCTGCCACCAGGCCCACTCCACGCCGGCATGATAGATGCCGAGATAGAGGCCATAGAGCATCAGCAGGCCTCCGATGGCCAGCAAGCCGCGCACAGCCCATCCCGGCGCGTGCAGCGCCGATGCAAGCAGCGCCAGCAGCATCAGCGGCACGCCGATATAGTAGGGCGTGCGCTGTTCCAGGCAGAGATGGCAAGGGATATAGCCGCCGATGTACTGGAAGGCGAGCGCGGAGCCGACAGTGGCGGCCATGGCTACGGCAAGGAACAGGGCCGTCATGGCCCGCTGGCGTCCGGTGTTGGCAGTCATGCTCGCAGTCATGGGGTACTCGTCCGTTGTGTTCGCCGCCGGCTCAGTCTTTGGTCCATATTGCCGCGCCGCTACGCGGCTTGGGCGACATGAATCAGAAGGCGTATTTGACCAGGATATAGAGCAAAATCAGGGCGGCCGCCGCTGCACCTGCGATCAGGCCGAGGCGCTTTTCGATGAACTCGCGGATCGGCTCGCCATAGCGGCGAAGCAGCCAGGCCAGAAGCAGAAAGCGCCCGCCGCGCGCCACGGTTGCCAGCGCGATGAACAGAAAAAGATTGACGCCGATGACCCCCGACAGGATAGTCACCACCTTGATCGGCGGCAGATGGGCGGCGCCCGAGGTGATCAGCATCAGGATGATGAAGCCGATGCCCGAAGAGACGCGCAGCGCCTCGAACTCGTCATACTTGCCGTAAAATTCCAGGATCGGCTTGGCCAGCGCGTCGTAGGCGTAGTGGCCGATGAACCAACCGGCGATGCCGCCCAGCACGGAGGCGACGGTGGCGATCAGTGCATAGCGATAGGCGCGGTCCGGCCGCGACAGCGCCATCGGCAGATAAAGCACATCGGCCGGCACCAGGAACACGGAGCTTTCGACGAAGGCGATGAAGGCCAGCCACCATTCGGCGGATTTGCGCGCCGCCAGCGACAAGGTCCAGTCGTACAGTCCGCGAAGCATCGGCTCTCCTAATGTCGTAGATGACTACCGCACGCCGCCCACATGCACGGCGTGGGCATAAGGGTAGGCATGAAACCAGGGCATGGATGAAAACAGGGGCATGCGTGACACCAAGACCCGAAGCGCGCCGCGTTCCTTCTTCCGGACGCCAAGCGCTTCGACACGACGCCTGTCTAGAAAGATTTTCCGCGCCGCACAATGGCAGTGCCCGCAGGAAACCGAAAGGTGCGGTTTGGTCGCGGCTCCGCACGCTATCGGCAACAGGCCAGTTGACGAACAGGCCTCCAACCGTATAGTCCGCGCCATCCAGGCCGCCCGGCCTGAGCCCCTATGGCGGAATTGGTAGACGCGCTCGACTCAAAATCGAGTTCCGCAAGGAGTGCTGGTTCGATCCCGGCTAGGGGCACCATTTCATTCGCCACTTCGATGCGTCTGCCGCTGCTTTCCCGATCGGCGCTTCGGCAATGCGGTTATGGTGTTGGAGTCCGTCGTGAGCGGCCCCAGGCCGATATCGCAAGAGCGACATCCGGGAGCGGCTCGGCCGGGTGCAGGACTGCATCTTCGGCCTGTCGAATGCGGTAGCCGCTTTCGCGCTTCAGGACCTACGTTGGGCCCCCTGACCGTTCCTCGGTGTGGATATATTCCGGCGTTGAGATTGCCCCTTGCATCAGTTGTCGCTTATCTACCCGGAAAGGGAGGAACTCATGCCGATTCGTCAGAAAGCGCAGGAAGCTGGCGTCTTCGATTCCTCCGAAGTGGCCCTGCTTGGCCGCGTGTTCGACAGGCTGAAGCCTGACGCCCGATCGGCCCAGGAACGTGAAGCGATTTCATCCCGCATAATTGCGAATTACATGGCCGGGATCAGGGATGAGGACGAATTGGTTTCGGCATCCAAACAGCCGCTGGGACGCTAGCGCAATTCTGGTGCAAGTCGCGTCGAAACGATTCATCGACGAGCTTCGGAATTCATCCGGGTTCAACAGGGAAATCCCGCGAAGCTGAATTCGGCGATCGTGCCGTCCTCCGATCTGGTGACCCGAACAAACAGCGCACCTGGAATGCGGGGTTGCATCGGATGCCCGGTTGCCCGTCTGGCAGCCCCCGCGGGACTTGAAGCCGCCACCTCGTGCGTGCCGATAATTCTCTCGCCGAGGATTTCCTCCACCTTGTAGCTGGTCATTTTCCCCTTTGGGCGACGATCTTGACTATCGACAGAAGGAGCCCGGCCTGCTTTTGGCGGTAGGTTCGGCACTTGGCGAGCAGGCCGGGCTGTGCTCCGGCCGTCAGGTACCTTGGTGGAGGGCTTAGCCGGTGCGAAGGCAGACTGTCTCCTTCTCCTCGGACCCGCAATTGGGACTGAAGTCCGAAGCATCGACGCATTGGTCCTAAACCCTGAACATAAGCCGCCGTTCCTCATTGGCGTGGAAGCCGTCGAGTAAAGTCCCTTCATCGACGGTCCGTGGACGCCCGCCGTTGCTGCGAGCGGCGGGTGTCCGACCCGGGGGAGAAAACATGCAGCTTGGCGAGATCATCGCGAACACCTTCGCCGTCCTACTGCTGATTTGTTTTCTCGCGATCGTGTTCTTCCTGTTTGGAAAGCCGCTGTGGCCGGACCACTATGCCCGTATGTCCGTTATTCTCCCGGTCGACGCGATGACCACGGCTTCGGTGAGGCGGGCCGGCGAGCATCCTCACCTGCCGGACACTTTCGACATGGCCCAGGCTCGCCCAAGGCCGTCCCCATAGGCTCGGTGGCGGGCTTTTATGGGTCCAGGATTCTGGCGCCGGCCGCTTTCTCGTTGGCGGCTTCCCGTTGAGTGCCCGCTGGTTCCGGCAAGCGGATTTCTTGCATTCAGCGCCTGTTCCTCGCGATCCGCGCGCAACCGCCGAAAGCGCCGGGGAAGGAAGAGGACAAGCGACTCAAGTCGGGCCCGGCCAGCCGTTTCAAGTTCCTGAAGAGCAATGAAGATTAGCCCCACACTCGCTGCCGGATTTCGTGAGATGGACCAAAGTCCCAGACTTCTGTCCCAAAGGTCTTATGTTACCACTTAGGTTCCGTGAATGTCCTTTATATGTTCGAATGAATTAGCTAATTCTGATGTCCGCCACGCGGAAAAGCACTGAAGAAAAATGGATGTGCCGTCGGCAAGCGACAGGAATTATACCCAAAATCGCATCACCTTTGTAACGCTTTGTTGAAAAACTGCGACTGTTGCTCAAGTAGCCGCTGGTGAATAAACGCTATCAATACAGTGACTGTTTGTCCCATGAAGCAACCAAACACTCAGGTTTGAAGCAAGCATCCACGCGTCCGGAAGATGCGAGCGCGTCTATCGTCTCTTGAGCAGGCTCTTCATCCGGTTGCGCAACAGGCGGGCCATGTTGCGGGTCTCCCGGTAGAGATGCAGTTGCGAGGCCGCCTGGCGGGCGAGGCGGTCGGCGTCCGGCGTCAGGCCGATCACCAGTGTGCCCATCGGCTTGCGCTCGGTCCACAGCCTGCTCATCACCGGATGGTCGGGCACGGCACAGGAATCGGTCATCATGATGTTGGGGTCGTCGAGATGCTGCCTGGTCACCTCGATCATCAGCAGCGTGCCTGGCGAATAGCCGGCCAGCGTTTCGTCGTAGGCCGTCTTCCAGGTGTAAGCGACGCCGGCTTCGACGAAGACGATCAGGCACGCAATGGTGCGGCCGTCGAGCGTCAGCGAATGGATGCGGCACAGGTCCTGTTCGGCCAGCCTGTGCACGGCCTCGCGGGCGAAGGCGGCGCGGTAGCGGTCGATCGCCATGGCCGTGCGCTCGCGGCCTTTCCAGCCGGCCGCCTCCAGCGTCAGGAAGCTCTCGATGGCGTGACGGATCTCGTCGGGGCCGCGCGCCACGACATGTTCAAGCTTGCCGAGGTCGCCCAGCCGCCGCTTGAGGCGGCGGAACTCGCGGTAATGGTGCGCGCGCAGCGAAGCCTTCAGATAGTCCTCGGCGTCGCGTTCGCTCTCGAGCAGCGGACGCTGGGCGTGACCGGTGGTGACCAGCATCAGGCCACGCGTCTCGGCCACCGTGGCAACCAGGCTCGCCACCGCGCCGTCGAGCCTGATGTCGGGCAGGACGAACACTTTCGGCAGCTTCAGATGCGGGCGCGACAGCATCGAGAAGAAATCCTCGACGACGCCGACCGGATCGTCGCGGTCGACCAACGGAGTGCCGAGCGGGCCGAACGGGCTCGACCATGTGCGCATGACGGGAACCCCGAGCGGCACCACCGGCCGCTCCACCGAGAACGGCACCAGAAGGCGTAGCCGGTTGCGGTATTCATCGCCGTCACGAATGACGGCCAGCCGCACCTCGCGGTCTTCCAGCCGGGGCATTGCGGGCGCCAGGAAACGCGGGTTGAAGAAGATGTTGGGCTCGATGGTGCGGGCGCACAGATAATCCAGCTCCTCGACGAGGTCGAACCCGGCCGACGCCGGATAGATGGCCAGTTTGCGCTCGGGCCGATTGTTGGCGAGGATCTCGATATGGGCCGGGTCGGTGTCGCGCCCCAGTCCGGCAAGGCCGGACACCATGGCGCCGGCGGGGCCGCCGCTGGTTTCCTCGAGCAAGGGGATGGCGGCCATCACGCGGCTCCTTTGGCTGGCACGAAGATCGCCATGACGATGCCGAGCTTGCGCCAGACCGTGAAAGACAGCGCACCGGCCTCGAAAATCATGGCGAAGGCGGTGGCCATGGCGGCGCCCCACAGGCCGAAAAGCGGGATCAGCACCACGTTGAGGCCAATGTTGAAGGCCAGCGTCATGGCATAGACGGCGGCGCAGACATTCTGGTTGCCGCTCATGGTGAGCAGGCTTTCGCACGGGCCGACGGCGGCGCGCGCCACGACGCCGAAGACGAGCAGGAACAGAAGCGGATAACCCGATGTGAATTCGGGGCCGAACAGCATCAGCATCGGTTTGCCAAGCGCCAGCACCAGCAGCGCCATGGCGAGTGATGGCCAGAAGGTCCACGACACCGTCTCGCGGGCAAAGGCGGCAAGCTTTTCCGGCTCGCCATGGGTGAACTGGGCATAGCGCTGTGCGACGCCTGCCTTGACGGCGAAGTAGACGAAATGCACCAACGCCAGTGTCTTGACCGTGGCGAAATAGACGGCGACGTCGTTGGGGTCCATATAGGCGCCGACCATCAGCACGTCGGCATTGGTGAGCAGGAAAAAGAAGCTTTCGACCAGGAAGATCGGCAGCGAGACGATGAACCATTGTGCGAAATGCACCTTCATCGGCCCGGCCGGAATCTGCCTTTCCATGCGCCGGGTGACGCCGATAAGCTGGGCGAGCGTGGTGACATAAGTGGCGGCGATCGAGGCGAAGATCGCGGTCTTCGCGTCGGGCGCGTAGCCGGCGAAAAGCATCAGCGCCATGAACAGCAGGATCAGCACAGGCCGTATCAGATAGGTCGGCGCCAGGGCGAACAGCGCCCAGCTGTTCGCCCTGGCCTGGCCTTGCAACAGATCCGACAGCGCTATCATCGGCAGGCAGATGACGCCGAGGATGAACGGCACGACATAGTAGTTTTCGGTCCATGACGAGGCGAGCCACACGCCGAGTGCGCCGAGCCCGGCGATGACGGTCGAAGCGATCAGCACGAACAGGCGGCTGGCCACGACGATGCCGCGCAACTCGTCGATCAGGCCGCGCTCGCGGTATTCGGGAATGAAGCGGATGACCGAGGTGTGGAAGCCGAGGCAGGCGAGATTGCCGACGATGACCATGGTCACCCAGACAAGGACGAAGATGCCGTATTCGAACGAGCCCATCCAGCGTGCCATCAGCACCTGGCTGACGAAGGCGATGACGGCGCTGACGATCCGGATGGAGAAGGCGATGACCGACATGCGGCCGGCCTCGCCGCGCTCGTCGGCGGTGAACAGCACGGCGTCGACGCGGCCAAGCAACGGCTCTACGCGCAGCGCCAAACGCTGCGGCAAGAACCGCCCGGCTGTCGTGGCCGCGGAAAAGCGCACCCCGATTGTTCTCCGTTTTCCGCTTCTTTTCAGGCTTTGGTGTAGCGGAGACACCTTAAGAAAGGGTGGGTGGGAGAGGCATGCACAATGGCAGCGGGGCGAGCAAGGACGACCGGTGTGGGTTCCATGCCGCAAGCAGGAGACAGGCGACCTGTCGTTCCAACTCCCAGCCAAGCCTAAGAGCGGCGGGCTTCGCCGTGAGTTGCGACATAGTCGATCTCGGAACGGCTGATGCCGATGTCTTTCAGCATGAAATCGGGCATGGCCTCCAAGTGACGCCGCTCATGTCGGAGGCGCCGTCTGCGCGCCAGCCAATCGAGGATGGCCATCAGCCGCCATGGTGGGGTGCGCAGCCTTGCCAGGAAGATAGCGATCTCGGTCATGACCTCTCCTCGCGACACGTGAAAGGCCTGCCGCTACTGTTCCGGCAGGCGGTGCCGTCAGTCGGCCTTTTTCATGGCGTCGCATGAGACATTCGGGTTCATGTCGGCGAAGGCGCCGGTCGGGTTCTGCTTCCAGGCCCAGACATGAAGTTCGTAGAAGGGGCCGAGGCCATAGCGGTTGGGGGCGCTGTCGAAGTTGAACAGCTGGCCTTCGAGCGACGCCGGACCCTTCGCGGTGATATATTCGACGGCTACCAGCTTCAGCGTGCCATCGGCCATCGGCTCGTACATCACGGCTTCCGGCTTGGCGAGGTCGACGCCATCGTCCTTAAGATAGGTGCTGTTGACGTAGTGAATGCCCATCGCGCCGCCGGTGATGCCGCTGGCGCAGGGAATCGGCGCATAGCCCTCGGAGGTGGCCGCCGCGACATTCGCGAAGCGGCCGTTGGCCGCCCGCACCTCGGCGGCCAGCCGATTGCCACTCTCCGCAAATGCGGCAGTGGCGGCGATTGCCATAGTGGACAGCGCGGCAAAGCGCCAGAAATTGGCGTTCATTTTATCCTCCATTGGTTGTTGGTGACGCGCAGGCGGGCAGGACCGGCCAGTAAGGCCCTGCTGCCATGCCTGCGCGTTGGATTGGCAATTGCGAGACGGGGTCCGATCCGTCCTTCTCTAACAGGGCGGCGGTCTCATTGATGCCACCACCAGTATTCCCAGTAGTCCCGCCGCATCTCGTGCTCCGGCAGACCGACGTCCCGCCTTAAATAATCGTCTTGCGGTGGCAGGCGCCTGCGCCGGCTTCGCAACGGCGCGAGCAGCGCGGACACAATCCGCGATGCGAGACCAAGCCGGGAGGGTGCATGGTCGAACGCCACGATGGTGGCTGCCGTTTCGGGAGGAAACAGCACGGAATGCCGACACCCATCGTTGCCCAGGACGATCTCACGCTCATTGTTCCATCCTTGGTCCATAGGGTCAGCGATAAAAGTAAGGGTCCAGGACCCTCACCTCCGTGATCTTGTCCACCGGTAGCGAATTCTTCTGCGCCGTGCTGCGGATCGCCTCCGGCGAGGGGGCGTCGTAGATGCAGAAACTCTTGTTCTTGTCGGGCGATACGAAGGAGTGTAGCCAGGTGACCCCCTTCTCGGCATTGCGCATGATGATGCCGCCGAGCGCCGTTGCGCCGACGTCGTTCGTCGGCACGTTGAGCCCGTCGGGGAATGTCCGTTCGATCAGATAGCGAGGCATGGAGTGGCTTCCTTTTGTGACTGATTCACGCTCGAAATGAGCGCGGTTGGAGAAAAATCACGATCGTTGAAAGCGCACATCGGAGCCTTTCCCCATATTGCGCGGGACGATTCCCTATGTTTTCGACGTTTGGTCTGGGAGCCACACTGCGGATACCGAAGCGGGGGTAATTTTGGAGAAGGGTCGAGCGACGACGAAACTTACGGGCCGGTGATGATACTTCTGGAGCGGCAGGCACAACTCGATCAATTGGAGGAACTGCTCGCGGAGGCCGCGAGCGGTCGCGGCCGCGTGGCGGCATTGCTGGGCGAGGCCGGGGCCGGAAAGACGGCACTCGTCGAGGCGTTCGTAACCGGTGCCGGGCAGCACGTTTCCATATTCCGCAGCGCTTGCGAGGACCTGTCGATTCCCGATCCGCTGGGACCCCTCTATGATCTGGCCCGGGACGCGCAGTGGGCACTCCCCCGGGCAATCGATGACCGCCAAGGTCAGCGGCTGCCCCTGTTTTCAGACGCTCTCGAGGTTTTCGAGGCGAGGTCTCGGCCGGGTTTGCTGGTCATCGAGGATATGCACTGGGCCGACGACGCGACCCTGGATTTCGTCCGTTTCCTGGGCCGGCGCATCACCAACACGCACATGCTGGTGCTGTTCACTGCGCGCACCGACCGCAGCGAAGGGCAGATGCGCGCGCGCCGAGTGCTCGGCGAAATTCCAGCCGGCAATGTCCAGCGCATCGAAGTGCCACTGCTCAGCGAAGCGGCGGTGTTGTCGCTTGCCAAAGCAGCCAACCGCGACGGCAACGCAATCTATCGCGCCACCGCGGGCAACGCCTTCTTCGTCACCGAATTGCTGGCTGCCGAAAGCGAGATGGTGCTGCCGGCCAGCGTCCGCGACGCCGTGCTGGCGCGTGCCGAGCGCCTGTCGCCGGGCGCGCGCTCGATGCTCGACGCCGTGTCGGTGTTTCCACGCCGCGCCGATGCCTGGGCGCTGCGCGGTCTCTGTGGGGTCGCCAGCGCCGGCCAACTGGCGGAATGTGTCTCGAATGGCTTGCTCGACGATCTCGGCGATGGCTACGCCTTCCGGCACGAGATCGCCCGTCGCGCCATCGAGATGGCGCTAACCCCGAGCCATCGGCGCGAATTCAACCAACGCGCGCTTTCCGCACTGCAGGAAAACGCCGAGGTGGCGACCGCGAGGCTTGTGCACCATGCGGTGGAGGCCCAGAATCTGGAAGCGGTGCGCGAGCTTGCCCCGCTAGCAGCGCGCGAGGCCTCCCGCGTCGGCGCGCATCGCGATGCCACCGGCTATTACGAAGTCGCCTTGCGGCATGCCGACAGCCTGCCGATGAGCGAGCGGGCGAGGCTTTACGAAGGATATGCGTTTGAATGCCATCTGATCGGCCGCATCGATGCGGCCATCGAGGCGCAGGGCCAGGCACGGCGATTGCAGCAGGCGCTGGGCGACACGCTCAGGGAGGGCGACAGCCTCAGATGCCTGTCGCGCTTTGCCTATCTGGTGGGTGACCGCGAACAAGCGGACCTGTTCGGGGCGCAGGCCGTGGAACTGCTGGAACAGGCGCCTGCCAGTCCGGAGCTTGCCATGGCCTATTCCAATCTCTCGCAGCTGGCGATGCTGGCCGAGAAACTCGACGAAACACTGCTGCTCGGCGGCAAGGCAGTCGCTCTGGCCGAACGGTTGAACAAGCCGGAGATAATCTGTCACGCGCTCAACAATCTTGGCTCGGCCGAGCAGTGGCTTGACCTGGCCAAAGGTCGGCTGCATCTCGCCCGCAGTCTTGAAATCGCGCTCGTGCAGAATTTCCAGGAGCACGCGGCACGCGGCTTCACCAATTGCGCCTGCGCCGAAATGAACCAGCTCGATCTTGTGCGGGCGCAATCCTTTCTCGATCGCGGCATTGCCTATTGCGTTGAGAATGACCTCGCGACCTGGCGCGACTATATGCGGGGCGTGCAGGCGCAGCTGCTTTTGCGACGCGGCCTTTGGGACGATGCGGCCGCCATGGCTCTCGACGTCATCGACGATGGCGCAACGACGGCTCTGGTGCGTTACCCCTCCTTGGTCGCGCTGGCGAAACTGCGCATAAGGCGAGGCGATCCGGCTGGGCCGGTGCTGGAGGAAATGAAGCGGTTCCTGGATAGGGGAATGGAGCTGCAGCGGCTGGCACCTTACACGGCGTCGATGGCCGAACTGGCATGGCTTGGGCAAGGCGACGCCACTGAGGCGCTTCGCCTGATCGATCTGGCAGAAAGCCTGTCGCCGACGAGAGCGATGTTTGCCGAGCTGGCCGTCTGGCGGCTGCTCTTGTCGCCTGAAAGCGACCCTGGCGATACGACCGGTATGGCGGAGCCTTATCGCCTGCTGCTCGCCGGCGACTGGAACGGTGCCGCAACGCTGTGGGCCCGGCTGGGCGCTCCGTTCGAGCAGGCGCTCGCCCTGCTGCACGGCGACGAGCCGGCCTTGCGCCTGGCCTTGGACTTGTTCGAGGGTCTCGGGGCCCGGCCGGTCGCCCAGCACGTCCGCGCCGTCATGCGGCAGAATGGCGTCAATAACATTGCAAGGGGACCGCGGCAGAGCACGCGCGCCAATCAAGCTGGCCTGACGCTGCGCCAGATGCAGGTTCTGCAGCTGATCGAACGCGGTTTCTCCAACAAGAGGATAGCCGAGCACCTGACCATCTCACCGAAGACCGTCGATCACCATGTCTCGGCGGTGCTGGGCAAGCTGGACGCCATTTCGCGTGGCGAGGCGACCGCCGCCGCGCGCGATTCCGGGCTGATCTGAGCAGGTAGGAACGCGCCCGGATCAGAAATCCGGGAACGTGAGCCGCGCAGGTTTTCCTTACGCGAAAGCGCCGTGGCAGTGCTTGTATTTCTTGCCGGAGCCGCAGGGGCACGCTTCGTTGCGGCCGACCTTGCCCCAGGTGGCGGGATTGTTGGGGTCGCGGTCTTCGGGGGCGACGATGGCGTTGCTTTCCTGGCGCACCAGAAGGGCGGTTTCGCCGCCTTCGAAATCGTTCTCGCCGGTGGTGCCGTCAATATGCGTGCCGAACATGTCGGGGGCTTCCGGCGGCGGGGCCTCGGCAGCCTGGCGGACCAGCTCGACGCGCATCAGCTGCGCGGTGACGGCCTGGCGCAGATTGCCCAGCATCGCCTGGAACAGCTCGAACGCCTCGCTCTTGTATTCCTGCAAAGGATCGCGCTGGGCGTAGCCGCGGAAGCCGACGACCGAACGCAGATGGTCGAGGTTGACGATGTGCTCGCGCCACAGATGGTCGAGCGTCTGCAGCACCACCGAACGCTCGACATAGGTCATCACCTCAGGCCCGAAGCGCTCGGCGCGCTCCTTGGCGGCGGCGTCGGCGGCTTGCGTGATGCGCTCGCGAATGTCGTCCTCGGCGATGCCTTCTTCCTTGACCCACTCCTCGATCGGCAGGTCGAGATTGAGGAACTCGGCGACCTCGGCCTTCAGGCCGGCGACATCCCACTGCTCGGCATAGGCGTTCTCGGGAATGGCCTTGGCGACGATCTCGTCGATGACGCCTTCGCGCATCTCGGCAATGGTCTCCGACAGGCCTTCGCCGTCCATCAATTCGATGCGCTGTTCGAACACAACCTTGCGCTGGTCGTTGGAAACGTCGTCATATTTCAGAAGATTCTTGCGGATGTCGAAGTTGCGCGCCTCGACCTTCTTCTGCGCCTTTTCCAGCGCCTTGTTGATCCAGGGATGTATGATGGCCTCGTCTTCCTTGAGGCCGAGCTTCTGCAGCATGCCGTCCATGCGCTCGGAGCCGAAGATGCGCATCAGATCGTCCTGCAGCGACAGGAAGAATTTCGAGCGGCCGGGATCGCCCTGGCGACCGGAGCGGCCGCGCAACTGGTTGTCGATGCGGCGTGATTCATGGCGTTCGGTGGCGAGCACGTAGAGGCCGCCGGCGGCCAGCGCCTTTTCCTTCAGGCGCTCGACGTCGGCATAGATTTCCTTTTCCCGCGCCTCGCGCTCGGGCCCTTCAGGCATGTCGCCCAGTTCCTCGGCGATGCGCATCTCGGCATTGCCGCCGAGCTTGATGTCGGTGCCGCGGCCGGCCATGTTGGTGGCGATGGTGATGGCGCCGGGCTTGCCCGCCTGGGCGACGATCGCCGCCTCGCGCTCGTGATGGCGGGCGTTGAGCACCTCGAAATCCTTAAAACCTTCCTTGCGCAGCCGCTCGGCCAGTTGCTCGGACTTCTCGATCGAGGTGGTGCCGACCAGCGTCGGCTGGCCCTTGGCGCTGGCTTCGCGGATCTCCTTGACGATCGCCTTGTATTTTTCCTCGACCGTCCGGTAGACCTCGTCGTCCTCGTCCTTGCGGATGACCGGCAGGTTGGTCGGGATCTCGGTGACTTCGAGGCCGTAGATGTTGCCGAATTCCTCGGCCTCGGTCAGCGCCGTGCCGGTCATGCCGGAAAGCTTCTTGTAGAGGCGGAAATAGTTCTGGAAGGTAACGGAGGCGAGCGTCTGGTTCTCCGGCTGGATCGCCACATGCTCCTTGGCTTCGAGCGCCTGGTGCAGGCCTTCCGAATAGCGGCGGCCGGGCATCATGCGGCCGGTGAACTCGTCGATGATGACGATCTCGCCGTTGCGCACGATATAGTCCTTGTCGCGCTGGAACAGGCGGTGCGCCTTCAGCGCATTGTTGACGTGATGGACGATGGCGACGTTCTCGACGTCGTAGAGCGACTCGCCCTTGAGCAGGCCGGCGTCGCGCAGCAGGTTCTCGAGCTTCTCGGTGCCTTCCTCGGTGAAGATCGAGGTCTTCTGCTTCTCGTCGATCTCATAATCCTGCGGCTGCAGCTGGATGATGAAAGTGTCGATGGTGTTGTACATTTCCGAACGGTCCTCGAGCGGACCGGAAATGATCAGCGGCGTGCGCGCCTCGTCGACCAGGATGGAATCGACTTCGTCGACGATCGCGTAGTTGTGACCACGCTGCACCATCTGGGCGCGCTCGTATTTCATGTTGTCGCGCAGATAGTCGAAGCCGAGTTCGTTATTGGTGGCATAGGTGACGTCGGCGGCGTAGGCGACGCGGCGCTCCTCGTCGGACAGGCCATGGACGATGACGCCGACCGAGAGGCCGAGGAACTTATAGACGCGGCCCATCCATTCGGAGTCGCGGGTGGCAAGATAGTCGTTGACGGTGACGACGTGGACGCCATTGCCGGCCAGTGCATTGAGGTAGACGGGCAAGGTCGCGACCAGCGTCTTGCCCTCACCGGTGCGCATCTCGGCGATGCCGCCATTGTGCAGCACCATGCCGCCGATCAGCTGGACGTCGAAGGGGCGCATGCCGAGCACACGGCGCGCCGCCTCGCGGGCGGTGGCGAAGGCCGGGACCAGCAGGTCGTCGAGGCTGGCGCCGTTGGCGATGTCCTGGCGGAATTTTTCGGTGCGGCCGGCGAGTTCTGCATCGGAGAGCGCCCGCATCTCGTTTTCCATGGCGTTGATCGCCTCGACACGGGGCCGGGTCGACTTGACCCTGCGGTCGTTGGAGGAGCCGAAAACCTTACGGGCGAGACCGCCGAGACTGACCATCCAATGGTCCTTTCGATAGAATTCTCAATCTTGAGACGAGCGCCGGCCGGCCCCATCAAATCCACGTGAATGCGCCGCCTGAATACGGGCAACGCAAAAAGCGCCCGGAAAACGGTTCTGGACGCAAAGTCGTTGGACAGATAAGAGGGGGCTCAACTGATGTCAACGCCGCGCCGGCCCTGCCGGTCGCGCCAAATTCGGCCACAATCTGGCTGATCTGGAAGCCTCCCGTCCTTCACATCCTCATCGGAGTCATCTTAATGTCCTTGTTGTTCCGCCGTGCGTCGCTCGCCAGCCTCGGCTTGGCCGTCGGCCTGTCGGCTCTTTGCCTGTCGCCGCTGATGGCGCAGGAAACCGCACCGGCCCAGCCGGCACCGGCCGCACCGGTCGATCCGAATACCGTGGTCGCAACCGTCAACGGCCAACCCCTCACCGAAGCAGATCTCGTGCTTGCCGAAGGCGAGCTGTCGCAGCAGTTCGCGCAACTCCCGGCCGAGCAACGCCGCGCCGCGGCGCTTTCGGCCGCAATCGAGATCCGCGTCATGGCCGCCAAGGCCGTCTCGACCGGTCTCGACAAGGATCCCGATTTCCAGCGCCGCATGGCCTTCCTGCAGCAGCGCGCGCTGCATGGCGAGATGGTCGAGAAAGGCGTCGTCGACAAGGTCACCGACGCCGAGATCCGCGCCCGCTACGACCAGGAGATCGCCAACACGCCGCCGGTCAACGAGGTGCATGCCCGTCACATCCTCGTGAAGACGAAGGAAGAGGCCGAGGCGATCATCAAGCAACTCGACGGCGGCGCCGATTTCCAGAAGCTCGCCAACGAGCACACCTCGGATCCGAGCGGCAAGACCAGCGGCGGCGATCTCGGCTGGTTCGGACCCGGCCAGATGGTGCCGGAATTCGACAAGGCCGCTTTCGCGCTTGAGGTCGGCAAATACACCGAACAGCCGGTGCAGTCACAGTTCGGCTGGCATGTCATCAAGCTCGAGGACAAGCGCACCAAGCAGCCGCCGGCCTTCGACGACGTCAAGGACCAGGCCAAGCAGGCGGTCATCCGCGACAAGTATTTCGCACTGGTCAAGTCGCTGCGCGCCGATGCCAAGGTCGAAATTCCCGACGCCAATTTGAAGAAGGCCGTCGATACGATGGAAAGCGCCAAGTAAGCCAGAACGGTTTCGAAAAAGGGGCGCGGCTGCCAAAGGGCGCCGCGCCCTTTTTGCGTCAGTTCAGCCGTTGGGCCCTTCTATGCCTCGCAGGAGGTAGGCGACCACCGTGCGGATCGTCGCCTCGTTCTCGTCGAGCCGGTTGGTCAGGAGCTGCCGCCAGGCATAGGAAGCCACCAGGTCGGCGGCCACACCCGGATCCACATAGGCCGCGACCTCGCCCCTTGCCTTGGCGCGCTCGATGATCTGGCCGGTGTAGGCCCGGCGCCCGCCTGTATAGCCGGCAAGGGCCGCGGCCGCCGTTTCGTCCGACTGCGCCTCGGCGATCAGCGACCTGAACACGCTGCCCGACGACGTCTCGCGCCAGTGCGCGAACAGGTTCTTGAGGAAGCCGACGAGATCCTCTTCCAGCCTTCCCGTATCGGGAACATCGACGCGTTTCTGGCGCTGGTAGACCTCCAGCAGCAGCGAGGCCTTGCTCGGCCACCAGCGATAGATGGTCGGCTTGCCGGCACGCGCCCGCCGCGCCACGGCCTCGATCGAGAAGCCAGCATAGCCGGCCTCGACCAACACCGCCTCGGCGGCATCGAGAATGGCTTCCGCGCTGTCGGGATTGCGCCGCGCACCAATGGATTTACGCGCCGTATCCGCCTCTTCGGCCATCCTGTCGCCCTCGCCGTCGGTTAGGCTGGCAATATAAGTGATCCGGGGATGAAACGAAACGGCTCGTTCTTGGCGGCTAACGCAGGAACATTTTGCCTGCCATGTCTCCTGCACGATGCGCAGGCGGTCATCGGTGCTGCCCAACTCCTGCCGCGCGCCCGCGCCGAGTCGCAACGGCTCCCAGAATACCAGGGCCAGGGTCAGAAGCTGCCCTTGGGAGGGATCGCAACCTGGGCAGGGCGGCGCCAACGAACTGCAACGGAGCCGGCTGCGAACCGGTCAAGGCCAATTCCGGTCCTCACGCGGCCACCAAAACGCCTTGCGTGGGCGCGCCGTATCGGGCAAACCGGCGTTTCTCCGCCGACTTTTCCCGTCCGAGGTTCCATGTCCACCACGATTTCGCCGCTCGCGCCGAAGAAATACCCCAAGATGCCTGAGATCGAGGGGGTGCGCATCGCCACCGCCGAAGCGGGGATAAAATACAAGAACCGCACCGATCTCCTGGCCATGGTCTTCGAGCCCGGCACGGCGGTCGCTGGCGTGTTCACAAAGTCGAAATGCCCCTCGGCGCCGGTCGATTTCTGCCGGAAGAACCTTGCCGCGGGCAAGGCCCGGGTGCTCGTCGTCAATTCCGGCAACGCCAATGCCTTCACCGGCAAGAAGGGCCGGGACTCCACCGCGCTGACGGGCGAAGCGGCGGCCAAGGCTGCCGGCTGCACGCCAGGCGAGGTGTTCCTGGCCTCGACCGGCGTCATCGGCGAGCCGCTTGACACAACCAAGTTCAGCCATCTGCTGGCTGGTCTGGTCAGCAACGGCAAGCCCGACCTGTGGACCGAGGCGGCCAAGGCCATCATGACCACGGACACTTATCCGAAGGTGGCGACGCAGACCGTCAAGCTCGGCGACACCGATGTCACCATCAACGGCATTTCCAAGGGCGCCGGCATGATCGCACCCGACATGGCCACGATGCTGTCCTTCGTCGCCACCGATGCGCCGATCACCGCCCCCGTGCTGCAGGATCTGCTGTCGCGCGGCACGGCCAAGACCTTCAACGCGGTGACTGTCGACAGCGACACCTCGACCAGCGACACGCTGCTGCTCTTCGCCACCGGAAAGGCCGCCAAACGCGGCGCACCGGAGATAACCGATCCCAAGGACGCCCGCCTCGGCGCATTCCGCCGTGCGCTCGGCAAGGTGCTGAAGTCGCTGGCGCTGCAAGTGGTGCGCGACGGCGAGGGCGCCCGCAAGCAGGTCGAAGTCACCGTCACCGGAGCGAAGTCGGCACGCTCGGCCAAGCGCATCGCACTCTCGATCGCCAATTCGCCGCTGGTCAAGACCGCGGTCGCCGGCGAGGACGCCAATTGGGGCCGCGTCGTCATGGCTGTCGGCAAGGCCGGCGAGCCGGCCGACCGCGACCGCCTGTCGATCTGGTTCGGCGATAACAGGCTGGCGCATGAGGGTGAGCGCGATCCGGCCTATTCGGAGGAAGCGACCTCGGCCTATATGAAGCGCGACGACATCCGCATCCGCGCCGATATCGGCATCGGCCGCGGCAAGGCGACCGTGTGGACGTGCGACCTCACCAAGGAATACGTCGCCATCAACGGCGACTACCGGAGCTGACGGACTTGGTTTCCAAACATCCGGCCAGCATGCTGGCGACAGTGCGCCGCTATGAGGCGGCCGGGTTCCGCGCCTGGCCCGCGGCGGCAGTCCATTATGATGGCACCTGGGTGGTGCGGCTGACGGCCGGACATCCGGCCAAGCGGCTGAACTCGGTCAATCCGCTCGATCCCGGCGACACCCAGCACATCGCTGACCGCATCGGCCGCGCCAGCCGCCGTTTCGATGCCTATGGCAGGCCGCTGACCTTCCGCATGTCGCCGCTATCGGGTCCGGATCTGGCCAGCCATCTCGACCGCGAGGGTTGGAGCCGGTTCGATGAATCGCTGGTGATGCGGCTGCCGCTGGCGGATGCGCAGCTCGACGCCGCCATGGACCAGATCCCATTGAAGGACATCAGCCGCTTCATCGGCGCGTCGCTCAAGGTCAGCGGCTCGGACGCGTCGCTGCGGCCAGGCCTGTCGGAGATCATCGGCGCCATCCAGCCCGAGGCCGGGTTGTTCGCGCTCGAGGCTGGAGCGGAACCACTGGCGACGCTGATCTGCGTCCATGATGGCGATCTCGCCGGCCTGTTCGAGGTCGCCACCGACAAGTCGGCGCGCAACAAGGGCCACGGCCGCAATCTGATCCTGTCAGCGCTGAAATGGGCGCGGCTGCGCGGCGCGCGGGAAGCCTGGCTGCAGGTCGAGGCCGGCAATGTGCCGGCGCTGGCGCTCTATCATTCGCTCGGCTTCAACGAAGTCTATCGCTATCATTACCGCCGGCCGCCTGTTCATGGGTGAAATCGGGCATGGATGATGTGATGATCGCCGGCAAGCGCCTGCTCCTGGTCGCCGCCTGCGCCCTGGTCGACGCCGACGGGCGCGTGCTCCTGGCGCAGCGGCCCGAGGGCAAGCAGCTTGCCGGGCTTTGGGAGTTTCCCGGCGGCAAGGTCGAGCCCGGCGAGACGCCGGAGCAATGCCTTATCCGCGAACTCTATGAGGAGATCGGCATCGAGACCGAGATCCCGTGCCTGGCGCCGCTCACCTTCGCCAGCCATAGCTACGACGATTTCCATCTTTTGATGCCGCTGTTCATCTGCCGCCGCTTTCGCGGTATCGCCCAGCCGAAGGAGGGGCAGGCGCTGAAATGGGTGCGGCCCAAGCAGATGCGCGACTACCCGATGCCGCCGGCCGACGCTCCGCTGATCCCGTTCCTGATCGACCTTCTGTAGGCGAAACAGACCCCCCGCCTGCGGCCGAGCGGCGCTGCGGGCCGCAACAGCCAGCATTGCCGCATGACGGTATTAATGGAAGATTTATCTCATCATGAAAAATTGATGCAAGGCTGCCTCGTCGCGGCCGTGCCGGCGATTTTCTGGGGAGCGACAGCATGAGCCTTGAAAGGGAATGGGACTCTATCCGGCCCGACCGCAGCTTTCGCGCCGCGGATGCGGGCATGGGCGTGCTGCGCGTCACGCTGCTGTTCGGTTCGGCCGCGGTGGCGCTGGCCCTGATCGCGACGCCCTTCCTGGACAGCCAGACGCGCTCGCAATCGGCTCGGAATTTTGCCGGCGGTCTCGACATGACAGCCACTGGTTCGATCACTCGTCGCGAAATCTATACCGTGCGCCGCAGCGTGCTGCAGCCGCAGCCCGATTCGGTCTGCATCATCCGATCCGACGGCGGGACCAGCGGCGACTGCTGATCGGGTCCAAGACATTTTCAGAGGCGGCGGTTTCATCGCCTATTAAGCCTGTGCCGTTAACCTTTCTTAACAGGTCGGCGGTATGGTTCCGGCAAGAGGGATCGACGTGATGAAAACAGTGCTGCTGCGTTTCCTGAACGATGAAAAGGGCGCCACGGCCGTCGAATACGGCTTGATCGTCGCCGTACTGTCGCTGACGATCGTCGGCGGCATCAGCCAGGTCTTCAACGCGATCACCTGGCTGTTCAGCGACAATGGCAGCAGGCTTGCCAACGCTTTCGCACCCTGATCTGGCTGTCTGCGTCCGCGGACACTGTCATTGCCCCTTGGGCTGCTCCAACACAGTCTTCAGCGAGATCTTGGCCGAACCCGGCTTGAGCGGCTTTTGCTGCGATGCATCGGGCGCCCAGCCGGACATCCAGACCATCGAAAAGCTTGCGCGGATGCGGCCGTCGGGATCCGAAAACCGCTCGGCGTAGATTTGCGCGGTGCGGGCGAACAGCTGGCGTGTGCCCGGCCGCCGGCTGCGATCGGCAAGCGCGCTGGTTTCGCCCATGGCGCGCAAATCGGCCATCAGGTTGAAAAGGCTGTCATAGCGCACCGTCACCGTCTCGACATCGGCGACCGGCAGAGCGAGGCCGGCGCGCTGCAGGAGCGCTCCCGCGTCGCGAACGTCGGTGAACGGAATGACGCGCGGGCTGGCGCCGCCGTAAAGCTCGGTCTCGGCCGCCAGCAGGCTTTCACGCAATTCGCCGAGCGTGCCGGCGCCGGCGAAGGCGCCGAGGAAAAGCCCGTCCGGACGCAGGGCACGGCGGATCTGCACCAGCATGCCGGGAATGTCGTTCATGGCCTGCAGCGACAGAAGCGACACCGCCAGATCGAGGCTTTGCGGCTCGAAGGGCACGGTTTCCAGCGGCGCTACCAAGCCGGCGGAATCGCCCAGGAAAGCCGCATCCGCCTCGACACGAACGATATCCGCCACCTTGCCGCTCGCGGCGAGGATGTCGGCCGCGGCCGACGTCTGGCAAAACAGCACCGCTGCCTTGCTAAACCTGCGCTCGACGGCACCCAGCCGGTCGGCAAGATCGTCGGCACTGCGCTGCATCAGGAAATCCGCGCCGCCGACCGGATGATCGAGCGCGCGCCGCTTGTGCGCCAGCCACAGTGAGGTTTCCATTATCGGCAGCAAACGGGAAGATCCTTGTTTGTCCATTCCTCGATGGAGTTGATATAGTCGCGCGCAACACCCACCACGTGGCCGATCCCATGCCCAAGATCAAGCCTCTGGACATCAGGAACCTTGCACGGTCGGCGGCGAACTGGCCGGCGCGCATCCTGTTCCCGCCGGTCTGTGCCGGCTGCCGCAGGCATGTCTCGCAGCCTGGCGTTCTGTGCGGGGTCTGCTGGCCGAAGCTGCGCCTCCTGGAGCGGCCCTGGTGCCCGGTGATGGGCACGCCCTTCACCCACCATATGGGAGAGGGCTTCCTGTCCGCCGAGGCGATCGCCGATCCGCCGCCGTTCGAGCGGGCGCGGGCGGCCGTCGCCTATTCCGGCGTCGCCCGCCAGATGGTGCAGGGGCTGAAATACCAGGATCGCACCGACCTTGCGCCATGGATGGCGCGCTGGATGCTGCGCGCGGGCGCCGACCTCATTGCCGAGGCGGATGTGGTGGTGCCGGTGCCGCTGCACTGGCGGCGTTTTTTTAGGCGGCGCTTCAACCAGTCGGCCGAACTGGCGCGCGCCGTTTGCGAATTGAGCGGCCTGTCTTTCGCACCTTCCGCCATGCGGCGGGTGAAACTCACCCGCCAGCAGGTCGGGCTGGAGCGGCAACAGCGCGAGGACAATGTGCGGGCCGCCTTTCGCGTGCCCGCCGAAGCGGAAATCGAGATCGCCGGCCGCCGCGTGCTTTTGATCGACGACGTCTACACCACGGGCGCCACGGTTCGCGCCGCCAGCACGGCGCTGAAAAAAGCAGGGGCCGGCGCCGTCGACGTGCTGACCTTCGCACGCGTGCTGCCGGGGGACTTTCGGGCCGACGAGTCCACGACTATATAAGTCGGCGACAAACAGTGGAAATTCGTCATGGTCGACGTCACCATCTATACACGCATGATGTGCGGCTACTGCACGGCCGCCAAGCGGCTGCTCGAGCGCAAGGGCATCGCCTATACGGAGCATGACGCGTCGTTTTCACCGGAACTGCGCCAGGAGATGATTTCGCGCGCCCGTGGCCGCACGACCTTTCCGCAGATTTTCGTCGGCGACACGCATGTCGGCGGCTGCGACGACCTCCACGAGCTGGAGGCGCAAGGCCGGCTGGACAAGTTGCTCGCCAATGGCTCGACGAATTGAGGATATGACGATGGGTATTTTCAAGGCGGCCGCGATCCAGATGCGTTCGGGCGAGAGGCCGGAGCGCAACGCAATCGAGCTCGAGCGGCTGGTGCGCGAGGCAGCCGGCCAGGGGGCCAGCTACATCCAGACACCGGAAATGACCGGAGCACTGGTGCGCGACAAGAAGGCCGCGTCTTTCACCTCAGAGGACAAGGACATCATCGTCGCGACCGCGCGCAGACTGGCGCGCGAACTTGGCGTCCACCTGCATATCGGCTCGACCGCCATCCTGCGCGCCGACGGCAAGCTCGCCAACCGCGCGCTGCTGTTCGGTCCGGACGGCGCCACGCTTGCCACTTATGACAAGATCCACATGTTCGACGTCGATCTCGACAATGGGGAGAGCTGGCGCGAATCCGCGACCTACGAGCCCGGCACCGAGGCGGTCGTCACGGCCCTCGAAGGCGCCAAGCTGGGCTTTGCCGTCTGTTATGACCTGCGGTTTCCGCAACTGTTCCGCGCCGAGGCGCTGGCCGGCGCCGACCTGCTTTCCGTGCCCGCCGCCTTCACCCGCCAAACCGGCGAGGCGCATTGGCACGTGCTGCTCAGGGCCCGCGCCATCGAGAACGGCGCCTATGTCGTGGCCGCTGCGCAAGGCGGCCTTCACGAGGACGGCCGCGAAACCTATGGCCATTCGCTGATCGTCGATCCCTGGGGCCGCGTCATCGCGGAGGCGGCGCACAATGAGCCGGCGGTGATCGTCGCCGAGATCGACCCGGCGCAGTCGCTGGCGGCGCGCAAGAAGATCCCCAATCTGAGAAATGCGCGGGATTTCGCTGTCAACGCCGGTTCGTCCGAGACATCGCGTCTCAGGGGAGCGGCCTCTTGATCCGCTTCTCCCTGACCTGCGAAAACGAGCACGAGTTCGAGGGCTGGTTCCGCAGCAATGACGATTTCGACACGCAGAAGAAGCGTGGCTTTGTCGATTGCCCGAGTTGCGGCTCGCACAAGGTGGAGAAAGCCCTGATGGCGCCGGCCGTGTCGACGGCGCGCAAGCAGGAAACGATAGCGCTCGCCATGGGCGAGGCGCAGAAGCAGGCGCTGGCGCAACTGAAGGCAATGGCCGAGAAGGTTCGCGAGAATGCCGATTATGTCGGCGACAAATTCGCCGAGGAAGCGCGCAAGATCCATTTCGGCGAGACCGACCCGCGCGGCATCTATGGCGAGGCGACGCTGGAGGAAGCCAAGAGCCTGGCCGAGGACGGCGTCGAGTTCATGCCGATCCCGGTGTTTCCGGAGGATCGGAACTGAGCGGTCAACTCACGCTGCCGATCAATTTTTCAAGCAGGCGCGAAAGCGTTTCCCGTTCGGCTTGCGTCAGGCCGGAAAGAATCTCGTGCTCGTTGGCGACATGGGCAGTAACGGCCTCGTCGATCAAAGCGAGACCTTTTTCAGTCAACCGCACGACGATGCCGCGCCGGTCGTTGGGATGCGGACCGCGCACGATCAGCCCTGAGGTTTCGAGCCGGTCGAGCCGGTTGGTCATGGCGCCCGAGGTCACCATCGTCGCCTCGTAAAGGGCGGTCGGGGTCAGCGCGTAGGGCGCGCCCGAGCGGCGCAACGTAGCCAGCACGTCGAATTCGCCGGCCTGCAATCCGTAGCGCGCAAACAACGGCGCGAGGCGCTCGCGGGCAATCAGCGAGGATGCTTCATTCAACCGCCCGATCACGCCCATCGGCGAGACGTCAAGGTCCGGCCGCTCCCTGTTCCATTGCTCGATCGCTTTTGCCGCCCTGTCCATCTGTTCCGCCATGTATCTTGACGTTAAGAATCTTTCTGGTATCTTATCGGAAAATGAAGTGGCGGCCAAGTGCCGGCGACGATGACGAGGACCATCAGATGAAATTTCTCTGGGATTCGGCACTTGGCCTGCTGGTCGTGACAGGCGGCCTGCTTGGCCTGACGCTGCCGTTCGGCAAGCTGGCGACCGCCGCCGGCGTTCCGGCCATGGTCTGGGCCTTCGTCATTTCGCTCGGCGCCGGCGGCGTGCTGTTGCTGGCTCTCCTGTTGCGTGGCGAGCGCATCAAGCTTACGGCGCGCAAGCTGCGCTATTTCTTCGTCACGGCGGCAGTGTCCTATGCCTTTCCAAACCTCCTGATGTTTTCGGCCATCCCGCATCTCGGCGCGGGATACACGGGCATCATGTTCACGCTGTCGCCGGTGATCACGCTTGTATTCTCGATCGTGCTTGGCGTGCGGCGCCCCAACCTGATCGGCGTGATCGGCATTGCCGTCGGCTTCATCGGTGCGGTCATGGTCGCGCTCACACGCGGCGAGGCCGGCCAACCGGCCGATTATTTCTGGGTGACGATCGGATTGCTGATCCCGGTCAGCCTTGCCGCCGGCAACATCTACCGCACCGTCGACTGGCCCGAAGGAACCGGCCCGATCGAGCTTGCCGTGGGCAGCCATCTGGCGTCGGCGACCTTGCTTCTCGTCGGCATCCTGACGCTTTTCGGCTGGCAAGCGTTTGTTCCGCTGGGCGCGGTACCGCTTGTGGTCGTCGCGCAGATGGCGTCGGCTTCGGCAATGTTCGCGTTCTTCTTCCGGCTCCAGGCGGTGGGCGGCCCGGTCTATCTCAGCCAGATCGGCTATGTGGCGGCGGCCATCGGGCTGTTTGCCGGCACGATCTTCCTCGGCGAGCACTATCAGCTGCTGACCTGGGCAGGCGCTGTCATCATCACGGCCGGCGTGTTCATCACCACCAAGGCGCAAAGCCGGACCAGCGCGAGGGCGCAGAGTCAGGCGGCGTGAGCCGGTTCAGACCGTGCCCTTTTCCGCCAGCACCATGTAGTTGACGTCCATGTCTTTCGACCGCTGCCAGCGGTCGGCGAGCGGGTGGTAGACGACGCCGGTGCGGTCGATGACGGTCAGGCCCGCGCCGCCGAGCGCCTTTTCCAGCTCTTCCGGGCGCACCAGCTTGCCGAACTGATGAGTGCCGCGCGGGAGCCAGCGCAGCACATATTCGGCGCCGATGATGGCCAGCCCTAGCGCCTTCAGCGTGCGGTTGATCGTGGCCACGAACATGATGCCGCCGGGCTTGACCATCTCGCCGCATTTGGCGACGAACAGGTCGATGTCGGCGACATGCTCGACCACTTCCATATTGAGGATAACGTCGAATTTTTCGCCGGAGTCGGCCAGGTCCTCGGCCGTGGTGGCGCGGTAGTCGATCGTCACGCCGACTTCGGCGGCGTGCAATTTGGCCACTTCGATATTGGTGGCGGAAGCATCGGCGCCGACCACTTCGGCGCCAAGCCGCGCCATCGGTTCGCACAGCAGGCCGCCGCCGCAACCGATGTCGAGAAAGCGCAGACCTTCGAATGGCCGTGCCGCGCGCGGATCGCGGCCGAAGCGCGCTGCCACCTGGTCGCGTATATAGGCAAGACGGACCGGGTTGAACTTGTGCAGCGGCCGGAACTTGCCGTTCGGGTTCCACCATTCGGCGGCAAGGGCGGAAAAGCGCTCCACTTCTCCGGCATCGATCGTCGATCGTCGGGGTTCTGGCATCGATTGGTCTCCTCGGACGCTAGCAAGTCGGGCGTGGGGGAGGGAAAGTCAAGGCTGCATTTTCGCCTGCTGACAGTGCGAGGCCGGCACCGCAGACAAGCGCCCTGTATTGCCGGCGGCTCTCTGTCAGGACATGTCAGCTCGGGGGCACCTCGGCCGAAACAAAAAAGCGGCGGCGTGCGAAAAAAGGAAAATCGTGTGGAAAAAAGGAGATGGCCGTGATTCAGACCGCATCGATCCTTTGGCGCAGGCTCGACCTTGAAGGTCACGATTCCTGCATGCTCTCGCAGCGGCCCGGCGGGCCCGGCCTGAAGGGGCAGGCCATCTTCCTGCAAGACGACAAGCCGTGTTGCATCGCCTATGAGGTGGATTGCGATGCCGGCTGGCATACGCGCTCGGCACGGATCGAGGGCTTTCTCGGCCCGCAAGAGCTTTCCCTGGGGATCGAGCGCCATACTGACGGCTCCTGGGCGCTGGATGGCGAGCCGCAGCCGGAGGTGGCCGGCCTGATCGACGTCGACCTCGGCTTCACGCCGGCTTCGAACCTCCTGGCGATCCGCCGGTTCGCGCTCGCCGTCGGCGAGGCGACGCCCGCGCCGGCCGCCTATCTGGCCTTTCCCGAGCTCAGAATGACGCGGCTCGACCAGACCTACAGGCGGCTCGACGCGGCCCGCTATGCCTATGCCGCGCCGGCGTTCGGCTATGAGGCGGTTCTGGAGGTCTCTCCACTCGGCTTCGTGCTCGACTATCCACATTTGTGGAAAAGCATCGTGCGCCCGGGCTGACGCCCGTCGCCGTGTGCGCCTTGCCGGTTGGGCGCTGCGCAAAATGAAGTACAGTCCAGCCCGCGCGCGGCGCTCTTCTTATGAGCCGTCGCTTGCGAAGCCTGGATGTTTTGGCTAAGGAGGCCGCGCATTCAGCGGCCGGCGCCAGTCGGGCGCTTTCCTCGGTTTTTCGGCCTCGGGCCGGCTTCAGTCAAAGGCATTTCGCTTCCATGGCGCGCATCGTGATGAAATTCGGCGGAACCTCCGTCGCCGACATCGCCCGCATCCGCAATGTAGCGCGTCACGTCAAACGGGAGGTCGATGCCGGCCACGAGGTGGCGGTGGTGGTCTCGGCGATGGCCGGCAAGACCAACGAACTGGTCGGCTGGACGCGCGAAGCCTCGCCGATGCACGACGCGCGCGAATATGATGCCGTTGTCGCGTCCGGCGAGCAGGTGACGGCAGGCCTCCTGGCGATCACCTTGCAGAACATGGGCGTGCACGCCCGCTCCTGGCAGGGCTGGCAGATCCCGATCAAGACCGACAACGCGCATGGCGCGGCACGTATCCTCGACATCGACGGCGCCTTCCTGGTCAAGCGCTTCGGCGAGGGCCAGGTGGCTGTCATCGCCGGTTTCCAGGGCATCGGACCGGACAACCGCATCGCAACGCTTGGCCGCGGCGGCTCCGACACCAGCGCGGTCGCGATCGCGGCCGCCGTCAAAGCCGACCGTTGCGACATCTATACCGACGTCGACGGGGTCTACACTACCGATCCGCGCATCGAGCCCAAGGCGCGGCGGCTGGCCAAGATATCGTTCGAGGAAATGCTTGAAATGGCCTCGCTCGGCGCCAAGGTTCTGCAGGTGCGTTCGGTCGAGCTTGCCATGGTGCACAGGGTGCGTACCTTCGTGCGGTCGTCCTTCGACGATCCCGACGCGCCCGGAATGGGGGATTTGCTCAATCCGCCCGGAACGCTTATTTGCGACGAGGAAGAGATCGTGGAACAGCAGGTCGTCACCGGAATTGCCTATGCCAAGGACGAGGCGCAGATTTCGCTGCGCCGTGTCGGCGACCGGCCGGGCGTCGCCGCCGGCATCTTCGGGCCGCTGGCCGAGGCCAACATCAATGTAGACATGATCGTCCAGAACATTTCCGAGGACGGCAAGCTTACCGACATGACCTTCACGGTGCCCTCCGGAGACGTGGACAAGGCGCTGGCCGTGCTCGACCGGCTGAAGGCCGATATCGGCTACGACGTCGTCCAGTCGGAAGCCGGCATGTCGAAGGTCTCGGTCATCGGTATCGGCATGAGAAGCCATGCCGGCGTCGCCGCCACCGCCTTCAAGGCGCTGGCCGACAAGGCGATCAACATCCGCGCCATCACCACCTCCGAGATCAAGATTTCGATACTGATCGACGGTCCTTACACGGAACTCGCGGTTCGCACTTTGCATTCCGTCTACGGTCTGGATAAGCAGTAGCAGACTGAATCAGTTGTTGCGTGCGTGCCGGCGGCGGCCGAAACTGCGCCGGCAGGAAGCCTATTGGAGAAGAAGCCGCGATGCGTGACCCGGCCAGTGGCCCGCGCGTTCTGCTGAAACGGCTCCGCGAGCTCATGCAGGAGCCGCTGGAGCCGCAGGAGCGGCTCGACCGCATCGTGCGCGACATTGCCTCCAACATGGTCGCCGAAGTGTGCTCGCTCTATGTGCTGCGCGCCGATTCCGTGCTCGAGCTCTACGCCACCGAAGGCCTGAACCCGAACGCGGTGCACCTGGCGCAGCTCAGGTTGGGGCAAGGCCTGGTCGGCACGATCGCCGCCAGCGCGCGGCCGCTCAACCTGTCCAATGCTCAGGAACATCCGGCCTTCGCCTACCTGCCGGAAACCGGGGAAGAGATCTACAATTCCTTCCTCGGCGTGCCGGTGCTCAGGGCAGGGCGCACGCTGGGCGTGCTGGTGGTACAGAACAAAACCATGCGCCATTACCGCGACGACGAGGTCGAGGCGCTGGAAACCACCGCGATGGTGATCGCCGAGATGATCGCCACCGGCGATCTGGCGCGGCTGACGCGGCCCGGCCTCGAGCTCGATCTGCGCCGCCCGGTCAGCTTCACCGGCCTGTCCTTCAACGAGGGCGTCGGGCTCGGGCATGTCGTGCTGCACGAGCCGCGCATCGTCGTCACCAACCTGTTCAACGAGGACAGCGAGGAGGAAGTCCGCCGGCTTGAGGCCTCGCTCGGATCGCTCAGGCTTTCCATCGACGACATGCTTGAACGCCGCGATGTCGCCTTCGAGGGCGAACATCGCCAGGTGCTGGAAGCCTACCGCATGTTCGCAAATGACCGCGGTTGGGTACGGCGGCTGGAAGAGGCGATCCGTAACGGCCTGACGGCGGAAGCCGCGGTCGAAAAGGTGCAGAGCGACATGCGCGCCCGCATGCTGCACATGACCGATCCTTATCTGCGCGAGCGGATGAGCGATTTCGACGATCTCGCCAACCGGCTTCTGCGCCAGCTGATGGGACGCGGGCCTGATGATGTCGCCGCCTCGCTGCCGAAGGATGCCATCATCGTCGCCCGCTCGATGGGCGCCGCCGAACTGCTCGATTATCCCCGGGACAAATTGCGCGGGCTGGTGCTCGAGGATGGCGCCGCCACCAGCCACGTCGTCATCGTCGCGCGCGCCATGGGCATTCCCGTCGCCGGGCAGATGAAGGGCGCCGTTTCCATGGCGGAAAACGGCGATGCCATCATCGTCGACGGCGAGGAAGGCGCGATCCATCTTCGTCCGCAGTCGGATCTCGAAGCCGCCTATGCCGAAAAGGTGCGGTTCCGGGCGCGCCGGCAGGAAGTCTACCGCGAACTGCGCAAGAAGCCGTCGGTGACCAAGGACGGCGTTGCGGTCGACCTTTTGATGAATGCCGGACTTGCCGTCGATCTGCCGCAACTGGCCGAGTCGGGTGCCGCCGGGATCGGCCTGTTCCGCACCGAATTGCAATTCATGGTCGCCTCGACCTTTCCCCGTGCCGAGGCGCAGGAGCGGTTGTATCGGGACGTGCTCGATGCGGCGCGCGGCAAGCCGGTCACCTTCCGCACCATCGATATCGGCGGCGACAAGGTGCTGCCCTATTTCAAAGGCGCCATCCAGGAGGAGAACCCGGCGCTCGGCTGGCGGGCGATCCGCCTGACGCTGGACCGTCCGGGATTGCTGCGCACCCAGATCCGCGCCCTGCTGAAAGCCTGCGGCGGGCGGGAGCTCAAGCTGATGCTGCCGATGGTCACCGAACTCGGCGAGATCGCCCAGGCGCGCGAGATCATCGACCGCGAGGTGCGGCACCTGTCACGCTTTGCCCATCATTTGCCGACCAGCCTCAAGCTCGGGGCAATGCTGGAGGTGCCGTCCCTCCTGTTCCAGCTCGACGAGTTGATGAAGGCGGTCGACTTCGTCTCGGTCGGCTCGAACGACCTGTTCCAGTTCGTGATGGCGGTCGACCGCGGCAACACGCAGCTTTCCGACCGCTTCGATACGTTGTCGGCGCCGTTCCTGCGGGTGCTCAAGACCATCGCCGATGCCGGCGCCCGCAACCACACGCCCGTCACACTGTGCGGCGAACTCGCCGGCAAGCCGATCTCGGCAATGGCGCTGGTCGGCCTTGGTTTCCGCTCCATCTCGATGTCGCCCGCTTCGATCGGTCCGGTCAAGGCGATGCTGACCGAACTGCCGCTGGAGGCGTTGAAAGCGTTCTTCGACGACAATCTGATGGCGCCGGCCCAGGGGTTGCCGATGCGGGCGCTGCTGCAGGCCTTTGCCGACGACCGCTCCATTCCGTTATAGCACCTTTACAATGATCTCCCTTCCCCGCGATCGCATGGATCAAGTCGTCAAGCGTTTCGAAATGCTCGAAGCGCAGATGTCGGCCGGCCCAACGCCGGATGCCTATGTGAAGATGGCATCGGAATATGCCGAGCTCCAGGATATGGTTGCCAAGGTCAGGGCCTTGCGCTCGGCCGAGCACGAGCAGGCCGATCTCGAGGCGATGCTCGCCGACAAGGGCACCGATGCCGAGATGCGGGCGCTCGCCGAGGCGGATCTGCCAGGGGTCGAGGAGCGCATCGAGGCGTTGCAGAAGGACATCCAGATCCTGCTCCTGCCCAGGGATGCGGCCGACGACAAGAACGCCATCCTGGAAATCCGCGCCGGCACCGGCGGCGACGAGGCGGCATTGTTCGCCGGTGACCTGTTTCGCATGTATGAGCGCTATGCCGCTTCGCGCGGCTGGCGGTTCGAGACGGTGTCGGCCAGCGAGGGCGACGCCGGCGGCTATAAGGAAATCATCGCCACGGTTTCCGGCAAGGGAGTTTTCGCGCATCTGAAATTCGAGTCCGGCGTCCACCGGGTGCAGCGCGTGCCCGCGACCGAGGCCAGCGGACGCATCCACACCTCGGCGGCGACGGTGGCCGTGCTGCCGGAGGCGGAGGACGTCGACATCGACATCCGGGCCGAAGACATCCGCATCGACACGATGCGCGCGTCGGGTTCGGGCGGCCAGCACGTCAATACCACCGATTCGGCGGTGCGCATCACCCATCTACCGACAGGCATCATGGTGGTGCAGGCGGAGAAATCGCAGCACCAGAACCGGGCCAAGGCCATGCAGATCCTGCGGGCCCGGCTCTACGACCTGGAACGCAGCAGGGCCGACGAGGAGCGCTCGGAATCGCGCAAGTCGCAGGTCGGCTCCGGCGACCGCTCGGAGCGCATCCGTACCTACAATTTTCCGCAAGGCCGCGTTACCGATCATCGCATCAACCTGACGCTCTACAAGCTCGACCGGGTGATGATGGGCGAACTCGACGAAGTCATCGACGCGCTGATCGCCGATCACCAGTCGAAGCTGCTCGCCGATATCGGTCTTGATGGCTGATCCTTTGCCCCAGGCGCTGGGGCCGCTGCTGCGGGCAGCGCGAGCGCGCCTGGCCGCGGTCGATGATCCCGCGCTCGATGCAAGACTGATCGTGGAGCACTTTTCAGGCACGACCCGCACGCAGGCCATTGCCGATCCCGAACATGCGGTCGATGCCGCCGCTCTTGTCCAGATCGACCGCGCCTTGAGCCGTCGCGCGGGCGGCGAGCCCGTGCACCGCATCCTGGGGTACCGGGAGTTCTACGGGTTGCGGCTGTCGCTGTCGCCGGAAACGCTCGAGCCGCGGCCCGACACCGAAACGCTGGTCGAGGCCATACTGCCCTTCGTCAGGGCAACCGTCATGCGCGAGGGCGAGTGCCGCATCCTCGATCTGGGAACCGGCACCGGGGCGATCGCGCTGGCGTTGCTCAGCGCCGTGCCGGCAGCGATTGCCACCGGGGTCGACCTTTCGGAAGGGGCGTTGAGGACGGCAACGCGCAATGCCGCGCAATTGGGGCTTGGCGACCGGTTCACGGCGCTTCTGTCCGACTGGTTCGAAAAAGTTTCTGGCCGATACCATGTAATTGTCGCAAACCCTCCCTATATACAGTCGGAAGACATCGGAAATCTGCAGGATGAAGTCCGCGATTTCGACCCGCGTCTGGCCTTGGATGGCGGCGCGGATGGATTGGCCCCTTACAGGGTGATCGCCGCTGAGGCGGCTAAGTTTCTGGAAGCCGGAAGCAGAATTGCGGTCGAGATCGGCTACACACAGCACATCGAGGTTGCCGGTATATTTCGCTCGTTCGGCTATACGGTCGCCGGTGCGTTCGGCGACCTCGGCGGAAACGACAGGGTTCTTGTCTTTCAACGGGGAAAGCCTTGACGCAGTGCGAAAAAAACCGCTTGGCAATGCCGGGGAATGCGGCTAGGGTCGCCTTAACCGGATGAGACGAAGCAGGCAGTGCTCTTAGCGATTCGGTTTTCCTTGGAAATAGCTGCCTTCTTGCGCAAACGACGCCCAAGCTTCGTGCGGGAATCGTCCGGCAAGTGATGTAACCGGAACAGGATGGCACGTGGCGCCAACGCAATTGATGCGGGCGAACGCCGGTGAAGAAACGAAACGGCTGGCTGCATGAGCGCCACCGTTCGTGAAGAGTTTTCGAAAATTTCAATATGAAGAGAGTCGAATGAGGCCACAACAGCAGAACAGGCGCATGCGCGGTCGCAACAACAATGGCGGCGGCGGCAACAACAATAACAACAACCGCAAGGGGCCAAATCCCCTGACGCGCAACTACGAGAGCAACGGCCCGGACGTGAAGATCCGCGGGTCTGCTCAGCAGATCGCTGAAAAATACGCCACCCTTGCCCGTGATGCGCAAAGCTCCGGCGACCGGGTGATGGCGGAGAACTATCTCCAGCACGCCGAGCACTATAATCGCATCATTGCCGCCGCGCAGGCGCAGATGCCGATCCAGAACGTCCAGCAGAATCGCGACGAATTCGACGATGATGGCGATGAGGATCGCGACGAGTTCGACAATGCCGGTAACAGCGGGGCCGGCAACACCGGCAACAACGTTGCGGATGCGCCGGTTCCGGTGATCAACCACGGCGCGGGTCCGCAGCCGGTTATCGAAGGCATGCCGGCAGAAGTCGCGCTGAACCGGGAAAACGGCCGCGATCGTGATAATCGCGATCGTGATAATAATGGCGGGCGCAACAGTGGCGGCCGCGACAATAATGGCGGACGCCATCGCGACCGCCGCCCCAATGGCGGCTATGGCCAGAACAGCCAGCGCGGCGATTATGGTTCGCCCGCCGAGCAGGGTGCCCAGCAGCAGCGCAACGAGACGGCCGAACAGGCCGAGGCCGCCACGCCAGCCGAATCCGTCGCACCGGTCGAGCAGGCGGCGCCGCTGTTCGAGAACCTGTCGCCGGCCGGGCTCGCAGCCCAGGCCGAACTCAATGCGACGGCCGCAGAGACTGGTCCCAGCCGTCGTCCGAGGCGTCCGCGCCGTCCGCGCGGCACTGCCGACCAGATCGCCGGCGGCAATGACAATGCCGACGCTGGCGAGGTGGCCGCGGCACCGACGGACAATGGCAACGCCGACACCGCGGTCGCCGACATCGACAACTGAGCGGCGACGCTTCCATGCATTGAACGGCGGAGAGAAATCTCCGCCGTTTTCGTTTTGCGCGGCTGCGGAATATTATGCTTTCGCAGCCATCGAGACGTCTTGAGGGTTCGCGGGTTGCGCACCATATCAGCCTCAACTGGACCCGGCTCTAACGGGCGGGTCCGTCACCGCAATCTGATCCGGTGCCGCAAAGCGGGCCGGTGATGGAAGGAGACAGGTATGAATATCGAGAAATACTCGGAGCGCGTGCGCGGCTTCATCCAATCCGCGCAGACCATGGCGCTCTCGCGAAACCACCAGCAATTTACCCCCGAACATATCCTGAAAGTGCTCGTCGATGACGACGAGGGTCTGGCTGCGTCGCTCATCGAGCGCGCCGGCGGCAGCGTCCGCGACGTCAAGCTCGGCATCGAGACGGCACTCGAAGCGATGCCCAAGGTGGAGGGCGGCAACGGCCAGCTCTATCTGGCGCAGCCGCTGGCCAAGGTGTTTTCGACGGCCGAGGAACTGGCCAAGAAGGCCGGTGACAGCTTCGTTACGGTCGAAAGGCTGCTGACGGCGCTGGCGGTCGAGAAATCAGCCAAGACATCAGACATACTGGCCAAGGCCGGCGTCACCGCGCAGGCACTCAATCAGGTCATCAACGATGTCCGCAAGGGTCGCACCGCCGATTCGGCGAACGCCGAACAGGGCTATGACGCGCTGAAGAAATATGCGCGCGATCTCACCGCCGATGCCCGCGCCGGCAAGCTCGATCCGGTCATCGGCCGCGACGACGAGATCCGCCGCACCATCCAGGTGCTGTCGCGCCGCACCAAGAACAACCCGGTGCTGATCGGCGAGCCGGGCGTCGGCAAGACGGCGATCGCCGAAGGCCTGGCGCTGCGCATCGTCAATGGCGACGTGCCGGAATCGCTGAAGGACAAGCAGCTGATGGCGCTCGACATGGGCGCGCTGATCGCCGGCGCCAAATATCGCGGTGAGTTCGAGGAGCGGCTGAAGGCCGTGCTTTCCGAGGTCACTGCCGCTGCCGGCGGGATCATCCTGTTCATCGACGAGATGCACACCCTGGTCGGTGCCGGCAAGGCGGACGGCGCCATGGATGCGTCCAACCTTCTGAAGCCGGCGCTGGCGCGCGGCGAGCTGCACTGCGTCGGCGCCACCACGCTCGACGAATACCGCAAGCATGTGGAGAAGGATGCCGCGCTCGCCCGCCGCTTCCAGCCGGTCTTCGTCGAGGAGCCGACGGTGGAGGACACGGTCTCGATCCTGCGCGGCCTGAAGGAGAAATACGAACAGCACCACAAGGTGCGCATTTCCGATTCGGCGCTGGTCGCGGCGGCGACGCTGTCCAACCGCTACATCGCCGACCGGTTCCTGCCGGACAAGGCGATCGACCTCGTCGACGAAGCCGCTTCGAGGCTTCGCATGCAGGTCGATTCCAAGCCCGAAGCGCTGGACGAGATCGACCGCCGCATCATGCAGCTCAAGATCGAGCGCGAAGCGCTGAAGGTCGAGAAGGACGAGGCTTCGAAGGACAGGCTTGCCCGGCTCGAGAAGGATCTCGCCAGCCTCGAGGAGGAATCGACCGAGATGACCTCGAAGTGGCAGGCCGAGAAGCAGAAGCTCGGGCTCGCCGCCGATCTCAAGAAGCAGCTTGACGAGGCGCGCAACGAGCTGGCCATCGCCCAGCGCAAGGGCGAGTTCCAGCGCGCCGGCGAGCTTGCCTACGGCAAGATTCCGGAACTGGAGAAGAAGCTGAAGGAAGCCGAGGCTCAGGACGGCAAGGCCGGCATGGTCGAGGAAGTGGTCACGCCCGATCATGTCGCCCACATCGTCTCGCGCTGGACCGGAATTCCGGTCGACAAGATGCTGGAAGGCGAGCGCGACAAGCTGTTGCGCATGGAAGACGAGATCGGCAAGCGCGTCGTCGGCCAGGGCGAGGCGGTGCAAGCGGTTTCCAAGGCAGTGCGGCGCGCCCGCGCCGGCCTGCAGGACCCGAACCGGCCGATCGGCTCGTTCATGTTCCTCGGCCCGACCGGCGTCGGCAAGACCGAACTGACCAAGGCGCTGGCGAACTTCCTGTTCGACGACGAGAGCGCGATGGTGCGCATCGACATGTCGGAGTTCATGGAGAAGCATTCGGTTGCCCGATTGATCGGCGCGCCTCCCGGCTATGTCGGTTATGAGGAAGGCGGCGCGCTGACCGAAGCGGTGCGGCGCCGGCCCTATCAGGTCGTGCTGTTCGACGAGATCGAGAAAGCGCATCCCGACGTGTTCAACGTGCTCCTGCAGGTGCTCGACGACGGCCGGCTCACCGATGGGCAGGGCCGCACGGTCGACTTCCGCAACACGCTGATCATCATGACGTCGAATCTCGGCGCCGAATACCTGGTCAATCTCGGCGAAGACCAGGATGTCGACCAGGTTCGCGACGAGGTGATGAACGTCGTCAAGGCGTCGTTCCGGCCGGAGTTCCTCAACCGCGTCGACGAGGTGATCCTGTTCCATCGGCTGCGCCGGCAGGATATGGGCCGCATCGTCGAAATCCAGCTCAAACGGCTGGAAAACCTGCTGGTCGACCGCAAGATCACGCTGTCGCTGGACCAGGAGGCGATCGACTGGCTGGCATCCAAGGGTTACGACCCTGCCTATGGCGCGCGGCCGTTGAAGCGGGTGATGCAGAAAGACTTGCAGGATCCGCTGGCTGAGAAGATCCTGCTCGGCGAGATCCTCGACGGCTCGACCGTCAAGGTGACAGCCGGCTCCGACCGGCTGAACTTCCGTTCGAAGCCGACGGTCGTCGCGACCGAAGCGGCAGCCTGATCGAACGCCGCGCGCCCGGCCTGGGCGCGCGGCCTTTTCATGCCATTCGGCAGGAGCACGCATGACGCTGGACGACTATAACGGCTTCTGCGCCTCGCTGCCCGCCACATCGCATGTCGTCCAGTGGGGCGGCGCCCATGTCTGGAAGGTCGGCGCCAAGGTCTTTGCCATCGGCGGCTGGAGCGAGGGCCGTGACCCTTTCATCACCTTCAAATGTTCCGATATTGCCTATGATGTGCTGAAGGAGCAGCCGGGCTTGCGACCCGCACCCTACCTTGCCTCGCGCGGCATGAAATGGATCCAGCGCCAGACAAGCCAGAGCATGGATGATGGCGCGCTGAAGGATTATCTGCGCGAGAGCCATCGTCTTGTCGCCCTGAAGTTGACGAAGCAGGCGCGAAAGGAACTGGGACTTGCCTGAGGCTAGAGCGCGTCACGTTCGACGGATCCAGGCGACGCGCTTTAGCCCTTTGTTCCATGCATATCGTTCGCCCCAAACCGGGTCGCTTTTGGACGATGTGCATTTAGCTGATATTCCTCGAGGCGCCGGAAAACCGCCATCTTCATGCCCGGTTCATATTGGAACCTTATGGTCGGGCGGTGGTTCGCTGGCGAAGGACTCGCTACGCGCGAAAGCCGCCGGCGACGGCAATTACGGACCGGAGAGTTTGCCCACCATGTTGCGGACGATCTTCACCCTTTCGGCACTTGCGGCCGGACTGGCGTTCTCAAGCGCGTTCGCCGCGCCGACCGAGGACGCTTCGCCGCGGGTCGTCCGCCCCGCTGATGACGGCGGCATCCTGCTGGCCCAGGACGGCAATCTCGACATCTATTACGACGCCAGGGGCAACCGCGTCATCGTCGATGCCGACACGGGTAAGGTCATCGCCATCCAGCCGCCGCAGACCAGGCTCGACCGGCGCGCGCTGCGCCGCGAGACACGGCTGCGCGAACTCGGCCGCGTTCCCGCCGACGACGACCGCTACTATCTCGACGATCCGGAAGACATGGCACGCTTCCGCCGCAGGCAGATGGAAGACGAAGGCCGGGTCATCGCGCCTCCGGTTCGCGAAGACGACCCCTATGGCGACAATTCCGTCGAGGCCTATCCGCCAGCGCCGCAGGATGATGGTGGCTACGACGACAATTATCCGGAAGCGCCGCAGCCGGCGACGCCGCGCCCCATCGAGCGCCAGCCGCTGAACGAAGCCTCGATAGAACCTGTCCAGCCCGCGGCTCCCGCGGGGCCTGCCGACCAGGCGGCATTGCCGCCGAAGGCGGGCGGCAAGACCGTGGTCGATCCGTCGCTTTCGCTCGGAGCACGCCAGGACGTCGCGGCTCTGCAGGTGCTGCTCGATCGCGGCGGCGCTTCGCCTGGCGTCATCGACGGACGCTTCGGTTCGAATGTCGACAAGGCGCTGGCGGCCTACAACCAGATCACCGGCAGCAATCTGCGATCGACCGACGCTGTCGGTATCCAGGCGGCCCTTGCACAATCGGGCGGCGATGCGTTGGCCAACTACACCATCACGCCAGAGGATGCGGCCGGCCCCTATGTCGCGTCGATCCCGGAAGATTACAGCCAGAAGGCGCAGCTCGACCGCATGGGCTATACGTCCGTCGCCGAAGCGCTTGCCGAGCGCTTCCACATGGACGAGAACTATCTCAAGGCGCTCAACCCGGAAGCCAATTTCAACCGTCCCGGAACGATCATCAAGGTCGCCAATTTTGGCAGGCTGGTGTCGACGCCGGTGGCTCGCATCGTCGCCGACAAGGGCAAGAAAGAGGTCTTTGCCTATGATGCGGCGGGCAAGCTGGTCGCGGCCTATCCCGCCACCATCGGCTCGTCCGACACGCCGTCGCCGTCCGGCATTCATGCCGTGTCCCGTGTCGCGCTCGATCCGAACTACACCTACAATCCCAACATCAATTTCAAACAGGGCGAGAACAACAAGATCCTGACCATTCCGCCCGGCCCGAACGGCCCTGTCGGCTCGGTGTGGATCGCCTTGGACAAGCCGACTTACGGCATCCATGGCACGCCGGACCCCTCGAAGATCGGCAAGACTGAAAGCCATGGTTGCGTGCGGCTGACCAATTGGGATGCCCGCGAACTGGCCAAGCTGGTTTCGCCCGGCGTGACGGTGGAATTCGTCGACTGAGACGATGCGGCGTTCGTCGCCGGTTAGAGCGGTTTAGCGTTCGATAGACTGCCGAGCCGCTCCAGCGCGGTGCGCTTTTGCCGG
The DNA here is from genome assembly GCF_020165435.1 of Mesorhizobium sp. BR1-1-2. Classification (NCBI taxonomy): domain Bacteria; kingdom Pseudomonadati; phylum Pseudomonadota; class Alphaproteobacteria; order Hyphomicrobiales; family Phyllobacteriaceae; genus Mesorhizobium; species Mesorhizobium sp. BR1-1-2. The sequence continues at coordinate 122,658 of NZ_JAIUID010000004.1, forward strand.
GAAACCGCCACGTTTTTCCTGGAATTGCTCTACCCGATTATCCTGCGCAACCATTTCGCACTCGGTGTCGCGGCATAAATCAGCTGCACCACGAGAATGAAGCCGACGCTGAGCAGCGGGGTAACCAGACAGAGCAGGGCGCCGACCGCCCACAGAAGCTGCGCCTTGACGATGCGCAAGTGGACCGTGCGTTTCGTTTCGGCGTCGACGTCATCCGCCAGAAAGCCCTTTTTCTCCGCATAGCGCCAGCTGGCGATCAGGGTGACGCCGAGCATCAGCAGATTGAGCCAGTAGACGACGACCGCGGTTCTGAATTCGAGGAAGTCGGCCAGGAGATCGGTCGAGAACGGCAACAGGGCGATAAAGGCGAGAAAGCACAAATTGAGCGTCGCCAGCCGCCTGTCGGATCTGGTGATCAACCCATGCTGCGCCTGCTGGCCGAACCAGAAGATGGTCAGGGTCAGGAAGGAAAGCGCATAGGTCAGGAAGCGCGGCGCCAACGCCAGGACGGCGTCGATGAGATCGCCTTCGGAATGGATCGCCTCGTGCGTCGGTACACGAATCTCCAGAACGATCAGGGTCAGCGCGATGGCGAAGACGCCGTCAGTCAGCCCGACGACTCGGTGGAGCCCGGACTGGGATGGTTCGAGCGGTCGCTTCATCGATTTTCTCCCCTGTCTGATCGGCTCCCGTCCGATGCCGCGTGAAAGCTTAGCATGCCGGCGCTTGTTTGCACCTGCGTGGGCCGGCACCTGCCAATGCGGCCAGGTCGCAGCGCAGCTGGTTTCAACGACCGGGACCGCTGGCTGGTTGTTGCGGGCGCGCCGCGGGTTTATGCAGGTTGCATGCATTCACCGAGCAAAGCCGCAGCCGTCCCGCCGCCGACCGCCAACGGTACGTTCTGCCCGCAGTCGCAGCGGCACTATGTGCTGATCGCCGCGATCCTGGCTTCAGCGCTTGGTTTCATCGACGGTTCGATCCTTGCCATCGCCACGCCGGCGATCCGCGTCGATCTCGGCGCCAGCCTGGCGCAAGCGCAGTGGATCTCCAATGCCTATGCGCTGACGCTTTCGGCGCTCATCCTCGCCGGCGGTGCTGCCGGCGACCGCTTCGGCCTGCGCCGCGCCTTCGTCGTCGGCATCGCGCTGTTCATCGCCGCTTCGCTGGCCTGCGCGCTGGCGCCCAATCCGGCGGTGCTGATCGCGTTCCGTGCAATCCAGGGCATCGGCGCGGCGATCATGGTGCCGGGCAGCCTTGCGATCATCGCAAAAGCCTATCCGAAAAAGGAGCGCGGCCGCGCAATCGGCATCTGGGCCGCCGCTTCGGCGTTGACCACGGCACTCGGTCCGGTGCTGGGCGGCTTCGTGCTGTCGACTTTCGGCAATGGAATCTGGCGTGCGATATTTGCGATCAACCTGCCGCTTGGGCTGGTTTCGATCTACCTGCTGCTCGCCAAGATCCCGGCGGATCGGCCGACCGAAAAGCGCAGCCTCGATCTTGGCGGCGCGGCGTTGGCGACACTGGCCTTCGGGTTGCTGGCTTACGGGCTGACGGCGATGAACGCGGAGGCTGCCGGATTCATGTCGGGTTCGGCAATCATTGCCGGCGTGGTCTTGCTTTTCGTCTTCATTTTCTACGAGCGCCGGCAGCGCGAGCCGATGATCGATCTCAATCTGTTTCGCATCGGCGCCTTCGCCGGCGCCAATCTCGCGACCTTCTTCCTCTATTTCGCGCTGTCGGCCAATCTTTTCTACCTGCCCATGCTTTTGATCGCCGGCTGGGGGCTGAGCACGGCCGAGGTCGGCTTCATCTTCCTGCCGCTGTCCGCATTGATCGCACTGCTGTCTGGGCCTGTCGGCGAGTGGTCCGACCGGATCGGACCGCGTTTTCCGATCGCCAGCGGCAGTCTGGTGGTTGCCTTCGCCTTCGCCGGGCTTGGCTTGTTGACATATGCCGGTATCCACAATTTCTGGACCGGAACATTTCCGCTGATGGCGCTGATGGGGTTCGGCATGGCGCTGGTGGTGTCGCCGCTGTCGACCGCGATCATGACGGCGGTGGAAGACAAGGATACGGGCGCGGCCTCCGGTATCAACAATGCCGTCTCGCGCATAGGCGGCCTGATCGCGGTTGCTGCTATGGGGTCGCTTGCCGCCTGGGTCTACGCGAAGGTCCTGGATGGCAACACTGTTCCCGGCGTGCCGGGGTTCGGTGAACCGGCGACGACCGGACTGGCCCCTTCTGTCGACGCCGCACGGCTTGCCGCCAGCGACGGCGCATTCTCGGCTGTTTCCTTTGTAACGGCGCTGCTTTGCCTGCTTTCGGCCGTCATCGCCTGGCTGACGGTTTCAGGCGAATCATTGCCATGGCGCCGGCCCGCCGAAAACCCTCGCGACTGAGGGGTGGATCGAAGGAACTATCCTTCGATCTTGGCGCTCGCGACCTTCAGCGAATCACTGTCTTCCTGCTTCAGCAGGTCGTCGATGCGCTCGCGTTCACGCTTGAAGGCGACAAGGTCGTCGCCCTTCAGCACCTTACCGACCGGCAGGCGGACGCGCATCGGATCGACCTTGGTGCCATTGACGATCAGCTCGTAGTGAAGATGCGGGCCGGTGGCGAGGCCGGTCTGGCCGAGATAGCCGATGGTCTGGCCCTGGCGGACGTGAACGCCCGGTTCGATGCCTTTGGCAAAGGCGCTCTGGTGATTGTAGGAGGTCTCATAGCCGTTGGCATGGCGGATGATGATCTGCTTGCCATAGCCGCCGGCCCAGCCGACCTTCTCGATGACGCCATTGCCGGCGGCGATGATCGGCGTGCCTATGGGGGCTGCCCAGTCGACGCCGGTATGCATGCGGACATAGCCGAGAATCGGGTGCCTGCGCGCGCCAAAGCCGGAGCGGAACTTTCCGGCGGGCAACGGATTGCGCAGCAGGAACTGCTGGGCGCTCGAGCCGTCCTCGTCGAAATAATCCGTGCTGCCGTCCTCCATCTGGAAGCGGTAGAAATTGCGCGTCTGTCCGCCGAAGGTCGCCGAGACGTAAAGTAATTCGGAATTGTCCGAGGTCTGGTCGTCGCCGTCGGGCTGCGAGAACAGCACTTCGAGGCGATCGGCCGGATTGAGGCGAGACTGGAAGTCGACGTCTGAGGCCAACAGCTTGATCAGCCGCTGCGTCATGGCCTTGGACATGCCGTAGGAATAGGCGGCGCGGTAGATACCGTCATAGACGTTGGGCAGGTTACCGCGCACCACCACCGGCGCCGACGAATCATCGAACGCCGTCAGCAACTCGGGATTGGGCTCTGGTTCCTGCGCGGGCACATACTGGCCGCGATCGTCGAGCGCTATGGTGACGATATGCTGGGTCCGGTCGTAGACGCTGGTTCGCACGACCTTGGCAGCGTCGCCATGAACCTCGAGACCGACACGAAGCACGGTTCCAGCCTTGAGCGCGGGGGCGTTCAAGAGCTTGGTGATCGCCTCGGCCATGCCGGCGGCGTCCTCGCCCGTATAGCCCGAATCTGCGAAGGCTTCCGTGACGGCGAGATCCTTGGTGAAAGGGATGATTTCCTCGGCGAAGGCCGGTGCCTGGTCGTCGGCGTTGGCACGCGGCGCGACCGAAACGTTTTCCGGCACGATCCTGACGTCGTAGGAGCCGGCCATGCTCTCGGCAAAGGCCTCGCCAAATCGCTGCGGGTCGACATAGTGGAGAGAAGCGACCTGGACGGCGCCGTCGCTGAGATCGGTGCCGGCCTCGCGCACCACCTTTTCCACCTCGTCGGCGGAAAGGTCGCTCTTTTCATCGAAGGAAGCCGTTTCAATGGGAAAATCGACGGTCTTCAGGCTCATTTCGCTTTCGACCTTGGTGCCGTAGATCTGGCCCGGCGTAGCGGCGGCCGTCGCCGGTTGCGCCGATGCGTCGTCACCGTCGTCGCCGAACACCTGCATCGGATCGAAGGGCGGGTATGGCCGGTTGGTGGTATGGCCGGCCGCCAATGCCATCTTGATCTGCACGAAGGGCATGGTGTGGATGACATCGCGGTCGCCGACCTTTGTGACCATCGACACTTCCATGCGCCGGCGGTCCTTGGCCTTGGCGATCTGGCGCGGCGCCACCAGCCTGGTGGTCTTGGCCATCTCGCCCGAATCGCCATTGCCGGCAAGGCCGATCAGTTCGGCGATCTCGGGTGGCGTCGCAAGTTGCTGGCGCCCGTCGAGGGCGGCGAACAGCGCCACGCCCATCAGCACGCTTGAGGTCACGCCGGTCAAAAACGTCCCCGACAGCCAGCGCGCGGAAACCTCGCGCCGATCGGGGGGGCCACTGCGGCCGTCCGCAATAAGCGGCGGCTCGTTGCCGAGTTCGGCTATGACATCTTCCGTATCTGGCATCCAGAAAGGCTGCTTTTTCCCCGGGCGGAACGGCTTGTCGCTTTTGTTGTGGCCATGACATTTGCCTGTCACGGCAGGTTAAGTCAACGAAGCCTCGGGCCCCGGTCGAATTCCCCTCGCGCGCTTCTCTTATAGAGCGCTCTGCAAAGAGGGCGGCGTTCCCCTTCTCAAGGGCTCATCGCACACCTCTATATGAGGCTCTCAAAAGGGGCACCGCGCCGCTGCGCTGCGCCCGCTTTGTCGGTTCTGGTGTCGAACGGCAATGCGGCGGCAATAGGGCTCCTTCGTGGCTGGATACTCCTTGGGATCCTCTTCCCCAACGGCAGCCGGCTATCGACAAATCGGGCCCGAAATTTCTGTCGCAAAAAGTTCAAAAACTTCTTGGATCGGTGTTGACAGTTTGTCTGGGTGGCGACTATATACGCCTCACGAACGAGGGCGGTGCGCCGCTGGCGA
>NZ_JAIUID010000004.1:130000-135000 GCF_020165435.1 Mesorhizobium sp. BR1-1-2
TTTGCGGCAAGCTTCTTGGCTTTCCGCCTGTTCTGTTTGACATCGTAAAGAGAAGATTTGTTCGAACTTCATGATCCGCAAGGGCCATGATTTGTCGCGGGAGACGCTCAATCTCCCGCATATGATGGGTTTGCCTAACCGCGCCCTCGAACCGATCTCGAGAAGCTGGTCTTTTTGTGCCAATTCCATTGAAGCAAACCCCGCACAGGGTTTGGTTCATGCGACGATCTCTTCGAGATCGCGCGGACGCTGATCCTGCAAGGGTTTGGCTGAAGCGACGATTTCTTCGAAATCGCGCGGATGGGTATTGGCAATGAGAACGATCAAGTGTCTTAAGGGCAATTGGTGGATGCCTTGGCATGCACAGGCGATGAAGGACGTGATACGCTGCGATAAGCTACGGGGAGGTGCGAATACCCTTTGATCCGTAGATTTCCGAATGGGGAAACCCACCTAAGGTGCTTGGAAAATCAGAGTAGCAGGGAAGCGACGATCTCTTGAGATCGCGCGGTCTTGCTGCTGTGGTTTCCAAGGATCTGTTATAGGTAACTTATCCTGAATACATAGGGATAAAGTGGCGAACGCGGGGAACTGAAACATCTAAGTACCCGTAGGAAAGGACATCAACCGAGACTCCGGAAGTAGTGGCGAGCGAACCCGGACCAGGCCAGTGGCGATTGAGAGACAAGCGGAACCTTCTGGAAAGTAGGGCCATAGTGGGTGACAGCCCCGTACGCGTAATGCGATCAATCGTCCTCGAGTAAGGCGGGACACGTGAAATCCTGTCTGAAATTGGGGGGACCACCCTCCAAGCCTAAGTACTCGTGCATGACCGATAGCGAACTAGTACCGTGAGGGAAAGGTGAAAAGCACCCCGACAAGGGGAGTGAAAGAGTACCTGAAACCGATTGCCTACAAACAGTGGGAGCCCGCAAGGGTGACCACGTACCTTTTGTATAATGGGTCAGCGACTTAGTGTGACGAGCAAGCTTAAACCGCTAGGTGTAGGCGCAGCGAAAGCGAGTCTGAACAGGGCGTTCAGTTCGTCGCATTAGACCCGAAACCGAGTGATCTAGCCATGAGCAGGTTGAAGGTAAGGTAACACTTACTGGAGGACCGAACCCATAACTGTTGCAATAGTTCGGGATGACTTGTGGCTAGGGGTGAAAGGCCAATCAAACTCGGAAATAGCTGGTTCTCCGCGAAATCTATTTAGGTAGAGCGTCGACCGAATACCCCAGGGGGTAGAGCACTGGATGGGCTAGGGGTCCTCACCGGATTACCAAACCTAACCAAACTCCGAATACCTGGGAGTACTAGTCGGCAGACACACGGCGGGTGCTAACGTCCGTCGTGAAAAGGGAAACAACCCTGACCTACAGCTAAGGTCCCCAAGTTATGGCTAAGTGGGAAAGGATGTGAGGATCCCAAAACAACCAGGATGTTGGCTTAGAAGCAGCCATCATTTAAAGAAAGCGTAACAGCTCACTGGTCTAAATAAGGGTCTTTGCGCCGAAAATGTACCGGGGCTAAAGCCATACACCGAAGCTTAGGGTTCGTGAGCAATCACGAGCGGTAGCGGAGCGTTCTGTAAGCTGATGAAGCCATACCCGTGAGGGGTGGTGGAGGTATCAGAAGTGCGAATGCTGACATGAGTAACGTAAGGGGAGTGAGAGACTCCCCCGCCGAAAGACCAAGGGTTCCTGCTTAAAGCTAATCTGAGCAGGGTTAGCCGGCCCCTAAGACGAGGCGGAAACGCGTAGTCGATGGGAACCACGTTAATATTCGTGGGCCTGGAGGTAGTGACGGATCACACAAGTTGTCCAATCTTATCGGATTGAACGGGCAGCGGAGTGGTTCCAGGAAATAGCTCCTCCTTATAGACCGTACCCGAAACCGACACTGGTGGTCTGGTAGAGTATACCAAGGCGCTTGAGAGAACTATGCTGAAGGAACTCGGCAAATTGCACGCGTAACTTCGGAAGAAGCGTGACCCTTTTCTGCGCAAGCAGAGGAGGGTGGCACAGACCAGGGGGTAGCGACTGTTTATCAAAAACACAGGGCTCTGCGAAGCCGCAAGGCGACGTATAGGGTCTGACGCCTGCCCGGTGCTGGAAGGTTAAGAGGAGGGGTGCAAGCTCTGAATCGAAGCCCCAGTAAACGGCGGCCGTAACTATAACGGTCCTAAGGTAGCGAAATTCCTTGTCGGGTAAGTTCCGACCTGCACGAATGGCGTAACGACTTCCCCGCTGTCTCCAGCATAGACTCAGTGAAATTGAATTCCCCGTGAAGATGCGGGGTTCCTGCGGTTAGACGGAAAGACCCCGTGCACCTTTACTATAGCTTTACATTGGCATTCGTAGTGGCATGTGTAGGATAGGTGGTAGGCTTTGAAACCTGGGCGCCAGCTCAGGTGGAGCCACCCTTGAAATACCACCCTTATCACTATGGATGTCTAACCGCGGCCCGTTATCCGGGTCCGGGACAATGTATGGTGGGTAGTTTGACTGGGGCGGTCGCCTCCTAAAGAGTAACGGAGGCGCGCGATGGTGGGCTCAGAACGGTCGGAAATCGTTCGCTGAGTGCAATGGCATAAGCCTGCCTGACTGCGAGACTGACAAGTCGAGCAGAGACGAAAGTCGGTCATAGTGATCCGGTGGTCCCGCGTGGAAGGGCCATCGCTCAACGGATAAAAGGTACGCCGGGGATAACAGGCTGATGACCCCCAAGAGTCCATATCGACGGGGTTGTTTGGCACCTCGATGTCGACTCATCGCATCCTGGGGCTGGAGCAGGTCCCAAGGGTATGGCTGTTCGCCATTTAAAGCGGTACGTGAGTTGGGTTCAGAACGTCGTGAGACAGTTCGGTCCCTATCTGCCGTGGGTGTAGGAATATTGAAAGGATCTGTCCCTAGTACGAGAGGACCGGGATGGACGGATCTCTGGTGGACCTGTTGTGGCGCCAGCCGCATAGCAGGGTAGCTATATCCGGACGGGATAACCGCTGAAGGCATCTAAGCGGGAAACCCACCTTAAAACGAGTATTCCCTGAGAACCGTGGAAGACGACCACGTTGATAGGCCGGGTGTGGAAGAGCGGCAACGCTTGAAGCTTACCGGTACTAATAGTTCGATCGGCTTGATCGTTCTCATTCCTTATGCCCATCTCGGCGCAATCCAAAGGATTGTCGCCAGAAGTCGGATGGTCTACCAGCGCTCACGCATGAGCGGCCCTTACGGGCCTATGCTCCGCGGGGGCGCCGGACGACCGGCGACGCGCAGTCGCGCTTGCGGGCTTTGCCCGGAAGCAAACTGTGGATGTCGCTCAGGCACAAAAGACAGGTGAAGAGCATGAGCCAATAGCGAATAGGCATCCCCTACTCACTATTTGCTACTCACTATTCCCTATTCCAGCTTCTCGAACAACGTGCGTTTTGCCGACCTGGTGGTTATGGCGGAGCGGCTGCACCCGATCCCATTCCGAACTCGGCCGTGAAACGCTCCAGCGCTGATGGTACTTCGTCTCAAGACGCGGGAGAGTAGGTCGCTGCCAGGTCTGCCAAACGCACGTTGAACTCACATCCAGAACCTGGATGGAGTGAAATCTTCTCTTCACGAACAAGGCCCGCCAACGGGACAACGGGCCGCTCTAAGCGGCCCTTTCAATTTGGCGGCGCGAAGCAGGCAAACGCCCGCTTCCAAAGATCGAAGCAGAAAACACCTGCTTCCAGAGATCGAAGCAAGCTGACGCTTGCCCACAGGTGGCGCGGGGTGGAGCAGCCCGGTAGCTCGTCAGGCTCATAACCTGAAGGTCACAGGTTCAAATCCTGTCCCCGCAACCAAATACAAAACAGCCCGGCTCAACCCGGGCTGTTCTTGTATCCGGCTGATCGCGCCAGGCTGATTCGAGAACCCTCATCAGCCCAGGAAACACGCAAAGCCCACCCCACGCCATAAAAGCAAATCCTCCCCCCAACCAAACCCAATCCGCCCGCCAGAACCATACAAGCCAAGCAAAAGCGTTCACGGAGCCAGGCCTCAGTCGTTCCATGCCTCGGAGCCAAGACGAGCTCTCGGTTCGCGCAGCCTGGATCGCGAGGAGCAGACCCCATCCATCGGTTGCAGGCGCGAACCTCGATCGCGCCACCCCGACTGAGGCGGTTTCCCGGCTATGCCGAATCAAGCGATCCGAGCCTGTCTGCGAGACATTCGGATCAAAATGCAGGATGGTCGACGTCGGCCGAAATTGCTAATATTTAACATCTATTGCTAATCCGTGCCGTAATCCATATCTCTTCCGGGAGGTTGTCATGCCCAACTACGCTCTGAACGACCACTATGAGCGCTTCATCAGGAAGCAGCTCGAATCAGGTCGCTACAACAATGCCAGCGAGGTTGTCCGCGCCGGCCTGCGCATGCTCGAGGATTTCGAGGCGGAGCGGGAAAGATGGCTGCGCGAGGAAATTCCGGGCCGCCTGGCCGAGCTCCAGCAGGATCCAGCTAAAGGAATCCCGGCCGAAGCGATTTTTTCTCGGCTGGAGGCGCGCCATCGCGCGAAACAGGCGAAAGCCAAGTAGGGGATGGACTATCGGATCGTCTTTCATCCCGCTGCACAAGCCGAACTCGAACGGCTCTATGACGACATAGCCGAGCGGGCATCGCCGGCGATCGCCTGGAATTTTGTCGCGGGTATTCAAGACCATTGTCTCGGTCTATCGACTTTTCCACAGCGTGGCACCGAGCGGCGCGAGATCATGCCCGGACTGCGGATCATCGGCTACCGACGGGCGTTCAGCATTGCCTTTGCGGTCGAGGGCGAGCAGGTGCTGATCCTGGGCATCTTCTACGCAGGCCGGAACATCACACCGGAATTGCTGGAGGATCGCCGCTGAAAGCCGCTCGCGCAAGGTCCGCGGCCGTCGGGCGGACAGCGGTTTTCAAAGCGAGGCATAGGGTCCGAAGCGAGTATCCCAGGCGCGACCAAGCGCAGAAAGCGATGTG
>NZ_JAIUID010000004.1:140000-610212 GCF_020165435.1 Mesorhizobium sp. BR1-1-2
TTCGTAGTGGCATGTGTAGGATAGGTGGTAGGCTTTGAAACCTGGGCGCCAGCTCAGGTGGAGCCACCCTTGAAATACCACCCTTATCACTATGGATGTCTAACCGCGGCCCGTTATCCGGGTCCGGGACAATGTATGGTGGGTAGTTTGACTGGGGCGGTCGCCTCCTAAAGAGTAACGGAGGCGCGCGATGGTGGGCTCAGAACGGTCGGAAATCGTTCGCTGAGTGCAATGGCATAAGCCTGCCTGACTGCGAGACTGACAAGTCGAGCAGAGACGAAAGTCGGTCATAGTGATCCGGTGGTCCCGCGTGGAAGGGCCATCGCTCAACGGATAAAAGGTACGCCGGGGATAACAGGCTGATGACCCCCAAGAGTCCATATCGACGGGGTTGTTTGGCACCTCGATGTCGACTCATCGCATCCTGGGGCTGGAGCAGGTCCCAAGGGTATGGCTGTTCGCCATTTAAAGCGGTACGTGAGTTGGGTTCAGAACGTCGTGAGACAGTTCGGTCCCTATCTGCCGTGGGTGTAGGAATATTGAAAGGATCTGTCCCTAGTACGAGAGGACCGGGATGGACGGATCTCTGGTGGACCTGTTGTGGCGCCAGCCGCATAGCAGGGTAGCTATATCCGGACGGGATAACCGCTGAAGGCATCTAAGCGGGAAACCCACCTTAAAACGAGTATTCCCTGAGAACCGTGGAAGACGACCACGTTGATAGGCCGGGTGTGGAAGAGCGGCAACGCTTGAAGCTTACCGGTACTAATAGTTCGATCGGCTTGATCGTTCTCATTCCTTATGCCCATCTCGGCGCAATCCAAAGGATTGTCGCCAGAAGTCGGATGGTCTACCAGCGCTCACGCATGAGCGGCCCTTACGGGCCTATGCTCCGCGGGGGCGCCGGACGACCGGCGACGCGCAGTCGCGCTTGCGGGCTTTGCCCGGAAGCAAACTGTGGATGTCGCTCAGGCACAAAAGACAGGTGAAGAGCATGAGCCAATAGCGAATAGGCATCCCCTACTCACTATTTGCTACTCACTATTCCCTATTCCAGCTTCTCGAACAACGTGCGTTTTGCCGACCTGGTGGTTATGGCGGAGCGGCTGCACCCGATCCCATTCCGAACTCGGCCGTGAAACGCTCCAGCGCTGATGGTACTTCGTCTCAAGACGCGGGAGAGTAGGTCGCTGCCAGGTCTGCCAAACGCACGTTGAACTCACATCCAGAACCTGGATGGAGTGAAATCTTCTCTTCACGAACAAGGCCCGCCAACGGGACAACGGGCCGCTCTAAGCGGCCCTTTCAATTTGGCGGCGCGAAGCAGGCAAACGCCCGCTTCCAAAGATCGAAGCAGAAAACACCTGCTTCCAGAGATCGAAGCAAGCTGACGCTTGCCCACAGGTGGCGCGGGGTGGAGCAGCCCGGTAGCTCGTCAGGCTCATAACCTGAAGGTCACAGGTTCAAATCCTGTCCCCGCAACCAAATACAAAACAGCCCGGCTCAACCCGGGCTGTTCTTGTATCCGGCTGATCGCGCCAGGCTGATTCGAGAACCCTCATCAGCCCAGGAAACACGCAAAGCCCACCCCACGCCATAAAAGCAAATCCTCCCCCCAACCAAACCCAATCCGCCCGCCAGCATCATATCTGACCGGAAGCCGCGCGTTCCACGACCAAGCAGACGGTGTCACCGCAGAAAGACAGATCCGGTCCCCCGGAGATAAATTCAACCAGGGAAAGCGGTCACGTCCGCAGGTGGGGTGCAAGCCGGCACCACTGCCGTTTCGATCCGAACCGGCGGGGGATTGTCCCACCGCCGGCATAGGGTCGCTCAACTCTTGATCTCGATGCGCTTTGCCTGCGCTTGCGCTTTCGCGGTCTTCGGCAGGGTCACCGTCAGCAGGCCATTCCTGAAGCGCGCTTCGACCTTGTCCTGCTCGACCTCGACGCCGAGCGGAATGCGGCGCTCGAAACGGCCGTAGTAGCGTTCGGAGAACTGGCGCTCCTTGTCCTCGCTCTCGGACCGCTTTTCGCCCTTCAGGGTCAGCACGCCGTCATCGAGCAGGACCTCGATGTCCTTCTCCTCCATGCCGGGCACCTCGGCCATGACACGGACCTCCTTTCCGCTGTCGGAGATCTCGACGCTAGGCCAGCGTCCGCCATCGGCGGCAACCGACGACAAGGACGGCAGCCCCGAGCCGAAACCACGGAAAACATCGTCGAAAAGGCGGTTCACCTCGCGGTGCAACGACATGAACGGATCACGTTCGCCATCGCGCAAAAGGCCGGGGACCTGGCCGCGTTCCCGGCCAAAAGGAATGAGATCACGTACGCTCATTGTCTTTCTCCTCTTTGCTTGCGTCTCACCACCGGACGACCGGCGTCCGGCGGTGGCAGCTTTGACCCGGAATGCCTCAGGCCGCCTGTTTCTCCACTGGGACGGACTTTTCCTTGGCTTTGGCCATGCTGGTGCCGATCTCGATCTTGCGCGGTTTCATCTCTTCGGGAATCTCGCGCTGGAGATCGACCGTCAGCAGACCGTTGACGAGGCCGGCGCCGGTCACCTTCACATGGTCGGCAAGTTCGAAGCGCCGCTCAAACGGCCGTCCGGCGATGCCGCGATGCAGGTATTCGCCATTGTCCTCTCCGGCACGCTCGCCGGCGATTACGAGCATGTTGGGCTCATGAACGATGCTCAATTCGTCTTCACTGAAGCCGGCTACCGCCATGGTGATGCGATAAGCGTCGTCACCGGTCCTGGAAATGTCGTAGGGCGGCCAATTGTCTACATTCGCCGTCCGACTGGCATTCTCCAGCAGGTCGAAAATACGGTCGAAGCCTATGCTCGACCGATAGAATGGTGAAAAGTCGAAAGCGGTTCTCATAGCCATATCCTCCTTCGCTGAGCAACATGGGTACGAGGAGTGCCAAGGATGGGCACTCCTTGACCATGCCGGCCCTTCCGGCGCCGGCGGATTCGATCTGGGAACTGAGGGGTCTGGCGTCAAGAGGCCTGATCGAAGGTCTCGCCAAAATCCGGCGGCCCTTGACGCCGCCTGGACCGATGACCATCTCGATCGCGGATGGACGGTCGCCGATGATTCCATCCGATTGCTTACTCGCAAAAAGACGTCAAAAAACGGAGGAAGTGATGAACGATATTCGGTTCCCTCAGCCGATTACGCTCGAATTCTCGAATGCGCCCCGCAAGATCGCCAGCAGCTTCGAGGCTCTGGAATGCCTGGATCAACAATGGCCGAAATGGGCGCGTGGCCCAAGCTGGCGTGCCGCCGACCGTGCGTGCCGCGATGCGCTGGATGGCTGGCGCAGCGGGCGTGCTGCCTACAAAGCTTTCTTGAAGGCGGCCAAGCGAGCCGGCCTGACCAGAGGCCGCCCTCCTTCGCTTCGCCAACCCCGCTCTGCGAGGATGCCAGGGGCGGTCCGGCCAATGGCTGTCGGAGCAGGATGACATGGATTTCACCACTTATCCTGCTCGGAAGCTCTGACTTTAGGTATGCTCGATCGGGCCTTTGAGCGCGCCGCGTCGCAGGCGACGCGCTTCAGGTTTTTTTGATCCGCTCAATGCAATCCGGTCAATGGATGGCAACGATGTCGTCAACGGCGCGCCTTTCGGACGGTGTGATCAGGCGATGATGGGCGACGCGCACGGAGTGCAGCGCGCCCTCCAATTCGCTTTCCCAATAGCCAAGGAAGCCCTTCAGCTCCGGGAACTCGGGAGCGAGGTCGTATTCCTGCCAGACATAGAGCTGCAGCAGGTTGGGGTAGTCGGGCATATGATAGTGAATCTCGGCCGTGGTCAGGCCGTAGCCATCCATCTGAAGGCGGAATTCTCTGCTGACGGCAGTCACCATATGCTTCTCCTTTCGTTTATGAGATCACGCATGCATCCTGGCGAAGTCGTGGCGGAATTCGTCCGGCGTCGACCGGGACGCCGACGCGTCGATGTCGAGCTTGCACAGGGCCTCCATGATCTGGTCGAAGGAAACCGGCCGCTCGACTCCCTGCGGCAGGCGCAGTTCCGGCATCGACTCCACCGCGCAGGCGTCCGAGGCCCAAGACGACAGGATCGCCCGCTTTTCCCAAAGGTCGAGCGCGTCGTCTGCCAACACCTCGTTGGGATGTTTGAAGTGCCTGGCCGGCGAAAGCAGCCGGTCAAGCGGATGTCGGGCATGTCGGTCAGAGAAGGCATGATCGGCGAAAGTTTCTGTCGGTCCATTGTTGTGCTCCGTTCGCAAAACTCCTCGATAGCGTCCAGGTTCCGGCTGCGCTTCGGCAGCGCGGGCCAAAATAATTTTGTTGGCTGTTTTCCAAAATTCAAGCGATCAAATCGTCGGCCTGGTCAGAATTTCCTCATGATAACAGTGTGTTGGCACTCTCATGTAGCGAGTGCTAAAATTTTTGCGCGGACCTCTTGAAAGCGGAAAGCTGCAAAACTCGCTCGATATGCGCGCGCGATGCTGAACAAGGTCGCGGCACCCCGAGCCGGCCGATATTGCCGGTCCGGCGCGGAGGAACCTCAAACTGTTTGTCCTTGAAGGAGAACGACATGACGTTTCGCCCGTTGCATGACCGTATCCTGGTCCGCCGCATCGAAGCCGAGGAAAAGACGGCCGGCGGCATCATCATTCCCGATACAGCCAAGGAAAAGCCGCAGGAAGGCGAGGTGATCGCCGCCGGCCCTGGCGCGCGCAACGAAGCCGGGCAGCTTCAGCCGCTCGACGTCAAGGTGGGTGACCGCATCCTGTTCGGCAAATGGTCCGGCACCGAGATCAAGCTCGGCGGCGAAGACCTTATCATCATGAAGGAAAGCGACGTGATGGGTGTGATCGAGCAGACAGCAACGATGAAGAAGGCCGCCTGACGGCTTCTTGCGAGGTTACCAGTCAACGAAAGCTGCCTAAATCGAAGGAGTGATCCAATGGCTGCCAAGGAAGTGAAATTCCATACCGAAGCCCGCGAGAAAATGCTGCGCGGCGTCGACATTCTGGCCAATGCGGTGAAGGTGACGCTCGGTCCCAAGGGCCGCAATGTCGTTATCGACAAGTCCTTCGGCGCGCCGCGCATTACCAAGGATGGTGTGACGGTGGCCAAGGAAATCGAGCTGGAAGACAAGTTCGAGAACATGGGCGCACAGATGGTGCGCGAGGTGGCGTCGAAAACCAGCGACTTGGCTGGCGACGGCACCACAACCGCGACGGTTCTGGCCCAAGCCATCGTAAAGGAAGGCGCCAAGGCCGTGGCATCGGGCATGAATCCGATGGATTTGAAGCGCGGCATCGACAAGGCCGTGGAGGCGGTCGTCGCCGAACTGAAGGCCAATGCCCGCAAGGTGACGAAGAACGACGAGATCGCCCAGGTCGGCACCATCTCGGCCAATGGCGATGCCGAGATCGGCCGCTTCCTCGCCGAGGCGATGGAGAAGGTCGGCAATGAAGGTGTCATCACGGTGGAGGAGGCCAAGACCGCCGAGACCGAACTCGAGGTGGTCGAGGGCATGCAGTTCGACCGCGGCTATCTCAGCCCGTACTTCATCACCAACCAGGACAAGATGCGCGTCGAGCTCGAAGAGCCTTATGTGCTGATCCACGAGAAGAAACTGTCCAACCTGCAAGCCATGCTCCCCGTTCTCGAGGCCGTCGTACAGTCGGGCAAGCCTTTGCTGATCATTGCCGAGGATGTGGAAGGGGAGGCGCTCGCCACGCTGGTTGTCAACAAATTGCGCGGCGGCCTGAAGGTCGCGGCCGTCAAGGCGCCTGGCTTCGGCGATCGCCGCAAGGCGATGCTGGAGGATATCGCCATCCTCACCGGCGGCACGGCGATCAGCGAGGATCTCGGCATCAAGCTCGAGAACGTCACGCTGCAGATGCTGGGCCGCGCCAAGAGAGTGGTGATCGAAAAAGAAAATACCACCATCATCGACGGCGTTGGCCGCAAGGAAGAGATCCAGGGCCGTATCGCCCAGATCAAAGCCCAGATCGAGGAGACCACCTCCGACTATGACCGCGAGAAATTGCAGGAGCGGCTGGCGAAGCTCGCCGGCGGCGTCGCCGTCATCCGCGTCGGCGGTTCGACGGAAGTCGAGGTGAAGGAGCGCAAGGACCGTGTCGACGACGCGCTGCATGCGACCCGTGCGGCGGTCGAGGAAGGCGTGCTCCCCGGTGGCGGCGTCGCGCTGCTTCGGGCCGCCAAGGCGCTTGATGGCTTGGTGATCGACAATGCCGACCAGAGGACCGGCGTGGAGATCGTGCGGCGCGCAATCGAGACCCCGGTGCGCCAGATCGCGGAGAATGCCGGCGCCGAGGGCTCGATCATCGTCGGCAAGCTGCGCGAGAAGAGCGAGTTCGGCTGGGGCTGGAACGCCCAGACCAACGAGTTCGGCGATCTCTACGGCCAAGGCGTCATCGATCCGGCAAAGGTCGTACGCGCCGCGCTTCAGGATGCCGCTTCCGTCGCCGGCCTGCTGGTCACCACCGAGGCGATGGTGGCCGAGAAGCCAAAGAAGGAAGCCGCCGCCCCTGCCATGCCCGCCGGCGCGGGCATGGACTTCTAGGACGATGGGAGACTGCCCGCTCCCCTCGAATGGGAGCGGGCGCTTCCTAGGAAAGTTTGGAGAGAGACCAATATGACCGGCATCGGTTCCGTTCCGGCGCCCACGCATCCGGCAAACGAATTTCTCGCCTACGAGGCAGAATGCAGGAGCGTGCTGGGACCATTGCTGACGGGCGTCCTCGACATGGCGGAGTCCGCGGGCTGGAGCCGCCGTACCGCGGCCTCGACGCTGATGTTTCTGGCGGCTCAGCATGTGTCGACAGCTTCGGAAGGCTCCGGCGGCTGAATCCAGGGGTGGAGGACGCCGTGGTCGGAGCAATTCGCGGAACGCCGTGGTGGACGGATGTCCGGTTGGGAAGAGGACCGACATGATCGCGGGCCAATTGCGTGAATGCCTGAAAACGTTGAGGTGGAAAGCGGCAGACCTCGTCGACGAGCTTGGTTGCCCGCAAAGCCAGGTCGCCGCCTGGCTCGATGGGCGGACGCTCCCGCCGCTTTCCGTCGTTGCCTGGCTCGAGGCGCTCGCCAGGGCGCACAGGGCGCTGCCGGCGCCGGGCTGGGGCTCGCCAATGGTCAAGCCAAGTCCGGTCGAGGCGGCCGAGATCAGGCTCGCGGCTGGTGAAAATCCGACGACGCCGGCGCACCCGCCTTATCCGCGCCGACCTGTCATCGCGCACCAGGCTGCCCGACATGCTTCGGTTCGTTTGCCGTCGAATGGAGGTTTAAATCATGGCACAGATGCGCTTTGAAGAACCCGTGACGATCCTGGTCGGAATGGGGCTTCCGGTGACGATCGAGACTGCGATGGAAGCTTATGCCGTGCTGCAGGACTGGCCCGTTGTCAGCCGGAACGGCGCCCATGCCGTCGCCCTCAACGCTTGCAAAGCCGGTATCGCCGGCGAGATCGATGCGGAAACCGTGCGGGCGACCTTGATCGCCTTCGCGCGCCGCAATGACATTCTGGTGCCGAATATGATCTCGCCTGCGAGTACGGCGCCTGGCGGCCGCACTGTGCGAACGGATTGAGGATCTGTTCGCCACTTATCGGTGGGCGCCCCGGCGACCACGGTCACGCCCGCAGCGCTTCACCGTCGGCTATTGACCGGACAGGCCTGGCCAGCTCGAAAACGAAACCGCTTTCGAGTTGGCGGGTCTGACTGCTTCCTGTCATCGACGCTCTAAACGCCGCCCGGCATCATCGCTCGCAGCCACGCGATGATGGCATCGAAGTCGATCGGCTTCGTCGTGTCGACGTCGAAGAGCGGGCCGCGCCGCAGCGGTTCGGCGCGCCCAGCGAGTTCGATCAGTTCGGGGATATAGGCCGCGCCTGGATGGCCGGCGGGACGCTGGTCGAGCCGGGCGGCGTAACGCTCGGCCAAAACTTCGCCAGGCGCGTGGCACCAGATTTCAAAGGTCTGTTCGACACCGGCATTCCTGAGATGATCCTCGAGCAGCTCGCGCGGCTGGAAACCGAACCAGGCGTCGACGATGAATGTGGAGCCCGCTGGGGCTTCGCCGACGACTGACCAGATCGCCTGATAGCTGGCGCGGCCGAGCGTGCGGTTGAATGCGCGGTCGCCGCCGCCGAGCACCTCGAGAAACGGATTCTTGATCGTATCGAGCGCAAGCAACGGCCATCCCGTGCGGTCGGCTATGCCGCGCGAGACCGTGCTCTTGCCGCTGGCCGGGATGCCGTTGACCAGCACGGCGCGCCTGGCGCCCCCGGTTTGGACGAAAGACCGGCCCAAAATCGGCGCGGTCGCCATGTCCGTTCCGGCCAGCGCCTGCAATCCAGCGCCGATCACGCCGGCCTCGTCGCCGAGCTGCGCCGGCTCGACCTGGCATTGATACCACGGCGCCAGGGCCGGCGCACGGCCGAGCGCCTTGTGTGCCGCCCGGCCAAGGCCGCCGCCGAGCAGGACGAGATCGGGGTCGAACAGGGCGACGCTGGTATCGATGGCGGCACGCAAGGGCGTTGCCCAGGCTTCCAGTATAGCGCGCGCGTGGATGTCTCCGGCGGCGTCGCGGGAAAAGAGCTGGTCGACCGAAAGGTCGGGACGCAAGCCGGCCCGCGCAATGTGACGGCCGAGCGCCGTGCCCGAACTGGTGGTCTCGACACAGCCGCGCCGGCCGCAGGCGCATGTCTCGCCATTGACGTCGACGGTGATGTGGCCGAGCTGCCCGGCCGTTGCCCGGCCACGCAAGATCCGCCGATCTTGAGCGACGGCGCCGCCAATGCCGGTGCCGATGGTGAACATGGCGATGTCGTCGTGGCCCCGGCCGGCGCCGAGCGCCATCTCCGCGACCAGTGCCATGTTGCAGTCATTGTCGATGACGACGGGCTTGCCGGCCATGTCCTCCAGGCGCTGCGCCAGCGAGACGGAGGCCAGATTGACGTAGCCGCCGGACAGGACCGCGCGGCGATGCGCGTCGACGCGGCCGGGAACACCGATGCCGATGGCTGAAACCTCAGATGTATCGAGCCGGCGCACCATCCCGGCGATCCGCGAGAGCACAAGCTGCGGGTCTGGCGCGCTCTTTTCGGACAGGCGTTCGAGGATTTCGCCGGTGCCCGAAATGCGGGCGGCCCGCAGATTGGTACCGCCTATATCTATCCCTATGCTGAGAGGCATGACGTCCTGCACGTGCCGGTGATCCAACGCGGATATCAGGCGGCGGCCTTGCGCCGGTGATGCCCGATTACCGCCTGGATCTCACGCAATCGCGGCACCGCGATGGTCTTAAGCCTTTCGCGCTGAATGTCACGATCGAGCGAGATGCAGTCCTTCCACAGCGAGCGGCCGGCGATTACGCCGGAGGCGCCGTTCTGCATGGCAATCTCGACCTGACCTAGGAAGGTGGCGTGGTTGACGCCGGCCGAAAGCACCGCCCACGGCACCTCGCCGGCCATTCTCGTGATGTTGGCACAGGCTTCCGGCGTTCCGGGATATGGAAGCTTCAGCACCTTTGCCCCGCACTCCAGCGAGATCCTTGTGCCTTCCTCGACAAGCCACGGGGTCTTCGCCGCATAATCTTGCGGGCTTTCGCCTTCGAGCTGATAAGTCAGGAATTCGACGACGAGCAGCAAGTCTTCCTGCCCGAAATCGGCGATGCATTGGCGCAGGATGGCAATGTTGTGCTCATTGGCTTCGGGCTTGTCGGCCCGCAGATACACCATGATCTTGCCGCCCGTACCGCCCAGCTCGCGCACGCGGCGCGCATCGATGCCGGGGACAAGGCGCGACAGGCGATAGCCCTCGGGCGAGACGTCGAAACCCGAGGCGTCGAGGCCGATAAGCAGTGCGGTATCGCGGTTCAGCACGCCCTCCTCGACGACCCGCGGCACCGCGCAGAGCGGGTCGAGCAGCACGCAGGACGCGGCACTTGCAAGGTAGCGCGTGATGTCGGCCTTGGTGTCGCCGAGCATGTCGTTGGTGATCCTGGCCTGTTCGGCCGGATCCGCCGCCAGCAAGGTGCGCATGCCGCCGCGCTGGTCGCAGGCGATGGCCACCATGGCCCCGTCCCTGCCGCATATCTGCTGATAGCCGCGCAGCTCCGCGGTGGTCATCTTTGTCATGGTCTCTGTCCGATGTTGGCGCTCTCTGGCCGAGGGCGCGGATCCCGTGGAAACAAGAATGTTCAGTTTGCCTGCCTGCCGGCAGGGGAGAATTGCCGTCTTGATGCGCCGTCGATTGCCCGGAAAAGCACACCTTGCAGGCGCCTGGGCAGGACGGCCTCAAGTTGCGAGTTCGCCGGATTTGCGCGATAACTCCCATCGGCGTATACGTGTGTAACACGTTGCTGAAAGGAATTGCAAGCTGGCTGCCCCTCCCATTCAGGATGCGACCGCATCGCGCACGATGCTGCACACGGTCGCCAAACTGCATTACGAGGCGGAGATGTCGCAGGTCGACATCGCGCGGCAGCTCGGCGTCTCCACCGCGACCATATCGCGCCTCTTGCAGCGGGCGCGGGCGGAAGGGATCGTCCGTATCGAGGTTCTCGATCTGGCGACACCGGAGGAGATCACCAGACAGCTGATCGATAGGCTGGGTCTCCGTGACGCTGCGGTGGTCGAAACGCCGGCCGCAGGCGCACTGACGGCGCTGGCCGGTCCGCTCGGCGGCTTGCTCAAGCAGGCACAATTGGTGGCCGGCTCCGTGGTCGCCATCGGCTGGGGGCGCGCGGTGCGCGAGGTGATCCGCGCCGGCTTGCCGCGCCTTCCGGGCGTGCTGACCGTTGCCGCCACCGGCGGCATGCAGCAGCACGCGGCGCATTTTCAGGTCAACGAATTCGTCCGCCTCGCCGCCGAGGAGTTCGGCGGCACGCCGCACTTCATTCATGCCCCCTATCTGCCTTCCAGCGAATTGCGTGAGGTCTTCCTTGGTGATGCCGCCATCAGCGATGCCGTCGCGCTGTGGGACAGGACCGATGTCGCGATCGTCGGCATCGGCCTGCCGCATGCTATCAATGCACCCGAGGCGAGCGCAGCCA
Source organism: Mesorhizobium sp. BR1-1-2 (assembly GCF_020165435.1). Lineage (NCBI taxonomy): Bacteria > Pseudomonadati > Pseudomonadota > Alphaproteobacteria > Hyphomicrobiales > Phyllobacteriaceae > Mesorhizobium > Mesorhizobium sp. BR1-1-2. The sequence continues at coordinate 151,067 of NZ_JAIUID010000004.1, forward strand.
CGCCGAGCGAGCAGGCACTGGTCCATGCGGCCGGCGATGTCCTTCGGCACTATTTCGATGCCGATGGCGCGCTGATCGCCTGGGAAGGAGAGGGCCGGATGATTGCCATGTCGCCGGCGCAGCTCCGCGCCGTACCGCTGGTGATCGGTGTCGCGGCGTCACCGGAAAAGGCGACGGCCATCATCGGCGCCGCTCGCGCCCGGCTGATCAACACCGTGATAACGGATACGAAGACGGCACAAGCCATCCTCGCTGCCCTGCCGCCGCGATAGTGCCCGCCCAACGCGCCACCGCCGCCTTCCAATTGGCGAGGGCGATTTTACGAAATCGGTTGTGCCGCCGAGAAGTCGAGGCAATAGTTCGCCGGGACTTTGTGGAGCAGTCGGATGTTGCGTGAAAAATCCGGCGTTGCGACCCGGGAAACCGAGTTGCAATTTATTTCTGCAAAGTGTTACAAGTTTGTGAGCTTGGCATGCGATGCATGCCGGGTGCTGTGGCTCTCTGACCTCGCGGAGGGCGAGGAAGCGACCACGGCTATCGTATCGGTCGGCTGGACCGGCTGACATATCGACTGGAGGGCGCTTGGGAGGAGCTGCCCGCGAAAAGCAAACAGGCGTTCCCGGCCGTCTTGTCCCAAGCGGATGACGGCCATTCGATGTCACTTGCAACGGCAGATCTGCCAACACAATGAGGAGGATGTCATGAAGAAGATCGTTGCCGCGCTCGCGGCTCTCGCCGTCAGCGCGTCGGTGCTTATCGCGCCCGCGCAGGCGCAAGACAAGAAATATACCATCGCGCTCGTTCCGGGCCTGACCACCGACGGTTTCTACATCACCATGCGCAAGGGTGCCCAGGCCGCAGCCGACGCGCTTGGCGTGAACCTGGTCTTCCAGGGCGCTCCTGAGTTCAATCCGGTCACCCAGGTGCCGGTGCTCGACGCGGTCATCGCCAAGAAGCCGGACGCGATCCTGATCGCGCCGACCGACAAGGTCCAGTTGGTGGAGCCGCTGCGCAAGGCCAATGACGCAGGCATTCCGGTCATCACCGTGGATACCTTCATCGGCACCGGCGCCTATCAGACCGGCGCGGGTGACGCCGATTTCCCCCTGGCCTACATCGCCTCGGACAATGTGCTGGGCGGCGAGATCGCGGCGCGGGCGCTTGCCAAGGCCGTCGGCGACAAGGGCAAGGTCTATGTCTCCAACGTCAAGCCCGGCATCTCGACCACCGACCAGCGCGAGGAAGGCTTCAAGAAGGAGATGGCCAACCATCCCGGCATCACCGTTCTCGAGACCCAGTTCAATGATGACGATGCCAACAAGGCGGCCTCGCAGCTGCAGGCGGTGTTCGCGCGCAACCCCGACCTCGTCGGCGTGTTCGGCGCCAATCTGTTCTCGGCGCTGGGCGCCGCCAATGGCGTCAAGCAGGCAGGGCAGACGGGCACCGTCAAAGTGGTTGCCTTCGATGCTCCGACCAGCATCGTCGACAACATCAACACCGGGCTTGTGGATGTGGCGATCGCCCAGCATCCCGCGGAGATCGGCTACTTCGGCGTCGTCTCGGCCTATGCCCACCTGACCGGCCAGTCCATCCCGGTCACGATCGGCACCGGCTTCACGATCATGGACAAGTCCAACATCGGCGATCCGAACATCTCGAAGTATCTCTACTCCGAGTAAGTCCGGACCAACTTGGCTCTTCCCGGTGCGCCGGGAGGAGCCCGTGTCGGTCCCCGCCAGAGGCGGGACCTGTTTGAAGGCAGCCGCGCCGCGGAGTACTCATGACCTCGACATCACCAGCACAGCCAGCCGAGAAGCATGTCGCTCCCCAGGCCGACCACGGCGATCCGGCCAGGAGCTGGATCGCACGCATCGCCGAGGGGCGCGCCTGGCTGTTTCTCGCAGGCCTGATCGTCTGTTTCGAGATCTGGTCGCGAAGCGCCTTCGGTGCCACTTTCGTGCTCAATCCGTTCAATCTGCAATCCATCGCGATCTTCGCCGTGGCGCCGCTGCTTTTGGCGACCGGGCAGACCTTCGTCATCATTTCAGGCGGCATCGACCTGTCGCTCGGCTTCATCATGGGCTTGGCCGCGGTCATCGCCGCGCATGCCACCAACATGGCGGGGGCCGCCATTCCGTTGCCGTTGGCCATGCTTGCCGGCATCCTTGCCGCGGTGATCGTGGCCGGCGTGCCCGGCGTCATCAACGGCTTGCTGATCTCGCGGCTCAGGGTCCCGCCCTTCATCGGCACGCTCGGCATGTTCGGCGTCGCCCGCGGTGTCGCCTTCCTGCTTGCCGGCGGCACGACGGTGCCGGTACAGAACTCCTGGTTCGCACTGCTCGGCAACGGCAAGTTCCATGGCGTGCCCTATCTGGTGATGATCGCCGCCGTCTTCGTCGTCGTGATGCACTATCTGCTCAGCCAGACCCGGTTCGGCCAGCACAATTACGCCATCGGCGCCAATGTCCAGGCCGCGCGCCGCGCCGGCATCGACATCAGGGGCCATATCCTGCGGCTCTATGTGCTGTCGGCAATGTGCGCCGGGCTTGGCGGCGCGCTCTATGCGGCGCGCTTCACCGCCGGTGCCGCGCAGGCCGGCGAACCCCTGCTGCTCGACAGCGTCGCGGCGGTGGTGATCGGCGGCGCCAGCCTGTTCGGCGGCTCCGGCACCATTTTCGGCACCGTCGCCGGCGCGCTGGTGATCGCGGTCATTCAGTACGGGCTGGTGTTCGTCAATGTCGAGCCGTTCTGGCAGTTCATCGCGGTCGGCGTCGTCATTATCATTTCCGTTCTCATCGACCAGGCGCAGCGCCGGTTCAGTGGAGCCCGTCAGGATGAATAGCACCGAGCCCCTTCTCGAAGTCCGGAACCTTTCCAAGCATTTCGGTGCCGTGCGGGCGCTCAATGATTTCTCCATGGCCGTGCGGCCGGGCGAAGTGGTGGCGCTTGCCGGAGACAATGGCGCCGGCAAAACGACTCTGATCAAGGCAATATCGGGCGTGTTCCAGCCGACGGGCGGAGAAATCCTGCTCAGAGGTCAGCCGGTGGCTTTCGCCACGCCGCAGGAGGCGCGCGAAAAGGGCATCGAGACGATCTACCAGGATCTCGCGCTGGCCGATAATTTGTCGATCGGTGCCAACATCTTCCTCGGCCGCGAGCCCATGCGCAAGGCATTCGGTTTCCTGCCAGTGCTCGACCGCAAGGCCATGGCCGAGGCCGCCAGGGAGACGATGAAGCGGCTGGACTTCCACGTCAGCCGACTGAATGCGCCGGTCAGCAATTTCTCCGGCGGCCAGCGGCAGGCCGTGGCCATCGGCCGCGCCGTCTACTGGGATGCTCAGATCCTGATCATGGATGAACCGACGGCCGCGCTCGGCGTGCCGGAGCAGCGCAAGGTGATTTCGCTCATCCACCAGCTCAAGGCGCAAGGGCGCGGCGTGATCTTCATCTCGCATAATTTGCAGGACATCTTCGCCGTTTCCGATCGCATCGTCGTGCTGCGGCGCGGGATCCAGGCCGGCGAGCGCAAGATCTCCGAGACCAACCATGATGAGGTCGTCAGGCTGATGGTCGGCGGCTAAGGCCACCAATTGCTAGCCGGCATCGCGGTTGGTCAGCGCGATATGGCAGCAGCCGCTGCCGTGGCCGGGCGTCCAGGTGACATTGTCGAAACGCACGCCGGTCGCCTCGAACAGGCCGCGGTCGAAGGCGCCGGCGATGCGGCAGAGCGTGGCGAGTTTTTCCTCGCCGACGCCGGCCTCGACCCAGGCATCCTTGAGCGGGCAGCGCTTCACCTTGAAGGCGATGCGGTCTTCGCCGCGCTCGACATCGGTGGGATACATCAAGCCGCTGTCCGGGCTGACAGACAAGAAGGCCTCGCCGATTGAGCGCGCGTCGTTGGGACCGAATGCGGCGAAGGCCGCGGCGGCCACTTCCTTGCCGCGCTGCTCGATGGTCCGGGTCATGATCGCCTCGGCTCTTTCGGCGCCCAGCTCTCCGGTCAACTCATCCAGGAACAGGCGATAGAGGTCGGCCCGGTTGCGGAAGGCGGAATCGAGTTCGCGCGACAGTTTCTCGGCTCTGGCTTCGGGGTCGGTCATGATGCTTCCTGCGTGGTTCTTCTGAGCTTTGGTGTGGCCGCCACGAGCGCCTTGCCGATAGCCGATCGCGGCCCATCGATGACGGCGCGGGCATCGCCGCTCTCGGCAATCCGCCCGCCGTCGAGAAGGATGACGCGGTGGGCTACGGCCCTGACGACGCCGAGATCATGCGAAATAAAGAGATAGGCGATCCGTTCCTGGCGTTGCAGGTCGAGCAGAAGATCGAGGATCTGTCCGCGCACCGAAACATCGAGCGCCGACACCGCTTCATCGAGCACGATCAGCGAGGGTTTCGGGGCTATGGCGCGGGCAATCGCCACCCGCTGCCGCTGGCCGCCCGAGATTTCGTGGATGGAGCGCGAGGCAAGCTCCGCCGCAAGCCCGACGCGCTCCAGCAGGGCGGCGATGCGGCGCGGGCGCTCGGAACGGGAGGCGACGCCGTGGATGCGCAAGGGATCGTCAAGCACGCGCGCCACCGTGGCGCGCGGGTTGAACGCGGCAAGCGGATCCTGGAACACCATCTGCAAGCGAGCGCGACGCGCACGCAAGCCGGCGCCGCCCAGAGCCAGGAAATCATGGCCTTCGAACTCGATGCGGCCGGCATCCGGCTCGATCAGCCGCAACACCAGCCGCGCGATCGTCGACTTGCCGCTGCCGGAGGGGCCGGCCAGCGCCAGCGTCTCGCCGGGCCTGATTTCGAAGGAAACATCGTCGACCGCGGTAACCGTCTTGCCGCCACGGCGGTAGTGCCTGGTCAGGTTGGAAACCGCCAGCACAGGGGCGCTCATGCGATCATACCGTGGTGCAGCGGTTCGGCGTCGAGGCCGATATGGGCGTCGAGCAGCGCGCGCGTGTAGGCTTCAGTTGGCGCACCGACGATCTGTTGCGTGGCGCCAAGTTCGATCAATTCGCCATGCCGGAACACGGCAATGCGGTCCGCAAGCTCGGCGGCCAGCGCAATGTCATGACTGATGAAAAGCAGCGTCATGCCGTCTTCTGTCGCCAGCCGCCGGATCAGCGAGACGATCTCGGCCTGCACGATGGTGTCGAGCGCGCTGGTCGCCTCGTCGGCGATCAAAAGTCTCGGACCGGCTGCGATCGCGGCTGCAATAGCCACACGCTGCTTCTGGCCGCCGGACAGCTGATGCGGATAGGCGCGCAGGGCGGAGTCCGGATCGGGCAGGCGGACGCGTTCGAGCAGGGTTCTGGCTTTGGCGAAGGACTGCCGCCAGTCGAGGCCGAGATGCGTATGCACGACTTCCGCGATTTGTTTACCGATTGGCATGACCGGATCAAGGCTGGCGGAGGGATCCTGGAAGACGAAGCCGATGTCCTTCCCCAGGAGGGGGGTACGGCTCGGGTTGGAGGCAGATTTTTGCGGGTGATGCTCTACGAGGGGAGCCTTGGCACCCAACGTCGACGAAAACCAATCAGTCTGGCCTCCAACCTTGGCAGATTGCGGCAGGAGTCCCGCAATCGCCAGCGCCAGCGTGCTCTTGCCGGAGCCACTTTCCCCGATGATGGCGAGCCGCTCGCCAGCCGCAATGTCGAGGCTGATGGTCTTTAGCGCGGCGACCTCGCTGCCATCGCGGCGGTAGCTTACCGTCAAGTCGCGGATCGAAGCCAGCGCGGTCACGACAGGCCTCTTCTGACAGCCGTCGTCTCGACGATGCCTTCTCCGGCGAGGTAAACACCGAGCACCGTCAGAACCAGTGCTATGCCGGGTACGATCGACAGGAAGGGCGCGGTGCGCAGCACCGCGCGGCCCTCTGCTATCATGCCGCCCCAGGTGACCCGGTTGGGATCGCCAAGGCCGAGGAAGGACAAAGCCGCCTCGGTGAGGATCGCCGCCGCCACGATCACCGAGGACAGCGCCAGCACCGGCGGCAAGGCATTGGGCAGTACCTCGCGAAAGGCGATTTCCAGCGGATGCATGCCGATGACGCGCGCGCCGGCGACGTAGTCGCGCTCACGGATCGACAGCACTTCCGCGCGGGCCACGCGCGCGGGCCCGGTCCAGGTGCCGAGCGCTATTGCCGCCACGACGACGCCGAGCGAAGGGCCGACTATGCTGACGAAGGCCAGCGCCAGCAGAAAGCCCGGCACGGTCTGGAAGGCATCGGTGACGCGCATCAGCGCCTCGTCGGTCAGGCCGCCGGCAAAGCCGGCCAGCGTGCCAACCACCGCGCCAACCGCAAGAGCGGCAGCGGCGGCCGCCACGCCGACGGCCAGCGACGTGCGAGCACCATGGAAAAGCTCGGCCAGCACGTCACGGCCGAGGCGGTCCGTGCCGAGCGGCAGCGACCAGTCCTGGAAGGGCGGCAGCAGCGCCGGGCCGGCGATGGCTTGCGGGTCGCCGGGAAACAGCAGCGGCGCCGACAGGGCCATGGCGCACAATGCCGCCAGGAGGATGGCGCCGGCGACCGCCTCCGGCGCGCGCAGAAAGCGACGAAGCGTGCTCATGTGCCGGCCTCGCTGGCATCGACGCGCGGGTCGAGAAAGGCATAGGCGATATCGACGAGAAGATTGATGACGATGACCAGCACGGCGCTGACGAGGATGATGCCGAGCAGCAAGGGCGTGTCGCGCGCGGCCACCGCTTCCTGCGCCAGCCGGCCGAGACCGGGCACGGCAAAGACACTCTCGATGACGACGCTGCCGCCCAGCATCTGCGCCGACTGCAGGCCGAGCATCGTGACCAATGGCAGCAGCGCATTGCGGGCGACATGGGCAAGCACGATGCGGCGGCGCGACAAGCCCCTGGCGCGGGCGGCCAGCACGAAGTCCTGCCGCCAGACCTCGGCCATGCCGGCGCGCATCATCCGCAAATAAAGCGCCAGGTAGATGAAGCCGAGGGCGCAGACCGGCAGGACGAGATGGATGGCGATGTCGGCCGCGCGGTCGAGGCCGGCCTTGCCGGAGGCGATGGTCTCGATGCCGCCGATTGGCAGCCAGCGCAGGTCGACAGCGAAGACGACGATCAGCACTAGGCCGAGCCAGAAACCCGGCACGGCATAGAGCGCCAGCGAACCGATGGAGAGAAAACGGTCGCGAAAACTGCCCGGCCTGGCGCCCGCATAGATGCCCAGCGCCGAGCCGAGGCCGAAGGAAAGCGCGGTGGCGCTGCCCATCAACCACAGCGTGGTCGGCAGGCGCTCGAGGATCACGTCGCGGATCGGCCGCGAAAAGGTGACGGACTGGCCGAGATCCAGATGCAGCAGCGTCCAGAGATAGTTGGCGAGCCGCGTCAACTCCGACTGGTCGAGGCCCCAGCGATGGCGCAGAAGCTCGATCATGCCGGCATCGCCGCCGGTCGAGACGATATAGGCATCGACCGCGTCGCCGGGGGCCGCTTCGAGCAACAGGAAGGTGCCGATGACGACGATCAAAAGCACGAAGACGCTGCCGACGAGGCGCCGGCGGAGCAAGGTGAGGGCGCGGTTCATGCGGGCCTCGAACGCGTGAGGGGACAGAAGGAAATGTCACGGCGAGGCACCCCTCTCTGTCCTGCCGGACATCTCCCCCTCAAGGGGGGAGATTGGCTGTCATCAACGTCTTCGCCAATCCCCAACTTTGCAGAATTGGCGAGCTGGACAAGCTGCTGATCTCCCCCCTTGAGGGGGAGATGTCCGGCAGGACAGAGGGGGGCCTCGTAGAGCTCGACGTCTACGATCATTTCCTCGCGAACTTTCATCCGCGAAATACTGTCACGATTCCAGATACGTGTCCGCCCAGTTCGACACCGCCCAGCGCGGGTTATTGGCGATGTTGCCGACCGTGTCGCGGGCGACGCTGATGAAGCTCCATTCGGCGACGTTGATCAGCGGCAGGTCGGCTGCCACCTCTTTCTGGAACTCCTTGTAGAGGTCGGTGCGGGCGGATGTGTCCAGCGTCTCGGATGCCTTGGCGATGAGCGCGTCCAGTGCATCGTTCTTGTAGCCGCCCTGGTTGGAGAACGGCACGCCGTCCGGAATGCCGCTCTGCACCAGGATGGTGGTGGAGATCGCCGGGTCGCCGCGGAACACCGGCGGGCCGACGGCGAGGTCGAAGGCGTGGTCGGTGTAGACCGCCTTGATATGCGCGGCGGAATCGTTGTTGACGAGCTCCGCGTCGATGCCGATGGCGGCGAGCGCCTGGCGCAGATAGTCGCCGAACTGTTTTGTTTCATTGAAATAAGGCGCCGGCAGCAGCTTCAGCGAGAACCGCTTGCCGTCCGGACCTTTCTTGTAGCCGGCCTCGTCGAGCAGCGCATTGGCCTTGGCCACGTCGAAAGCATAGGTCGGCACATCGGCGGCGGTATAGAACTGCGGATCGTTCTTCGGCACCGGGCCGGTGGCGGTGGCGGCATAGCCGAGGAACACCGTCTTGACGACGAAATCCTTGTCGATGGCATGCGCGATGGCCTGGCGCACCTTGAGGTCAGCGAGCTCCTTGCGGCGATGGTTGATCTCGACGACGAGCTGGTAGGTCAATCCCTCATAGCCCTTGGTGATGACCTTCAGGCCCGGCACTTTCGAGATGCGGTCAAGATCGGCCAGCGGCACGGCGGAGAAGGCGGCGAGCTGGATCTCTCCGGCCTCCAGCGCGCTCGCCGCCGAAGTGCGGTCGGGCAGCACCTGGTAGATGATCTCATCGAGATAGGGCTCGTCCTTGTCCCAATAGTCCGTGTTCTTCGTCAGCCGGTAGTATTGGCCGGCCTTGTATTCGGCGAACTTGAACGGCCCGGTGCCGATGGGCGCGTTGTTGGCCGGGTTGTCCTCGATCTTGCCGACTTCGTAAATGTGCTTCGGCACCACGCTGCTCAGCGCCGGCAGGGCGTTGCGGATCAGCTGGAAGGGCGTCGGCTTGGCGAATTTGAACACGGCGGTCAATTCGTCAGGGGTATCGACCGCGGCAAGATCCTTGAACACGGTGCGGCCGAGATTCTGCAGCGGCTTCCAGATCTGCAGCGCCGAGAAGGCGACGTCGGCCGAGGTGAACGGCTTGCCATCATGCCATTCGACCCCCTCACGCAGTTTGAAGGTCGCCGACAGCCCGTCGGCGGCACCTTCCCAACTGACCGCCAGCCGCGGCGCAAGCCCGTCCTTGCCGTCGAAAGAGGCTTCGGCCAGCGTTTCGACAATCTTGCTGGAGATGAAGAAGACGCCGTTGGAGGCGACGATGGCCGGATTGAGGTTGCGCGGCTCGGAATCGGCGGCGAGCACCAGGCGGCCGCCCTTCTTCGGCGTCTGCGCCCAGCTCGAGGTCGGCATCGCCGTAGAGGCCAGAAGCATGGCAGAGCCGGCAAGCACCGTGCGGCGTGAAATCCTGAACTCCGGCATCATCGTATTCCCCCTCTATCTCATGTCTTCCACGGAGGCCTTTCGGGCGTTTCCATGCAGGTTTGATTATGGACCTTGCCGAGGCTTTCGCCAGAGACGGAATTGGCGCATCGTGGCGTGGCTTTGAAATTTTTATTCGCTGGACCAGTTACGGGAGAGTGGTCGATAGACCTGGCCTGGTAAGACCAGATCAGGTGGTACGCCTCAAATGACTGGGATCGGTGACGCGCGCCCAGTCGGGCGACCCTGTTTCTGGCTGGACCAGATACACCAAAATGGTGCAGATTTGACCTGAAGTCGGGAGATCGGGATCAGGCAGACGGCAGTCCAGCCGATCCGCGCGGACATTCAGGGAGAGAGACATGAACATAGCTCCGGGCAAGAGTGCCGTCGGCGACATCCCATTCGACCACGCCAGGGTCGATAGGCTGATGGAAGAGGCTGACATCGACGTCCTGCTCGCGACATCCAAGCACAACACCCAATATCTGCTCGGCGGCTACAAGTTCATCTTCTTCGCCGCCATGGATGCGATCGGCCACAGCCGGTACCTGCCAATCGTGATCTACGAAAAAGGCGGCCCGGACCACGCCGCCTATATCGGCAACCGCATGGAGGGTGGCGAACACCAGAACCACCCGTTCTGGACGCCGACGCTGCACGCCGCCTGCTGGGGCACGCTCGATGCCGCCAATCTCGGCATCGAGCATGTGCGCAAGATCGGCAAGGGCGACGCTCGCATCGGCATCGAGCCGGGTTTCCTGCCGTCGGATGCCTATGCCCTGATCCGCAAAGCGCTCCCCGACGCCAAGCTGGTCGATGCCACCGGCATGCTGGAGCGCATGCGCGCCATCAAGACCGAGGCCGAACTGGAGAAACTGCGCATCGCCTCCGAGCTGATCACCGATTCCATGCTGGCCACCATCCAATGGGCACGCGAAGGCACGACCAAGAGCGAGATGATCGAACAGCTTCGGCGCGAGGAGACCAATCGCGGCGCGCATTTCGAATATTGCCTGCTGACGCTGGGCTCCAGCCACAACCGCGCCACCTCGCCGCAGGCATGGAAAAAGGGTGAAGTGCTGTCGATCGATTCCGGCGGCAATTATCATGGCTATATCGGCGACCTCTGTCGGATGGGCATTCTGGGCGAACCGGATGCCGAGCTGGAAGATCTCCTGGCCGAGGTCGAGGCGGTGCAGCAGGCGGCGTTCTCGAAGGTGAAGGCGGGTACGCTGGGCGGCGACATGATTTCCCATGCCGAAGGCGCGCTGAAAAAATCCAAGGTCGCGCCCTACACGGATTTCTTCGCTCACGGCATGGGCCTGATCACGCATGAGGCGCCGTTCCTGATGACCAACCATCCGGTGACCTATGAAGGCACCTATGCGGCCAAGCCGCTGGAGCGGAACATGGTACTGTCGGTAGAGACGACCATGCTTCACCCGACGCGCGGCTTCATCAAGCTGGAGGATACGGTGGCGGTTACCGATACCGGCTATGTGATGTTCGGGGATCGGGGTCGGGGATGGAACCGGGGTGGCATGTAACCTGCCACATTACAAATGAGCGTGCCGGTCTCGATTGTCTCTAAAGCGCGTCGCGTCGAGACGAATTCATGCGCGGTGCTTTGTCGTTGCCGCTCACTTTTGCGCGACATGCATTAAACCATTCCTGTGCAGACGACTTCCAATCTTCCGTCGATCGTCTGGGTGCAGCATTTGGTAAGCCCCTCGGATGCGGAGACCACAGCGCAATCGGATGCAAACGTTGACGCCCACGGACTGCCGGACTTGGCGTTGCGATGGAACCAGGAAAGTTGGCTCTGAAGCCCGGCCATGATCATAAGCAGGGCATTGATGTCACGTTGATCCGGCGAGGGCGGTGTAAAAGCGATCTTGACCAGCGGATGCTTGTGGTCTTTGCAGTTGACCGTCCGTATCTGCTCGACCGTCTGGATCAAGCTCAGCGGCACGGGTATCCAGGATTCACAGGACAGATCGGTCGAAAAGAGAAGCGTTGACGGATCGGCGTCGTTGGCCTTGACAATACCGCCGACCGTCATGGCCGGGTTGCCGTCCGGCAGGCTGCCCGTTGCGAGCTTTTCCACGAATTCCTGGGGACTGAACCGCGTCATCGCACCATCATTCTCTCTCAAGGAGGCATGCTGGAACATAGCATATCGGAAGGGCGCCTCAAAGTCGCGAGCCAGGGGAATTCCCGGCCGGCAGCAACCTGAAATCCGGCAGTTCGCGCAAACCCAGTTCCGGCCCTGCCGGTGAATAGACGACGAACAGCTGCATCGGCCCGTCGCCGGTGTTGAGCGTCGAGTGGAAGCGGCTCTCGGGCACGTAGACGGTGCAGCCGGGGCCGACCTTCTCGACAACCGGATTGCCTTGCTCGTCCTCGACCATCTGCTCGCCATGACCGGAGATGACGAAGATGATTTCTTCCGCGCCCGGATGGTTATGACGGGTATGGCCCTTGCCCGAGGGCAGGTCGACGACGCCTCCGGAAAAGCGGGTCGCGCCGTTCACCTCCGGAGCGACCGTCAGCGACAATTTTCCCCAGTCGAACCCGAAGGCGCTGACATCCTTCGGGTACACGAATATCTTGCTCTTGTCGGTCATTCTCATGGTCCCTTCTTTTTCTTCGTGGTCGTCAGGCCGCCAAGCGCGACGGCCTTGAAATCGGCGGTCTGCCGGGCGATCGCCGCTTCCGCCGGCAATCGCTCCATCGAGCTCGCGCCATAGAAGCCGTGCAGCCCCTTGCAGCGTTCGAGGATGTAGCGGGCGTCGTCCGGCATCGAGATCGGCCCGCCATGGCAAAGCAGGATGACATCCTTGCGCACCGAACGGGCCGCTTCGGCAATGGCGTCGATGGCGACCACGCAATCGTCGAGCGACTTGGCAGAGGTGGCGCCGATCGAGCCCCCTGTCGTTACCCCCATATGGGCCACGACGATATCGGCGCCGGCCCTGGTCATGGCGCGCGCCTCGTCCGGGTTGAAGACATAGGGCGTGGTCAGAAGATCGAGCTTGCGGGCCTCGGCGATCATGTCGACCTCGAGCCCAAAACCCATGCCGGTCTCCTCGAAGCTCTGTCGCATGCTGCCGTCGAACAGGCCGATGGTGGGGAAATTCTGCACCCCGGAAAAACCCATCGTCTTCAGTTCGGAGAGCAGCAGCGGCATGATGACGAAGGGATCGGTGCCGTTGACACCAGCCAGCACTGGCGTCTTCCTGACCACCGGCAGGACCTCGTAGGCCATCTCCTTGACGATCTCATTGGCATTGCCATAGGCGAGCAGGCCCGCGGCCGAACCGCGACCGGCCATGCGGTAGCGGCCGGAATTGTAGATGATGATGAGGTCGATGCCGCCGGCCTCCTCGGCCTTAGCCGACAGGCCCGTGCCGGCGCCGCCGCCGACGATCGGCACGCCCTTGTCGATCATTCCCCTGAATTTCTTCAGTATGTCCTTGCGCGGTATTGCCGGCATGTCTTGGATCTCACTGTCTGGCGATTTCGAGGAAAGCCGCGACCGCGGCCTTGGCGAATCGGGGATCATTGATGTGCAGCGGCAGGCGCGTCAGCCGGCGCGTCGCGTTCGGCTTGATCGTGCGCTCGATGGCTTCGAACAGGGCGGCATCGGCTTGCGGGTCGAAGAAGGCGCCGCCTTCGATGTCGAGCGCGGAGACGCCTTTCTCCGGGATAAGGAAATGCACGGGCCCCTCGCAGCGGGCGAGCCTTGTGCCGATCCACTCGCCGATCTTGCGGCATTCCTGCGCCGTCGTGCGCATCAGCGTGACGTTCGGGTTGTGCTCGTAGAACAGCCGCCCGCGATAATGGTCCGGAATGGTCGAAGGCGCCCAGAAGTTGACCATGTCGAGCGCGCCGACCGAGCCGACATAAGGCAGGCGGGTGCGGGCAACGGCACCGAAGCGATCCTCCGTCGCCGGCAGCACGCCGCCGAACAGGAGATCGCAGACCTCCGTGGTGGTGATGTCGATGAGGCCGGACAGCAAGCCGCTGTCGGCCAGTTTTTCCATGCTGCGGCCGCCGGTACCGGTGGCGTGAAACACCATGCAGTCATAGGTCGAACGTAGCTGATCTGCGATTGCCGTCACGCACGGCGTGGTGACGCCGAACATGGTGAGGCCGATCGACGGCTTGCCCTCGGGCGGCGGTGGCGGTCCGGCGGCCATGCCCGAAATCGCCTGGGCCGCATTGTGCAGAACGACACGCGAGAGCTGGTTTAGCCCGGCCATGTCGGTCACCGATGGCATCATGATGATGTCCGAAATGTCGACATAGGGCGCGGTGTCGCCGGAAGCGAGCGTCGAAACCATGATCTTGGGCAGGCCGAGCGGCAGCGTGCGCATTCCTGCGCTGATGATCGACGTGCCGCCGCCGCCGCCGATGCCGATCATAGCGGCAATGTCGTTTCGCGATTGGGCAAAGCGAGCGAAGGCGATGCCCATGGCGGCGACCGCCGCGCCGCGGTCATTGCCGGCGAGCACCGCGTCTCGCCCGCCAGGATGGTGGCCTGCCACGTCCTCAGCGGCAATGTCGACCGGAACGCTCGCGCCGCGCGTTCCGACGTCGACCCGGCAGACAGCGGCACCCGTGGCGGCGATCGCGTCGGCCAGGAAGGCGAGTTCCTCACCCTTGGTGTCCGCGGTGCCCACCACATAAATGCGCTTCATCGATGCCTCCCTCTGCCGGTCCAAGTCACCCAAGGCTCAGTGCTCTACAGAGCGTCAACCTGGCCATTCCGAAAACGAGGAGGTCATTGCAATTTTTTGAGACGCGCGTATCATATTGATATGGATGTCTCACGTCAACACGCCGCAACAAGCGACGACACCGCCGGGGGACCCGAACGTGGACCACGTGCGCGCACGAAACGGCTGATGCTGGAGACGGCGACGAGGCTGATGCAGGCAGGCGCAACACCTTCGGTCAGCGAGGTCGCCGAGGCGGCGCAGGTGTCCCGCGCCACCGCCTATCGATATTTTCCGAGCCAGGCGGCACTGGTGCAGGCAGTGGTCGACGAGGGGCTCGGGCCGATCCTCACCTGGAAATCCACCTCTGCCGATGCCGAGCGCCGCGTTGCCGAGCTCTTCGACACGGCCATGCCGCGCATCGAGGCTTTCGAGGCGACATTCAAGGCGGCATTGAAATTGTCGCTCGATCAGTGGGCGCGGCGCCAGGCCGGTACCTTGGGCAGCGAACCGGCCTTCAAGCGCGGCCACCGCGTCGAATTGCTTCAGGACGCGCTCGCGCCGCTCAAGGGGCGGCTGCCGCCGCGCGACCTCAAGCGGCTGGCGCAGGCGCTGTCGCTGATCTTCGGCGTCGAGGTGCTTATCGTGCTGAAGGACATCTGGGGACTGGACGGTCGCCGGACGATGTCCGTCGCCCAGTGGGCGGCGGCCGCCCTGGTGCGCGCGGCGATCGCGGAATCAATGTCCGAAGCAAAAGCAATCGAACCAACAAGGGTCACGAAATAGCATGCATCTGGTTCTACCAGATTTGCATGCTGGTTGCCGATATTAACCGCAACGCTGAAGCATGAACAAGGCCGATGTCTATCAATGAGTAGGAAAATTTAGGAAAAACAGGCAGATAAGGCTGGAATTCGTGACTTCAGGCTGTCACCATTGCTCAAGAAAGGGCTTGACGGAGCTTCAAAATTGGTAATACCAGATCAAAGGAGAAAAGCGGATCGAAAGTGAGGGCTGCGATCCATTTCCGGGCGGGCGAGGAGGCTCCAAACCGGAAGGCGCGACCAAGGGAGGAACTACCAGGGCCGGCCCCGTTTGCCGGCTCGCTTGATACGGTAGAATGCGCACAAGGGAGGAAACATCATGCGCAAGATAGTGACCAGCTTGCTTGCTGGTATCGGCTTGACACTTGCCTGCGGAACATCCGTCTACGCCCAGGACAAATCGCTCACCATCTTCTGGGCGGAATGGGATCCGGCCAACTACCTCCAGGAACTCGGCAACGAGTACGAGAAGGAAACCGGCGTCAAGATCACGGTGGAAACCACGCCCTGGGCCGACTTCCAGACCAAGGCCTTCACCGAGTTCAACGCCCATGGCGACGCTTACGACCTGGTCGTCGGCGACTCGCAGTGGCTCGGCGCCGGCTCTACCGGTGGCCACTATGTCGACCTCACGGACTTCTTCAACAAGCACAAGCTCGGCGAGGTGATGGCGCCGGCGACGGTGAAGTACTACGCCGAATATCCCGGCAACAGCGGCAAGTACTGGGCCATCCCGCTCGAAGGTGACGCCGTCGGCTGGTCCTATCGCAAGGACTGGTTCGAGGATCCCAAGGAGAAGGAAGCCTTCAAGGCGAAATACGGCTACGACCTCGACGTGCCGAAGGATTTCAAGGCGCTGCGCGACATCGCCGAATTCTTCCACCGGCCGGACCAGAAGAGATACGGCATCGCCATCTACACCGACAATTCCTATGACGCGATGGCGATGGGCTTCGAGAACGTGCTGTTCTCCTATGGCGGCGAGCTGGGTGATTATTCGACCTACAAGGTCGATGGTTTCATCAACTCCGACAAGGCCGTCGCGGCGCTCGACGCCTATAAGGAACTCTACAAGTTCACGCCTCCGGGCTGGGCCAAGTCGTTCTTCGTCGAGGATAACCAGGCAATCACCGAAAACCTGGCCGCGATGAGCATGAACTACTTCGCGTTCTTCCCCTCGCTGATCAACGAGGCGTCGAACCCGAACGCCAAGAACACTGGCTTCTTCGCCAATCCTCCCGGGCCGAACGGCGACCAGTTCGCCGCGCTCGGTGGCCAGGGCATCTCCGTCGTCTCCTACTCGCAGAAGCAGGACGAGGCGATGAAGTTCCTCGAATGGTTCATCAAGGACGAGACCCAGAAGAAGTGGGCCGCGCTGGGCGGCTACACCTGCAGCGCGGCGGTGCTCAAGTCGGAAGAGTTCCAGAATGCGACGCCCTACAACAAGGCCTTCTACGAGACCATGTTCAAGGTGAAGGATTTCTGGGCGGTGCCGGAATATGCCGAACTGCTCCAGCAGCTCAACCAGCGCGTCTATCCCTACATGATCGGCGGCGAAGGCACCGCCAAGGAAACGCTCGACGCACTGGCCGCCGATTGGAACGCGACCTTCAAGAAATACGGCCGCGGCCAATAATCGTTCATGTCCCACGGAGGGGGCGCTCATGCCTCCTCCGTTTCTTTTTCTTCAAGCGGGAGCAGGGTCTTGGCGACCACGATGATCACCACGCTGGACAGATCTTCACGCGCGGCCGCGCGTGGCCTTAGCGATATTTCGATCCGCAATCTTTTCATCATCCCGACGATCCTGTTCCTGATCGTCTTCAACATCTTTCCGCTGATCTACTCGCTCGGCTATTCCTTCACCGATTTCCGCGCCTCGACCAACGCGCCGGCGAATTTCGTCGGGTTGCAGAACTACCGCGACCTGCTCAGCGACCCGTATGTCTGGTCCAACTTCGCCATCACCGCCAAATACGTGATCATCTCGGTCGCCGGACAGTTGCTGGTCGGCTTCGGCGTGGCGATGCTGCTCAACCGCGACATCCCGCTGAAGGGCCTGCTGACGACCCTGCTGCTGCTGCCGATGATGCTGTCGATGGCCGTCGTCGGCCTGTTCTGGAAACTGCTCTACGATCCGTCATGGGGCGTCATCAACTATGCGCTTGGGCTTGGCAATTTCGAGTGGCTGGCCAACCCCAAGATGGCGCTCTACGCCGTTGCGCTGACCGACATCTGGATGTGGTCGCCCTTCGTCATGCTGCTGTCGCTGGCCGGCCTCTCGGCGGTGCCGAAGCACCTTTACGAAGCCGCCGCTATCGATCGCGCCGGTCCGTTCTACACCTTCTTCCGTATCACCTTGCCGCTGGTCGCGCCGATCCTGATGATCGCCGTCATCTTCCGCACCATGGAAGCGTTCAAGACCTTCGATCTGGCCTACATCCTGACCACCCAGCCGACGGCTGAACTGATCTCGATCCGGCTCTACAAGATGGCGTTCCAGGAATGGCAGACCGGGCGCTCCTGCGCGCTCGCCTACATCGTGCTGATCATGGTGCTGGCCATCACCAACATCTACGTCAAATATCTCAACAAAGTGAAGGAGCGCTGAGATGGCCGCCGTCCGCACTTCTTCCGAGATCGCCCTCAACCGCGTCGCAATCGTCGCCGTGCTGGTGGCGACGGTGATCTTCCTGGCGCCGATCTACTGGATCGCCTCGACGGCGTTCAAGCCGCGCAACCTTGCCACCACCATCCCGCCGACGGTCGTGTTCCAGCCGGAGATATCGCCCTTCGTGAAGCTGTTCACCAAGCGCTCGCAATTGCGCAGCCCGCCTTCGCCGGAAGAATACGCGGCGGCGCCCTGGTGGGAACGCGTCGTCTTCGACGGCGGCGAAAAGATCGTGCGCGACGGCAAGGGCCAGGTGCAATGGTCGGGCTATCCGAACCGTTTCATGAATTCGCTGATCGTCGCGATCACCTCGACGGTGCTGGCGGTCGGCATGGGCACGTTCACCGCCTATGGCTTCTCGCGCTTCAGGGTCAAGGGCGAGGCGGACCTTTTGTTCTTCATCCTATCGACCCGCATGCTGCCGCCCGTGGTGGTGGCGATCCCAATGTTCCTGATGTACCGGGCGGTCGGCCTCAACGATTCCCATATCGGGCTGATCATCCTGTACACCGCCTTCAACCTGTCCTTCTCGGTTTGGCTGATGAAGGGTTTCATGGACGAGATCCCGAAGGAGTACGAGGAAGCGGCACTCGTCGACGGCTATACGCGCATGGAAGCCTTCTTCAAGATCGTGCTGCCCGAAGCCGCCACCGGCATCGCCGCCACGGCCGTATTCTGTTTCATCACGGCATGGAACGAATATGCCTTCGCGCTGATCATGACCAATCGCCGCGCCCAGACCGCACCGCCCTTCATCCCGAGCCAGGTCGGCTCCGGCCTGCCGGACTGGACGGTGATCGCCGCCGGCACCTTCCTGTTCCTGCTTCCCGTCGCCATCTTCACCTTCCTGCTTCGTAATCACCTGTTGCGCGGCATGTCCTTCGGAGCGATCCGCAAATGAGCTTTCGCGCCATCAACCAGAAATATCTGGAGCCGGGCAGCCAGGTGCTCATGGTGCTCGGCATCGTCGCGCTATGCCAGCCCTGGAGCTTGCTGCTGCACAGCTATGGGCTGACCATCATCCTGATCGGCCTGATCGGCTTCAACATCACCTCCAAGATCGCACCGCAAGAGGAAGCCGGAACCGGCCAGTCAGGCGATCCGCAGCGAAATCCGGGAGCGCAGCATTGACCCAGATCGAGCTTCGCGGCGTCCAGAAGTTCTTCGGCGCCGTCCAGGTCATCAAGGACCTCAACCTCAGGATCGAGGACAACGAGTTCATCGTGCTGCTCGGCCAGTCGGGCTGCGGCAAGACGACGACGCTGCGCGCCATTGCCGGGCTGGAGACGATCGACGAGGGCGACATCCTCATCGACGGCAAGCCCATCCAGCATCTGAAGGCCGCCGACCGCGACATCGCCATGGTCTTCCAGTCGTTCTCGCTTTACCCGCACATGAGCGTCTACGAGAACATCGCCTTTCCCTTGCGCGCCACGCGAAAGAGCAAGAGCGAAATCGACCAGGAAGTTCGCTCGGTCGCCAAGACGCTGCAAATCACGGACCTGCTCGGCAAGAAACCGTCGGCGCTGTCGGGCGGCGACATGCAGCGCGTGGCGATCGGCCGGGCGCTGGTGCGGCGGCCGAAGGCGATGCTGATGGACGAGCCGATCGGCGCGCTCGACGCCAAGCTGCGCGAGGAGATGCGGGCCGAGATCAAGCGGCTGCACATCAAGCAGGGCTCGACCACCATCTACGTCACCCATGACCAGATCGAGGCGATGAGCCTCGCCGACCGCATCGTCATCATGCATGAGGGGGTGCTCCAGCAGGTCGGCTCGCCCGACGAGGTCTATTCGCACCCGGCCAACCTGTTCGTGGCACAATTCGTCGGCAGTCCGGTGATGAACGTGGCCGACGCGGCGGTTGCCGAAAAAGCCTCGTCGGCCTCGGTGACGCTGGGCGATGCGCCAACCGGTTTCGAATTCCCGCGCGCGCTCCTGTCGAAGCTCAACGGCCATGCGGGCGGCCGGCTGGCACTCGGCATCAGGCCGGAAGGCGTCCTCATCCGCCGCGAGGCGGCGGAGGGTTTCATGCCGGTCGAGACGCAGATCGTCGAGCCGCTCGGCTCGTTCGACATCGTCGACCTGAAAGTCGGCTCCAAGATGCTGCGCGCCCGCACCAAGAGCGGCTTCATTTCAGGTCCCGGCGAGAGGGTGTTCGCCAGGATCGATCCGACGCAGGCGCATTTCTTCGACGCGGCGAGCGGCAAGTCGCTCGGAGTGAGACTCTGATGGCCCATATCCAGCTCAAGAACATCTCCAAGACGTTCGGCAATCACACGGCCCTGACCGGGCTCGACCTCGACATCGCCGATGGCGAGTTCTTCGTCCTGCTCGGCGAGACGGGCGCGGGCAAGACAACGACGCTGCGGCTGATCGCCGGACTGGAAAAGCCGAGCGAGGGCCAGGTCTTCATCGACGGCATCGACGTTGCCGACTGGGGCGCCGCCGAGCGCGACGTGGCGCTGGTGCTACAGCAATATTCACTCTACCCGCGCTATACGGTGCGCGAAAACCTCGAATTCCCGCTGAAGCCGAAGATCCGGCGGCTGCCCGATGCCGAGATCAAGGACCGCGTCGACCGCGCGGCACGGACGCTCAGGATCGAGCATCTGCTCGACCGCAAGACCGACCGGCTTTCGGGCGGCGAGATGCAGCGCGTATCGATCGGCCGGGCCATCGTGCGCAAGCCGCGCGTGTTCCTGATGGACGAGCCGCTGTCGGCGCTCGACGCCAAACTGCGCGAGGCGCTGCGCACGGAACTGAAGAACCTGCAGATGCAACTCGGGGCCACCTTCCTGTTCGTCACCCACGACCAGATCGAGGCGATGTCGATGGGCGACAAGGTGGGCGTGCTCAACCATGGCCGCATCGTCCAGACCGGCACGCCGCATGAGATCTACAACAATCCGCGCGACACCTATGTGGCGAGCTTCGTGGGCTCGCCGCCGATGAACCTCATCGACGGCAGGCTGGTCAACGATCGTGCGGTCATGGCACCGCTGAATTTCGAATTGCCGCTTTCGGGGGGAGCCAGGGCGAGTGCGGCGACCGACGGTCGCCCGCTCGTCTTCGGCATCCGCCCCGAGGACGTCTATCTCGAGAGCGGCGCGCCGGTCGAGGCGCGCGTCCACGACGTCGAAAACCATGGCGTGGAAAAGATCCTGACGCTGCGCGTGGGTGAGACCACGCTGCGCGCCACGGTGCCGGCGCGGACCGATGTCGCGATCGAGCAGCCGGTGCGCTTTGCCTGGAATCCGGACAAGGTGGTGCTGTTCGACAAGGGCAGCGGCGTGAGTTTGCGGCACGCCGGATGAGGCGAATTATCGCGAATGCGATGTCCCGGACAGCGCTCTAAACAAAAACCCGCCTTGCGGCAGGGCAAGAAATCCGGGTTAACGGGTCCCTCCGGAGCCTTCGTCGGTGCGCTGTTGATGAAGCATTGAACGGAAAAACCCGCCTGTGCAGCGGGTCCCTGGCGCAACTCAGCACCATAACCAAATATCTACCATAGTTGCCTTCACCCAGTCAAGAAAAAATTCCTATCATGGGAAACTGGCACAGCGGGACTGGCTGTCGTCAGGCCTTTGTTACCCGAGTTCGGAGCCCCGCGGCAATGCCGGTCGGACAGCCGTCCCGCACCTCTACTTCGGCAGGTAGGTTTCATAGGGCTCGGTGTT
This sequence comes from Mesorhizobium sp. BR1-1-2, assembly GCF_020165435.1. Classification (NCBI taxonomy): domain Bacteria; kingdom Pseudomonadati; phylum Pseudomonadota; class Alphaproteobacteria; order Hyphomicrobiales; family Phyllobacteriaceae; genus Mesorhizobium; species Mesorhizobium sp. BR1-1-2. Next base: position 172,386 of record NZ_JAIUID010000004.1, read on the forward strand.
GATCAGCAGGATCACGCATTCCGTGTCCGAGAGGCAGGCGTCGTCATGCATCTCATTGGCCTTCTGGGTCCAGTAAGATCCGGGAGGCAGCTCGACCTTGCTCGCCTCGCCGCCTTCCATCTGCCAGTGCGCCCATAGGCCCCGGATCACCACGGCGCGATAATCGGCGGTGTGCGCGTGAACAGGAGCGCGCCATTTGCCCGGGACTTTCAGCAACGTTCCGGCAGGGCCCTTGGCCCTTTCTCCCCATAGCGGTCCGAGGCGTTGCGGCTGGTCCGGCGCCTCAGAAACATAGGGAATCTTGCTGGCCGGCAGATAGCTGTCCTCAAGGGCAAAGGCATGGCCGGGGATAGCGAGCATTGCGGCCAGCGTCAGGATTTTCAGATGATTTGGCATCGCTTCTCCTCTTCGGGCCGAGTTGCCGCCGGCGCTCGTCTGTTGGACGGCAAGCTATTGCAAATGGCCAAACCGGGAATGGCATTCTGTCCGGAACATTTGGCAATTCATCCAGGCCGGAAATCGCCACTCCAAACAGCGTTGATCTAGCCTTTTCCCGAGCCGCCGCCCGCGGCGCGCAAATGGCTGGGCGCGCTGCCGACGATCCGCTTGAAGGCCCGGCTGAACGACGCTTCCGAATCATAGCCCAATCTGGCGGCGATCACCGACACTCGCATCCCATCTTCCAGGAGCCACCGCCTTGCCTGATGCATGCGTACCCCGGCGACATATTTTGCCGGCGTCTCTCCGACGACGGCCGTGAAACGTTCGGCAAAGGCGGACCGTGAGGCGCCCATCTCGCGGGCCAGCGCTTCGACGGTCCAGTTCCTGTCAGGCTGCCGATGAATGGCGACCAGCACGCGGCCAATGTCTCGATCCTTGATCGCCGCGATCCAACCCGTAATATCACCGACGCTGTTCCCCACCCACGAGCGGATGATGGCCGCGGCCAATAAATCGGCCAGCCGCGCCAGCATGATGCCGGAGCCGGCCCGGTTGCTCGTCGCCTCGTCGGCCATGGCTTCCAGCAAATGCGGGATGCCTGGCTCGCCGGCCATCAGATCCTTCGCGCGCAGCATATCCGGCATCATGGCCAGCAGTGGATGCGAGCCATCGCGGTTGAAGTGCATGCTGCCGCAGAACAGCAGGGTTTTTGCACCATGGCCGCCGTTCGAGACGGCATAGAGATTGTCCTGCAGGGGCTCGACGCTGTAGCTTTCGAGCGGTTCGGCTTGCACGCCGGGTGCGCTGGCGAGGATATGCTCGGCGCCGCGCGGCAACAGCAATGCATCGCCGGCTTTCAGTTCCATCCATTCGCCTAGTGGCGAAAGCAGCCAGCATCCGGCACGGCCGATGAAATGAAACCGCGTCGCCTTCTGCACCGGAAAGAGCACGGCCCACGGCGCGCCCAGTTCGCAGCGGCCATAGTCGACCCCCTCGAGCCGCAGCGCGCGCAACATCTCGGTCAGCGCACCTCCCGGGGCCGGCGCAGTGTCGTTGGGCGAGGTCAAGTCCATGCCGATTCCTACAGCAGTTCAGCCTCCCACGGAAACGCTGAACTGCCGTATCTCTTCGCGCAATTCCGGACGGAATTGCGCCAGCCTGGAGTCACGGCCTTGCGCTTCAGCCGGCCTGGCGGATCTCTGCATGTTCCTCGGCACGCAGGTGGCTGGGAGCCGAGCCGATGACCCGCTTGAAGGCCCGGCTGAAGGCGGCGTCCGACTCATAGCCCAGGCGTGTGGCGACGACCGAAATCTTCTGGCGATCGCGCACCAGCCATTGTCGGGCCTGGTGCATGCGCACCTGGGTGACGTATCTGGCCGGCGTCTCGCCGACAATGGTGGCAAAACGCTCGGCAAAGCCCGATCGCGAGGCGCCCATCATCCTGGCGAGCGCCTCGACGGTCCAGTCGCGGTCCGGTTCGAGATGGATGGCGGCCAGAACGCGCCCGATGTCCGGGTCCCTGACCGCCGCGATCCAACCGCTTGAATCGCCGCAGCCGCGCTCGACCCATGAGCGGATCACGGTGGCGGCAAGGACGTCGGCGAGCCGCGCCAGAATGCCGCCGGAGCCGACGCGCTCCATCGTCACTTCACGCGCCATCGAGTCCAGGAGATGCGGAATACCCGGCTCATAAGCTTCGAGTTCATGCGCGCGCATGACGTCAGGCATCATGCCGAGCAGGGGATGCAGGCCATCGATGTTGAAGTACATGCTGCCGAAAAACAGCAGCGTGCCCGGACAGCGACCATCGGGGCACATGGCTTCGCTGGACATGCAATAGACGTCCTTGCAGACTTCTTCGGCGGCGTAGCCCTGGATCGGCCAAGCCTTGGTCCCCGGTTCGCTTGCCAGCACATGCGCTGCGCCACGCGGCAGCAGCGCCGCGTCGCCCGCTTTGAGCTCGACCCACTCGCCCGAGGGTTGCATCAACCAGCAGCCCTTGCGGCCGATGAAGTGGAATCGCGCCGCTGCCTGGGCCGGAAACTGGATGCCCCAGGGCTCCCGCATTTCGCAACGGGCGTAGTCGACGCCGTCGAGACGCAGCCCACGCAATATGTCGGTCAGCGGATCCCCAGTGGTCGGAATTTTGGACGAACGGTCAAACATAATGGTGTTTCTAGCATGGAAACTCCAGGCCGTCACTCCCTATGTTGCAGTGCAGCCAAATGTTGCGCTGCAACTTCATCGGAGACTGACCATGGCCGAACCCGCGACAGGCGTCGTCGACGCCGCCCTATTGAACACTGTCGATCAGGAGGAACGAACCGAGCCGGCTTGGGGGGCCGTCGTCTCGCTAGCGCTTGGTGTTTTCGGTCTCGTCACGGCGGAATTCCTGCCCGCCAGCCTGTTGACGCCGATGGCGAGCGATCTCGGCGTCAGCGAAGGCGTGGCGGGACAGGCGGTCACCGCGACCGCGATCGTCGGCGCCATTGCCGCTCCGACAATGGCGATCATAACACGGCGCATGGACCGCAGGCTGGTGATGTGGATGCTGACGGCATTCCTCATCGCCTCGAACCTTTTGGCCGCCTTTGCCTCGTCGCTGTCGATGCTTCTGCTTGCCCGCGTCGTGCTCGGCGTTGCGCTGGGCGGCTTCTGGGCGATGTCGGCGGCCATGGCTTTGCGGCTGGTGCCGATGCGGCTGATGCCACGCGCCATGTCGATCATCCTGACCGGCGTTTCGTTGGCCACCGTCACCGCCGCCCCTGTCGGCGCCTATGTCGGCGATATCTGGGGCTGGCGCACGGCTTTCATGATCGCCACGGTCGTCGCCGCGCTGGCGTTGCTGGTGCAGGTGGCCACCATTCCGAAGCTGCCGCCGATGGGCGTGGCAAGTTTCCGCACTTTGCTCGAGGTGCTCGAGCGCCCGTCGATCAGGGTGGCGCTGCTGGTCGTGCTGCTGGTCGCTTCGGGGCACTTTGCCGGCTTCACCTATGTGCGCCCCTTCCTCGAGAAGATCCCGATGCTCGGCATCGAGACAATCTCGCTGGTGCTCCTGGCCTACGGCATAGGCGGCTTCTTCGGCAATATCGCCGGCGGCATTCTGGCCGAACGCAATCTCAAGGCCGCCGTCGCGCTGGCTCCCCTGCTGATCGCAGCGGCCGCCGCCTCGATGCTGGTCTTCGGCGCCTCGCCGGCGATCGCCGCCGCCGCCGTCGCGGCCTGGGGCTTTGCCTTCGGCGCGGTGCCGGTCGGGCTGCAGACATGGCTGGTGCGGGCCGCGCCCGATCAGGCCGAGAGCGCCGGCGGCCTGATGGTCGCGACCTTCCAGGTGGCGATTGCGCTCGGCGCCGTCTTCGGCGGCCTGCTGGTCGATCATGCCGGCGTCGCCAGTGCCTTCGCCTATTGCGGCGCGGCGACTTTGCTGGCCGCCGTCGTGGTGTTCCTGCTCGGCCCGAAGCGCGCCGGGTAGGCTCGCCCGACAACCATTACTGACCTGGGCAACGGCCCGAGATCCATCAAGGTTCTCGGGCCATTGCCGTTGCGGTCGCGGCGTCGCTGACAGGCGGACGGGGCAGGCCGCCGGTGAAATTCAGGCTGAACGCCCGTCGAAGTCGAAGATCGACAAGGCGGACGGATCGACATCGGCGACGCAGTTGATGTTGATATAGGCGCTGCGTTCACTCCCCTCGCGCACATCCTCGGCGAAAGGGTGGATGCCGCAGGTGCGACAGAAGCGGTGCGCGATGGCATGGTTGCCGAATGTGTAGGTGCCGATCTCGTCCCTCCAGGCCAGCACCCGCAGCGCCCGATGCGGGACGGCGCACAGCAAGGCGCCCTTGCGCGAGCAGATCGAGCAATTGCACCGCACGGCTCCGGTCAGTTCCGCCTCGAACTCGAAGGCGACCTTGCCGCAATGACAGCTGCCTTTGTAGAGCATCGTTCTCTTCCTTGCGTCCGCCAGGGGTGCAAAACCGCCCGCATGGGGTTAAGTCTCAGCACGCCACGCGCCGGCTGCTAAGCTTAAGACGTCCCAGAGGTCCGGAGTCCGACACCGAAGATGCAATCCGTCCGCGATCATCTGGAAACCGTCCTGAGGCGCCTCGCCGCCCGTGCCGGCGAAGAACGTGTGTTCACGAAACTCTATACCGAAGCCGCGCGAGCCGCAGCCGATGCCGCCGACGCGCGGCGGAGGGCGGGCGTGAGGCTCGGACCGCTCGACGGAACGATCGTTTCGATCAAGGACCTGTTCGATGTCCGCGGCGAGGCGACCACGGCCGGATCACTGCTGCTCAAGGATGCTGCGCCGGCAATTGGCGACGCCATGGTCGTGCGCCGGCTGCGGCAAGCCGGCGCGGTGATCATCGGCAAGACCAACATGACCGAGTTCGCCTTTACCGCCATCGGCGACAACCAGCACTACGGCACGCCCGGCAACGCAACCGATGCCGGCCGCATTCCCGGCGGCTCTTCCTCCGGCGCCGGCGTTTCCGTCGGCGAGGGGACGAGCGAAATCTCCATCGGTTCCGATACAGGCGGATCGATCCGTATTCCGGCGGCACTCAACGGCGTCGTCGGCTTCAAGCCGACGGCGCGGCGGGTGCCGCTCACAGGCGCCTTTCCGCTGTCGGCCACGCTGGACTCGGTCGGCCCTCTCGCCCGCACCGTGGCGCAATGCGCCGCAGCCGATGCGGTGATGGCGGGCGAAGACCTGGCGGTGCTGGCGCCGCTTGCTGTTGCCGGGCTGCGCATCGGTATCCCGCGCGGGCTGCTTTTCGGAGAGGCTGAAGACGCGGTGGCGGCAGCGTTCGAGCGCTGCCTCGGCAAGATCGAGCAGGCCGGCGTACGGATCGCGGACTTTTCGATCGACGATATGATCGCGGACCTTCGCGCGGTCACCAAACGCGGTTCGATCGCCGCGATGGAGGGGGCCGAAGTGCATGCCGACTGGCTGGCGGCAGGCGCTCCGGTGCCGGTCGACCCGCATGTGAGCGGACCTTTGTCACGGGCGGCGATGCTGCCGACGCCGGTCTATATCAGGGCGCTGCGTCGCCGTTCCGCGTTGGTTGCCGCCATGGATGAGCGGCTGGCATCGGTCGATGTGTTGGCTCTGCCAACCACGCCGGTGACGGCGCCTACCGTCGTGTCCCTGGCGCAAGATGCCGAGCTGCGCGACCGCACGGAGGGCCTGCTGCTGCGCAACACGCAGATTGCCAACCAGTTCGACCTCTGCGCGATCTCCCTGCCGATGCCCGGCATGGCGCTGCCGGCCGGCTTGATGCTGGTGGCGCGCCACGGCCATGACCGCCGTCTGCTGAGCATCGCCGCTGAAGTGGAGAGGCTGCTGGGCGGCTGATCGTAGGGGGTGACGCTAAAGACGCAGAACGCCGGCTACCCTATGTCTCTGTGAAGGTTGCTGCCAAGGTGCGATCCTAAGGACGGTTTTCAAGTTACCGCTCATTTCCCGCGGGGATCTGGAACGAAACATATACAAACCCTTCCTAAGACAAGGATTGGGCCTTATCCTTTCGTTAGATAAAAGCTAACGAAAGGATCCTTGCCTTATGCCGGATCAGGATCGTCTCGGCCTCTGGATCGAAACATCGGTCGCGGGCGAAAAAGTGCGTGCATTCATGCCACCGCCACTCCCGCCAAAACCTCCAATCGATCTTGGCACATTTTCAGAACTTATAGAACGCGCAAACCTAGCCCTGGGGCGTTTGGACGGCGTTACGTCCATTCTTCCCGCTCCGCCCTTGTTTATCTTCATGTACCTACGGAAAGAGGCCTTGCTGTCGTCCCAGATCGAAGGCACCCAATCGTCACTCTCCGATTTGCTGCTATTTGAGGCGAATGAGCTACCGCTGGTCCCTCTGAATGATGTCGAAGAGGTCTCCAACTACATCGCCGCTCTTGAACATGGTCTCGAGCGCATGCGGGGAGGATTTCCGCTTTCTCTCCGATTGATCCGCGAAATCCATGGCGTTCTCCTTAACGCGGGACGTGGCGCCTCTTCCCAACCTGGTGAATTTAGGCATTCGCAGAACTGGATCGGCGGAACACGACCAGGCAATGCCATGTTTGTCCCTCCTCCTCCTGACCAGCTAATGCAATGTCTCGACGCCTTTGAGAAGTTCTTGCACACCGATAACCGCCTGCCGAACATCGTCAAGGCCGGGCCGCTGCCTCGGCAGGTATGGTACATGGACTCCTCCAGCGTCGCGCGATCGTGACTATCCAAAAGGCAGCCCAGGAACTGTCGCTGTCAGAGCCGACAATCAATTCCGCGCTTGGGCACCTGATCTCGATCGGCATAGTTCGCGAAGTGACGGGGAAACAGCGACACAGGGTCTTTGCCTATCAAGCCTATTTGGACCGCTTAGCAGAAGGCACCGAGCCGCGACGACCTTGACGATATACGAATTCCGCGCTGCGGCAGAGGCCGGTTTGGAATACGCGTTGGAGCGATCATGGTTTGTGTGAAGAGCAGTGCTTGCGTTCGCTGTCCTTGGCGGCGCGCTCGACGGCCGTCGCGACCAGCCACGGCAGGCTGTACTGCTTGCCCGTGATGGTCTGGGTGCGTCGCGCGATCGATCCCCTGACGACAATCTTGCCGGCATACAGCGCATCCGACGCCTCGACCATCGCCTTGTCCTTCGTCGGCAGCCCGCCGGTGTCGATCGACACGCCCTTGATGATCTTGCCGGTGGCGAGATCGAGCGCGCTGTTCGATGGGCAGGGAGCCTTGAAGCAGCGCAGCCCATTGTCGCAATAGACATAGCTGCTTTCGGCTTCGGCGAGCGAGGGCAGCGAGCCCGCTGAGGTGGTGGCAAGGCACAGCAATGCGAGGCGAAGAACGGACATGGCTCCAGCGTCGCGAAGAATTGGGGCGAAACGGCGATGGTCTAGCTGTCAGCGGGAAACCGTCGCCGATAGTGCCCGACCACTTCCGGGTTGCGCAGATTGACCGGCAATTTGCCTGCCAGCACCAAAAGGGCCTCGCCGGCCGCGCCAACGCCCATGCGCATCATGGATTCCTCGGTGATGCCGGCCATATGCGGGGTGATGACGACATTGTCGAAGCTGAAATAGGGATGATCCGATGGCAGCGGCTGCGTCGAGAACACGTCGAGCGCGGCACCGCCGATGCGGCGCTCCCGCAAGGCCTCGATCAGCGCGTCGTCATCGACGACCGGCCCGCGCGACACGTTGATCAGCAACGCGTTGGGTTTCATGCGCGCGATGCGTTCGCGGCTGATCAGGCCGCGCGTTTCCGGCGTCAGCGGGCAGCACAGGACGATGATGTCGCTCTGCTCGACCAGCGCGTCGATCGAGAGGAAACCGACCTTGTCCGGCGCCGGCTGCATGCTGCGTGTCGTTGCCACCACGTTGAGGTCGAAACCGTGCGCGGCGATATGGCCGACCGCCTGGCCGACGGCGCCGAGGCCGACGATGCCGACCGTCTTGCCGGCAAGCTCGACGTTGAAATTGGCGTGCTCGCGGCCGGCAAGCCAGCCCTTGGCGCGCAGGTCGCGGTCGACGACACGGAACTGCCGAAGCAGGGCGAGGGCTGCAAACATCACATGCTCGGCCACCGAGCGTGCGTTGACCGCCGGCACGTTGGCGACCAGCACACCTGCCGCGGTCGCTGCTTCCATCGGGATCATGTCCAGCCCGGCGCCATGGCGGATTGCTGCCCGCAGCCTGGTGGCACCCTCGAACAGCAGGGGTGGCAGGGGTGCACGCACAATGACGATGTCGGCATTCCTCGCCTCGGTGGCCAGCGTGCCCGGATCGAGGGCCGAGGCGACGACAAGCTCACCCGCCCCCGCCAGCATGGCCGCAGCGCGCGGATGCAACTTGTGCGTCGACAGGATGCGCGTCATCTCCGTCAGGCCTGTTCGAGCGTCGGGCTTTGCGGCGCCGCCCCGAGGCCTTCGATCAGGCCCTTCCAGTAGCTTTCCGCGCCTTGCAGATGGGCGCTCATCAGCGCCTGGGCGAGATTGCCGTCGCGCCGCAGCAGCGCCTCGTAGATCTGGATGTGTTCGGCATGCGAGCGCACGCTACGCTCCGGATCGTTGAAGTAGATCGGCAGGCGCTGCTCGCCCATCAAATAGTAGACGCTGCAGATGTTGTGGAAGACGCCATTCTTGGTGGCGCGCACGATCTCGAGATGGAACTCGCGATCCTCCTTGGCGAGGCCTTCGCCTGCCGCGATGCGTTCTTCCGAGGCCTTCAGGATTTCGCGCAGGCGCTCGAAATTCTCCTCGGTGGCACGCGAGCACGCAAGTTCGGCCGCCTTGATCTCATGGATCTTGCGCAATTCGACCGTCTCGTAGATCTGCAAGGGATCGAGCGGCAGGCCGGCGCGCGCGAACAGCGCCAGCGCCTCGACGCTGGCCTGCTTGGTGTCGATATAGATGCCGGACTTGGCCCTGCGCTCGACGATGCGCATGGCCTCGAGAATGGCCAGCGCCTCGCGGATCTGGCCGCGGCTGACGCCGAAATGCTCCGCCAGTTCGCGTTCCGACGGGGTTCGGCCCGTCTCCTTGTCGGAATGGGAGAACAGATAGGCGGCAAGCTCCGCGAGAAGGTTGTTTTCTTTCATCGTCAATTGCGTTGCGCGTGCGCCTCCAGGAACCGCTCCGAAATGGTGAACCCCAATCCCGGCTTTTCGGGGATCGCTATCATACCGTCCCTTGCTTCGACAGTCTCTTCGACAAGGTCGTGGATCATGGGATTGGCGCCGAGCGAGTATTCGACGGTGAAGCTCGACGGCGAGGCGGCGCAGACATGCAGCCCGGCGAAGAAGCAGGGCGCGCCGGCCCATAGATGCGGCGCAAAGCGCAGGTTGAACGCGCTGGCAATGGTGCCGATCTTCATGGCCTCGCTGATGCCGCCGCAGAAGGCGGGATCGGGCTGGAAGATGTCGGCGGCCTTGAGCACGGCGAGGTCGCGGAAGGCATAGCGGGTCGCATCGCTTTCGCCTGTGGCGATCGGTATGGCGCCGGAGGCACGGACTTCGGCAAGGCCGGACTTGTCGTCGGCGATCACCGGCTCCTCGAACCAGGCAAGGTCGAGATCGCCGGCGAGATGGATGAAGCGCTTCGCCTCCGCCACCGTATAGGTGCCATGGGCGTCGACCATCAACTCGACGTCGGGGCCGAGCGCCTCACGGGCGGCGCGAACGCGAGCAGCCGACACATGCGCGGCACCATCCATGGCGCCGATGCGCATCTTCAGCGCCTTGAAGCCGCCCCTGGCGACATAGGATTTGAGCTGGTCGCCGATCGCGTCGGCGGACGCCCAGCCGCCGGAGGCGTAGGCCGGCATGCGATCGAGCTTGCGGCCACCGATCAGTCGCCAGACCGGCTGCCCGAGCGATTTGCCCAGGATGTCCCAGAGCGCGATGTCGACCGCGCTGATGGCGGCCACGCTCATGCCGCGCCGCGCCAGCTGCGGCATGGCATGGCCGGCGCGCGCCGCGCTGTCGTGGCGCACGCCGTTGTAGAGCATTTCCCAGATGATGCCGATATCGGCCGGATCGCGGCCGACGAGCTGCGGCCCGACTTCACGGTTCAGCATATGGACGAGCGCGCCATAGCTGCCGGCGCTGCCGGCGGCGTTCTTGCCTTCGCCCCAGCCGACCAGCCCGTCATCGGTTTCGATGCGCAGGATGGCGGCGTCGAAGGTCGTCACCTGACCGAAATCGCTGCGGTGCTGCTTGGCCGCCTCGATCGGTATGCGGATCCACCAGGCCTGGACGCTTTTGATGCGCATGGTCTTCCCCGGCCCAGCCGCCGGATGGCGGGAGGGCTCATTCCCAATCGGATCGGCTACTTGATCAGCGGCAGCAGCGTTTCGGCGGTGATCCGCATCTGGTCGGTGTAGAATTTTTCCGTCAGCACGCTGGAGCCGTGATCCTGGATGAATTTGAGCTGCTCGGGCGAGATGTCGACCGGGTGGCGTTCGACCATGTCGGGGTAGGGCGCGGCCGGGGTGCGGTCGACAGGCGCGACGAACTCGTTGGTCAGCGCCCCGTCATAGCCGACCTCCCGCAAGGTCGCGACGATCTTCGGCCAGTCGATCTGGCCGAGGCCTGCGGCGAAGCGGTTGTTGTCGGCGACATGGAAGTCGAACAGGCGCTTTCCGACCTTACGGATCGCGTCGTAGACGTTAAATTCCTCCATATGGATGTGGTAGGCGTCCAGGCAGACGCCACATTCCGGGCTGACAGCGTCGGCCAGCGCCAAGGCCTGGGCGCCGCGATTGAACAGGTAGGTCTCGAAACGGTTGAGCGGCTCGACCGCGATCTTGACGCCGACCTTCTTGGCGTGGGTGAAGCACTCCCTGGTGGCATCGACCACCCACTTCCATTCCTCTTCCTCGGTGCCGTCCGGCACGACCTTGCCGACGGTCGCGGGAACCAGCGTGATGATCTCGCCGTCGAGTTCGCTGACCATGGTCAACACGTCCTTGACGTATTGCACGGAGCGCTCGCGCTGGCCCTGGTCCCGGGCGGCAAGGTTGCGTTCGCCCAGCATCAAGGTCACTGCGCCCCAGCAGCGTATGCCGTGCTCCTTGAGGAGCGCGCGCGTCTCCCGGGTCTTGTACTGGTCGGGCTCGCCGGAAATCTCGATCGACTCATAGCCGAATTTCTTGATGCGCTTGAGCGTCGTCTCCAACGGTTCCGCGCGCATCCAGTTGTGCGTCGAAAGATGCATGGTCTGTCCTTCCCGGATCGTCCCTAATGGTTCGCCTGCAACATGCCGTCACCGGATGTGACGGACGGTTCCTCCCCAAGGCGTTCCAGCATTTCTTCGCAAACTGGTTCGACCAATTGGGCCCAAGACGAGGTCTACAGCAATTTCCAACGCGCGGCAAGAACTGTGCGATGACAACCTAATGTCTGGATTACTCCGTTGATTATATTGGACTATGAAGCCCTCCTGTGGCATGGCGGAGGGCTCTGAGTGTGAGTGGCAAGACTTGACCAAATCGCCACGTTTGGTAATACCAGAATGACAATGCACGCCAGTGACCGTTGAGAACAGGCCAAAGTGGCTGGCCCTGTCTTCAATCGGCGCTATGCTCGGTCGCGACAACAATGAGGGAGGATGCCGATGCCGACGACGATGAAGGGCCCTGGACTGTTCCTGGCGCAGTTCGCGGGCGATGCAGCGCCGTTCAATTCGCTTGCATCGATCACAAAATGGGCGGCTGGCCTCGGCTATAAAGGCGTGCAGATCCCGACCTGGGACGCGCGCTTGTTCGATCTCCAGAAGGCTGCGTCTTCCAAGGCCTATTGCGACGAGGTGAAGGGCATCTGTGCCGACGCCGGCGTCGAGATCACCGAACTGTCGACGCATCTGCAGGGGCAATTGGTGGCGGTCCATCCGGCCTATGACGCGCAGTTCGACGGCTTTGCGCCGGCTTCGGTGCACAACAACCCCAAAGCGCGGCAACAATGGGCGGTCGAACAGATGCAGTTCGGGGCCAAGGCGTCGCGCAATCTCGGGCTCGACGTCTCGGTGAGCTTCAGCGGCGCGTTGGCCTTCCCCTATCTCTATCCCTGGCCACAGCGGCCGGCCGGATTGATCGAAGAGGCGTTCGCAGAACTAGGCAAGCGCTGGAAGCCGATCCTCGATGTCTACGAGGACAATGGCGTCGACGTCGGCTACGAAATCCATCCCGGCGAGGATGTGTTCGACGGGGCGACGTTCGAGATGTTCCTCGACGCGGTTGGTGGTCACAAGCGCTGCAACATCAATTACGATCCGTCGCACTTCCTGTTGCAGCAGCTCGACTATCTCGAATTCATCGACATCTATCACGAGCGCATCAAGGCCTTCCACGTCAAGGACGCCGAGTTCAACCCGACCGGCCGGCAAGGCGTCTATTCCGGCTACCAGAGCTGGACGAACCGCGCCGGCCGCTTCCGCTCGCTTGGCGACGGACAAGTGGATTTCGGCGGCATCTTCTCCAAGCTGACGCAGTACAACTATGATTCCTGGGCGGTGCTGGAGTGGGAGTGCTGCCTGAAGCATCCGGAGGATGGCGCCGCCGAAGGCGCTCCCTTCATCCAGCACCACATCATCCGGGTGACGGAGAAGGCGTTCGACGATTTCGCCGGCGGTGCCACGGATAAGAAGGTGCTGCGCGCCATGATGGGAATCTAGCGCGGGTTTTCCCTCTCCCTCGAGGGGGAGGGGTATCTCAGACACGAGGGAGACGACATGGTCGGTGCATCGAAGTCGGAAGCGGGAGGCGGCCCGATCCGCTATGGCATGGTCGGCGGCGGGCAAGGCGCATTCATCGGGGCGGTGCACCGGATCGCGGCGCGCATGGACAATGAGTTCGTTCTGGTCGCCGGCGCGCTGTCGTCCGATCCGGCGCGCGCCAAGGCCTCTGCCGCCGAGCTCGGGCTCGACCCTTCGCGCAGCTACGCGTCCTTTGCCGAGATGGCCAAGGCCGAGGCCAAGCGCCCGGACGGCATCGAGGCGGTGGCCATCGTCACGCCGAACAATGTGCATGTGCCGGCGGCCAGGGCGTTCCTCGAAGCCGGCATCCACGTCATCTGCGACAAGCCGCTGGCAACGACGCTGGCCGAGGCGAAGAAGCTGGCCGCCCTGGTCGAGAAGACCGGCAAGGTGTTCGTGCTGACCCACAATTACACCGCCTATCCGATGATCCGCCAGGCACGCGAGATGGTGGCCAAGGGCGTGCTCGGCGACATCCGCATCGTGCAGTCGGAATATCCGCAGGACTGGCTGACGGAGGACCTTGCCGCCACCGGCCAAAAACAGGCGGCGTGGCGTTCCGACCCCAAGCAGGCAGGCGCCGGCGGCGCGCTCGGCGACATCGGCACGCATGCCTACAATCTTGCCCGCTTTGTCTCCGGGCTGGAACTCGACGCGCTGTCGGCCGATCTCGACGCCTTCGTGCCGGGACGGCAGCTCGACGACAATGTCAACGTCATGCTGCGCTTCAAGGCGGTCGGCAAGGCGCATGCGGCAAAAGGCATGATCTGGGCAAGCCAGGTGGCGCCCGGCCACGAAAACGGACTGAAGCTGCGCATCTATGGCTCGAAGGGCGGGCTGGAATGGGTTCAGGCCGACCCGAATTACCTCTGGTACACGCCGTTCGGCCAGCCGAAGCAGTTGATCACCCGCAACGGCGCCGGCGCGCTGCCGGTGGCTGGCCGTGTCAGCCGCGTTCCCTCAGGCCATCCCGAGGGCTATCTCGAAGGCTTCGCCAACATCTACCAGGAGGCCGCACGCGCCATCCGCGCCGCGCGCAGGAAGGGCGGCAAGCCTGCCAAGGACGTCGTGTTCCCGACCATTCAGGACGGCGTCGAGGGCATGGCCTTCATCGAGGCCTGCGTGAAATCGTCGAAGAAGAATGGAGCGTGGACGAAACTTTAAATTTGATCTCGCGGGGGATCATTTGGGGGAGGGGCGTCGATGAAAATCGGCATGTGCATGTTCTTGTGGACGACCAACGTCTCGAAAAAACACGAGCCATTGCTTCGCGACATCAAGGCCACCGGCTTCGACGGCGTCGAGATACCGATCTTTGCCGGCATGCCGGACGACTACAGAAAACTCGGCGAGCTGCTCGATCGCATAGGGCTTGAACGGACCGCCGTTTCAGCGATGGGCGATCCGGAGATGAACCTGATCTCGCCGGATGCGGCAACGCGCAAGGCCGGTGTCGATTACATGAAATGGGCGATCGATTGTGCAGATGCCCTCGGCGCTCGAACTTTGAGCGGCCCGCTGCATTCTACGCTCGGCGCCTTTTCCGGGTCCGGCCCGACCGCGGGTGAGAAGAAACGCTCCGTCGCCTCGCAGCGCGCCATCGGTGATCATGCAGGCAAGAGGAACGTCACCATCGGGCTCGAGGCGCTCAATCGCTTCGAATGCTATCTGCTCAACACTATGGCCGACCTGTCGGAGCATATCGATGCCATCGACCGGCCGCACATCAAGGCGATGTACGACACCTTCCACGCCAATATCGAGGAGGCCGACCCGATCGGCGCCTATACGAAGCATCGCAGGAATGTCGTGCATATCCACATATCGGAGAACGATCGCGGCGTGCCGGGACGCGGCAACATCCCCTGGAAGGAAACATTCTCGGCCATCCGCAAGAGCGGCTATGACGATTGGCTGACGATCGAGGCGTTTGGACGTTCGCTGAAGGATCTCGCGGCGGCGACCAAGGTGTGGCGCGATTTTTCCGAGAGCCCGGAAGCGGTTTACCGGGATGGGTACAGGCATATCAGGAACGGGTGGAGGAAGGCGGCTTAGGGTCGCTTCGCCGTCGACGAACGCCGGCATTCCTTCGCGCCCCCCTCTCGCTTGATGCTCCACCCCAAGGCTATCCCCGCTCGGCGTGCAACCTGTTGTAATCATGGATCGTGCGGCTCAGCCGGCGGCGCAGGAAGTTGGATATGTTGTCGAAGATGAAGACCACGACCAGCGTCAGCAGCACCATGTAGAAGACGTTGGCCCAGTTGGAATTGGTGCGCATCGCTTCCCACAGTTTCAGGCCGATGCCGCCGGCGCCGACGGCGCCAATAATGGTTGCGCCTCTGGTGTTGGATTCCCACTGATAGAGCGTCTGGCTGATGAACACCGGCACCACTTCCGGCAGCACGCCGTAGCGCTGCACCAGAAGACGGTTGGCGCCTGTCGATACAACACCCTCGCGCGGCTTGTCATCGATGTTCTCCAGCGCCTCGGAATAGGTTTTGCCGAGCGTGCCGATCTCGGTGAAGAAGATCGCGGCGCTGCCGGCCAGCGGACCCGGTCCGAAGGCGCGCGTGAAGAACAGTGCCCAGATCAGCATGTCGATGGAGCGCATGAAGTCGAAGAAGCGCTTGAGCAACTGGTTTAACAGCCGGTTGGGGGTGATGTTGCGGGCGGCGAAAAAGGCGAGCGGGAAGGCGACGATGCCGCCGAGCGCCGTGCCGAGAAAGGCCATGACGATGGTCTGCAACAGCTTTGTCCAGACATCGCCATGCTGCCACTGCGCATTGTTCCAGATGTTGTCGCCGGCGAGCGCCAGATTGGAGGTCCCCGGTTTCAGCTCGGGCCCCGATGTGATCAGCGATATCACTTCGCCAGGCGATTTTCCGAAGAAGGGCGAGCGTGTGTCGAAGACGAAGTTCGCCCAGCCGAGAAAGCGCTTGCGGATCCTGACGCGGTCGGGAGCAACGCGGACTTCGCCGGCGAAGCCCATGTCGGCGACGACCTCATCCTCATGCACGGTGACCCAGTCGGGAACAGGTCCCGAGACCAGCGGTTTGCCGCTGTCCAGCGCCACCGGCACGCTCTTGCCAGCGGCGATGATCGTCGCTCGTGTCTTGTCGAAGGTGACCGACTTCGCCGCGCCGTCGATCAGGACCGTCACCGAACCGTCGGCGTTGGTCCTAACCCAATCCGGGTCGGGATTGGGGCCGAGTACCGAAAAGCGGGGGTATTTGGCCGTTATCTCAGGCTCATCGAGGCGGAAGATCGGCTGCACGTCGTAACTGATCCACTGGGTCAGGAACAGCGGCAGCCTTTCCCAATGCGATTCCCGCAGCACTTGCGGCAGATTGAAGAACCACAGCGCATAGAGCAGGTAGAGCAAGATGCCGCCGAGCAGCAGCAGCGGCGCGAAGCGCTTGTGGAGCGGCCGGCGGAACACGTGCGGGAAGCGTTCCTCGATCGACTGGATCTCAGTGGCGGTCATGATCAGGCGCTCATCACAAAGGCCTGTTCGCCGACCAGCTTGCGGCGCAGCCAGGCGGAGAACTGGTCGACGATGAAGATGGTCGTGAACAGGAGCAGTACCAAGGCTATGGTCTTGGCGCCGAAGCCGCGCGAGATCGACAGCTTCAGCTCCTCGCCGATGCCGCCGCCGCCGACCGCGCCCATGATGGTGGAGATGCGCACGTTGATCTCGATCCTGAGCAGCGTATAGGACATGAAATTGGGCAGTACCTGCGGCAGACCGGCAAAGCGCACCCGTTCGAACCAGTTGGCGCCCACGGCCCGCAGGCCTTCCTCGGCGCGCATGTCGATGTTCTCGTTGATCTCGTAGAACAGCTTGCCCAGCGCACCGATCGAATGCAGGCCGATGGCGATGATGGCGGCGATCGGGCCGATCGAGACGATGGCCGCGAACAGGCCGGCGATGACGATCTCGGGAAAGGCGCGCAGCAGTTCCATGACGCGCTTGACGACAAGCCGCAGCAGCGGATGCGGCGTCAGGTTGCGCGCCGCGATGAAGGAGAACGGCACGGCGAAGACGAAACCGATAAATGTCGAGACCAACGCCACGTTAAGCGTGGTCAGCATCAGCTCGAAATATTCGGGGATGTAGAAACCGCCCCAGACATAGGCGCGGCCGAGCGGAAAGTTGAATTCCTGCGTGCCGGTGTCATGCGGGGAGGCGATGTCGAACAGCGCCCGCCAGACATCGTTCCAGTCCTTGGGAACGAGCCAGCTCAGGAAATCCAGAATGTGCGGCAGCCGGTCGAAGAAGTGCCCGGCATTGGCCTCGTCGGCGAACCACATGGTGCCGCCAAGTGCGACCAGCAGCAGGCAGACGCCGATGGCGGTGTAGAGCCGGCGCAAGGAGGTCTGGCGACGCCAGGCGTCGGCCATCTGGTGCGTGGCGCCGGAAGGAGCTGTCACGGAAAGGGTCATGATTGGACATGCAGGAAGGGCGGCGTTTTCTCGACGCCGCCCTTCCTGATTTTTGCCCTTAGCCGCCGATGGCCGCCTTGCGGGCTTCGACGATGACGTTGTAGAAATCCGCCTTCACAGGAACATAGCCGGTAAAATCGCCGCCTTCGACGCCTTCGAAGCAGGCCTTGTCCTTCTTGGGCAGGTCGGTGAAGAAGGCCGCCAGCTTGGCCGCCATCTCGTCGCCGAGCGCGGTGCGCACGACCAGCGGGCCGTTCGGAATCAGGCCCGAGCGCCAGACCTCGACGAAGTCGTTGGGGTCGACGGCGCCCTTGGCGACTTCCTTGTGGAAGGTGCCGGAGGTGTAGCCGTCCTTGAAGTCGCCGATGCCGGAGGAATCGTCCACCGCCACGTCGACCTTGCCGTCACGCACGGCGAGCACGTTGTTTTCATGGCCGCCATTGAACTGGGTCGAGGCGAAGAAGGTTTCGTTCGACGCGCCCGTGTCCTTCGGAATCTGCGTCAGCGGGATCAGATAGCCGGAGGTCGAATCCGGATCGGCGTAGCCGAGCTTCTTGCCCTTGGCCGACTTGATGTCGGTGATGCCGGAGGACTTCAGCGCCAGGCCGATCGAATAGTAGCCGGTGGCGCCGTCGGTCTGCTGGGTGGTGAGGATCGGGGTCACCGCCTTGGGGTCCTTGAGGACGACGCTGGCATAGCCGGAAGCGCCGAGCTCGGCGAAATCGAGCGTGCCACCGAGCAGGCCCTGGATGACACCGTCATAGTCGGCGGCCGGGAACAGCGAGACCTTCTCGAAGCCGAATTCGGCCTTCAGGTGATCGGCCAGGCACTGGTAGTTGCGCAGCCGGTCGGTTTCGTTCTCGCCGCCGAGGATGCCGACGCGGAATTCCTTCATATCGGCGGCATTCGCCGCGCCGGTGGCCATTGCGAGCACCGAAACGGCGCCAAAAACCATTTTCCTGAACATCTAATTTTTCTCCTGTGGGTTCCGGCCCCGCGCCGGCGGCGTTGGTGATTTTGACGGGTGCCCTGACGCGGGCTGGCGATCCAGGTCGCTCTCAGTAACCAGGGAATGCGGGTTCGAGCGGTCCGGCGGATGCGGCGATCTTTTGCTTGAAGGCAACGCTGGTCGAGGTGATAGCCTCGGAGATTTCGCCGCCATTGCTGTCGGCGCCATAGACGAGACGGACGGCCTCGCGGTTAAGCTCCTCCGGCGGCCCGTCGAACACGACCTTGCCCGCGGCCATGCCGATGATGCGGTTGCAATAGGTGCGGGCGGTGTCCAGCGTGTGCAGGTTGGTGACCACGGTGATGCCCTCGCGCAAATTGATGTCCTGCAGCGAATCCATCACCACCTTGGCGTTGAGCGGGTCGAGCGAAGCGATCGGCTCGTCGGCCAGGATCACCCGAGGCTGCTGCATCATGGCGCGGGCGATGGCAACGCGTTGCTGCTGGCCGCCCGACAAGGTGCCGGCGGGCTGCAGCGCGGTGCGGGCGATGTCGAGCCGCTCAAGGGCGGCGACCGCCTGCGCACATTCGGTCCGCGAGAACATGCCGAAAAGGTTCGACAGGGTCGGGCGATGGTTCAGCCGGCCGAGCAGCACATTGGTCAGCACGTCGAGGCGCGGCACAAGGTTGAATTGCTGGAAGATCATGGCGCAGTCGCGCTGCCAGCGCCTGAGCGGCGAACCGCGCAATTGCGAGACCTCGGCGCCGTCGAAGAAAATCGATCCATGGCTGGGATCGATAAGGCGGTTGACCATACGCAGAAGGGTCGACTTGCCGGCGCCGGAACGGCCGATGACGCCGACCATCTGACCCTGCGGGATCGAGATGCTGACATCGTTGACGGCGGTGTTCTTGCCAAATCGTCGGGTGACGCCGCGGATTTCGAGCGTGGCTGACATGGTGCGTTCCCGTCCAGTCGCGGTTGAAGGTCCTGTTGACCCTCGCTAGCGCAGCGCCATGAACCTGCGGTGTCGGATTGATGTCAGTTTTGTTACCACCCACAGCCGTTTCGTGCGCGATCAGGCCAGGACCATCAGTTCCTCGAAATGCTTCATGCCCCTGAAGCTGCAGAAGGCAGGCGGCTTGAGAAGACAGCCTCCTGTCCGAGTTCAATTTCAGGGGTGTGAATGGTGAACGGCCCTATTCCATTCACCACCGTCATCCGCCGTATTTTTCCAGGAAAGCCTCGGCCTCGAGCTGACGGAAATCGTCGAGGGCGGCGCGCAGCCTTGCATGGTCCCAATCCCACCAGGCAAGCGCCTGATAGCGCTCGGCGGTGCGGCGATCGAAGCGCTCGCGGATCGGCTTTGCCGGCACGCCGGCGACGATGGTGTAGGGCGCGACATCCTTCGATACCACCGCACCGGCGCCAACCGCGGCGCCATCGCCGACGGTGACGCCGGGCAGGATTGTCGAGCCGTGACCGAGCCACGTATCGTGGCCGATTGTGACGCGCCTGGCGCGGCGCTCTGCGAAAAATTCGCTCTCGTGTTCGGCATCGTCCCAATAGTCCGATGCGCGGTAGGTGAAGTGGTGCAGCGTCGGCCGCCAGGTCGGGTGGTTGGTGGCGTTGATGCGCACGCTTGCCGCGATGTTGGAGAATTTGCCGATCGTCGCACACCAGACGGCGCAGTCCTGCATCATGTAGGAATAGTCGCCGAGTTCGCTTTCCGAAACCCGGCTGCGGTCGGCGATCTCGGTCCAGCGGCCGAGCGTCGAGTTCTGCACCTCCGCCGTGGGATGGACCAGCGGCGTCTCCGACAATTTCCTGCTCATGCGGCGAGTTTTCCCGGGGCGAAGGCGGTGACGTCGATGATGCGGTCGGCCACCGCTTCGCGCACGTCGTGGTCATGGAAGATGCCGAGCAGGGCGATGCCGGCCGCTTTCTTGGCGGCGATGAGTTCGATCACCACATCGCGGTTCCTTGCATCGAGCGAGGCGGTGGGCTCGTCGAGCAGCAGGATCGGGTGCCCGGTGATGAAGCCGCGCGCGATGTTGACGCGCTGCTGCTCGCCGCCGGAGAAGGTCGCCGGCGGCAAGGCCCAGAGCTTTTCCGGCAGATTGAGCTGCGCCAAGAGCGCGCGTGCCTTTTCCCGTGCCGCCTCGCGCTCCTCGCCGCGCTCGACCAGCGGCTCGGCGACGACATCGAGTGCGCAGACGCGGGGCACGGTGCGCAGGAACTGGCTGACATAGCCGATCGTTTGCCGGCGCACGGCAAGCACGGTGCGCGGGCTGGCGCTGGCAAGATCAATCAGCCCGGCTTCGTGCGCGACGATGATCTGGCCTTCGTCGACGGCGTAATTGCCGTAGAGCATCTTCAGGATCGAACTCTTGCCGGCCCCGGAGGGGCCGCCGAGTACGGTGCATTCACCGGCGCGGATCGAGAAGGAGACACCGGCGACGACAGGCAATTTGATGCCGTCGCGCAGATGCATGGTGAAGCTCTTGGCGACATCGGAGACAACGAGCGGGGTCGGCATCAGAAGATTCTCCTGTTGTCGTATGTTTGCGGGCCGGCGCTCCCCTCCGGCCTGCCGGCGATCTCCCCCGCAAGGGGGGAGATCGGAAGCTTTTGCGTCTCGTACATTCCGCGAGGTCGAAAATTGGCCAAAGCGGAGGTGACAGCCAATCTCCCCACTTGAGGGGGAGATGGCCGGCAGGCCAGAGGGGGGTGACTTGGCGCCATGATCACACCTGCAGGATCGAAGAAACGAGAAGCTGGGTATAGGGCGCGCGCGGGTCGTCGAGCACGCGGTCGGTGAGGCCGCTTTCGACGACGCGCCCGTCCTTCATCACCATCATGCGCTGTGACAAAAGCCGGGCCACCGCGAGGTCATGGGTGACGACGATGGCAGCGAGGCCAAGATCGGTGACGAGGCCGCGCAAGAGATCAAGCAGTCGCGCCTGCACCGATACGTCGAGGCCGCCCGTGGGTTCATCCATGAACACCAGCCGCGGGCCGGTGACGAGGTTGCGGGCGATCTGCAGGCGCTGGCGCATGCCGCCTGAAAAGGCGCGGGGTTCGTCATCGATGCGGTCCTCGTCGATCTCGACGCGCGACAGCCAGTCGACGGCGGTGGCGCGGATCTTGCCGTAGTGGCGGTCGCCCACCGCCATCAACCGTTCGCCGACATTGGCACCGGCCGACACCGTCATGCGCAGGCCGTCGGCCGGATTCTGGTGGACAAAGCCCCAGTCGGTGCGCATCAGGAAGCGGCGCTCGGCCTCGCTCATGCGGTAGAGTTCACGGAACTGGCCGTCGCGCATGCGGTAGCTGGCGGTGCCGGATGAGGGCAACAGTCGCGTCGACAGGCAGTTGAGCAAAGTCGTCTTGCCGGAGCCGGATTCGCCCACGACAGCCAGGACTTCGCCCGGCCACAGATCGAAGGTGACGTTGTCGCAGCCGACGCGCGAGCCGTAGAATTTCGAGAGCGCGAAGACGCGCAGCAAGGGTTCGTCGGTCATTGTATCTCCTTACCCTCCCCCTTGTGGGGAGGGTCGGCGCGCAGCGCCGGGGTGGGGGCTGCCGATGGGTCGCTAGCCCCACCCGCGCCTTCGGCGCGACCTCCCCACAAGGGGGAGGTTGGGGTGCTGCGTCGCTTCTCGCAGTGGTCGGTGTCCGAGCAGACGAACATGTGGCCGCCATGGTCGTCGAGGATGACCTCGTCGAGATAGACGTTCTCGGCGCCGCACAGCGCGCAGGGCTGGTCGAAGGTCTGCACCTCGAACGGATGATCCTCGAAGTCGAGGCTGACGACGTCGGTGAAGGGCGGCAGCGCGTAGATGCGCTTCTCGCGGCCGGCGCCGAACAGTTGCAAGGCAGGCGAGCGGTGCATCTTGGGATTGTCGAATTTCGGTGTCGGCGACGGGTCCATCACATAGCGGCCCTCGACCTTCACCGGATAGGCATAGGTGGTGGCGATGCGGCCGTGCTTGGCGATGTCCTCGTAGAGCTTCACATGCATGAGGCCGTATTCCTCCAGCGCATGCATCTTGCGCGTTTCGGTCTCGCGCGGCTCGAGGAAGCGCAGGGGCTCGGGGATCGGCACCTGATAGACCAGCACCTGGCCCGCGGCGAGCGGATGTTCGGGAATGCGGTGGCGGGTCTGGATGATGTTGGCGCTGGCGGTGTCGGTCGTCACCGCCACATTGGCGACCTTCTTGAAGAAGGCGCGGATCGAGACCGCGTTGGTGGTGTCGTCGGCGCCCTGGTCGATGACCTTCAGCACATCGTCGGAGCCGATGATCGAAGCGGTGACCTGGACGCCGCCGGTGCCCCAGCCATAGGGCATCGGCATTTCGCGGGAAGCGAACGGCACCTGATAGCCGGGAATGGCGATGCCCTTGAGGATCGCACGGCGGATCATCCGCTTGGTCTGCTCGTCGAGATAGGCGAAGTTGTAACTGGCGATGTCGGTCGGTTGCGCGCTCATTCCGCGGCCTCTCTCTTGTTTTCAACCTTGCCGCCGTTTTCGCGGGCGTCATGCTCGGCGCGCATCCGGCGCACGAGGTCGAGTTCGGCCTGGAAATCGACATAATGCGGCAGCTTCAGATGTTCGACGAAGCCGGTCGCCTGGACGTTGTCGGAGTGCGAGATGACGAATTCCTCGTCCTGGGCGGCGGCGACAATGTCCTCGCCGAGTTCGCTCGCACGAAGAGCGCGGTCGCAGAGCGCCATGGCCATCGCCTTGCGCTCGCTCTGTCCGAAGACCAGGCCATAGCCGCGGGTGAATTGCGGCGGCGCCTTGGCCGAGCCCTTGAACTGATTGACCATCTGGCATTCGGTGACGCGCACCGTGCCGAGCGGCACCGCGAAAGGCAGTTCGGGCACGTCGAGTTCCAGCTCGACCTCGCCGATGCGGATCTCGCCGACGAAGGGATGGTTGCGGGCATAACCGCGCTGCGTGGAATAGCCGAGCGCCAGCAGGAACCCCTCGTCGCCGCGCGACAGCGCCTGCAGGCGGATGTCGCGGGCCATCGGGAATTCAAGTGGCTCGCGGGTGATGTCGCCGGGTGCATGGTCCTGCGGCATGTCTCCGTCCGGCTCGATCAGCCCTTCGCGAGCGAGGATCGCCGAGACGCGCGGCATTGCCTGCGCTTCCGTCTCGCGCCGCAAGGGCGCGGGGACATCGGCGCCGGCGGCAAGCTCGGGATCGAGCAGCCGGTGCGTGTAGTCGAAGGTGGGCCCAAGCAACTGGCCGCCGGGCAGGTCCTTGTAGGTCGCCGAAACGCGACGTTCGACCAGCATGGTGGCGGTGTCGATGGCATTTGTATAGCCAAAGCGCGGCAGCGTGGTGCGGTAGGCCCGCACCAGGAAGATCGCCTCGATCATGTCGCCACGCGCCTGCACGATGGCGAGCGCGGCGAGTTCCCGGTCGTAGAGCGAGCCTTCGCTCATCACCCGGTCGACGCCGAGCGCCAGCTGTTCGACAATCTGGTCGAGGCGCAGCGCCGGCACCGAGCGATCACCGCGCCGACGGTCGGCGAGCAGGCTGTGAGCATTGGCGATTGCCGCTTCGCCGCCTTTTACCGCGACATACATGCTAGGTCTCCATCGTCTTGATGCGTGTCGTCCGCGGCAGGCAGGCGAGGCTGTCATGTGCCGCCAGGATGATGTCGACGCCGCGCGGAAAGCGCCTGATATTCTGCTTCCACTGCTCGATGAAATGACGCGGCATCACCGCGGGTGCGATCGCTGCCGTGTTCTCGATGCCGGGACCTTCGAGCAGCAGCGGCGTGCCTGACGTGAGATCGCCGACCTGCAGGATCAGTGTGGTCGAGCGGTCGGGGTAGTCCTGCGTGCCTTGCGAGAAACCGTCGAGCGCCATCATCTCGGCCGGCGAGGCGATCAAAGCGAAATGCGCGTCGGCCGGGGTGTTGGCCAGCGGCGCGCCGCTGTGAAAGCCGAGCCAGGATATGACCGCCGCCGAGGCGTGCAGGGCCGGGTCGAGCCAGAGCGGCGTATCGTTGTCGCACAGTGCCAGCGCGACCGCGCCGGTTGTCGCCGAAAGAGGCGCCGGAGGGCGGGCCAGGGCCGGCAAGGGCTGCACGCTGCCCGGCCGCGCCATCGCGTCCATGACGGCGCGAAACACCGTCTGGGCGTTGAACACCGGATCGGCGAACCCGCCCTCGATCGATTGCGCTGCGATGTCCATCAGTCTTCTCCGCGAACCATGGTGAAGAAATCCACCTTCGTCGCCGCCGTCTCGGCGCGGCGCTTATCTCGTGCCGTGGTCAGGGCGGCCCGCAGCGGCGCGAGAAGGCCCGTTTCGACCGCCTGCCGGTGAGCGGGGTCCTGCCACAGCGCGTCGGCGATGGCTGCCAGCTTCGCCTTCTGCTTGTCGCGTCCGAGCGCATAACAATGGCCGACCTGTCCGGATGGCAGGCGCACGGTGGCGCGGGTCACGGTGGCTTCGCCAACATTGAAGGGCGCGCCGCCGCCGCCGATGCGGCCGCGCATGGTGACCAGGCCGGTCTCTGGACCGCGCAGCAGTTCGGCCTCGGCAGGCAGGCCGGATTCATTCCAGAAGCGAACGATGTCGTCGCCGCTGGACTGCGCCAGGGTTGCCATGGCCGCCTTGCGTTCCGCCTGGTCGCGGGCTTCCTGTCCTCGCATGAGTAACATCCCTTCGTTACAATTTGTCTATTGATATAGACAACTATACAAATTATAATCCATATGTAGCGCGAGTCCATGACGGGCGCGTGACAAATGCGGGTAAGGGCTGAGACCGGGGATATGACGGGGGGGTCCGACAGCATCGAGCGGCGCAGCGGCGTCTCCCTGTGGCGGCAGATCGCCGACAGGATCCTGCATGCGATCGCCATCGGCGATTTCGCCGAGAATGCCGCGCTGCCGCCGGAGATGGCGCTGGCCGAGCGCTATGGCGTCAACCGTCACACGGTGCGCAGCGCCATCGCGGCGCTCGTGCAGGACGGGGTGCTGCGGGCCGAGCAGGGGCGCGGCACTTTCGTGCTGTCGCGCAGGCGGCTGTCCTATCCGATCGGTGCGCGCACGCGATTTTCGACCGGCTTGCAGGGCCAGGCCTCGGAGCGGCACATCGTGCTCCTCGCCTCATCGGTCGAGCCCGCCAGCCGGCGCGTCGCCGAAGCCTTGGGCCTTACCAGGGGATCGGATGTCATTCGCCTGGAGACGCGCGGCGAGGCCGACGGGCAGCCGGTGTCGCGCGCCTCCGGCTGGTTCGACGCCAAGCGCTTCGCCGGCATCGATGCCGCCATGGCCGAGACCGGATCGATCACCGCATCGCTCAAGCGTTTCGGCATAGACGATTATCTCAGGCAATCGACGGTGCTGTCGGCGCGTCATGCCGATGCTTCCGACCTTGCCGACCTAGATCTGCAGCCGGGCGGCATCGTGCTGGTCACGGTGGCCGTCAACATCACGCCGGACGGCCAGCCGATCCAGTTCGCCGAGGCGCGCTTCCCGGCGGAGCGGGTGGAGCTGAAACTGTCGGCATTGTGAGCGCGGGACGGTTGTCTATCCGATCTCTATCACGGCCTTGATCAGGCCGGATTTCTCATGCGCCCAGCGGGCGAGGTCACGGGGCGTGTCGGCGAGCGCGGTACGGTGGGTGACGAGCTTGGCGAGCGGCACCGCGCCATCGCGGATCGAGGCGGCGACGTGGTCGAAGTCGGCCCGCAAGGCATTGCGGCTGCCGACAAGCGTCATCTCGCGCTTGTGGAATTCGGGGTCGGAAAAAGCGATGTCGTCCTTGACGACGCTGACCAGCACCAGTGTCCCGCCATGCGCGACATGGGCAAAGGCCGACTGCACCGAGGCGGTGTTGCCGGTGGCGTCGAAGACCACGTCGAAACCCTCGCCTGATGTCGCTTCGCTGACCAGATCGGATGCCGCGCCGCGCGACCCGTCGAGGGTCTTGAAGTCGAGTTCATTGGCGGCGAAGCCAAGCCTCTCGCTGCTCATGTCGAGCAGCGTCACGTCGAGCCTGGCGATGCGGGCGAAGATGGCGGTGCCGAGCCCGATCGGTCCGGCGCCGATGACGAGCGTCCGTGCGCCGGGATCGGCACGCGAGCGCCGCACCGCATGGGCGCCGATGGCCAGGAATTCGACGGCCGCGGCATCGGCCAACGACAGGCCGTTGGCTGGATAGAGGTTTTGTGCCGGGACAAGGATCTGTTCGCACATGGCGCCGTCGCGATGCACGCCGAGCACTTCGATCCGGACGCAACAATTGGGCTTGCCGTGCCGGCAGGCAATGCATTTGCCGCACGCCAGATAGGGATTGATGATGACCGGCTCGCCCTTGGCAAGAGCAACGCCTTCACCCGCCTCGACGATGGTCCCCGACACTTCGTGGCCCATGATGCGGGGGTAGGCGAGGAAGGGATGCTTGCCCTCGAAGATGTGGTAGTCGGTGCCGCAAATGCCGACATGGCTGACCGCCACCAGCGCCCAGCCGGCAGGCGGTGATCCAGGGGCGGGACGGTCTTCCACGACAAGGTCGCCGGGCGAACGGCAGACAACGGCTTTCATGCTTCAATCCAGTCGGTTTCATGAAATCGCCGGCCGATCTTCCGGTCAGGCGATCGATTTCAGTGGTTACTTGCCGCCGCGGCGGCGCAGGCCATCGAAATAGACGATGACGATGATCAACATGCCGGTGATGACGCGCTGCCAGAACGTGTTGACGTTGAGCAGGTTGGCGCCGTTGTTGATGGTGGAGAGGATGAACGAGCCGATCAGCGGCCCGTGCACCGAACCGATGGCGCCGAACAGCGACGTGCCGCCGATCACCGACGAGGCGATGGCTTGCAGCTCATAGGTGTCGCCCTGCGTCGGATTGCCGATGCCGATGCGCGACGCGAGCAGCACGCCGACAAAGGCCGCGCACAGGCCGGACAGCACATAGGCCATGTAGATCGTGCGCGGCACGTTGACGCCGGAGAGGCGCGCGGCTTCCGCGTTCGAGCCGACGGAGAAGAGATAGCGTCCCCATCGCGTGTGATGCAGGAAGACGTAGGAGGGCAGGGCAACCACGATCACCATCCAGAACAGATAGGGGATCCCCAGCAGCGAGCCGCGCGAAAACGCCTGGAACGCGTCGCTGTTGATCGATATCGAATTGCCATTGGTCATCAGGAGACCGATGCCGCGCAGCGAGGTCATGGTCGCCAGCGTGATGATGAAGGGCGGCAGGCCCATCCTGACGATGCCGAAACCGTGGAACAGGCCAATGGCGACTCCGACCAGCAGCGTCGCCAGTACCGCGATCCAGACCGGCCAGCCGGCATTGATCAGTAGCGCGACGATGACGGTGGCGAAGCCGACGATGGCGCCGACCGAAAGGTCGATGCCGCCGGTGATGATGACGAATGTCTGGCCGACGGCCAGGATGGCGATCAGAGAACCCTGGCGCAGCAGGTTGGTGATATTGAGCGCCGAAGCGAAGGACGGCGTGGCGACCGCCAGGATGACCCACATCAAAAGCAGCAGGCCAAGCAGCGTCAGCCCGAACAGGGCATTGTAGTTGCGCTTCGGCTTTTCGGCAGGGATCGCCTCGGTGCTCATGTCTGTCCTCCCGTCTTTTCTTGTTTCTCGGCCAGGGCTTGGCTCAGAATGTCCTCGTGATCGGCGGTGCGGAAACCATGCGTGGCCACCAGTTTGCCGCGCCGGAACACATGCAGCGTGTCAGCCAGTTCGTAGACCTCGGGCAGATAGGACGAGATCAGGATGATGCCCGCGCCCTTGGACAACAGCACACTGAACAGCCGGTAGATCTCGGCCTTGGTGCCGACATCGACGCCGACCGTCGGTTCGTCGAAGATGAACAGTTTGGCGCCGTGCGCCAGCCACTTGCCGATGACGATCTTCTGCTGGTTGCCGCCCGACAGGCTGGAGGCCAGCGCGCCGCGCGTCGGCGTCTTGATCCTGAGGTCGGCGATCTGCCGGTCCGCCTCGGCCTTTTCCTGCGCAGACGAGATCAGCAGATTTTTCGATATGCGCTTATAGATCGGCAAATTGAGATTCAATGCGACCGGCAGGTTGAGGCACAGGCCCTGGTCGCGGCGGCTTTCCGGCGCCAGCGCCATGCCGAGCTTGATGGCGTCGTGCTCGGAGTTGACCTGCACCTCCTTGCCTTCCCACAACACCTGGCCGGCCGATTTGCGGTGGCGGCCATAAAGGGTGGTGACGAATTCGCTGCGCCCGGCTCCGATCAGGCCGTAGAGCCCGACGATCTCGCCCGCGCGCACCGACAGCGAGACATTCTCGAAACCCTTGCCGGACAGGTTCCGCGCCTCGGCGATGACGGCGCCCGGCGTGAAATGCTCCTTGTGGTAGATCTGCTCGATCGAGCGGTTGATCATCAGCTTGACCAGCTCCGGCTCGTTGGTCTCGGCGATGTTTCTGGTACCGACCAGCATGCCGTCACGCAGCACCGAGACGCGGTCGGCGAGTTCGAACACCTCCTCCATGCGATGGCTGATGTAGATGATGGTGACGCCTTCACCCTTCAGGCGGCGGATCAGCGTGAACAGCTGGTCGGCCTCCTTGCGGGTGAGATAGGCGGTCGGCTCGTCGAAAATCAGGAATTTGGTGCCGCGCACGGTGGCGCGGGCGGCGGCGATCAGCTGCTGCTGGCCGATGGTGAGATCGCCGAGCACGACATGCGCCGGCAGGTCGAAGCCGAGACCGTCGATGATCTTCTGCGCTTCCCTGACCATGGCCCGCTGCTGGAGGATGCCGAAGCGCGAGTTCTCCTCGCCGAGGAACATATTGGCGGCGACGGTCAGGTGGCGGCAGAGCACGACTTCCTGGTGCACGGCGTTGATGCCGAGGGCCATGGCTTCGTGCGGCGTCGCCAGGGCAGCCGGCTTGCCTTCCCACACAACCTCTCCGGAGGTGCGCGGGATGACGCCGGTCAGGAGTTTGATCAGGGTCGATTTGCCGGCACCGTTCTCGCCGACGATGGCGTGGATCTCGCCCGCCTTGAAGGCCAGAGTCACCGGCTTCAGCGCATGCGTGCCGGGATAGCGCTTTTCCAGACCCTGCAGCTCGAGGATCGTCCTGCCGGGCTCCAGCACGGGGGCCGGATGCAGTTCCTGCACGGTCGACGTCATGGCAATCCTCCCTGTTGTTTCCGGGGCGCGGAGGCCCCGGAAACAGTTGCGCGTGCCTATGCTCAGTTGAGCTTCGGGTTGAGCAGCGCGTCGATCTTGGGATCCTTCATGTTGGCCTTGGTGACCAGGTTGGCGCCGGTGTCGACATTGGTCTCGACCTTTTCGCCCTTGGAGGCGGCAAGTGCGGTCTTGATGCCGTCATAGCCCATCCGGTAGGGATCCTGGACGACGAGGGCGGAAATGACGCCGTCATTGAGGAACTTGATCAGCTTCTCGTCGCTGTCGAAGCCAACCAGCGCCAGCTTGCCGCCGAGGCTGTTTTCGGCGACAGCCTGCCCGACGCCCTGCGCCATGATCAGGTTGGAAGCGAAAATACCCTTGAGGTTCGGATTGGCCGTTATCAGGTCGGTGGCGATGTTGAGGCCGGTGGTGGCCTGGCCGTCGGCATATTTGTCGGCGACCAGCTTCAGGCCTGGATACTTCGCCTTGAGCTGTTCGATGAAGCCCTGCTTGCGCTGTTCGAGCGAGCCGGCGCCAGGCGTGTTGGTGATCAGGGCAACGTCGCCCTCGATCTTGCCGCCATTGGCTTCGCCGATGGCCGCTGCGAGGCCGTCAGCGGCAACGCGACCGCCCTGGACGTTGTCGGTGGTCAGGAAGGAGGTGAAGGCCTTGGAGTCGGCGCCGGAATCGATGCCGATAACCTTGACCTTGGCGGCGGCTTCGTCGATCGGCTTGCCGAGCGCCTTGAACTCGGTCGGCGAGATGACGATCGCCGCCGGATTGCTGGCGACGGCGTTTTCGAGGATCGAGATCTGGCCGTTGACGTCGGTCTCCGCCTGGGCGCCGAGCTCAGGCACGTTGACGCCGAGATCCTTGCCGGCCTTGCGGGCTCCGGCCAGGACGATCTGCCAGTAGAAGGACGTGGTGTCCTTGACGATGATCGGAATGGTCACGTCCGCCGCCGAAACCGGCGCCGAGTGCATGACGCCGGCAAGCATCGACGCGGCCGCCAGCGCCATGACTGCGCGGCGATTGAGAATGCTGGTCACGAATTTCATGGAATTCCTCCCTAGGTCGCCCGGTGAACGATACGGAAGCTCGGTTCGGATAGGCGTGGCCAAACAGAACTTTATCAATAAAAAACAGTTACGCTGTTTTGATAGTGCATCGATCCAGTCGATGCAAGCGGTGTTTATGCCATCCTCCGGGCCTGGCGGCATGAACTCACTGGCGCCTTGCTATCCCGCGCGGCCGACGCTTCCGTTTCGCCTGACTAGCGTATGGAATATTAATTCCATAAATTAGTCAACGTAGAATGCCCGTTCCTTCTTCGGTTCGCGGGATCGTGAAGCCCCGCGATCGCGCGCCTTCAAAGGACCGGCAGCTTCACGCCAATTCCTGCATCACGGTGTAGGGGCGATATCTGGCGTAGTCCGCCTGAGGCACGTCGACATCGAGCAGTTCGAGATTGCGGGTCAGGTTCGCCAGCTTGGCGGTGCCGGTCAGCACGGTGGCGACCAAGGATTCCTGGAGGGGGAACTGGAACGCGGCGGCGGCGAGCGGGTAACCACCTTCGGCGGCGATCCGCTCCATCGCGCCGACGCGGTCGAGCACGTCACCGCTGGCGGGCTTGTAGTCGAAATGGGCGCCCTGCACCGGTCCGGTCGCCAATATGCCTGAGTTGAACACACCGCCGATGACCAGCGAAGTCTGTCGGGCGCGGCAGAGCGGCAAAAGTTCGGCTTCGGCGCTGCGATCGAGCAAGGAATAGCGGCTGGCGAGCAGGATGCAGTCGAGCGGCGCACGACGCATCACGTCGAGGCAGATCCGGACTTCGTTGACGCCGAGCCCGTAGGCGGAAATGACGCCGGAGGTTTTCAGTTCCTCGAGCGCCTTGAGGCCGCCGTCCATGAGCTGGCGAAAATGCAGCTTGGTCTTCTCGACGCCATGCGTGTAAACGCCGATGTCGTGCACGAACAGGATGTCTATCCTGTTTAGACCAAGCCGCGCATAGCTGAAGTCGACCGAGCGCATGATGCCGTCATAGGAGTAGTCGTAGTCGAGCGCGAAGGGCAGCGGATCGACGTAGGAGTGATCGGGAACCTGATCCTCCGGAACGGGCCGGAACAGGCGCCCGACCTTGGTCGACAGCACATAGGACTCGCGCGGCTTATAGCGCAGGAAGTCGCCGAAACGCCGCTCCGACAGGCCGAAACCATAGAAGGGCGCAGTGTCGAAATAGCGCAGGCCCGCTTCCCAGGCGCCTTGCAGCGTCTCCATCGCCGCCTCGCGCGAACAGGCGCGGTAGAGCCCGCCGATCGCGGCACCGCCGAAGCTTACTTCGGTGACCTCGAGCCCCGTCTGGCCGATGCGGCGTTTTTCCATGCACAACCTCCCCATTGCCCGCCATCGTCCGGCGCGGCGGATTCCAAGCGTCAACCCGCAGCATTCCAGGAAAGTTCGTGGCCACCTTCCGGACTGCGCGAACTCAAAGAGCTAGAGCGTCGCGCCGAGATGCCAGGGCACGAACTCGTTGTCGCCATAGCCGAAATCCTCGCTCTTGGTCTTGCGGCCGGAGGCCGTCTCGACGATCAGTTCGAAGATCTCGCGGCCCATGCCGGCGATGGTCTTCTCGCCGGAGGCGATGACGCCGCAATTGACGTCCATGTCCTCTTCCATCTGATGATACATGGTCGAGTTGGTGGCGACCTTGATCGACGGCGTCGGCCGGCAGCCGAAGCAGGAGCCGCGGCCGGTGGTGAAGACGATGATGTTGGCGCCGCCCGCCACCTGGCCGGTAGCGGACACCGGATCGTAGCCGGGCGTGTCCATGAACACCAACCCGCTGCCGGTGACCTTTTCGGCATAGCCGAAGACGCCGTTGAGCGGCGTCTGGCCGCCCTTGGCGACCGCGCCCAGCGATTTCTCCAGGATGGTGGTGAGGCCACCGCGCTTGTTGCCGGGCGAGGGGTTGTTGTCGATCGAGGCGCCGTGCTTGGCGACGTGGTCTTCCCACCACTTGACGTAGCCAT
Organism: Mesorhizobium sp. BR1-1-2; assembly: GCF_020165435.1. Classification (NCBI taxonomy): domain Bacteria; kingdom Pseudomonadati; phylum Pseudomonadota; class Alphaproteobacteria; order Hyphomicrobiales; family Phyllobacteriaceae; genus Mesorhizobium; species Mesorhizobium sp. BR1-1-2. The sequence continues at coordinate 204,670 of NZ_JAIUID010000004.1, forward strand.
CGAGCTTCTTGGCGATCTCGGGCGTCGCGGCGCGATAGGCGAGCAGATGTTCGGCGCCGTAGATTTCCGTCGTCTCGGAGAGGATGCCGATGCCGCCGACGCCGGCGAGGATGTCGACGGCTGCGCCCAACGCCGGATTGGCGGTGATGCCCGACATGCCGTCGGAGCCGCCGCATTGCAGGCCGACGACGATCTCGCTCACGGGGATCGGTTCACGCTTGAGCTGACCGACTTCCTCGGCGATCTCGGCCAGCACACCCATGGCCTTCTCGACCGATTTGCGCGACCCGCCGGCGTCCTGGATGTTGAAATGGCGTTTACCGGCGGCCGCACCCTTCTGGCCGTAGAGGGTGAGCTGGTTGACCTCGCAACCCAGCCCGACCATCAGCACGCCGCCGAAATTGGGATGGCGGGCATAGCCGGCCAATGTGCGGTGCAGCACCATCATGCCGTCCCCCGTAGCGCTCATGCCGCAGCCCTGGCCGTGGACGATCGGGACGAAGCCGTCGATGCCGGGATATTTCGGCAGCAGCGTGCGGTTGGCCGCGTCGGCGATGGCGTGGCAGACGGTCGCCGAACAGTTGACGCTGGCGATGATGCCTATGAAGTTGCGCGTGCCGGCGCGGCCGTCGGCGCGGCGATAGCCCATGAAGGTGCGGGCGCGGTCGGCCTCGGTCGCATGCTCGGCCTCGCTTGGCGGCACCACCGGCAGGCGGCCGGCCTCGAACACCAGATTGTGCGAATGGACATGCTCGCCGGGCGCGATGTCCTGCGTGGCGCGGCCGATCGCCTGGGCATATTTGACCACGGCGGACCCGGCGGGTATCGGCTTGATCGCCACCTTGTGGCCGGGCTCGATGACGGCAGCGGCAAGCGCGCCGCCCGGCAGCGCGGTGCCGATCTCGATGCGACCGTTGGCGACCGCGACATTGTCGGCTGGGGACAGAAGAATGGAGTTGGAGGCGTTCACGGGCGTTTCCTGGGGTGATCCTGGGCGGCGCGCGGATTGACACGCGCTTGTTAAGAGTTAATGTCTTTTATCGTGAAAAAACAGTTTTGCGTCAATTGTTTTTTCCCCGGCAGTTCCTGTGCCCGTGGATGATGAGTAGCGGCGCTGCAACCGGTAAGCGAGCTCCTCGGCAAAGCGATTCCGCTTTCAAGGGTGACGGGAACGTCATATTTGCGCTTCAAGTCGGCCGCCGCAAGCGCCGGCCAGCGATGGGTCAGGGCATGTCGAAGAGCAACAACGTCTACAAGGATGCCTACAACAGGTGCCTCAGGCTGCTCGACGAGACGCGCAGCCTGCCTTCGGAACCGGAACTGGGTACGCTGCTCGGCGTCAGCCGCACCACCGTGCGCAGCATCCTTGCGCGCATGGAAGAAACCGGGCTGATCGCCTGGAACAAGCGCGCCAAGACGGTGCTGCGCGAAACGCGCCCCGATGATTTCTTCCCCGAGGAAGAGACCGACACGCTGGCCGAGATCATCGAGCGGTCGTTCATGCGCAGGCTGCTCGCCGGTGGCGCCGAGGCCGGCATGCAAATCAACGAGCTCGAACTGGCGCGCGAGATCGGCGTCGGCACCACCAGCGTGCGCGAGTTCCTGATCCGCTTCTCCCGCTTCGGCCTGATCGAGAAGCGCCGCAACAGCCATTGGGTGCTGAAGGGTTTCACTCGCGCCTTCGCGCTGGAGTTGACGGAAATCCGCGAGATGTTCGAATTGCGCTCGGCATCGGCATTCACCGCACTGCCGCAGGATAGCGCGGTGTGGGCCGATCTCGACAATCTCGAAGAGGAGCACCGCGGCCTGGCCCGCGACATCGCCACGCGTTTCAACGAATTCTCGGAGCTCGACGAGCGCTTCCATCGGCTGATCCACCGCGCCTCGCACAATCGCTTCATCGTCGATTTCTACGATGTCATCGCCATGATCTTCCACTACCACTACCAGTGGAACAAGGCACAGGAGCGCGAGCGCAACGAAATCGCGATCGGCGAGCATCTGGCCTATATCGCGGCGCTCAAATCACGCGACCTGGGCAAGGTCGATGCCGCCTGCCGCAAGCATTTGAAGTCGGCACGCCAGACGCTGCTGACCTCGATCCCCGAGAGCCGGCACCCACAGAGGCCCTGATCGCGCCGCGTTGCCGCAGCACCGATTTGCCGATTTTCCGTCTCTTGCTGCCGTGGTAGACATCTTCCGGTGATCGCTTGAAGATGCAGATGGTCTGAACAGGCAAGTCATTTGAACAAGAAGGGGAGACGGTGGAGCATGCCGGTCGCGCTTGTCGCGGCCTACCTGCTGCTGCTTCAGTCGACGCTGAGCGCATTCGCCTTCGCCACCGGGCCGGCCGCTTCGCAAATCGACGCCTTCGGCAACGTCATCTGTACCCACGAGGGCACTGCCCAGCTTCCCGATGGCGGCCCGCATCCGTCGCATCTGCCGGCATGCTGCATGCTGGGCTGCAGCATGGTTTCAGCGGCCTTTGCGCCGCCACCCGATGCCGGGCTTGCGCTGGCCTCGCTTTCGTTCGAAGCCGTCGTTTTCATCTTTCCGGCGGCGACGCATCTCGATTTCGCGCGCCAACGCTCGCCGTCGAACCCTCGCGCGCCGCCGCTTTCGGCCTGAGCTTGCTGTACGCTCGGCGGAACCTTCCGCCGGTGCTTTCATCCAAAGAACGGATATTTCGCGACCGGCCATCGGCGCGATTCCCTATTCATGGAGCAAACCATGTCCCAAGCTTTTCATATCGCGGCGCCTCCTTCGGGCGGCCGCACCAAGTTCCTGCGCAGTTTCAATGAACATGCCGGCCTTGCCGTGCTGGCGTTCGTGCTTTTGTTCTTCGGTGCCCAGGCCGTCTGCGCGCACGAATTCAAGGCCGGCGATCTCGAGATCGAGCATCCCTGGTCGCGCGCGACACCTACAGGCGCCAAGGTGGCCGGCGGCTATTTCACCATCACCAACAAGGGCAATGCACCCGACCGGCTGCTGTCGATTTCCTCCGACGTCTCCGAAAAGGCAGAGCTGCATGAAATGGGCGTCAAGGACGGCGTCATGACCATGCGGCCGGTGACGGGAGGCCTGGAAATCCCGGCCGGCGGCAAGGTGGCGCTAGCACCCGGCGGCTATCACCTGATGTTCATCGGCCTGAAGCGGCAACCCAAGCAGGGCGAAGAATTCGCCGCCACGCTGACCTTCGAAAAGGCTGGCGCCGTCAACGTCGAGTTCGCTGTCGAAGGCATGGGCGGCGGCATGGACGACCACGCCAATTAATCACGCCCATTCCGGATTTTGAAATCAGAGGGACCATCATGAACAAGTATCTTTTGTCGGCCGGCGCGCTCCTGGCGCTGGGGACCGGTGCCGCCTTCGCGCATGTCACGCTCGAAACCCAGGAAGCGGCGGTCGGTTCGACCTACAAGGCCATCCTGCGGGTGCCGCATGGCTGTGACGGCAAGGCGACGACCGCCGTGCGCGTGCAGATCCCGGAAGGGGTGATCGCGGTGAAGCCGATGCCGAAGCCCGGCTGGACGCTGCAGACCAAGAAGGGCAAGTACGAGAAATCCTACCAGCTCTACGGCCAAGCGGTGGCCGACGGCGTCAAGGAGGTCGATTGGAGCGGCGGCAATCTGCCGGACGAATTCTACGACGAGTTCGTCTTCCGTGCGATGCTGACGGCAGACCTCCCGGCGGGTCAGAAACTCTATTTCCCGGTGGTGCAGGAGTGCGATGGCGCCGCCGACCGCTGGATCGAAATCCCGGCGGCCGGGCAGGACGAAGACGCCCTGGAGAACCCCGCGCCCGGCATCAAGCTCACGCCGAAAAAGTAAGCCCTCGCGGCGCGCTCCGTTGTCAGGAGCGCGCTGCATTTCATGGCAATGACATGACAGTGCTATCCCCTTCCAGGACGATTCGCGCGGCCGGCAAGCTCATCGGCCGGGTTTCTACTGGGCTGCTGGTCGTGGCCGTGGCGCTGATTGCCATGGCGGCGACAAATCAGGCTTTCGCCCACGCCGCGCTGATCAAGACCGATCCGGCCGACGGCGCCGTGCTGTCGCAGGCCCCGGCGCAATTCGCGCTGACTTTCAGCGAACCGGTCTCGCCACTGGTGCTGACGCTGGTGAAACCCGACGGCACGGCCGTTCCGCTGACGTCCTTCCGCCTCAGCGACCAGACCGTCGTGATCGACGATCCGCAGGCACTTGGATCGGGCACGCATGTGCTGAGCTGGCGGGTCATTTCCGCCGACGGTCATCCGGTCGGCGGCTCTCTGCTGTTTTCCATCGGCGCGGCGAGCGAGCCGCCGGCCGTTTCCGAAGCCGTCGACTGGCAGTTGCGCTCGGCGATCTGGATCGGCAAGGTCTGCCTCTATATCGGCCTGTTCCTCGGCGTCGGCGGCGCCTTCGCCCTCGCCTGGCTGGCGCGGGGTGGCCGCGCCGGGCAGTGCTTCGTTGCCGCCGCAATCCTGTGCGGGCTGGTCGCGGCACCCCTGTCGCTTGGCTTTCAAGGGCTGGATGCGCTCGGCGCGCCGCTCTCGCATCTGGCGCAGCCGGCCATCTGGACCGCGGGTCTCGGCACCAGCTTCGGCTGGACGGTGTTGATCGCGTTGATCGCGCTGGGGCTCGGTCTTTTGTCGCTGGCCGGGCCGCGCGCGGCCGCCAGGCCCTTAGCGCTCGCCGGCCTGGCCGGAACGGGTCTCGCGCTCGCCGCCAGCGGCCACGCAAGTGCTGCCGAGCCGCAATGGCTGACGCGGCCGATGGTGTTCCTGCACGGCGCCGGCATTGCCTTCTGGGCCGGTGCGCTGGCGCCGCTCGGGCTCGCGCTGAAACGGCAGGATGCCGAAGCCGTCGCGTTCCTTCGCCGGTTCTCCGCCGCTATCATGCCGGTGGTGGCCTTGCTTGCCGCCGCCGGCGTGGTGCTGGCCGTCATCCAGGTGCAAACACCCACAGCGCTGGTCAACACGGCCTATGGCCGGCTGCTGCTGGTCAAGCTCGCGCTGCTGGTCTTCCTGTTCACGCTCGCCGCCGTCAACCGCTGGAGATTGACGGCGATGGCCGAGGCGGGTGCGACGGAGGTGCGGCGCAGGCTCACCCGTTCGATCGGCGTCGAAATGCTGATCGTGCTTGCCATCTTCGGTGTCGCCGCCGGCTGGCGCTTCACGCCGCCGCCACGGGCGCTGGCGATTGCAGCGGCGCAGCCGGTTTCGGTTCATATCCACGCGCTGAAGGCGATGGCCGATCTCAGCATCACGCCCGGCCATGCCGGGCCGGTCGCCGCCTCGATGATCATCATGACCGGTGATTTCGGGCCGCTCGACGCCAGGGAGGTGACGCTGGTGCTGTCGAAGCCGGACTCCGGCATCGAGCCGCTGAAGCGGGCGGCGACCAAGCCCGGCGACGGCAGCTGGCGTGTCGACGATCTCGTCATCCCGGTCCCTGGCCGGTGGACGGCGCGTATCGACATACTGGTCTCCGACTTCGAGATGGTGAAGATCGAGGCGCCGGTAGACATCAGGCCGTGATGGCTCTCCAACACAATTCGGCGAGGCGGTTGACGCGAGCCTGAAGGCTCGTCAATCATCCTGGCAGGATGCGTCTTTGCAAAACCCGGGCAATCGCGGGCTCGAACAAACAAGATCCGAAAGCAGGGAAGAAACATGGAAAAAGCCGAAATCGGCCTGATCGGCCTTGGCACGATGGGCTCCAACCTGGCGCTCAACATCGCCGAGCACGGGCACCGCATCGCTGTTTTCAATCGCACCAGGGCGCGTACGGATGCCTTTGTCGAGAATGCCGGCGCGCTCAGGGATATGGTTGTCCCCTGCTACAGCCTGGAGGAACTCGCCGCCGCGATCCGGCCGCCGCGGCCGATCATCATCATGGTGCTGGCCGGCAAGCCGGTCGATGAACAGATCGCCGCCTTGCGCGGCGTGCTGTCCAACAACGACATCGTCATCGATGCCGGCAATGCCAATTTCCGCGACACGATGCGGCGCTTTTCCGAATTGTCGGGCTCCGGCCTCACCTTCATCGGCATGGGCGTGTCCGGCGGCGAGGAAGGTGCGCGCCACGGGCCGTCGATCATGGTCGGCGGCACCGAAGAGTCCTGGAAGCGCGTCGAGAAGGTGCTGACGGCAATCTCCGCCAAGTTCAAGGACGAGCCATGCGCGGCCTGGCTCGGCACCGACGGCGCCGGCCATTTCGTCAAGACCATCCATAACGGCATCGAATATGCCGACATGCAGATGATCGGCGAGATCTACGGCATCCTGCGCGATGGGCTGGGCATGGGGCCGAAGGAGATCGGCACCGTGTTTGCAGGCTGGAACAAGGGCCGGCTCAATTCGTACCTGATCGAGATCACCGCCAAGGTGCTGGCATCAGATGATCCCAAGACCGGCAAGCCGGTGGTCGACATCATCCTCGACCGTGCCGGCCAGAAGGGCACCGGCAAATGGTCGGTCATCGAGGCGCAGCAACTCGGCATTCCCGCCACCGCGATCGAGGCGGCGGTGGCGGCGCGCGTTCTGTCGTCGCTCAAGGACGAGCGGCAGGCGGCGGAAAAAGCCTACGGCAATACCGGCGTCACCAGGATTTCCGGCGACAAGGCGGACCTGCTCAAGGATCTGGAACTGGCGCTGTTCGCCGGCAAGATCGCTGCCTATGCCCAAGGCTTCGCGGTGATGAGCGGGGCTTCGAAGGAGTTCAACTGGAACCTGCCGATGCCGACCATCGCCAAGATCTGGCGCGCCGGCTGCATCATCCGATCGCAGATGCTCGACACCATGGCCGAAGCCTTCGGCAGCGGCGGCGCTTCGACCAATCTCCTGATGGCGCCGGCCTTCATCACCATGATGCAGGAGGCGCATCCGTCACTGCGGCGCGTCGTGGCCAGGGCTTCCGAAGCCGGATCGCCGGTGCCGGCGCTGTCTTCGGCCCTTGCCTATTTCGACAGCTATCGCCAGGGCCGTGGCACCTCGAACCTGATCCAGGCACAGCGCGATTTCTTCGGGGCGCATGGCTTCGAGCGCATCGACGACAAGGGCGCCTTCCATGGACCCTGGGGGAGCGACGCGGCCGGCTGACGGCTCGGCTTCAAATCAGCCGCGATAGGCCACAACCCCGCCCGGAGCGCTGAGCGACTGCAGCGAGCCGGGCGCCGCGCCGCCGATCCAGCCGAGCACGGCGCGGGCGAGCTCGGAACCGGCCAGCCGGAAGTTCTCATTGACGATGAGCAGTTCCCGGCGGAACAGATGCAGCAGTTCCGATGACTGTTTCGACACAACGTCGATGTCGCGGCCGAGCTTCAACCCGGCGTCCTCGATGCCTGCAACAATGGCGAGTGTGGCGGCCGCGGCGCTGCTGACGATGCCGTCCGGCCTGATGTCGCGCCGCATCAGCTGCGCCGTCCTCATCCTGATCTGCTCGATCGAATGGTCGATCGAAACGGTGTTGAACGGCACCTCCGAGGCACCGACTTCGCTCAGCGCGTCGGCAAAACCGTTCACGGTGTGGCCGTGATAGGTCAGGCCGACCGGCGGCGTCACCAGGGCCAGCCGACGCCGGCCCAAGCCGGCCAGATGGCGCACCGCCTCGGCCGCGAAGGCGTAATTGTCGAAATCATGATAGGGGTGCACGAGCCCCATATCGGTGCGGCCGTGCGTTGCAAAGGGTATGCCGCGCTCCAGCATGTAGCGGGCCCTTGGATCGTTGGGCTGGGTGCGCGAAATGATGACGCCGTCGGCGGAGCCGGTCTCCACCAGATAGCGCACCGGGTCCAGCGGATCCTGCGAGCGAGAGTAGGGCGTGACGATCAGATGGTAGGGCGTATCGGCGATGACTTCGGTGACGCCGTAGATGATGTCGGAGACAAAGCTCATGATCTCGTGCTCGGTGTTGAGCACGAGGCTGATGACGTTGGTCTTGCCGGTTCGCAGGCGCACGCCGGCGCGGTTCGGCCGGTAACCGATCTGCTTGGCCACGAGCTGGACGCGGCGCCTGGTCTCGGCGCCGATCTCCGGCGCGTCCTTCAGCGCCCGCGACACGGTGGTGACGCCGAGCCCGGTCATGAAGGCGAGCGTCTTCAGCGTCGGCCGCTCCCTGGCCGACGTCTCGTCATCGCTGTCCGTGCGCCGTCTGTCCATTCGTCCCGCCCCGTCAGGCGCTTAGCAGCCGCCGGGCAGGCCGGCAATCGCCGCCTTCGCTCCCATGGCGCGTCTCCTTAGCTGAACAACCCTATACTGAAACGTTACAGCTTGTCACGATCGGTGTGTAATCAGGGCTGTGGCCGAGGTCGAAAGCCCGCACGGGCTCGCCGGCGAAAAGCGTTGGGAATCAGCAGGTAGGGCCTTGCGAACAAGCTTCTTGCGGGTTTTCCCCTTTGCTCAGAGCCATTTTGCATATTGCGGTGCACAATGGGACCTATCGCGAAAGGATTTTGTTCGCAGCCCGAAAAATATCGGACTGACTTTCAAGGGAAGGGTTGCGCAGGCCTCGCAATTGCCGTATCGAAAATCTGTAACGTTTCAGATTCTGGGAGGAAACCGAAATGCGATACAAATTCCTGACCGCCGCGCTTGCGGCGACGGTGGCGTTGAGTTTTGCCGGGCCGGCGGCCGCGACCGATCTGGAAGTCACCCATTGGTGGACATCCGGCGGCGAGGCGGCGGCGGTCGCCGAACTCGCCAAAGCCTTCGACGCAACCGGCAACCACTGGGTCGACGGCGCCATCGCCGGGTCCGGCGGTACGGCGCGGCCGATCATGATCAGCCGCATCACCGGCGGCGACCCGATGGGCGCCACTCAGTTCAATCATGGCCGGCAAGCGGAAGAGCTGGTGCAGGCAGGCCTGATGCGCGACCTCACCGATGTCGCCACCAAGGGCAAGTGGACCGAGGTCGTGCGGCCGAAGAGCCTGCTGGACGGTTGCACCATCGACGGCAAGATCTATTGCGTGCCGGTCAACATCCATTCCTGGCAGTGGCTGTGGCTGTCGAACGCGGCCTTCGAGAAGGCCGGCGTGCCGGTGCCGAAGAACTGGAACGAATATGTTGCCGCCGCCCCGGCGCTGGAAAAGGCCGGCATCGTGCCGCTCGCGGTCGGCGGGCAGGCCTGGCAGGCGTCGGGCGCATTCGACGTGCTGCTCGCCGCGGTGGGCGGCACCGACACTTTCCTCAAGGTCTACAAGGACAAGGATGCGACGTTCGCCGCCGGTCCTGAAGTCGCCAAGGTCTTCAAGGCCGCCGACGATGCGCGCAAGATGGCCAAGAACACCAATGTCCAGGACTGGAACCAGGCGACCAACATGGTCATCACCGGCAAGGCCGGCGGCCAGATCATGGGCGATTGGGCGCAAGGCGAATTCCAGGTCGCCGGCAAAACAGCCGGCAAGGACTACACCTGTCTTCCCGGGCTTGGCCTGAACGAGGTCATCGCCACCGGCGGCGACGCCTTCTACTTCCCGCTGCTCAAAGACGCCGACAAGTCCAAGGCGCAGGAAGTGCTGGCCGAGACCTTGCTCGATCCCAAGACCCAGGTCGCTTTCAACCTCAAGAAAGGCTCGCTACCGGTGCGCGGCGACGTCGACCTCAACGCTGCGAACGATTGCATGAAGAAGGGGCTCGACATCCTGGCCAAGGGCGCCGTCATGCCCTGGACGGACCAACTGCTCTCGCAGGACAGCCAGAAGCAGAAGGAGGACCTGTTCTCGGAGTTCTTCGCCAAGCCCGACATGACGCTCGAAGAAGCACAAAAGCGGTTCGCCGACATCATCGCCTCGGCCGACTGACCGCCGACGAGCCGCCTCGCTCCCGACCCGGCCACCCGCAGGGCCGGGAGCGAGGCGTGCCGACCTTGCCGCCCTTACCCGATCCAGCATGGCTGCACCGATGAGCAAGAGCGAACGCCCGAGCCAACTCTTCCGCAACCTCAATGCGAAGGTCGCCTCGATCCCGATGATCCTTACCGCGCTGGTGGTGTTCGTCGGCGGCACAGCCTGGACGGTGCTTTATTCCTTCACCAATTCGAAGCTTCTGCCGCGGCTGCATTTCGTCGGGCTCGACCAGTACTACCGGCTGTGGGCGACGCCGCGCTGGCTGGTCTCGATCGAGAATCTTTTGATCTACGGCGTGCTGTCGCTCGTCTTCTCGCTGGCAATCGGGTTCCTGCTTGCGGCACTGCTCGACCAGAAGATCCGTTTCGAGGACACGTTCCGCACCATCTTTCTCTATCCCTTCGCGCTTTCCTTCATCGTCACCGGACTTGTCTGGCAATGGCTGCTCAATCCCGATTTCGGCATCCAAGGCGTGGTTCGCGACCTCGGCTGGACAAGCTTCAATTTCGATCCGCTCTACAATTCGAGCATCGTCATCTACGGCATATTGATCGCCGCGCTGTGGCAAGGCACCGGGCTGATCATGTGCCTGATGCTGGCGGGTCTGCGCGGCATTGACGAGGACATCTGGAAGGCTGCCCGGGTGGACGGCATTCCCACCTGGAAGACCTATCTCTTCATCATCATCCCGATGATGCGGCCGGTCTTCATCACCACGCTTGTCATCATCGCGTCGGGCATCGTCAAGGTCTACGACCTCGTCGTCGCGCAGACCAGCGGCGGGCCGGGCATTTCCTCTGAAGTGCCAGCCAAATATGTCTACGACTACATGTTCTTTGCCCAGAACCTCGGCCAGGGCTTTGCCGCCTCGACCATGATGCTCTTGTCGGTGATGATCGTCATCGTGCCGTGGGCGTATCTCGAATTCGGAGGCCGCAAGCGTGTCTGATCATGCCGTCTCCCTGGCCGCATCCCACGCCGCCATCCGCGCCGATGCCTCGGGACCGAGCGGACCGAAGCCGCGGCACATGTTCTCGCGCCGCAACATCTTCCTGTATGGCACGCTCATCGTGGTGGCGCTCTATTACCTGCTGCCGCTCTATGTGATGGTTGTCACCTCGCTCAAGGGTATGCCGGAAATTCGTCTCGGCAACATCTTCTCGCCGCCGCTTGAGATCACGTTCGAGCCCTGGGTCAAGGCATGGTCGCAGGCCTGCACCGGCCTTAACTGCGACGGTCTCTCTCGCGGCTTCTGGAACTCGGTGCGCATCACCGTGCCCTCGGTTATCCTGTCGATCGCCATCGCTTCGGTGAACGGCTATGCGCTCGCCAACTGGCGCTTCAAGGGCGCCGACACGTTCTTCGTCATCCTGATCGTCGGCGCCTTCATCCCCTATCAGGTGATGATCTATCCGATCGTCATCATCCTGCGCGAGATCGGCCTCTATGGCAGCCTCAGCGGCCTGGTGATCGTCCATTCGATTTTCGGCATGCCGATCCTGACGCTGCTGTTTCGCAACTATTTCACCTCCATGCCGGAGGAGCTGTTCCGGGCGGCGCGCGTCGACGGCGCCGGCTTCTGGGGTATTTATCTGCGCATCATGCTGCCGATGTCGCTGCCGATCTTCGTCGTCGCCGTCATCCTGCAGGTGACCGGCATCTGGAACGACTTCCTGTTCGGCGTCGTCTATACGCGCCCCGACACCTATCCAATGACGGTGCAGCTCAACAACATCGTCAACTCGGTGCAGGGCGTGAAGGAATACAACGTCAACATGGCCGCCACCATCCTGACCGGACTGGTGCCGCTGGTCGTCTACTTCATTTCCGGCAAATTGTTCGTGCGCGGCATTGCCGCCGGCGCGGTGAAAGGGTGATGTCGATGGCGGCAAACGGCACCAGCGTTTCGATCCAGGACCTGTCGCTGAACTTCGGCTTGGTCTCGGTGCTGCAGACGCTCAACCTCGACGTCGCCGAGGGCGAGTTCATCGTGCTGCTCGGACCCTCTGGCTGCGGCAAGTCGACCTTGCTCAACTGCATCGCCGGACTGCTCGATATTTCCGACGGCCGCATCTTCATCAAGGGCAAGAACGTCACCTGGGAAGAGCCCAAGGACCGCGGCATCGGCATGGTGTTCCAGTCCTACGCGCTTTATCCTCAGATGACGGTGGAAAAGAATTTGTCCTTCGGGCTGCGCGTCGCCGGCGTGCCCAAGGACGAGATCGCGAAGCGCATCGCGCGCGCCGCCGAGATCCTGCAGATCGAGCCGCTGTTGCAGCGCAAGCCCGCGGCCCTCTCCGGCGGCCAGCGCCAACGCGTGGCGATCGGGCGCGCGCTGGTGCGCGACGTCGACGTGTTCCTGTTCGACGAGCCGCTGTCGAACCTGGACGCCAAGCTGCGCTCCGAACTGCGCGTCGAGATCAAGCTTTTGCACCGCAAATTGCAGAATACCATGATCTACGTCACGCATGACCAGATCGAGGCGATGACGCTGGCCGACCGTATCGCGGTCATGCGCGGCGGCGTCATCCAGCAGCTCGACGCGCCGCAGACCATCTATAACAAACCGGTCAACCGCTTCGTCGCCGGCTTCCTCGGTTCGCCGGCGATGAACTTCATCGACGGCAGGCTCGAAAAAGACGCTGGCGACTGGTTTTTCGTGGCCGATAATCTCAAGGTTCCGCTCGGCACCTATCAATTCGACAAGCAACCGGACGCCGGCCCTGCCGTGTTCGGCATCAGGCCCGAGCATGTCAGCCTGAACAGCGGCACGGGCTGGCCGTTCTCGACGGCGGCCAATGTCCAGGTGGTCGAACCGATGGGCTCCGACACGCTGGTGTGGCTGAAGCTTGCACAGCAGAATTTCAGCGTCCGGGTGACGTCCGAACGCACGCCCCAGAATGACGAGGCGGTGACCGTGGGCTTCGACCCGATGCGCGCCTCGCTCTTCGATGCCCAAACCGGCAACCGCATCTGACGCCGACAACATCCCCAAGCAGAACGGACAAGACGATGAACTGGTCATTCCAACTTTACAGCGCCCGCAATTTCCAACCCTGGCAAGGCGTGCTCGAGATGCTCGGCAAGCTCGGCTACACAGAGGTCGAAGGCTTCGGCGGCGTTTATGACGATCCCAGGGCCTTTCGGGCGGAACTCGACAAGAACGGCCTTGCCATGCCGACCGGGCATTTCTCCATCGATGCGCTGGAGAAGGATTTCGACGGCGTGCGCAGGATAGCCGAAGCGCTCGGCATCAAGCTTTTGATCTGCCCCTACCTCATGCCCGAGGACAGGCCATCGGACGCTGCCGGCTGGCGCGGCTTCGGCGAGCGTCTGGCCAAGGTCGGCGAGACGGCGAAAAAGGCCGGCTACGGCTTTGCCTGGCACAATCATGATTTCGAGTTCAAGGCGCTCGCCGACGGCTCGCTGCCGCAGGATCACATCCTGGCTTCCGCACCCGACATCGGCTGGGAAATGGACGTCGCCTGGGTGGTGCGCGGCGGCGCCGATCCGCTGCCCTGGATCGAAAAGCACGGCAAGCGCATCGTTGCCGTTCACGTCAAGGACATGGCAAGGCCGGGCGAGGGGCTGGACGAGGACGGTTGGTCCGATGTCGGCCACGGCACGATCGACTGGGCCGGCCTGATCAAGGCGCTGCGGGCCAAGAGCGCGGCCAAGTACTTCGTCATGGAACAGGACAATCCCAACGACATCGAGCGCTTCGCCCGCCGTTCGATCGCAACCGTAAAGGCCTACTAGGAACAAGCATCATGGCAAACAAACTTGGCGTCGGCGTCATCGGCTGCGGCAACATCTCGAAGGCATATTTCTCGCTGGCGCCGCTGTTTCGCGGCATCAAGATGCGGGCCTGCGCCGATATCAACATGGACGCCGCGAAGGCGCGGGCGAAGGAGTTCAAGCTGCGCGCCGAGACGGTCGAGGACCTGCTCAAGGCCGACGACATCGACATCATCGTAAACCTGACCATTCCGGCCGTGCACTACGAAGTGTCGAAACAGGTGCTCGACGCGGGCAAGCATGTCTATTCGGAAAAGCCGTTCGTGCTTTCGGTCAAGGATGGGCTCGACCTGAAGAAGCGGGCGGAGAAGAAGGGACTTCGCATCGGCTCGGCACCCGACACCTTCTTCGGCGGCGCACATCAGCTGGTGCGTAACCTGATCGATACCGGCAAGCTCGGCAGGATCACCAGCGGCACCTGCCATGTCATGGGGCACGGCATGGAGCACTGGCACCCCAATCCGGACTTCTTCTTCCAGCCGGGCGCCGGCCCCGTGCTCGACATCGGGCCGTATTACATCACCAATCTGATCCAACTGATCGGACCGGTGAAGCAGGTGGCGGCCTTCGCCACAACCCCGGCCAAGGAACGCACGATCAGTTCGAAACCGCGCGCGGGTGAAAGGATCCCGGTCAACACGCCGACCACGATCCATGGCCTGCTGGAGTTCGAGAACGGGGCCGTGATCACGCTCAACACCAGCTGGGACGTCTGGAGCCACGGCCATGCGCCGATGGAGCTCTATGGCGAGATGGGAAGCGTGTTCGTGCCGGATCCGAACTTCTTCGGCGGCGACGTGCGCTTCACCGAGGCGGCCAAGCCGGTGAAGAAGCTACCGAAATGGCAGCATCCGTTCGGCGTGCCCAATGAGATGCATTCGCAGGGCATGATGGCCAATTATCGCACCGCCGGTCTCGCCGACATGGCAATTGCGATCTCTGAGGGCAGGCCGCACCGCTGCTCGATGGAGCTGGCGCTGCACGCCGTCGACGTCATGACGGGAATCCTGCGCTCGGGCGAAACCGGCAAGTTCGTCGCCATGCAGACCACCTGCGAACGTCCAGCCGCGCTCGGCATCAAGGAAGCCAAGGCGCTGATGGCGAAGAAGAGCTAGATCGGGGATTATCGATAATTTTGATGAACCCTCTCCCGGTTTTCGCCGGGAGAGGGTAAGGATTGGGGCGCAGGGCCTGCGCGTCGCGTTCGCGATGACAGTGCCCAATCCATCCAGCTTCGAGGATTTTCCCCATGCCCTATGTCGCCGCCGAAAACCGCTATGAAAAAATGGTCTATAACCGCTGCGGGCGGTCCGGCCTGAAACTGCCGGCGATCTCGCTGGGGCTGTGGCACAATTTCGGCAACGACACGCCGCACAGGACCAAGCAGGCGATCGTGCGCAAGGCCTTCGACCTCGGCATCACGCATTTCGACCTCGCCAACAATTATGGGCCGCCGCCCGGCTCGGCCGAGACCGCTTTCGGCGAGATACTGCGCACCGACTTTGCCGCCTATCGCGACGAGCTCATCATTTCGACCAAGGCCGGCTACGAGATGTGGGCAGGCCCCTATGGCCAATGGGGCGGACGCAAATATTTGCTGGCCAGCCTCGACCAGAGCCTGAAGCGGATGGGGCTCGACTATGTCGACATCTTCTATTCGCACCGCTTCGATCCGGATACGCCGCTGGAGGAGACGATGGGCGCGCTCGACCATGCGGTGCGCTCGGGCAAGGCGCTCTATGTCGGCATCTCGTCCTACAATTCCCAGCGCACGCGCGAGGCGGCCGATATACTGAAGCGGCTCGGCACGCCTTGCGTAATCCATCAGCCGAGTTATTCGATGCTCAACCGCTGGGTCGAGGATGACGGGCTGCTCGATACGCTCGATGGGCTGGGCGTCGGCTCCATCGTGTTCTCGCCCCTGGCACAGGGCATGCTGACCGACAAATATCTCGGCGGCATCCCCCAGGGCAGCCGTGCCTCCCAGGGCAAGTCGCTGCGGCCGGCCTTCATCAACGACAACACCATCGCCAACATACAGGCGTTGAACGCGATCGCGGGCCGCCGCGGCCAGACGCTGGCGCAGATGGCGCTGGCGTGGGTGCTGCGCAAGGGCAAGGTGACATCGGCGTTGATCGGCGCCAGCCGGCCGGAGCAGGTGGAGGACTGTGTCGGCGCGCTGGAGGCGCCCGATTTCAGCGACGCCGAGCTTGCCGAGATCGACAATTACGCGCGCGAGTCCGACATCAATCTGTGGGCGGCCTCGGCCGAGCGCAACGGCCCGCCAAGGAAGTAGGCATGGAAGCCGGTGAACGACAATGGCGGGAGCCCTCCCGCCATTGTCGTTCGCGGAATGCCGCGCCAGCGCGTTTCAACAGAAGAGTAGCAAAGACGGCGGTTCGTCGCTATCTGAATGGGCAGCGGGCCGTTTGCGTGTTGAAACGACCCGTATGTGACGCAAGACAGGTCGGAAACGGATCATGGCGGCAAGGGATGTGCTGACGAAGAACCAGCTGTGCGTGCTCGAGAAACTCGAGGCCGCCAGCGGGCCGCTCAGCGCCTACACCTTGCTTGACCAGCTGCGGGAGCGGGGTTTCCGGGCGCCGCTGCAGGTCTACCGCGCGCTCGACACGCTGGTGAAGTCCGGCTTCGTGCATAGGCTGGAAAGCCTCAATTCCTTCGTCGCCTGCGTCGAGCCGCACGACCACAGCCATTCGATGACCGCTTTCGCCATCTGTGACACATGTGGCCAGGTGACCGAAATGTCCGACCATGATGTCGGCCACCGGTTGGACGAATGGGTGCGCTCCTCAGGTTTTGCCGCCAAGAAGGCGGTGATCGAGTTCCGTGGGACCTGTGCCAAGTGCTTGTCGGAAGCTGCCTGACGCGTTCTCGCAATCCGAGATATTCGCTCCACGACGACCAAGTCCACGCTAATGCGCCTCGTCCCAATTGTCAGCGGCGCGTGCATCGACATGTAGCGGCACCGACATCGACACCGCCGGCATGGCCGCGTTCTCCATGACGTGGCGCACGACGGGGATCGTCGCCTCGACCTCCGCCTCGATCGTCTCGAAGATCAGCTCGTCATGCACCTGCAAGAGCATGCGGGCCGAAAGCCTGGCCTTCTCCAGCGCCTCGTCCATGCGCACCATGGCGCGGCGGATGATGTCGGCGGCGGTGCCTTGCAGGCGCGCGTTGATCGAGGCGCGCTCGTTGAAGGCGCGGATCGAGGGATTGGAGGACCGGATCTCGGGGTAGTGGATGCGGCGGCCGAAGATGGTTTCGACGAAACCGTGCTCGCGGGCATAGGCCTTGGTCTCTTCGATATAGTCGCGGATGCCGGGAAAGCGCTCGAAATATTTCTTGATGTAGTTGCTGGCCTCCTCGCGCGGAATCGACAGCTGGTTGGCGAGGCCGAAAGCCGAGATGCCATAGATGATGCCGAAATTGATCGCCTTGGCGCGGCGGCGCACTTCCGAAGGCATGCCCTCCACGGGCACGTTGAACATTTCCGAGGCGGTGATGGCGTGGATGTCGGCGCCGTCGGCGAAGGCCTGCCGCAATTGCGGGATCTCGGCGACATGAGCGAGCACGCGCAATTCGATCTGGCTGTAGTCGGCCGAAACCAGCCGGTTGCCCTTGTCGGCGATGAAGGCCGTTCTGATCCTGCGCCCTTCGGCGGTGCGCACCGGGATGTTCTGCAGGTTCGGTTCGGAGGATGACAGCCGTCCCGTTGTCGTCGCGGCGAGCGCGTAGGAGGTGTGGACCCGCTTGGTGTCCGGGTTGACGAAGCCGGGCAGCGCATCGGTGTAGGTCGATTTCAGCTTGGTCAGCTGGCGCCAGTCGACGATCTTGCGCGGCAGTTCGTGGCCTTCGGCGGCGAGGTCTTCCAGAAGCTGCGCCGAGGTCGACCATTGGCCGGTCTTGGTCTTGGAGCCGCCGGGCAGGCCCATGCGGCCGAACAGGATATCGCCAAGCTGCTTGGGCGAGCCGATGTTGATGCGCTCGCCGACGAGCTGGTAGATTTCTTCCTCGAGCCGGGCCGCGCCCTGCGCCAGTTCGCCCGACAGTCGCGACAGGATCTGCCGGTCGACCGAGATGCCGCGCTGTTCCATGCGCGCCAGCACCGGCACCAGCGGCCGTTCCAGCCGCTCATAGACCGACACCAGGCCCTTGGCGGCGAGCCGCGGCTTCAGCACCAGCCAGAGCCTGAGCGTCACATCGGCGTCCTCGGCGGCGTGGGCGGTAGCCTTGTCGACGTCGACCTGGTCGAAGCCGACCGAATTTTTCCCGGAGCCGGTCACGTCCTTGAGCTGAAGCGGACTATGGCCCAGCCATTTCTCGGCGAGCGCGTCCATGCCGTGGCCATGCGAGGTGCCGGCATCGAGCACGTAGGAGATCAGCATGGTGTCGTCGAAGGGACCGACGTCGATGCCGTAGCGGCTCATGATGACGAGATCGTATTTCAGGTTCTGCGCGATCTTGAGGACAGACTTGTCCTCGAGCAGCGGTTTCAGCACGGCCAGTGCCTCGCGCAGCGGGATCTGGTTGTCGATCGGACCGCCGCCGAGCAGGTCGCCATTTCCGCTCCTGTGGGCGAACGGCACATAGGCGGCGCGACCCGGCGCCGTCGCCAGCGACAAGCCGATCAGTTCGGCCTGCATCGGATCAGGCGACGTCGCGCGGGCATCGAAGGCGACGATGCCGGTCTCAAGCGCCTCGGCGACCCAGGCCTTCAGGCTGGCGACGTCGCGGACGCACTGATAGGCCGAAATGTCGATCTTGCGGGCGGTGGCGGCCTCCAGGCGAAGCGCCGACAGAAGCGAGGGGGTGTTGCCCTCCTGCGTGCCGCCGCCTGCGGCCAGGGCCGTCTCGCCGTCCTGCTTCGCCTCGGCGGTGGGCGCGACCGGCGCGCCGGCGCCGACATCGGGTCCATGCGCGGAGTCGGCGCGTTCCACCGTCACCGCAATCGCCTGGACGTCGCTTGCCTCGGTTCCCGTCGTTTCCGCCACGCGGCGGGTCAGCGAAGAGAATTCCATGGTCTTGAGGAAGCCGATCAGCTTCGGCCCGTCCGGCGCGTGCAGGACGAAATCGTCCAGCCCCTCGGCCACCGGCACATCGTTCTTCAATGTCACCAGCTGGCGCGAGATGCGCGCCTTGTCGGCATTGGCGATGATGGATTCGCGTCGTTTCTCCTGCTTGATCTCGCCGGCGCGCTCGAGCAGTCCGTCGAGGTCGCCGAACTGTTCGAGCAATTGCGCCGCGGTCTTCGGTCCGATGCCCGGCACGCCGGGAACATTGTCGACGGAATCGCCGGTCAATGCCTGCAGGTCGATCATCTTCTCCGGCGGCACGCCCCATTTCTCGATGACCTCGGGAATGCCGATCTGGCGATCCTTCATCGGATCGTACATGCTCACCGTCGGGCCGACCAACTGCATCAGGTCCTTGTCGGAGGAGATGATGGTGGTGTCGCCGCCGGCCTCGCAAGCCAGCCGGCAATAGGTGGCGATGAGGTCGTCGGCCTCGAACCCTTCCATCTCGAGGCAGGGCAGGTTGAACGCCCTGGTCGCCTGCCGGATGAGGCCGAATTGCGGGATCAGGTCTTCCGGCGGCGCCGAACGGTTGGCCTTGTATTCGGGATAGAGATCGTTGCGGAACGTCTTCGACGAATAGTCGAAAATGACCGCGAAATGCGTCGGCACGATGCCCACATCGGTGTTGCGGGCATCCTGCATCAACTTCCACAACATGTTGCAGAAGCCGGACACGGCGCCGACCGGCAGGCCGTCGGACTTGCGGGTCAGCGGCGGCAGCGCGTGATAGGCACGGAAGATGTAGCCGGAGCCGTCGACAAGAAAGAGATGATCGCCTTTTTTCATGCCGGCAGGGATAGCGCGGCGCGGCGGCTTGGTCCATGCCAAAGGCACCGCTTCCAGCAACACCCTGACAGGCAGGCGACAGGTTGGTTGGAAAGAGGTGAAATCGGCATTATTTTCGCACGCAGGACTGCCTGGCTGCGCCTGTCCAACGGCACCTCACGGCCATGTTACAAAAGTGTAATATTCGTGCCCTTGAATCGCCACGTTCGAGGACACAGATAAATGTCATCGGCAATTTTCGCCGACGTCCGGAGCAAGGCCCGTCCCCCGCCTATCCCGGACACCTGCGGCAGCCTATCCCCCCTCTCCGGGCTGCCGCATCGTTTCGAGTAGAAGGGCCGCCGTGGTTCCCCCTCCACCACGGCGGTCTTTTTTATTCCGAATACGCGCTTGGAGCCCGTGGTCCAATGGTCCCGGGCTTTTCGTTTGTCCGCTCTGCCTTTAGGGTTCCGGCACTGAATCGAAAGGCTCGCCAAATGTCCGTTTCCCCCGTTCTCGACCGTCTCGACAAGAATCTCGACCAGAGCCTGGAGCGCCTGTTCGGGCTGCTCCGGATCAGGTCGATCTCCACCGATCCGGCCTATGCCGCAGACTGCCGCAAGGCGGCCGAATGGCTGGTGGGAGAACTCAAGGTGATCGGCTTCGACGCCAGCGTGCGCGACACGCCAGGCCACCCGATGGTGGTTGCGCATCATGACGGGCCGGCTGGTTCGCCGCATGTGCTGTTCTATGGCCACTATGATGTACAGCCCGTCGATCCGATCGAGCTTTGGGAAAACGACCCGTTCGCGCCGGCGCTCAAGGACATCGGATCCGGCCACAAGGTGATCACGGGGCGCGGATCGGCCGACGACAAGGGTCAGTTGATGACCTTCGTCGAGGCTTGCCGGGCCTGGAAGCAGGTGCATGGCAATCTTCCGTGCCGTATCACCATCCTGTTCGAGGGCGAGGAGGAGTCGGGCTCGCCGTCGCTGAAGCCGTTCCTCGAAGCCAATGCCGATGAACTCAAGGCCGATTTCGCGTTGGTTTGCGATACCAGCATGTGGGACCGCGACACGCCGTCAATCTGCGTGGGACTGCGCGGGCTGGTCGGCGAGGAGATCACCGTGAAGGCCGCCGACCGCGACCTGCATTCGGGTCTCTATGGCGGCGCCGCCGCCAACCCGATCCGCATCCTGGCCAAGGTGCTGGCCGACATTCACGACAAGGACGGCCATATCACCATCCCGGGCTTCTATGACGGCGTCGAGGAAACGCCATCGCAGATCCTGAAATCATGGGAAACGCTGGGCGAAACGGCTGAGACGTTCCTTGGTCCTGTCGGCCTGTCGATCCCGTCGGGCGAAAAGGGCCGCTCGCTGCTGGAACTCACCTGGGCACGGCCGACGGCCGAGTTCAACGGCATCACCGGCGGTTACACCGGCAAGGGCTTCAAGACGGTGATCGCGGCGCAGGCCTCTGCGAAAGTATCTTTCCGCCTCGTCCACAAGCAGGATCCCAGGAAGATCCGCGCCGCCTTCCAGCAATTCGTCAAGGAGCGCATTCCGGCCGACTGTTCGGTAGAATTCCACGCACATGGCGGCTCGCCGGCGATCCAGCTTTCCTACGACTCGCCGTTCCTGGCCAAGGCCAAGACGGCGCTGTCGGACGAATGGCCGAAGCCGGCGGTGACGATCGGCAGCGGCGGCTCGATCCCCGTGGTCGGCGACTTCCAGACCTATCTCGGCATGGAATCGCTGCTGGTCGGGTTCGGCCTCGACGACGACCGCATCCACTCGCCCAACGAAAAGTATGAGTTGAGTTCCTTCCACAAGGGCCAGCGCTCCTGGGCGCGCATCCTGGACGCCCTGACGCGCTGAGCCGCGAAATCACGAAAGGCGGGAAAATCAAGTTTATGTTGATTTTTCCGCCGATCACGGCAAGGACGGGGTTGCCAGCGCAACGTGCTGGAGCGGGCGCGTCCGGTTGAGGGATGCGCGACGCAAGGCGCGACCCGGAGAAGACGATGAGCGACATCCGTTTCCACAGACACGATCTGCCCGACCTGTCCCGCTACAATGTCGGAGCGGTTGCCATCGATACGGAAACGCTGGGCCTGAATCCGCATCGCGACCGGCTGTGCGTGGTGCAGATTTCACCCGGCGACGGCAGCGCCGACGTCATCCAGATCGCGCCGGGCCAAAAGGAGGCGCCGAACCTCGTCAAGCTCTTGGGAAACCACAGCGTGACCAAGCTGTTCCACTATGGGCGCTTTGATCTTGCCGTGCTCTACCATGCGTTCGGGGTAATGCCCGAGCCGGTGTTCTGCACCAAGATCGCCTCGCGGCTGACCCGCACCTACACCGACCGGCATGGGCTGAAGGACATCTGCTTCGAGCTTCTGGGCGTCGGCCTGTCCAAGGCGCAGCAATCGTCCGACTGGGCGGCTGAAACGCTGTCGCCCGAACAACTCGAATACGCCGCGTCCGACGTGCTCTATCTGCACCGGCTGCGGGACGTGCTGGCGTCGCGGCTTGCGCGCGAGGATCGCACGAAGGAGGCCGACGCCTGTTTCCGCTTCCTGCCGACACGCGCCAAGCTTGACCTCATGGGCTGGGACGAAGAGGATATTTTCGCTCATAGCTGATGGCGTCGCGGCGCCCTGCCGCCGATGGCCGTCTGGGACAGATGCCGGCCGTCGCGTTCCGTCGGCTCGGAAAGAGGGATGACATGGCCGACAGGAAGCCCATATCGACCGCGCCCACCGACGGTTCCAAGGTCACCGTGACCTGGAAGGACAGCGACGGCGTGCTCAACGAATCCATCGCGCAATACCGAGACGGCGGCTGGTGGGTCTACATCGACAGCAGCACGCAGAAGAAGGTCGAGCCGACCAGCTGGCGGCCCGCCGCGAGCGACGACGGCGACCAATGACTAGCCCGCTGGCGAGGCGGGCTGCTTTCGCATAGCGTGAAGCCGTTGATCGAGGCCGATTCGGAGCCTTCCGCTCCGCGCTCGCCCTCTTGCTTGGAGGAAGTCCCTATGGGTGTCGAAAGCCTGCTCGTCTTCATCATCATCGGTGCCGTCGCCGGCTGGCTCGCCGGTCTCATCGTCTCCGGTTTCGGCTTCGGCCTGATCGGCAACATCATCGTCGGCATTATCGGCGCGTTCATCGCCGGCTGGCTTTTCCCGCGGATCGGTTTCTCCATCGGCGGCGGCATTCTCGCCTCGATCATCCACGCCACCATCGGCGCCATCATCCTGCTGGTGCTGGTCAGGGTCCTGAAGCGAGCCTGAGGCCCGGCACTGAGGAGCGCGCCATGAAACAGAATCCGCTCTATCTCGTCATTGGCGCGCTCGTCGCCGTGGTCATCGCGCTCGGCATCTATGTCTATCGCGAAGAAACCAAGCCGAAGGGCGTGGAGCTCAAGATCGACGACAAGGGCATCTCGATCCAGCAGAACTGAACGGAGCCCAGGCTTGCCGGCTCCGCATTTGCTCCTCACCGCCTGAATCTCGCTGACCGCCGGACTTAACCCGCCTTTAAACCGCCGCATCTACTCTGCAACCCGAACGCCATAGGCATCGGGATATCAAGCGCAGCGCATGGCGAACCGCAGAGACAGCCGCATCGAACCCAGTTTCGAGGGACCGCCGCAAGCGAGATCCCAGACAGGTCTTTCGGTGAGCGAGGAGGACCGCGTTGTGCCCAGCAACCGCAAAGCCTCCGCCAAACGCAAATCGCCGAAGGCAAAGTCGTCGCGTGCCAAGCGCGGCCGGAGCCGGCGCGGCCTGTTCGGCGTGCTCGGCCGGCTGGTCTACTGGTGCTTCGTGCTGGCCATCTGGGGCGGCATCGCCGTGGCCGGCGTCGTCGTCTACTACGGCGCCAAGATGCCGGCGGCAACAACCTGGTCGATCCCCGATCGCGCGCCCAATATCAAGATCGTCTCCGCCGACGGCCAACTGCTCGGCAATCGCGGCATGAGCGGCGGCGAGGCGGTCGGCCTGCACGAAATGTCGCCCTACATTCCCGAGGCGGTCATCGCCATCGAGGACCGCCGCTTCTATTCGCATTTCGGGGTCGATCCGATCGGTCTGTCGCGCGCCATGGTCGCCAACCTCGCCGGCGGGCATTTCTCGCAAGGCGGTTCGACGCTGACGCAGCAACTGGCCAAGAACCTGTTCCTGACGCCAGACCGCACGCTGGAGCGCAAGGTTCAGGAGGTGCTGCTGGCGCTGTGGCTGGAGCACAAGCACACCAAGGACCAGATACTCGAAATGTACCTCAACCGGGTCTATTTCGGCTCCGGCGCCTATGGCGTCGAAGCGGCCTCGCGCCGTTATTTCGGCAAGAGCGCGCGCGACGTCACCTTGCCGGAGGCGGCGCTGCTTGCCGGTCTCCTGAAGGCGCCGTCGCGACTGTCGCCGGCGCGCGATCCCAAGGCCGCCGAGGAGCGCGCGCAGTTGGTGCTCGCCGCCATGCGCGACGAGGGCAAGATCAGCGCCAAGGAACTGACCACGGCGATGAGCGCGCCGGCGACGCGCGCGCCGTCCTACTGGACAGGCTCGGAAAACTACGTCGCCGACACCATCATGGAAGAACTGCCCGATCTGATCGGCGACGTGCGCGGCGACATCGTCATCGATTCCACCGTCGACCTGAACTTGCAGAAGCTCGCGGAACAATCGATCCGCCGGCTGATCGACGAAAGCGGCAAGAAGCTCAACGTCACCCAGGGCGCGCTGGTGTCGATCGACGATTCAGGTGCGGTGCGCGCCATGGTCGGCGGCTACGATTATTCGACCAGCCAGTTCGACCGCGCCTCGGAAGCGCGCCGGCAACCCGGTTCGGCGTTCAAGCCGTTCGTCTACATGGCCGCCCTCGAGGCCGGCCGCACGCCCGACAGCGTGCGCAACGACGCGCCGATCAAGATCGGCAAATGGACACCCGACAATTACGGCGGCAAGTATTTCGGCAAGGTGACGCTGGCCACCGCGCTGGCGAAGTCGCTGAACTCGGTGGCGGCCCAGCTGACCATGGAAGTCGGACCGGACGCAGTGGTCGAGGCGGCGCATCGCATGGGCATCCAGTCCGATTTGCAAGCCAACACCTCGATCGCGCTCGGCACGTCCGAGGTGACGCCACTGGAGCTGACCTCGGCCTATGTGCCTTTCGCCAATGGCGGCTACAAGCCGGATATCCATTTCATCCGCCGCGTGACATCAGCCGAGGGCAAGGTGCTGTACGACGCCGGCAGCGGCAGCGCGCCACGCGTGGTGAAGCCCGAGATCGTCGGCATGATGAACTCGATGATGACCGGGACGGTGGAGATCGGCACGGCCAGGAAGGCGGCCTTCACCTGGCCGTCGGCCGGCAAGACCGGCACCAGCCAGAATTCGCGCGACGCCTGGTTCGTCGGCTACACCGCCAATCTCACCACCGGCGTATGGTTCGGCAATGACGACGGCAGCCCGATGAAGAAGGTCACCGGCGGCGCGCTGCCGGCGCAGGCCTGGCACGAGTTCATGGTCGCCGCGCATGAGGGCGTGCCCGTGCGGCCGCTGCCCGGCACCTGGAAGTCGACGCCGGCCGATAGGATCGTGCCGGACGAAATCCCGTCGGCCGATGCGACGCAGCCGGCTCCGAAACCGCAAGCGCCTGTCGGCCAGCCGGCGCCCGCTGCCGTCGCGGCGCAGCCAGCGCCGGTCCGCGCGCCCCGCCCGGCCCAGACAGTTGACGCCGACGGTTTCGATATGCCGGGCGATTCCGGAACCACCGCGTCGGTCGGACATCCGGTGCCGCCGGGCAGTGTCGGCGGTCCGCTCAAGAAGCGGCAGACCTCGATCCTCGACATTCTCGGCGGAGGCTAGCGGCAACTCGCCTCTCGCCAGCGCCACAGCGTTCGGCTACACCTCCCGACATGGCAGAGATCGACACCAGGAAGACCATTGTGCTGACCGGCGCCAGCCGTGGCATCGGCCATGCCACGGTCAAGCGTTTCTCGCGCGAGGGCTGGCGCGTCATCACCTGCTCGCGCCAGGCATTTGCCGAGGATTGCCCGTGGCCGGCCGGGCCCGAGGACCACATCAAGGTCGATCTCGCCGACCAGGAGGATGTCGGCATCGCCGTCTCCGAAATCCGCCACCGGCTCGAGGCGCATGGCGGCCAGCTGCACGCGCTGGTCAACAATGCCGGCATTTCGCCGAAGCTCAAGGACGGCAACAGCCGCATGAACTCCATCGACACGCCGATGCATGTCTGGCGCGACGTGTTCCAGGTCAATTTCTTCGCGCCGATCATGCTGGCGCGCGGTCTGTTCAGAGAACTGGCATCGGCGAAAGGGTCGATCGTCAACGTCACCTCGATCGCCGGCACCCGGGTGCACCCCTTCGCCGGCACCGCCTATGCGACATCGAAGGCGGCGCTCGGCTCCCTGACGCGCGAGATGGCGCATGATTTCGGCCCGCACGGGATCCGCGTCAACGCCATTGCGCCAGGCGAAATCGACACCGCGATCCTGTCGCCGGGCACGGACAAGATCGTCGAGACCATTCCGCTCAGGCGGCTGGGCACCACGGCCGAGGTCGCCGACATCATCTTCTTCCTGTGCTCCGGGCAGGCGTCTTATGTGACCGGCTCGGAAATCCACATCAATGGCGGCCAGCACGTGTGATGGGGCTGATCCCAGGCTGGGGATCGTTCATCCGGTCATGGTGAGAACGGCCTTGCCGCTGAAGCTGCGCTGTCGCAGCGCGTCGAGGGCCTGGGCGATGTCGGTCCATGGCATGGTCAGGGCGACGCGGGTTTCCAGCCGGCCGGCCGCAACGAGAGCGAGCAGCGAGGCGATGTCCGAGCCAATGCCCGCGCCAGACGTGTAGTAGGCGAAAGTCTGAAGCCTCGCCCCCTCGTGACCCGGAACGAACTGGCGGAACCCAATTGGCGTGAGTTCGCCACTGCTCGAGCCGAACATGACGATCGTCCCGCCAGGCGCGACGCGTTCGATCGCGTATGCGAGGCTTTGGCCACCGACCGATTCGGTGATCAGCGAAAACGGCCCCTCAGCCAGTTCGATCGCCTCGACGACTTGCCCGGCACCCAGGCGGCGGAGATCCTCGCCATGCCGGGCGGCTGCGACCGCGGTCACGCGCGCGCCCTGTTCGCGCGCGATCTGGAGCTGAAAACGGCCGACCGCACCGCTTGCGCCGGTGATCAGGACCCGTTGGCCGGCAAGGTCGCCGCCATGGCGCAAAGTCCTGAGCGCGGTGGTGCCCGCGACCGGAAGCGTGGCCGCGGAAACGAAGCTGACGTCATCCGGCAGGACGGCGAGGCGGTCGGTCGAAACCGCGACGCGTTCGGCCCAGCCCGCCTGGTCCACCAGAGCCGCGACCCGGGCGCCCACTGCTGGCCCGGAGCCGTCGGCTGCCGCCTGTTCAACGATCCCGACGATGTCCTGGCCGGGTATCCAGCCGTCCGGGCGTATGGTGAGCAGGCGCAATTCGCCGCGATTCAACGAGGTTGCATGGACCGAGACAAGCGCCTCGTTGGCGAGAGGCCGAGGGTCCTCGACCTCGGCAAGCGCCAGTCCGGTGGGGCTGTCGGAAGACATGACTAGGGCGCGCATGGGACGTACCTTCCTGCTGGTTTGTGGCTGCAAAGCGCGGTGGCATCCTGATCAACCGGGTGCATGGGCAAGCTGGAACCTATCGACTTCCCAACTTGAAGAATTTAGCTATCATGGCGTTTAATCGCTAAAAGCTGTCAATCATGAGACAACCTCTTCGCTACCCATGGCTCGACTTCAACGTGGATGACGTCCTCGCACCGGCAATCGCCGTGCGCGTCGACGTTACCGAAACCAGGGCCGAAGTCCCCTCCCATCGGCATCGCAAAGGCCAACTCGTCTTCGCGCTCGGCGGTGGCGTCACATGCCGCGTCCCGAGCGGCCTGTGGATGGTGCCGCCGCATTGCGGGGTGTGGATTCCCGGCGACATGGAGCACAGCAATATCGCGACGGCCAACGCCCGGATCTTCTTCGTCTATATCGAGCCGGGAGCCGCCGAATTGCCGGACCGGTGCTGCACCCTTTCGGTCTCGCCGCTGCTGCGCGAACTGATCATCGAACTGTCCGATGGCGTGGGGGATGATGAGGCGAGGGATGCGCTTTTGATCAGGACGCTGCTTGCCGAACTGCCGCGCATGCCTGTCCAGCGGCTGCATCTGCCGGTCTCATCCGAGCCGCGATTGAGGCGGATCGCCGAAGCGTTGGCGCAGGACCCAGCCGACCGCAGCACATTGTCGGAATGGGCCAGCCGGGTTGCGCTCAGCGAGAGCAGTCTCGCCCGTCTCGTCGTGAAGGAGACTGGCTTAAGCTTCGGACGCTGGCGCCAGCAGTTGCACCTGATCGTCGCAATTAGGGAATTGGCCTCCGGTGCGAGCGTGCAGCAGGTCTCCGGCGATCTCGGCTATGATTCCGTCACCGCCTTCATCACCATGTTCAAGAAGGCGCTTGGCAAGCCGCCGGCAAAATACCTCGGCAGCGTCGCGCAAAATGGCGGCTCTGCCTTTGTGGCGTGATCAGCCTGGCTGCAGGCGGAACACCTCGAGCATACATTTGTTAGAGCAGGCGACGCTTGTAGATTCGAACGACACCTTGGAGATTGGAAAACATGGCGCTCAAGCGGATGGACAACGTAGGAATCGTCGTCGAAGACCTCGGAGAGGCGATTGATTTCTTTCGCGAACTCGGCCTCGAGCTTGAAGGACGGGCCACGATCGAAGGAGAATGGGCCGGACGTGTCACCGGACTGGGCGATCAGCATGTCGAGATTGCCATGATGCGCACACCGGACGGCCATAGCCGGCTCGAGCTCTCCCGCTTCCTCATGCCGCCTGTCGTCGCAGATCACCGGAACGCGCCGGTCAACGCACTAGGCTACCTCCGCGTCATGTTCGCCGTGGACGACATCGACGAGACGCTTGAGAGGCTCCGCACGCGCGGCGCCCAGCTCGTAGGCGAAGTAGTCCAGTATAAGGACGTGTATCGGCTCTGCTACATCCGTGGGCCTGAGGGGTTGCTCATCGGACTCGCCCAAGAACTCGGTTGAGCGCGATACGAAGACAAATGGCAGGGGTGACCGATGTCAGCGGGCGCGTCCAAGGCCGCCCCACCTGTCCGAGGTCCAGACCTCCACGGTCGGCCGCGTTCTCGCTAGGCACGGATTAGGTCCGTGCAGGATCGGCTCAGGCGGCGGACGGTTCAGCCGCCCGCGGTTTGTGACCAAGCACCTCTTCCACGATGCCGCGAGCGATCTCGCGTTCGCCCATGATCACCGTATCGGCGCCGAGCCCCTTGAGATGCTCGACCTCGGCATCGGAATGGGCGCGGGCGACGACGTTGATGGCGGGATTGGCGGCGCGCGCACGCAGCACGATCTGACCGGCCTCGAAGGCATTGGGGATGGCCAGGATCAGCCGTTTTGCGCCTTCGGGATTGGCGGCTGCAAACACTTCGGCATTGGCGGCGTTACCTGCCACGGTCTCGATGCCCTCGGCCCTGAGCTTCACCAGTGTCTTGTCGGCATCCTCGACCACCAGGAAGGGCAGGGCGGCTTCCTTCAACGCAGCGCCGACGAGACCGCCGACACGGCCGTAGCCGATCAGGATCGCGTGGCCGCTGAGGGCTGTTCTTGGCGGCGGTCCATCTTCCTGCTTCGCCGCCGAGGCGACTGAAGCCACCTGGCCGGGCTCCGTCGCCGGGCCGACCGGTTTGGGCTCCACAGGCGGCGCCGTCCTGGCAGCTCGGGCCTCGAGCCATGGCTTCATCCAGTCGATGACCAGGAACATCACCGGGTTGAGCACGATCGACAGGATGGCGCCCGCCAGGATGAGATCTCGCCCCTGTTCGGGCAGCAGTTTCAGCCCGACGCCAAGTTCGGCCAGGATGAAGGAAAACTCGCCGATCTGGGCAAGGCTCGCCGAAATCATCAGCGCCGTCGCCAGGGGAAAACCGAAGGCGACGACGATGAGGAAGGCCGCCAGCGACTTGCCGACGACGATGATGGCGAGCGTCGCCAGGATCGGCAAGCCGTTGCTGAACAGGCTGAACGGGTCGAACAGCATGCCGACCGAGACGAAGAACAGCACCGAGAAGGCATCGCGCAGCGGAAGCGATTCCTCTGCAGCGCGGTGGCTGAGTTCGGATTCACTCATGATCATGCCGGCGAAGAAAGCGCCCAGTGCCAGCGAGACGCCGAACAGCTTGGCCGCGCCGAAGGCGACGCCAAGCGCTATCGCCAGCACCGAAAGCCGAAACAGCTCGCGCGAGCCGGTATGGGCGACATAGTGCAGGATCCAGGGAATGACGCGACGGCCGACCACCAGCATGACGATGACGAAGGCTGCGACCTTGGCCAGCGTGATGCCGACGACGCCCCAGATGCCGTAGCTCGCGGGCAGGGACAACAGGCCGCTCGCATGGGCATCCGCCTGCCCCTGGCCGCCAAGCACGCCGGCAAGCGCTGGCAAAAGCACCAGCGCCAGCACCATGGCCAGGTCCTCGACGATCAGCCAGCCGACGGCAATGCGGCCGCGCTCGGTCTCGATCAGTCGACGCTCCTGCAGGGCGCGCAGCAGCACCACGGTAGAGGCCACCGACAGCGCCAGGCCGAAGACCAGCCCTGCTCCCGCCGACCAGCCGAGCATCCAGGAAAGCCCCGCGCCGAGTGCCGTGGCAAAGCCGATCTGGACGATGGCGCCGGGCACGGCAATGGCGCGGACCGACAGGAGATCCTTCAGCGAAAAATGCAGGCCGACGCCGAACATCAACAGAATGACGCCGATTTCGGCGAGTTCATTGGCAAGGCCGGCGTCAGCGACGAAACCGGGCGTGTTCGGCCCGACCAGCACGCCGGCCACGAGATAGCCGACCAGCGGCGGAATGCGGAAGCGGTTGGCGAGAGCGCCGAAGACGAAAGCGAGCCCCAGACCGGCTACGATGGTGGCGATAAGGGGAGTGTCATGCGGCATTGTCTATGGAGCGCCTTTCAAGCCAGCGATGCAGGATATGCGCCGCCCGAAGCCGCCGCTTGTTTGCAATATGGTGGATTGAGTGTCGGCCATGCAACCCCACAAAACCGGGAATTGCCGGTGACGCGACAAATACCTCGCCGATGGGCAAGCAAGCCACAATTCGAGATCAGCCGAAATGATGCGCCGCAATGGCGGCGCTCGATAGCCAACGATCAAGCTGCCCGCAACAGTGCCTCGATCTCGAACACCGCGTGGTTGGTCAGCGTCTTGGGAATTTCCGCGCTGACCTTGTCGCTGACTTCCTTGTGCAAGGCCTTGCGCATCGCGCCGAGCACGAGCGGTGGCGCGATGAGGATGATTTCATCAAAAGAGCCTCGATGAGCCAGCTTGTAGAGCCGTTCGGCGAGTTCGTCGGCAAAGCGCTCCTTGTCGATCCGATGCCAATCCGTCTCCTCAACCGCGCTGCGGTGGACAGAGGGACCGTCATTGTAGCGACCGGGACTGTCGCTGCCTTGCTCGCGCGTTGGCGGGTTGTCCTGCCTCACTTCCTGCACCACTTCGAGGTTCGGAAATTTGGTGTCACCTGCATTTCTGAGGAAGAGCGCTTTTTCTCCGTCGGCCACCATGATCCAGATGCCGTGCTTCAACTTGATCGCGCTCATGACGCCGGGCTCCTTCCTTCGCTGCCGCCACGCTGGGTTCACGCCGCGGCCAGGTATGATTTTGCATTGCGCATGCGGAAGGAACGCGCCTCGATCCGGTAATGTTCCAGCCAAAAAGCCAGGTCATACAGGGGCTCCGTCGAGGCTGACGCGCGCGCACGAACGCCAGGCGGCTTTAATCTACCAAATTAGTAGAATTTAGAAAAAACTGTTTTGTCATGAAGCGCGTTCGGCCCAAAAAAGAGGAGAAATCAAGGCCCTCGACAGCGGCTGGACGCCGGTCTCCGCAGCAAGGTGGAATATTTTTCTCTTGGCCGCAGCGCTTTAGAAAAAGCGATTGCATCCCGGGAGGCGATGCGCGAGTGGGTTTCTTCAGCTTTTTCGCGCCCACGCGTAGAAGTGAAGACCAGATCAGGATTCCGTTCGTATCCATGCCGCAGCCCGCCCCCAAGCTCAATGCCTTCCCCGTCTTCGTACGGGTCGAAGACGAAGCCGTGACGATCGTCGGCGGCGGCGACGAAGCGTTGGCCAAGGCACGATTGCTTGGGCAGTCCAGCGCTACGCTGCGCATCATCGCGGAGAGCGCCTCGCCGGACATGCTCGGCTTCATCGCGCAGAGCGTCGCCACCCACATCGGGGCCTATGAGGCGAGCCGGCTGGAAGGTTCGGTGATGGTGTTCGCTGCCAGCGGCGATGAGGCGCTCGACCGGCGCGTCGTCCAAGATGCGCGCCGGCTCGGCATCCCCGTCAATGCGGTGGACCGGCCGGAGCTTTGCGATTTTTTCACCCCGGCGCTGGTCAATCGCGCACCGGTCGCGATCGCCATTGGCACGGAAGGCGCCGGGCCGGTGCTGGCGCAGATGCTGCGTGCCCGCATCGACCGCATGCTGTCGCCCTCGTTGGGCAGGCTGGCGGCTCTCGCCGCGTCCTTCCGGGCCGCCGCTGGAAGCCTGCCCAGGGGCAATTCCCGCCGCCGGTTCTGGAGCGAGTTCTTCGGCGGTGCGCCGGCGCGCGCTGTCGAAGCTGGCGAGCTTTCGCAGGCGCATGACGCAGCCGCCGATCTTCTGCGTTCGGATGCATCCGCTTTAGGCCATATCGCCCTGGTTGGCGCGGGCCCCGGCGCCGAGGACCTTTTGACGCTGCGCGCGCATCGGCTGCTGATGGAGGCCGATGTCATCGTCCACGATGCGCTGGTGCCGGAGGCTGTCGTCGCCATGGGCCGGCGCGACGCCGAGCGGCTGGCGGTCGGCAAACGCAAGGGCTGCCACACCAAGAGCCAGGCCGAGATCAACGCGCTGCTGGTCGAGCTTGGCCGCGAAGGCAAGCGTGTGGTGCGGCTGAAGTCGGGCGATCCCCTGGTGTTCGGCCGGGCCGGCGAGGAGATGGCGGCGCTGCGTGATGCCGGCGTAGCCTATGAGGTGGTTCCGGGCGTCACCGCTGCTTTCGCCGCCGCCGCCGATTTCGAATTGCCGCTGACGCTGCGTGGGGTTTCCTCCTCGATGGTGTTCACCACAGGTCACGATCTCAAGGGCAATTCGCTGCCCGACTGGGCCAAGCTTGCCATTTCAGGTGCCACCGTTGCTGTCTATATGGGCCGCTCGGTGGCCGCGGAGGTTGCCGGCCGGCTGATCGAGGCCGGGCTTTCGCCGGATACGGCGGTAGCCGTGGTCGAGAATGCCAGCCTCGGCAATCGCCGCCGTTTCCATGGCACGCTTGCCGACCTGCCGTCGCTGGAAGCGCGCGCCGACCTCTCAGGTCCGGTCATGACCATCATCGGCGATGCGGTCGCCGGCGCCAATTTCGAACGGTCCGAACCGCTCGCGGCACACAGGCATGAAGGTGCGCCCATAGCTGCCACCGAGGGAGTTCAGCAATGAAGATACTGACCGCCAACCGGCTCGCCGACGGCATCGCCGTCTGGTACGCAGACGGCGGGTGGGCCGAGACGGCGGACCATGCCGACCTCGCCCATGATAAGGCGGCCGAGGATCGCCTGGAAGCGATCGGCGCGAAAGCCCACGCCGACAACGAAGTCGTCGACGTCAACCTCATCGATGCCGAAATCGTCAATGGCGTTGTCGAGCCGGTGCGGTTGCGCGAGAAGATCCGCGCCGCAGGCCCCACCATTCGTGGCGATCTCGGCAAGCAGGCCTCCCGGGCGGCGTAAGCCCAGACCAGAAGTGAACACGGGCGGACGCGCCCTGAAAGACGAAGCATGTACCGCTACGACGAGTTCGATCACGATTTTGTCCAGGCCCGCGTCGCCGAGTTCAGCGATCAGGTCCAGCGCCGGCTCGCCGGCGAGATCACCGAGGATCAGTTTCGGCCGCTCAGGCTGATGAACGGCGTCTATCTGCAATTGCACGCCTATATGCTGCGCATCGCGGTGCCCTATGGCACGCTGAACAGCAAGCAGTTGCGCATGCTCGGCCACATCGCGCGCAAATACGACAAGGGCTACGGCCATTTCACCACGCGCCAGAACATCCAGTTCAACTGGCCGGCACTGTCCGACATTCCTGCGATCCTGGCCGATCTGGCGAGTGTCGAGATGCACGCCATCCAGACCAGCGGCAATTGCATCCGCAACGTCACCGCCGACCATTTCGCGGGTGCGGCCGCCGACGAGGTCGCCGATCCGCGTCCCTACGCGGAAATCCTGCGCCAGTGGTCATCGGTTCATCCGGAGTTTTCCTACCTGCCGCGCAAGTTCAAGATCGCGGTAACCGGCGCGGAGCGCGACCGCGCCGCCATCCAGACCCACGACATCGGCCTGCATCTGAAGAAGAACGCGGCCGGCGAGCTCGGCTTCGCCGTCTATGTCGGCGGCGGCCAGGGCCGTACGCCGATGGTGGCCAGAAAGATCCGCGATTTCCTGCCGGAAGCCGACCTTCTGTCCTACTGCACGGCGATCCTGCGCGTTTACAATCTGCATGGCCGCCGCGACAACAAGTTCAAGGCACGCATCAAGATCCTGGTCCACGAGACCGGCGTCGAGGAGATCACGCGCCAGGTCGAGGCGGAGTGGCAGCAATTGAAGGACGCCGAGTTGAAGCTGCCGGAAGCAGATATCCGCGCCATCGACGCCTATTTCGCGCCGCCAGCGCTGACCGCGCGGCCGGACGGCGACGAGGCTGTAAAGCTGGCACGCCTCGATTCCAAGGGCTTCTCGGATTGGCTCGACCAGAATGTGGTGACGCATCGCCACCCCGACTATGCGGCGGTGACCATCTCGCTGAAGGGTATCGGCGAAGTGCCGGGCGATGCGACCGACAGCCAGATGGAAGCGATTGCCGATATCGCCGAGAAGTATGGATACGACGAGTTGCGCGTCAGCCACGAGCAGAACCTGATCCTGCCGCATGTGGCGCGCGCCGACCTGAAGGCGGTCTATGACGCACTGGTCGATATCGGCTTGGCGACCGCCAATTCCAACCTGATATCGGACATCATCTCGTGCCCGGGCCTCGACTATTGCGCGCTGGCCACGGCGCGTTCGATCCCGATCGCGCAGGAGATCTCGCGTCGCTTTGCGTCGCTGGAGCGGCAGCGCGAGATCGGCGAGTTGAAGCTGAAGATCTCCGGCTGCATCAATGCCTGCGGCCATCACCATGTCGGACACATAGGCATTCTCGGAGTCGAAAAGAAAGGCACCGAGCTGTACCAGGTGACGCTTGGCGGTTCGGCCGACGAGAACACTTCGGTGGGCGAGATCATCGGCCGCGGCTTCTCGTCGGAAGAGATCACCGACGCCATCGAACAGATCGTCGAGACCTATCTCGGCCTTCGGCTCAATCCACAAGAGAAATTCATCGACGCCTACCGCCGTGTCGGTCCCGCGCCGTTCAAGGAGGCGCTCTATGCTGGCGAAGCCAAGGCCGCTTGACCCTATCGTCGACGTCGATGACGGCATCGCCGCCAAAGCGGCGGGGCTTGACGCGCTCTATGGTCATCTGAAGCCGCTCGAGATCATCGAACGCGTGGCCAATGAACTGTTCCGCGACGAGATTGCCGCGGTGTCGTCTTTCGGGGCGGACTCGGCGGTGCTGCTGCACATGATCGCCGAGATCGACCGGACGCTGCCGGTCATCTTTCTCGATACGGGCAAGCATTTCGAGGAGACGCTCGGCTATCGCGACGCCCTGGTCGCCGATTTCGGGTTGACCAACATCCAGGTGATCAAGCCCGAGGAAGCAGCACTCGAGCGGATCGATCCGACCGGCAATCTGCACCAGAGCGACACCGATGCCTGCTGCAACGTGCGCAAGGTCGAGCCGCTGGCGCGGGGCGTGGCGCCTTTCCGCGCCTGGTTCACCGGCCGCAAACGCTTTCAGGCTTCGACGCGCGCAGCACTTCCGGTGTTCGAGGCGGTCGGCCCACGTATCCGCATCAATCCGCTGGCGCACTGGACGACGTCGGACCAGGCGGACTACATGCGCGCGCATGCGCTGCGCGAAAATCCGCTGGTCGCCTATGGCTATCTGTCGATCGGCTGCTTCCCGTGCACGCAACCGGTGCAGCCGGGCGAGGACGCGCGCAGTGGTCGCTGGGCCGGTCATGCCAAGACCGAGTGCGGCATTCACCTGTCGGGACTGGAGAAGTCGCTGACCGACGCATCGCTATAGGGTATGCTGATATTCAGGTGAGGCCAGCCTGCAAACGGCGGCTTCGGGGGCTCACGTACTACAAGTACGCTCCGCTCCGGCTCTCGGAAGCTACCGTTTTCGACTCGGGCCTGCTTGAATCTCCACACACCCTTGAGCCCTTGAATTTTTAGGAAATTTCGATGACTGAACCGACGATACCGGAGACCCGCCTCTGGACCCCGAAGGGTTTTCGGGAGGATGAGTGGGCTCATGCCGAAGGCGCGGAAGCACTGTCCGGCAATGGCCGCTTCATCCTGCCGCTGCAGGCGTTTCTCGATCTCGATCCGGAGGTGCGCCGGTCGGCCAAGGAAAGGATCGGTGTCGTGCTGCAACCCGGCGATCAGCTCGAAAGGATCGCCGGCCTGCTCGACCAGCTGTCGCTGGTGGCGCTGGCCTTTCCGTCGTTCAGCGATGGCCGCTCCTTCTCAAAGGGCGAATTGCTGCGCAGCCGACATCATTTCGAAGGTGCCGTGCGCGCCACCGGTCAGGTGCTGGTCGACCAGTTGCCGCATATGCTGCGGCTCGGTTTCGATGAATTCGAGATTTCCAATCCCGTGCTCTTGAAGCGCCTGGAAGAAGGCCGCACCGGCGGATTGGGACTCTACTACCAGCCTGCCGCCGTGCCGAAGCCCAAGGGACCGAAATACTCCTGGCGTCGGCTGCGTGCCGGCTGACATCACGATACTTCCCAGCGACAGGTTTACGCCGCCTGTCCTCTCCCGTCACGACGGCGGGAAGGCGCCGGTCGGCGGATCGGGGACCAGCAGAGCCAGACAGAAAATGGCTACGCCGCCATCCGTGCCTGACGAAACGATACCAGTTTCCCGCTGTTTTCATCCCACAGCGCCAGCTTGACGCAGCGCAGGCTCCCAAGAAGGGTGATGCGGCCTATGCCGCGCAATTCCGGATAATCGCGCAGCACTTCCTGCAGGCGGTAGCCTGGCACCTTCGCGGAGAGGTGATGGACATGGTGGACACCGATGTTGCCGGTGAACCAGTTCAGCACCGGCGGCAGGTCATAGTAGGAGGATCCGTGCAAGGCGGCGCGCTGGAACTCCCATTCCTCGTCCTTCGCCCATTCGGTCTCCTCGAACTGGTGCTGGACATAGAACAGCCAGATGCCGGCCGATCCGGCGAGGATGACGATCGGCAGGTGGACCACCAGGAAAGCGCCAATACCGACGAACCATATCAGGATCGACGCCGCCAGCACGATGGCGAGGTTGGTGGCCATCGAGGACACCCAGGGCTTCAGGCCACCGCGCATCATCCCGATCGGCAGCCTTTGCTCGAAGATGAAGAGCCATATCGGCCCCAGTCCGAACATGACCAGGGGATGACGATAGAGACGATAGGCGAGGCGACCTCTCCAGGACATCCGCCGGTACTCCGCAACCGTCAACGTCTTGATATCGCCAACGCCGCGCTCGTCGAGATTACCCGCGCTGGCATGATGGGTGGCATGAGCACTCCGCCAGCAATCATAAGGCGTCAGCGTAAGCACGCCTAGAACGCGGCCTATCCAGTCGTCGGCGGTGCGGTTGGCGAAGAAGGATCCATGCCCGCAATCGTGCTGGATCATGAAAATCCGCACCAGGAAGCCCGCCGCCGGCAAGATCAGCACCAGCCCCCACCAATGGCCATAGGCAAAGGCGATCGAGGACAGCGCCCAGAGCGCTGCGAAAGGGATGAGGGTGATCGCCAGTTCGACGGCGCTGCGCCGCCTGTCCGGCTTCTTGTAGCGCGACAATATCTTCAACCAGGCGCGCTTGCTATTGGCAGTCTCAGGGGAAATCATGTTCATCAGGGACCATAGACGGAGCCGGCCCGCTCCCGCAAGGCTGCACTCACGCAAAATTACCGCGTGTAATTGTCGCGATGGCGAGGGCCCGTCCAGCCATTGGGCCGGTTCCATCCGAATTTTCGCCAGCGCGCCTACTGACGTCCGCCGCCAGCCATCCCGCTTTCCATGCCGTCGAGGCGATCGAGCAGGTCGCGGAAGCGGTCGGGAATGTCTTTCTCGGCGCGAAAGGCCGGCAGCGCATGCAGAAAGCGTCTCATCGCCGCGGTCCCCAGCTGACGCCGGATTTCGGCGGCGATCCGATCTCTCTTTTCGCCTTTGTCGCGGAGTGTCATTTCAAAAATCCTGTGTCGGTTCGAAAATCCTCCAGCCAGCAAATGGTTCCCCGTTCACGACGTCGGGGCAAGCAAAGGCGATAGCTATGGTAAAGTTTGAATTAAAATCGAAGCAACGCCTTGGCAGCCATCCGCTTCGAGCGGCTGGCCTTTGCCATCGCTTACCCCTTGATTTTTGCCCACCAAACCTCGATATCGGGCTCAAAATCCACACTATTCGAGATGACGGGAAACGGCATGAGCGACCAGGCAAAAGACGAACGCGCGCCCGACGAAATCGAGGCGACCGAGGCCAATGCCGAGCGCACGGAAGGTGGCGTCGATGGCGATTATGAAGCGGTTGTGCGGCTGCTGAAGGAGAATGAAGAGCTGAAGGATCGGGCGCTTCGCGTCGCGGCCGAGATGGAGAATTTGCGTCGCCGCACCGCGCGCGACGTGCATGACGCGCGTACCTATGCGGTTGCGAACTTCGCCCGCGACATGCTGTCGGTTTCGGACAATCTGCGCCGCGCGCTGGACGCGATTCCCGCCGAGGCCAAGGCGTCCGGCGATGCGGGTTTCAAGGCGCTGATCGACGGCGTCGATCTCACCGAGCGTGCCATGCTGTCCGCACTGGAGCGGCATGGCGTCAAGAAGCTCGCGCCGGAAGGCGAGAAGTTCGATCCCAATTTCCACCAGGCCATGTTCGAAGTGCCCAATCCCGATGTGCCGGCCAACACGGTGGTGCAGGTCGTGCAGCCGGGCTATTCGATCGGGGAGCGGGTGCTGCGCCCGGCCATGGTCGGCGTCGCCAAGGGCGGCCCAAAACTCGCCGCCGGCGAAGCGCCGGTCGAGCCGGGGCCCGTCAACGAGCAGGCGGAGAAGGATGCTTGATAGTGAGTAGCGAATAGGGAGTAGCGAGTAGCGAGTAGGGACCAGATACTAATCTGCGGCTTCGTGCTATTGCCACTACTCACTACTCACTACTCACTACTCACTACTCACTCCAGCCCATGCATCCCATCGCGCTTCTCGACTATGCCGGCGTTGCGGTCTTCGCGGCGACAGGTGCGCTTGCCGCGTCGCGCAAGCAGCTCGACATTATCGGCTTCCTTTTCCTGGCGTGCGTCACCGGCATCGGCGGCGGCACTCTTCGCGACGTCATCCTTAACCTGCCGGTTTTCTGGATCGCCCATTCCAGCCATGTGCTGATCTGCGCGGCGGTTGCGGTGCTGGTCTTTTTCAGCGCACACCGTGTCGAATCCCGCTGGAAGTGGCTGCTCTGGCTCGACGCCGTCGGGTTGGCCGCTTTTTCGGTGATGGGTGCGGCCAAGGGATTGGCCATTACCGGTTCGCCGGTCGTTTCCGTCGTCACCGGCGTGCTGACCGCCACATTCGGCGGCATCCTGCGCGACGTGCTGGCAGGGGAGCCTTCGGTGCTGCTGAGGCCGGAAATCTATGTCACGGCCGCTCTGGTTGGCGCGTCAATCTTCACATTGGGCGATGTCGCCGGACTGCCGCAGATCGTCTCAGGCTTGGCCGGTTTCGCCGCGGCATTCGCCGTGCGCGGCGGCGCGCTCAAATTCGGCTGGTCGTTTGCGTCCTACAAGAGCCGGCCCGGCAGACGGCCAGAGGATATTTCGTGAAGTAGGGAGTAGTCAGTAGGGAAATAGTCAGTAGGTGTGAATTATGGTGTCTTCACTACTCACTACTCACTACTCACTACTCACTACTCACTACTAACTACTAACTACTAACTATTGCTCACGCCGCGAAGCGTTGCGCTTCCCCGCCGTAATAATTGACGTAGCGGGCGCCGATCTCCTTGACCGGCATCACCACGAACACGTCGACCGTCGAGAATTCACGATCGATGACGCAGCCGTCGCCGATGCGGGCGCCGACCCTGAGATAGCCCTTGACCAAGGGCGGCATCGCCGCGATCGCCGCCTTGGCATTGACCGCCTCGATCGGCATCAGATCCATGGAACAATAGCGCCCGGCGACGGCGCGCACGTCCCAGGCCGAATTCGTGCGGCAGTGATGCGCCAGATAGGTGAGTGCCTCGGCATGGGCCGCCGGCACGGTGCCGTGGAAGGACGCACAGCCGGTCATCACGCCGATGCCATAGTGGTTGATATACGCCCAGATGCCTTGCCACAACGCCTCGATGGTGCGCTTCGAACGGTATTCCGGCAGGACGCAGGAGCGGCCGAGCTCGAGAAAGCGCTGCCCCGGGTGACGGGCGATGAGCTTGGTCAGCTCGAATTCGCCTTCGGAATAGAAGCCGCCGGCGGCGGCAGCGATCTCTTGCCGCAGCAGCCGGTAGGTGCCGACGATGCGGCGATGTTCGGGGCCGGAAAGCGAGGTATCGAAGACGAGCAGATGATCGCAGTGCGGATCGAAGCGGTCGGCATCACGGCGGTCCTGCACCTGAAACAGGTTCTTCCTGGCGCCAAGCTCGTCATAGAATACCCGGTAGCGCACTTCCTGCGCGGCCGCGATCTCGGCCTCGTTGCGGGCCAGCCGCACTTCGAGGTTGCCGATACGGCCGAGCGCTGCGCCCTTTGTGACGGAATCGACGTTGCGTCCGGCAAGCAAGGCGCCGCCGGCGTTCGGCCGAGTGTCACATTCCGGCATAACTGTATGCACGAGTGATTCTCCTTCGAGCCATCCCTCTTGGCACGGGGATACGGTGTAGGTGCAACAGGATTGTGACAGTACCGTGATACGGCGTCGCGGGCAATACTTCGTCGGCTGGCGAATACGGTCAACCGGCTACGTTGTGTAGAGCAAGGTGGCGGCGCTCGGCAGGAGATCGATGGAAAAAAAGGCTCAGGCGGCGACCTGCCCCTCGATGGCGTCGACCAGCGCATCCGGGTCGAGCGGCTTGGTGACGAAGCCGCTGGCGCCGTGGGCGAGCACGGCATGGCGGGTCTTTTCCTGGCTATCGGCCGACAGCACCATGATGGGTACGGGCGGCACGGCCGTCTCCTCCTCATGGCGGCGGATGGCGGCGATGGCGTCCATCCCATCCATCACCGGCATGTGCAGGTCCATCAGCACCACGTCGAAGCGGTGCTTGTGTCCGGCACCGGTAACGGCCTCGACCGCCGCCTTGCCGTTGCCGACAACCTTGACGCGATGACCGGCCTTCAGCAGCGTGGCGCGAGCGAGCATAGCGTTGATGTCATTGTCCTCGGCGATCAGCACCGACAGGCCATGCTGGCGGTCACCGGCGGCGCGAAGCGCCGGCGGGTGGGGCTTTTCCGGCCGTGTCGGGGCAAGCGCCGGCGCATGACTGCTCAGAAGCACACGCAAAAGTGTTCCGCCTCGCACCGGTCTGGCGAGGAAGGTCGCGTAGCCGCTGGCGCGGAACTCGCCGAGCATGCCGCGATCGGTCGGGGCGATCAGCGTGATGGCTTCGCAATCGGAAAAACCGCTTTGGCGCAGCCGCTTGAGCAGTCTACCGTCGCCCTCTTCCATGGCCGCGTCGACCAACAGCACGTCGCAACCGCCGGAGAACGATGCCGCCTGCGCCACGGTGGTGGCGATATCGACCGCGCCGCCATTGGCGCGGATGCTGCGGGCGATGGCGTCGGCTTCGACGATGTTTCTCGACAGGATCACCGCGCGCCTGCCCTGAAGTGCGTCCGTCCGGCCCGGCGGTGGCTCGCTCGCGGATATGGCCGGGATATCGAAGACGAATTCCGAACCCTGGCCCAGCCGGCTGGAGACGGAAATCGTGCCGCCCATGGCGGTCACCAGGCGCCTGGAGATGGCAAGACCGAGACCGGCTCCGCCATGCGCGCGCGTCGAGGTGCCGTCGGCCTGCTCGAACTCTTCGAAAATGCGCTCCATGTCCTCTTCACGCAGGCCTGGCCCGGTATCCGCGATGGTGAAGCATATCCGGTCGGTGGTTTCGGTGCGGGCGCGCGCGATGCTCACCAGCACGCCGCCGCTGTCGGTGAACTTGATGGCGTTGCCGATCAGGTTGAGCAGCACCTGCCTGACCCGGCCCGGATCGGCGGTGATCAATTGCGGCACGTCGGGCTCGACATGACAGCCGAGGCCGATATCCTTCGCGAAGGCCCGCGCGGCCAGGAGCTCGACGATGTTGTCGGCGATCTCGCGCACGGACATTGGCTGCGGTTCGGGATCGAAGCGCCCCGCCTCGATCTTGGAATAATCGAGCAGGTCCTCGATGAGAGCCAACAGGGCGCTGGCCGAGGTCGAGATGGCGCCGACATAGGTCTGCTGCTCCGGCGACAGGCTGGTATCGGCCAACAGCCTGGCCATGCCCATGATGCCGTTCATCGGCGTGCGGATTTCATGGCTGACGGTGGCGAGGAAGCGCGATTTGGCCTGGCTTGCGTATTCGGCCCGCTCGCGCGCGGTGATCAGCGAGGATTCGGCACGTTTGCGGGCGGTGATGTCGCGGGCGATGGCGCGATGCGAGACGGCGCCGCTGTCCTTGTCGCGCACCGACAGTTCGATCCACGAGAACCAGCGCGAACCGCCGGGCGTGCGGATGGCGACGTCGGTGGAACTCAGGCATTCATGGTCGGAAAACGCGGCGTCGGGAACGATACCGACTTCGATGCCGAGTTCCGCCAGGGTCTTGCCGGCGAGGTCGCGCTGATCGATCTCGACCAGATCGGCGAACACCTTGTTGGCATAGACGATATGGCCGTCGCGGTCGCGATGGATGACGAGATCGCCAAGCGCGTCGATCAGGCCGCGAAAGCGCTCTTCGCTCTCCTGCATCTCCCACATGCGATCGGCCAGCGTCTCGATCTCGGCACGGCTGCGGGCCGTGGTTTCATCAAGCAGCGCGGCGGTGCGGTATTCGCTCCTTCTGGCGCGCAGGTGCAGGCCGAAGCCGGCAAGGCCGGTCGCCAGCAAAGCGAGGCTGATGAAGATCGGCGCGCCGGTCAGGTGGGTCAGCCCCGCCAGCATGATGATGGCGACGAAGGTCAGCAGCGGCAAGCCTTCGCGGCTGGCCAATCGCGGCTCATGTCGGGCCTGTTGCGGCTCAGGCGCCAGCGGCGGTGCGGCGACGAACCGCCGCGCCGACGCCGGCGGGGATACCGCATCGACGTCTTCGCCAGTCTCCGCTTCCTGGATGCCGGATTCCGCGACCATGCGAAAATCCTACCGGACAGAAATTATGGAAGCCTGCGGGGGATCGTTCGAATTTTAGCGGATAGGTTGTTTTACCCCGCCGAACTCACTGCATGTCGACGACGACGCGGCCGCGGATCTTGCCGTCGACGATGTCGCGCGCGGCGCCGATGATGTCGTCGAAGCCGATGGTCTTGGACAGGCTGGCGAGCTTGCGCAGATCCAGGTCGGCGCCGATGCGGCGCCAAGCCTCAAGCCGCACCGGTTTCGGCGCCATCACCGAATCGATGCCGAGCAGCGAAACGCCGCGCAGGATGAAAGGTGCCACGCTCGACGGCAGGTCCATGCCGCCGGCCAGGCCGCAGGCCGCGACGGCACCGCCATAGGAGGTCATAGAGAGCACATTGGCCAGTGTGTGGCTGCCGACGGAATCGATGCCGCCCGCCCAACGCTCCTTGGCGAGCGGCTTGGTCGGCTGGCTGAGTTCGTCGCGCGATATCACCTCCGCGGCGCCGAGATCGATGAGATACGGGCTTTCGGCATTGCGCCCGGTCGAGGCAATGACGTGATAGCCCAGGCTGGACAGGATGGAGACTGCGACCGAACCGACGCCGCC
This sequence comes from Mesorhizobium sp. BR1-1-2, assembly GCF_020165435.1. NCBI lineage: Bacteria > Pseudomonadati > Pseudomonadota > Alphaproteobacteria > Hyphomicrobiales > Phyllobacteriaceae > Mesorhizobium > Mesorhizobium sp. BR1-1-2. Next base: position 248,355 of record NZ_JAIUID010000004.1, read on the forward strand.
GGCCGCGCCCGTTACCACCACGGGCCCGCGATCGGGCACGATGCCGTGCCGCTCCAGTGCCATGACGCACAGCATGGCGGTATAGCCCGCGGTGCCGACCGCCATCGCATCATGCGCGCTGATGCCGTCGGGAAGCGGCACCAACCAGTCGCCATTGACGCGGGCGCGCCCGGCATAGGCGCCAAAATGCGTCTCGCCGACGCCCCAGCCGTTCAGGATGACCTTGTCTCCCTTGCGCCAGTCGGGATGGGAAGAGGATAAGACCGTTCCGGCGAAATCGATGCCTGGCACCAAGGGCCAGCGGCGAATGACCGGCGCCTTGCCCGATATTGCGAGCCCATCCTTGTAGTTCACCGTCGTCGCCTCGACGGCGACGGTGACGTCACCCTCCATGAAATCGGCTTCGGTGAGGTCGGTCACCGCCACCGACTGCTTCTTTTCGGCGTCGCGCGAAACGAGGATGGCTTTGAAGGTTTCGGGCATTTTTCTCTCCTCGATCTATCGACGTTTGGACTCTGCTGCGGCGGCCGCGCCGGGTCAATCGCTCAGGCGTCGGGACCCTGGGGCTTGGGCTGGCGCCGCCAGCCGAAAACTTCGTCAAGGACGACCAGCGCGGCACCGACCGAAATGAAAGCGTCAGCGAGATTGAACACGGCGAAGGACCAGACCGGAGTGTGGAACAGGATGTAGTCGATGACGTGGCCGTAGACGGCGCGGTCGATCAGATTGCCGAGCGCGCCACCGATGATCAGGGCAAAGCCGGTGCGGGCAACCACATGGCCCGCGGGCGTGTGCGTGGCCAGATAGAGCACGAAGGCGACGACGAGCACGGCGATGACCACCAGGCCGGTATCGCCGAAGGATGAGAACATCGAGAAGGCGATGCCGGTGTTGTAGGTGCGAAACAGCGCCAGGAAGGGCAGGAGATCGAGCTTTTCCTGAAAGGGAAGGCCGGTCTCGACCAAGTGTTTTATCCACTGGTCGAGCGCGATGGCCGCGACGACCAGCAGCGCATAGGGAGACCATGATTTCACGATCGGGCAACCCTCATTGCGAATCCACCATCGGGTCCAGTTTCAGCGCGCCGCGGCGGATCTCGAACAGCATGACGCCGGTGGCGACGGCAAGATTGAGCGAATCGGCACGGCCTGCCTGCGGAATCCTGAGCAGCCTGTCGCAACTCGCCGCCAGGCTTTCGGGCAGGCCTTGCTGTTCATTGCCCATCATCAGCAGCACCGGCCCCCGGGAAAAATCGACCGAGCGGTAGTCGACCGCGCCTTTGAGGTGCGTGCCGGCGACGAGACCCGAAAACCCGCCGCGCCAGGCGAGGAATGCCTCGGTCGTCGCCTTGGCCACCGGAACGGCGAAGATCGAGCCCATGGTGGCGCGCACCGTCTCCACCGAAAAGGGATCGGTGGTGTCTCCGACCAGGATCACGCCCTTGGCGCCGACGGCGTCCACCGTGCGGATGACGGTGCCGAGGTTGCCGGGATCGCGCACCCGGTCGAGCGCCACCCAGACATCGCCATTGTCGGCGCGGATATCCTTCAGCGCCAGGAGTTTCTGCGAGAAAACGCCGATCACCATTTGCGGATTGTCGCGGCGGGTTATGGCGACAAGCACTTTTTCCGAGACTTCGAGCACGGTGCCGCCTGATGCAACCGTGCGCGCAGCGACCTTCTCAACCGCCGCGTTGCCGCGTCCGGCCTTGGCGAAGACCAGGGTCCTGATCTGCCAGCCGAGATCGAGCGCATCGATGACCAGCTTCAGTCCCTCGGCCATGAAGGCGTTCTGCTGGTCGCGGAATTTTTTCAAGGCCAGCGCCTTGATGTCCTTGACCAGCGGATTGGCGAGGCTGGTGACCTCTTTTACCTGCCCGACCGGACGGGCGCCGTCATATCCACTCATCAGGCCACCCAGCGCGAGAACAGCGAGGTCGACAGCGCGCGGCCCGCCGATTTTTCGCGGATGATCAATTCGCCCGATTCAACCCTGCCGCCCATGCCGGCAAAGGTGTCGCGCATGAGGGCATGGATGGCGAAGAAGGAGGCGCGGATCGAATAAGCGGTCAGCACCACGGCAAGCGGTTTCGGGGTCAGGATCGATCGGCAGAGATCGGTCAATGCCGGCAGGTCCTCGAACAACTGCCAGACCTCGCCCTTGGGGCCGCGGCCATAGGCGGGCGGATCGAACAGAACGATGTCATAGCGGCTGCCGCGGCGCTCCTCGCGCTCGGCGAATTTCACCGCGTCTTCGACGATCCAGCGGATCGGCTTGTTGCCAAGCCCGGCCATCTCCTGGTTTTCGCGGGCCCAGCCGATCGCCTTTTTCGAGGCATCGACATGGGTGACCTCGGCGCCGGCGCGCGCCGCCACCAGCGAGGCAAGGCCGGTATAGCCGAACAGGTTGAGCACTTTGACCGGCCGCCTGGCCGCCGCGATCAGTCCGGCCATGTGATCCCAGTGCGAGGCCTGCTCGGGGAACACGCCCACGTGGCGAAACGAGGTGAAGCGGCCGAGATAATCGATGCCGTCGTGCTTCATCGGCCAGGTCTCGCCGAGCGGCTTCCCGGGGAAGCGCCAGCGGCCAATGCCTTCCTCGTCGGTATCGCCGGTGAAGACAGCGTCGGCGCGGTCCCATTCCCTTGCCGGCAGCGCCTTCTGCCAGATCGCCTGGCCCTCCGGGCGGACGATCCGATAAGGACCGTATTGTTCGAGCTTCTGGCCGGCGCCGCTGTCGAGCAGCGCATAATCGGCATTGGGTGCCACTTCGAGGATCAGCGGAAGCTGTTCGGCCGGAAGAGCGCCGTCGCGACGGGCCAGGATGCGGGGCACCGACTTCGGTTCGGGGCGCTCGTCGGTGCCGGCGCCGGGCCGCTCATGCGGCCTGGTATCCGGCCTGGCCGTTCCACGACCTTCATGCGGACGCGCCTGTTGTGCACCGCTTTTCGCGGGCGGACGGCTGTCGCGGCGTTTGTCGCGAAAAGATTTCAAGCAGGAGCATCTCCGAGGCGTGGCCGCTTTTGACATAGGGCAACCGGCTTCGCAACCAAGTCCGCCGCTCAGGCGTCGCCTGGTCATGTCGGCTTGCGATGGACCAATGCCAAAGAAACAGGCAAATCTTCGATATGTCCCGCTCCGAACGCCTGCTCGACCTGATCCAGACATTACGCCGGCATCGTATGCCGGTGAGCGGGCAGTCGCTCGCCGACGAACTCGGGATTTCGATTCGCACGCTTTACCGCGACATCGCGACGTTGCAAGGCCAAGGGGCGCCGATCGAGGGCGAGGCCGGGCTCGGCTATGTGCTGAAGCCCGGCTTCATGTTGCCGCCGTTGATGTTCAGCGACGAGGAGATCGAGGCTGTCGTGCTCGGTTCGCGTTGGGTCGCCAAGCAACCGGATCCGCGACTTTCGGCAGCGGCCGTCAACGCGCTTGCCAAGATCGCGTCGGTGCTGCCGGATGATCTGCGCGAGGATCTCAACGCCACCGCACTGCTGGTCGGGCCGCCCGCCGCGACTGTCGAAAGCATCGATCCCGGCCTGGTGCGGCAGGCGATCCGCAACGAGCGCAAGCTGGACTTCTTCTATCGCGATGCCGGTGGCGCGGGCTCGCGGCGCGTGGTGTGGCCGTTCGCGCTTGGGTTCTTCGACAAGGTGCGGGTCGTGGTGGCGTGGTGCGAAATGCGGCAGGATTTCCGGCATTTTCGCACCGATCGCATAGCCGAGCTCAAGACGACGGGCCTGCGCTATCCGCGCCGCCGTCAGGCGCTGCTGAAGGAATGGCGGGCGACGCTCGACACTCCACGGCGTTAGCGGTGTGTAAGCTCTCCAGGGCGCCTCCCACGACGGATACTGCCAGAATCTGACAGTGGCGCGCTTTATGTCTGTCCCGGTCCAAACCCTGGAGAACAGACATGGTCACCCCCAATTTCGTCATCCTCTACGTCGACCAGCCGCAGCGTAGCGGCGCCTTCTACAGCGCGCTGCTCGGCCGCGAACCGGTCGAAAGCGCGCCGACATTCGTGCTGTTCGTGCTCGACAACGGTTTCAAACTCGGTCTGTGGTCGAAGCATACGGTGGAACCGGCGGCGGCAGTGGCCGGTGGCGGCGCCGAGATCGTGTTTGCGCTGGATACGCCCGAGGCAGTCGACGCCGCCCATGCCGACTGGTCGGGGCGCGGGCTGAAGATCCTCCAGACGCCGACCGACATGGATTTCGGCCGCACCTTCGTTGCGCTCGATCCCGACAACCATCGCCTGCGGGTCTACTGGCTTTCGGACGGGCAGCAGGCCGGCGGGGAGCAGGAATGAGCGCGTATTGGATCGCGGTGGCGTCGGCGCAGCACGTCCGGCGCGGCCGCGAGGGCGGCTTCATGCAGGTCAACCACGGCAAGGCGGCGCCGCTGCGGCGGGTCCAGCCCGGGCACGGCATTGTTTATTATTCGCCGACAACGATTTTGGGCGAGAAAGACGGGCTGCGGGCGTTCACGGCGATCGGCACGGTGCGGGCGGGAGAACCCTATCAAGGCGATATGGACGGCGGCTTCACGCCCTTTCGCCGCGACGTTGACTGGGCGACGGCAGGGGAAGCGCCGATCAAGCCATTGCTCGACAGGCTGGACTTCACGGCCGGCAAGCCGAATTGGGGGTATCAGCTGCGCTTCGGCCTGTTCTCGGTAAGCGCGGCCGATTTCGCCGTAATCGCCGAAGCAATGGGCGCTAAACCAGCCGAGACAGTAAACTAGGTTCTGAGCGTCTTGTAGACGGCAATGCCGGCGGCAAGGTCCTCGAGCGCGGCGCCGACCGACTTGAACAGCGTGATCTCGTCGGCGCTCCGGCGCCCTTGCTTCTGGCCGCGCGCCAGCTCGTGCAAGTCGGCTATGATGGCTTCCGGTTTCAGCACGCCCGAAGCGAGCGGTATGACGATGTCGCCCGCCTCCTTGGTGGCGCCGGCGCGGGTATCGACATAGACGCGGGCGCGCCTTATCGCCTCGTCGTCGCTTTCGCGCATTGTCGGGGTGAAGCCGCCGACCATGTCGACATGGCTTCCCGGCTTCAGGCGGGCGCCCTTGATCAGCGGATCGGTCGCGATCGTCGCCGACGAGACGATGTCGGCCTGGCCGAGCTCGGCATCGAGGTCGGTTGCGGCACTTGCCGGCAAGCCGTCGGCGCGCAAAGCGGCCGCGACCTTCTCGGCATTGGCCAAGGTGCGGTTCCAGATGCGGATGGTCCTGATCGGCCGCACGGCGCAATGCGCCTTGGCGAGGAAGGGCGACAGCGCGCCGGCCCCGATCACCAGCAGCCGGGAAGCGTCTTCGCGTGCCAGATAGGATGCGGCGAGCGCTGAGGCGCAGGCCGTGCGCCATTGCGTCAGCCGCTGGCCGTCGATCAGGGCCTCCGGTTCGCCGGTGGCGCCGTTGAGCAGGAGATAGAGCCCCATCACCGCCGGTTTGCCGATGGCATTGTTATCGGGCGAGACGGTAACGATCTTGACGCCGATATGCCCCCCGGCCGAGATGCCGGCTGCGTTGAAATCGGTCCAGGCCGGCATCAGCAGCAAGGTCGAGGGCGCACCGTCCGGCCGTTCGACCGTGTGATGGTGCCGGACGGGTTGCACCGCGCCGTCACGGAAAGCCACGCGTAGCGTCTCCACCAGCCCTGGGAACGTCAACGCCTGGTCGACCTCTGCGGCCGAAATGGTCAGCATGGGAAAACTCCGTGAAGAAAATCGCGGGCCCGAGAGGACCCACAGCGCCGTGCGGCGGTCAGTTGGTCGGCTTCGGCAGAACCGGTCCCTGCGGTGTCGACGGAGCGCGGCCGATCGCCTGGCGCAGGTTCTCGGCCTCGACGCCGCGCTGGCGCGCCAGCTTGCGGTAGCGTCCCTGCTTGACCCAGGTCGCCAGGCTGCCGACGACCATTCCGACGGCGAGGGCCAGGAACAGGAAGATGAACAGCGGCAAAGTGAGCGTCAGCGCCGGATTGCCGGGATTGAACGGATCCAGCGTGAAGGCGACGAGTTCGCGATTGGCGACGGCCAGCGCGATCAGGATGATCGCCAGGGGCACGAAGACCACGATGAGCATGAAGCGATTGAGCATGATGTTTTCCGTCGGAAACCGGCCTCCCGGGAAGGGCCGGTCTGGCGTCGCGCCTACTTTCCGCCATTCAGCCTTTCGCGCAGTTCCTTGCCGGTCTTGAAGAACGGCACCCATTTCTCCTCGACCTCGACGGATTCGCCGGTGCGCGGGTTGCGGCCGGTGCGGGCGGGGCGGTTCTTGACCGAAAAAGCACCGAAGCCGCGCAATTCGACCCGGTTGCCTTCGGCGAGCGCGTCGGTGATCTCGTCGAAAATCGCGCCGACGATGTTTTCAACGTCGCGCAGGAAAAGATGCGGATTGCGCGTGGCAATAATCTGCACAAGTTCGGACTTGATCATCGGACGGGTCCCCTGAAATCAGTGCGGTCGAAATTATGAGGATGATTTTGTTTGCTTTTTCATCCACCCCAAACGGCATCTCAAGGGTGCCAGACGGAAACGAGACCGTCAAGAAACAAGCGGTCGGCGCCAAGTTCATGGATGATATCGCCGCTGTAGTCCGGCAGGCCGAGCGCGCCGGCGATCGTTCTCACCATCGCTTTGGACAACAGGAAGCCGCCGCGCCGCTCCGTGTTCTTCCATTCGACCACATTGAGTTTCGAGTCGACGCCCTTGGTCGCCAGCCAGTCGATCGCCTCGGTCTCGCCACCAACGGCGTCGATCAGGCCGTTGGCGACCCCTTGGCGACCGGTGAAGATCGATCCGTCGGCGAGCGCCAGCGCTTGCTCGCGGGTCATCTTGCGGCGTTCGGCGACGATGCCGACGAACCAGTCGTAGCTGTCGAGGATGAGCTTGCGGACCATGGCGCGCTCGTCGTCGTTGGTCGGCTTGAAAGGCGAGGGCGAGGCCTTGAGCGGCGAGGATTTCACTTCCTCCAGCTTGACGCCGAGCTTGTCCATCAGGCCGCTGACATCAGGATACTGGATCAGCACGCCGATCGAGCCGACGATCGAGGTCTTGCGGGCGACGATGTGATCGGTGGCGCTCGCGATCATGTAGCCGGCCGACGCCGCGAGCGTGCCGACCTCGGCCGCGACAGGCTTGTCGGCGGCGAGCTTGCGCACCTCCTCATAGATCGATTCACCGCCGACCGTCGTGCCGCCGGGGGAATCGATGGCGAGGATCACGCCTTTTACTCTTGACGATTTGCGGATGGTTTCCAGCCGCTTGATCAACTCGTCGTCCTCGGTGATGGTGCCTTCGATCCTGACCTTGGCGATATGATCGACGGCCGAGCCGCTGAAATCATCGCGATAGAACCAGGCCGAGATCGCAATGATGCCGAGCGCAACGATGGCAATGGCCGCAACGCGCCAGAAAGTCAGCTTACGCCGCAAGCGGCGGCGGTCGATCAGGTCGTCGGCTCTCAATGCCATGGTCAGCCTCACGGTCGATGGAAAGAGATGCTTTTAGACCATGACGTCCCGGTCTGGAAGCAATTCCGTCTGCGCATGACGCGGCAATCCGCGCGCGGTGCACGCGAGGCAAGTGCGCGTCAGCGTCCGCCAAGACGTCGGTTTCGTGATTGGTCCGTGAAACGAACGGCAGGTAAAGGGGAGAGCCGACAGTAACGAAAAATGTACGCTAGACGTCTATTTCTGCTATGAAGCAGGACTGTCGGTGTCGATCCGTTCTGATCTGCACGACCGCAACTGTCACATTTTCGCGGTTTTCGTCGGCTTGTGCTTGCTTGAAAGCGCCGACGTCCCACCTATAGGCGGTGTTGCCCGGCGGGCAGGGGTTTTTAGAAGAAAGCAGTTATGTTAGCGCGAACGAGTGAAGCGAGCAGCACCGAGACGGAGTTGGCTCCCCCGGCGGACGGCCCGGCGAGGGGGGACGCGTTCGATCGCGCACGGCGGCATTCGCGCCGCGTGCGCGTGCTCAAATTCGCCGTGCCGGTGCTGGCGGCGTTGATCGCCATCGCCTTCCCGGTCTATTCCTACCTCGCCGCACCGGTGTCCGTCGCGGTCCAGGCGGAAGGCACCGCCTTTTCCAACGGCAAGCTGGTAATGGCCAACCCCAAGCTCAACGGCTTCACCAAGCAGAAATTGCCCTATTCCATGACGGCTTTGCGCGCCATACAGGACGTCAGCACGCAAGGCATCATCGAACTCGACGGCATCGACGCCAAGGTGCCGATCGCGGCCGACAATGTCGCTGCGATCAAAGCCACGCATGGTACCTACGATCGCGAAGGCAATACGATGCACCTGACCAGCGACGTCACGATCGCCACGACCGACGGCCTTCAGGCCAGGTTCAAATCGGTCTTCCTCGACATGGGCAAAGGCACTATGAAGACGGATGACCCGGTGGACGTCAGCCGTGACGGGTCGCAGATTACCGCGAATTCCTTGTCGGTGCAGGACAATGGCAAGGTTCTGGTGTTCGAGAACAAAGTGCGCGTCAATATCGATCCCGCCAATCTGAAGGCGGCAGAGGCAAAGGGCGAAGAAGCGAATGTGGCTCATTAGTTCGACACGGGTTGCCGCCGCAGCTTCGGCGCTGCTTTTGCTGGGGCTTGCGCCGGCGCTGGCGCAATCCAGCGCCGAGAGCGCGTCCGGGCTCAAACTATCGGGGGACAAGCCCATTCAGATCGAAAGCGACAAGCTGGAGGTCCGGCAGGCGGACAACGTCGCCGTGTTCACCGGCAACGTCACCGTCGTGCAGGGACCGACCCTGCTCAAGTCCGGCAAGATGATGGTCTACTACGTCAAGGACCCGAACGCGGCCGCAAAGGGGACGGAAGCAGCGGGAGCGGCGATGACCGGCTCGGCCAACATCGACCACCTTGAAGTCAGCGGAAAAGTTTACATCAAGTCGAATGACCAGATCGCGACCGGCGACAATGGCACCTTCGACATGAAGACGCAGGTGCTGGTCCTGTCCGGCAAGGAAGTGGTGCTGTCGCAAGGCCCCAATGTCCTCAAGGGCTGCAAGCTCACCGTGCAGATGAAGACAGGCCTCGCCAATGTCGACGGCTGCGGCGGACGTGTCATCATGTCGATGACGCCACCGCCGAAATCGGGAGCGACGAACCCCTGATGGCCAGCCTGTCGTCGCTGACGGCGCGTCTTCCGGGGCGGGCCGCCGGCAAGGTTTCGGCTCCGGCCACGGTCACCGCCGATAAGGCGAAGTTCAAGGGAACCTTGATCGCCAAGGGCCTGACCAAGAGCTACAAGGGTCGCAAGGTGGTCAGCGGCGTCACGCTCGGGGTGCGTGCCGGCGAGGCCGTCGGGCTGCTCGGTCCCAACGGCGCCGGCAAGACCACCTGTTTCTACATGGTCACCGGCCTGGTGCCGGTGGACGAGGGCACGATCGAGATAGACGGCTTCGATGTCACCTCCATGCCGATGTACCGGCGTGCGCGTTTGGGCATCGGCTATCTGCCGCAGGAGGCCTCGATCTTCCGCGGCCTCAGCGTCGAGCAGAACATTCGCGCCGTGCTGGAAGTGGTCGAAAAGAGCCGCAAGGAGCGCGAGCGCAGCCTCGACGAACTGCTCGAGGAGTTCCACATCAGCCATCTGCGCAAGGCGCCGTCGATGTCGCTTTCCGGCGGCGAACGTCGGCGCTTGGAGATCGCGCGTGCGCTGGCCACGCGTCCGGCTTACATGCTGCTCGACGAGCCTTTCGCCGGTATCGACCCGATCGCCGTCGCCGACATCCAGCAATTGGTGCGTCATCTGACGGCGCGCGGCATCGGCGTGCTCATCACCGATCACAATGTGCGCGAGACGCTCGGCCTGATCGACCGTGCCTACATCATCCATGCCGGCCAGGTGCTCACCCATGGCCGGGCCGACGAAGTGGTCGCAAATCCCGATGTGCGGCGGCTCTATCTGGGTGAGGGATTCACGCTTTGAGCGTGAAATTTGTTTCCTGACGCGATTTTTTGCCTGTCAGGGGCTGTTTTCTCGCGATTTTGCTCCGGGATAACGCTCCGGTAAGCGGGTTTTGCTAGCGTTTGCCTTGACAAGCAAAAGCCGGGCCAGTTTCTATCGGTTCGCGAAATTTCCTTCCGGCAGTCCGGATGCAGACGAGGCGTTTGAAACCGAACCATGGCGTTGGCGGCGAAACTACAGCTACGACAATCGCAGTCGCTGGTGATGACGCCGCAGCTGATGCAGTCGATCCGGCTGCTGCAGTTCACCCATGCCGAACTCGAGCACTTCATCGACGAGGAGATCGAGCGCAATCCGTTGCTGGAGCGCGCCGAGCCGCAGGACGATGCCGCCGGCGACCAGGTGCCGAGGACCGAGGCGGCACCGGAAACGACCACCGACGGCGACTGGTTCGAGACCGAAGCGGGATGGAGCGCCGAGGCGATCTCGGAAAAGCTCGACACTTCGCTGGAGAATCTGTTCCCGGACGACCCGGGCACCAGCGAGCGGCTCGGACCAGACCTCACGGCGCAGTGGAAATCGGCGACCGGCAATGGCAGCACTTCCTCGTCCGATGGCTTCGACGCCGGTGATATGGCGGCGACCGCGATCACGCTGCGCGATCATGTCAGCGAGCAGATCGCGCTCGCCTTCGCCGATCCGGCGGCGCGCCTGATCGCCGGCGAACTCGCAGACGGCCTCGACGAGACCGGCTATATGCGCGCGGATACGGCCGAGATAGCCTCGCGCCTTGGTAGCAGCCCCGACGCCGTGGCCAAGGTGCTGTCGGTGTGCCAGACCTTCGAGCCGGCAGGCCTGTTCGCCCGCGACCTTGCCGAATGTCTGTCGCTGCAACTTGCCGTGCGCGACAGGCTCGATCCGGCGATGAAGGCGCTGGTTGCCAACCTCGAACTCCTGGCGCGCCGCGATTTCCACACGCTGAAGCGGATCTGCGGCGTCGACGAGGAGGACCTGCTCGACATGCTGACCGAGATCCGGGCGCTCGATCCGCGGCCGGGCATGGCATTTTCGGGCGGCGCCAGCGACGCCGTCATTGCCGATGTCGAGGTGCGCGCGGCCAATGACGGCAGCTGGACTGTCGAACTCAACGCCGAAACGCTGCCGCGCGTGCTGGTCGACCACATCTATTTCGCCCAGGTTTCGCCGCACGCCAAGAACCAGGCCGAAAAGGATTTCCTGGCCGAGTGCCTGCAGAACGCCAACTGGCTGACGCGAAGCCTCGATCAGCGGGCAAAGACCATTCTCAAGGTCGCATCGGAGATCGTGCGCCAGCAGGATGCCTTCCTCGTCCATGGCGTGCGCCAGCTGAAGCCGCTCAACCTGCGCACGGTGGCCGACGCGATAGGCATGCACGAATCGACCGTCAGCCGGGTTACCGCGAACAAGTACATGCTGACGCCGCGCGGCGTGTTCGAACTGCGCTATTTCTTCACCGCCTCGATAGCCGCGTCGGGCGGTGGCGAGGCGCATTCGTCGGAAGCGGTGCGCGACCGCATCAAGCAATTGATCGACGAGGAAAAAACCGTCGACGTCCTGTCCGACGACGCGATCGTCGACATGTTGCGCGAAAGCGGCGTCGATATCGCCAGGCGCACGGTCGCCAAATACAGGGAAGGCATGAATATCCCGTCCTCGGTGCAGCGCCGGCGCGAGAAGCGGGCCCTTGCCAGCGCCGGGCGCTAGGTTCGGCGATTTTCCACAGCCTTCGCGCTTCATTGACAAGCTGCGGTGAAGTGGCTAGAAGCCCGCCCGCATGAGACGGGCTCGACGCCCGCTAGCGGATGGTCCGTCACGACAATGGCCTAGGGATGGTCAAGAAGGCGGCTTGTGATCAACCGGAAAGTTTGGATTTAAATCGGCGCGAGTGACGCCGCAAAGCTTGTGCGCACAGACCACGAGTATAAACTCCGGCCAGTTTGAAGCCTGAGCAAGGAAGGTCAGTTTTCAGATGAATCTGCGCATATCGGGAAAACACATGGATATCGGCGATGCGTTCCGTACGCGCATCAACGATCGTGTCGGCGAGGCAATCGGCAAATATTTCGACCGCGGCTTTGCCGGACATGTCACCGTCATCAAATCGGGCTCGCGCTATTCGGCGGATTGCATGATCCGGCTGGATTCCGGCGCTTCGCTGCAGGCGACCGGCGATGCCCAGGACCCGACGCTGGCTTTCGAGGCCGCGGCGGATCGTCTGGAAACCCGGCTTCGGCGCTACAAGCGCCGGCTGAAATCGCACAATTCGGGCAATGGCGAGCTCACCGATATCGCATACACGGTGATGGCGCCGCTTGCCGATGACGACGAGGACATTCCGGAGGATTTTGCGCCGGCCATCGTCGCCGAATCGACCATGACGCTGAAGACCATGTCGGTGGCGTCGGCGGTCATCGAACTCGACACCAAGGACAGTCCGGTCTTCGTCTTCCGCAACGCCGGAAACGATCACGTCAACATCGTCTATCGCCGGCCGGATGGGAACATCGGCTGGATCGACCCGTCCACGACCAAGGTCGCACAAGCGTGACGACCGAGGTCGCACAGGTGACGACCGAGGTCGCACAGGGATAAAACCGGCCGCACGAGGGGTGGGGACTGGTGACGGCAGGCGAACAAGGGATTTTCAAGCATGGATCTGAGCGATCTCATCAACGTTCCGGCGATATTGCCGGCGTTGAAGGCCAACTCCAAGAAGCAGCTTCTGCAATTGCTGTCGGAGAGGGCGGCCGCGATATCAGGCATTCCTGAGCGGGAGGTGTTCGACACCATTCTGCAGCGCGAGCGGCTCGGCTCGACCGGAGTCGGCAACGGCATCGCCATTCCGCACGGCAAGCTGGCCGGCGTGAAGCGCATCGCCGGCGTGTTCGCCCGCCTGGAGACGCCGGTCGACTTCGAGGCGCTAGACGACCAGCCGGTCGACCTGGTGTTCCTGTTGCTGGCCCCTGAAGGGGCCGGCGCCGATCATCTGAAGGCGCTGTCGCGCATCGCGCGGGTGCTGCGCGATGCCGATACGGTGGCCAAGATCAGAGGAACGCGCGACGCCGTGGCGATCCACGCCCTTTTGTCGGACACCCAGGCCTCGCACGCGGCCTGACGTTTTCTGGATGAACGATGGTCGAGGGCCGCCACGGGCGGCCCCGTTCGTTTTCAGCGGGAAATCGCCTTAATGAATGGCGACCGTGGTCAGGTCGTTTTCCATGGCGCCGGCCAGCGCGCGGTCGCGCGCATCCGAAAGCAGGATCGGCTGGCCATTGGCGGCAAACAGCGCCCACAATTCCATGCCGGGCGCGATTTCGCCAATGCCCGGGAAACGGCCGAGCAGTTCCTCGCTCGTGACCTTGCGCAAATAAGCGACCGAGCCCTCGCCGAGATGGGCGAATTCACCGCTGGTCATGGTGGGATTTTGGTCAGTTCTGGTCATTTCAAGCCTCCTTGGCGCGAGACGCCGCCCTGGTCCTGGGCAGTAGGCCATCCCGCATGAGAGCCATCGGCAAAGATCAGTCTTTCACCGATATGTTTATTTTCCGTACCAGCCGCTCGGCTTCGGGCCGATCGAGATCGATCGACAAAAGGCCGTTCTTCAGCTCCGCCGCGATCACCCGCATGCCATCGGCCAGCACGAAACAGCGCTGGAATTGGCGTGCGGCGATGCCGCGATGAAGAAATTCGCGCTCGGTATCGTCGGTCTGACGACCGCGCACGACCAACTGGTTTTCCTCCGTGGTGACATCGAGATCGCTTTCGGCGAAACCGGCGACAGCGAGCGTGATGCGCAGCCTTTCGGCCTTGCCGTCGGCGCCGCTGAGCCGCTCGATGTTGTAAGGAGGATAGCTGTCGCCGGACTTCGCCAGGCGCTCCAGCGTCTTTTCCATGGCGTCGAAACCCAGGAGAAGCGGGCTGGAGAAAGGCGTCATTCGGCTCATGTTACATTGTCCTCTCAAGAGCGACATAAACTGGAAAAACCCAGATGGCATTTTTCCCGGTGCTCTTGATATGGTCCGCCCCACGACCAAGTTCAAGCCATCAAAACACCCGCCCAAAAAGACCACGTCGTGGACTCACAAGAATGATCGACATGGCGCTTGAAACGGCAGTGAGATGCAAGGAGAAGCGCTGCGCCGGGATTCGTCCCCCGGGCGGAGCAGTTCGGCAGCTCAAGGCCGGTTCGGTGCGTTTCGCATGCTCGCTCGGACGCATGAGCTCATGGCCAAACAAGGAATTGAAATGCCTCAGACACGCAAGATCATCATCGACACGGATCCTGGCCAGGACGATGCCGTCGCCATATTGCTGGCGCTTGGCAGCCCCGAGCTGGAGATCGTCGGCATATCAGCCGTAGCGGGCAACGTGCCGCTGAAGCTTACCGAGAAGAACGCCCGCAAGATCTGCGAACTGGCCGGCCGACCCGACATAAAGGTCTATGCCGGCGCCGTCCGTCCCTTGGCGCGTGAACTGGTTACGGCCGAGGCGGTGCATGGCCAAACCGGCCTCAACGGGCCGCAATTGCCCGAACCGACGATGAAGCTGCAGGATAAGTACGCCGTCGATTTCATCGTCGAGACGCTGATGAAGGAAGAGAGCGGCAGCATCACCCTGTGCGCTCTCGGGCCGCTCACCAATATCGCGCTGGCGCTGATCCGCGAGCCGAGGATCGCGCCGCGCATCAAGGAAATCATCCTGATGGGCGGTGGCTTCTTCGAAGGCGGCAATGTCACGCCGGCGGCCGAATTCAACATTTATGTCGATCCGCACGCGGCCGAGGTGGTGTTGAAATCCGGCATTCCGATCGTGCTGATGCCGCTCGACGTCACCCACAAGGCGCTGACCACCGCCAAGCGCACCCAGGCCTTTCGCAAGCTCGGCACCAAGGTCGGTACCGCAACGGCCGAGATGCTGGAGTTTTTCGAGCGTTTCGACAAGGAGAAATACGGCACCGATGGCGGGCCGCTGCATGACCCCTGCGTCATCGCCTACCTGTTGAAACCGGAGCTGTTCAAAGGCCGCAACTGCAATGTCAGCGTGGAAACCAGCTCGGAACTGACCATGGGCATGACCGTGATCGACTGGTGGGGCGTCACCAAGCGGGAAAAGAACGCCAAGGTGATGGGCGACATCGACCATGACGGCTTCTTCGCGCTGCTGGTGGAAAGGCTGGGGCGGCTTTAGATCCGCCTCCTTACCTTCTCCCCTTGCGGGAGAAGGCGGCCTCGCAAAGCGAGGTCGGATGAAGGTGTTCCAGGGAACGCCAAACTCCGTCAGGCATCCTCAACCGTCTCGGCGCTGCGCACCGATCCACCTTCCCCCACAAGGGGGGAAGGTAAGGCGGCGGTGCTCACTTCGACCGCGAAAATGCCAGCCACAGGCCACCGCCGACCATGAAGCTGCCGCTGATCCTGGACAGGAGCTTGACGCGGCGGGCGGACAGGATGCGACCGGCGCGGCCGGCGGCCAGCGCATAGGTCGAATCCGACATGGCGGCGAAGATCATGGCGGTGAGGCCCATGACGACGATCTGCAGCGAATAATTGCCTTGCGGCGCGATGAATTGCGGAAAGAAGGCACCGAAGAAGATCAGCGTCTTCGGGTTGCTGAGCGCCACCAGCAGGCCCTGCAGGAAAAACCCGCCGCGCGGCTTCCGCGCTGTTCCGTCGGCGTTCAGCTCGCCCTTGGACCGGAACATCTGGACGCCCATCCAGATCAGGTAGGCGGCACCGATCAGCCGCACCCATTCGAACCAGTGCCCCATGCCCGATATCAGCGTGTTGAGGCCGATGCCGACGATGGCGATCATGACCGCCAGGCCGGCCTGCGTGCCGGCGACATTGGCCAGGCCGGCGCGGGAGCCATGGCGGATGCTGTTGGCGATGATCAGCGTGACCGTCGGCCCAGGCACCAGGATGATGACGACGCAAGCGAGGACATAGGCGGCATAGAGTTCCAGCGACATGATTTTCCCTCGGGCAGAATGCCGCCTGCGCGGCGTCCTACAATCAATGCATGACGACGATGCCGGTGCAAGCCGGCACATGAAGCCGCGACATCGCAACGAACCGCTTCAGGCCCCGGGCGGCCACGGCAGCGTCGCTTCATAGGCCGCCGCCGCCTTCAGCACGGCCATGTCGCCGCGCGGCCTGCCGATCAGTTGCATGCCCATCGGCCGGCCTTTGGCGTCGAAGCCGACCGGCACGTTGACGGCCGGACAGCCGCCCATGGTGGCGAGCGCCGAAACCTGCATCCAGCGGTGATAGCTGTCCATCGGCCGGCCGGCGATCTCGCGCGGCCAATGGGTGCCGGCGTCGAACGGAAAGACCTGCGCGGTCGGCAATGCAATGAGCTCGAAGCGGTCGAACAGCGACAGCAGCGCCCGATGCCAGGAGGTGCGAACGACTGAGGCGGCGCGTATTTGGGGCGCCATCAGGAGTTGCGCGTTCTCCACCTCCCAAACGGCTTCGGGCTTCAACAGGGCGCGCCTGGCGGGGTCGTCATAATGCACTTTCAGCGCGCAGCCGCTGCTTGCCTGGCGCAACGTCACGAAAGCCTGCCACAAGGCCTCGAAATCGAAGTCCGGCACCAGTGCCTCGGCCTTGAAGGACGCCTCCTCGAAGCGCTCGAGCGCGGCCTGGCAGAGCTCGAGGATGCCGGGCTCCATGGGCAAATGCCCGCCCAGATCGCCGAGCCAGGCGACACGGCCGCCTTTGGCGGGCATCCGCAGGCCTTCGAGGAAGGAGCCTTGTTTCTCATAGGACAAGGGTGCGTGCGGATGATACCCCGCCTGCACGTCGAGCAGCAGCGCCATGTCGCCGACATTGCGCCCCATCGGCCCATCGACGCCCATCTGGGCATGAAAGGCCTCGACGTCCGGGCCGCCGGGGACGAGCCCCTGCGATGGCCGGAAACCATAGACATTGTTCCAGGCGGCTGGATTGCGCAACGAGCCGCCGAAGTCGCTGCCATCGGCGACGGGCACCATGTCCAGCGCCAGTGCCACCGCGGCGCCGCCGCTCGAGCCGCCGGCGCTCAAATCTGGATCAAACGCGTTCAGCGTCGGGCCGAACACGGGATTGTAGGTGTTGGAGCCGAGGCCGAATTCGGGAACGTTGGTCTTGCCGATGATGATGGCGCCGGCCTTGCGCATGCGCTCGACGAAGAAATCGTCCTCCTGGGGCACGAAATCGGCGAAGATCGGCGAGCCGAAGGAAGTGCGCAGGCCGCGGGTCATTGCGAGATCCTTGACCGCGATCGGCAGGCCGAAGAGCGCACCGGCCCGGTCCGGACGGGCATCGGCTGTGTCGGCCTCGCGCAGGATATCGCTACGATCGCGCAAGGAAACGATGGCGTTGACGAGCGGATTGACGGTTTCGATGCGGTCGAGGAATGCCGTCACCATCTCACGGACCGAAAGTTTCCTTTGCCGGATCGCGTCGGTCAGTTCGACGGCGGACAGGCGGCATATGTCGCCGGCCGGTGGCGCGGCATGCTTCGTCTGGGGGCGCATTCCGGTTGTCTCAGCGGGATTTCAGGAGTGCCTGGTCGACATCGGCGGCCAACGGGATGGCCGGCTGGGCGCCCGGCTTCAGGCATGCCAGCGAGCCGGCCGCGCCGGCCCGGGCGAGCGCCTGCTCGAGGGGCAGGCCCGACGACAGGCCGGCGGCGAAATAGCCGCAAAAGGTGTCGCCTGCACCAACCGTATCGACCGGGGTGATCTTCAATGCGGGAACGGTCAGGGAATCGGTCGGCGTCGCCGCCATCACGCCGTCGCCGCCGAGCGTGACGACGATGGTGCGGCCGGTTTTCCCGGCAAAGTCGCCCATCCGTGCCGCGCGGTCGCGCCCGCTCAGCGACAGCACCTCGCCATAGAGGTCGAACTCGGTCTCATTGGCGACGACATAGTCGGCCTTGCCGAGCAAGCCGGCTGCGTCGCGATGGAAGGGCGCGGTGTTGAGCACGGTGACGGCGCCGGCCGCGCTTGCCTGATCGAGCGCGGCATCGATCGTCGCGAGCGGGATCTCGTGTTGCAGAAGCACGACATCGCCCTTTTTCAGAAAGGTCTTGGAGAGGTCTCCGGGCACCACGGAAGCATTGGCACCCGGCACCACGGCGATGATGTTCTCGCCGTCGTCGCCGACCATGATCAGCGCGGTGCCGGTCGAGGCAAAAGTTTCGCCCACGCCAGACAAATCCACCCTGGCCTGGCGCAGCAGGGCCAGGGCCTCGACGGCGAAATTATCCTTGCCGACGGCTCCCACCATACGCACCTTGGCGCCGGCGCGCGCGGCGGCCAACGCCTGGTTGGCGCCCTTGCCGCCGGGCGCGGTGGCGAAACCGGAGCCGCTCACCGTCTCGCCAGGGCTCGGCAAGCGGTCGACATTGGCGATAAGGTCGAGATTGATCGAGCCGACGACGATGATCAAGGAATGCCTCCTCATGAATGAGCGGGAAGCTATCCTGTAAGATCGTTGCTTTCCAGTGCATGTCGATATGGCAAGCGCCGTGGCGCCGCACTGTGCGAGTCAGCGGGCGTCGTCGTATTCGGCATGACAATGCCGGCGGCAGGTTCGCCGGCGTTCCCGATTTCAAGAGGTGACCTGTCCAGCCTCCCAGCCCAGAATGGCGCGCTTGCGGGTCAGGCCCCAGTGGTAGCCGGTGAGGTCGCCGGACTTGCCGATGGCGCGGTGGCAAGGCACCACGAAGGAGAGCGGGTTGGCGCCGTTGGCGGCGCCGACGGCGCGGCTGGCGCTTGGCGCGCCGATGCTGGCGGCAATTGAGGAATAGGTGCGAGCCTTGCCCATGGGAATCTGGAGCAAGGCCTCCCAGACGCGAACCTGGAAGTCGGTGCCGATCATCACGACATGCAGCGGCTGGTCCGGGCGCCACAGCGTCGGGTCGAAGATACGCGCGGCGTAGGGGCCGGTCGCGGCCATGTCCTCGACATAGACGGCATTCGGCCAGCGGCTGGACATATCGGCGAAAGCGGCGCGTTCCTCGCCCGGATCGCTGAAGGCGAGGCCTGCAAGCCCGCGGTCTGTGGCCATGATCAGGGCGGTGCCGAATGGCGAGGTATGATAGCCGTAGCGGATGGTGAGCCCGGCGCCGCGCGTCTTGTAATCGCCCGGCGACATCGCCTCATGGGTGACGAACAGGTCGTGCAGCCGGCCGGGGCCGGACATGCCGAGCTCGAACGAGGTTTCGAGCAGCGGCATGCCGGAATCGAGCAGCCTGCGGGCATGGTCCAGCGTCACCGCCTGCAGGAATGCCTTGGGCGACAGGCCTGCCCAGCGTGTGAACAGCTTCTGCAGGCCGGTCGGCGTCTCGCCGACCTCCTCTGCAAGCTCCTCGAGAGAAGGCTGATCGCGATAGTCGAGGCTGATCTTCTCGATGGCGCGGCGCACGATTTCGTAGTCGTTGCCTTCGGGCGTGATGTCCTTCTTGAGGACTGCTGTCTGTGTGCTCATGGGACTTCTCCTTGAGCCGGAATATCAGCCCTTGGGGCGTCGATCGCCACCCGAAACTTGCCTTCTTGCGCCGCATACCCAGATAAACTCTGGTTTTGAGCCCAGGAGTCGCCATGGCGGGCGAAAAGGTAAATCTCGCCGGAGCGAAAGAAACCTTGCTGATGACGCTCTACGGCAAGGCGCTGGAAAGCCGGATGCCCCATTCGCTGCTTGGGGATCGTTTCGCCGACGAGGCGGTGCGCAAGATCGACTATGATTTCTCAAGGCTCAAGGTCGACAGAAATCTCGGCATCGGCCTGGCGATCAGGGCAAAGACGCTGGACGTCCGCGTCGAGGAGTTTCTGGCCAGAAATCCTGGGGCCATCGTGCTGCATCTGGGGTGCGGGCTCGACACGCGCATCTTCCGGGTCGGTCCGCCACCAGGCGTTGACTGGTTCGATGTCGACTATCCGGAAGTCATTGAACTCAGGCGCAAGCTATACCCGCCGCGCGACCGCTACCGCCTCATCGCTTCGTCGGTAACTGAACCGGACTGGCTGGTTGAAGTGCCCCGCAACCGACCGGCCATCGTGGTGGCGGAGGGGCTGACGCCCTATCTCCCGGCCGAGGAAGGATTCCGCCTGTTCTCGCGCCTGGTCATACATCTTGCCGGCGGCGACCTGATTTTCGACGCTTACAGCGGTTTCGGCCTGAAGCTGCTGCGCCTCAATCCGGCCGTCAAGGCGACAGGCGCCGAGGTTCACTGGGCGATCGAGGATCCGCACGAACTGGAACTGGCTGTCCCGAAGCTGCGATTCATCGAAGACATTCCGGCCTATAGACCTGAACATGCCGCCCGCATGGGCTGGTCCGCGCAGCTGTTCGTTCGGCTTTGGAAACACATTCCCGCACTGCGCAAGATCGGCAGGCTTTTGCGCTATCGCTTCTAAGTCGTCGTACCACTTGTTCGAAGCGGTCCGGACGCAAACCGTTTCGGCTAGCGCGCCTTGGCGGTGGCGAGCGCACGTGAAAAGGCGGTGGCGAAGCTTTCGCGGGAATCGGGGTCGAGAAAGCCGCCGATCGGCACGGTTTGTCCCTGCGCCTCGACCGCCATCCGGGTGATGCCGATTTCGGCGTGACGGGCGACCGAAAAGCGCGCCCAGAACGGGTTGAAGCGGTGCGCTTCCGATTTTCCCGACGGCGCGGTTTTGCGGATATCGAGGCTGGTGCGCGAGATCGACACCTCCTCGCGGGCGCGGGCGGCACGATAGTTGATGCGGAAGGCAATATAGACGGCGACAACGTCCAGACCGAAGAAGCCGAAAACCGGCCAGGCGCCGCGCGACAGGAAAAAAGCCCCGGTCACCAGCCAGCCGAACAGCAGCGCGCCCATCAGCACGGCGAAGCCGGTCTTGCCCAGAGACCGGTGCGGGGTCAGCAAGGCGCTGAAGAAGGGTTCGTCCGCCTGGAACGAGGCGTTTGTATCGTCCATATCTGGATATTATAGGAAGGAAATGGCAAGCCCCAAGTCCAAAGTACCCGCACAATCCGAAAAGAAGCTACTGGCTGGACGGCGCGACGGCTCGAACGCCAAGCCGCGTCCGAGGCCCGCCCGATCCAGGCCGCTCTACAGTCCGGCGGAGGTGCACGAGATTTTCCGACGCTTTGCCGTCCAGCGGCCGGAGCCGAAGGGCGAACTCGAACACGTCAACGCCTTTACGCTGCTGGTGGCCGTCGTGCTGTCGGCGCAGGCGACCGACGCCGGCGTCAACAAGGCGACGCGAGCGCTGTTCAAGGTCGCCGATACGCCGCGCAAAACGCTCGATCTGGGTGAGGCCAGGGTGGGCGACTATATCAGGACCATCGGTCTGTGGCGCAACAAGGCCAAGAATGTCATCGCGCTGTCGCAGGCGCTGATTCGAGATCATGGTGGCGAGGTGCCGGACAGCCGGGACGAACTGGTCAAGTTGCCGGGGGTTGGGCGCAAGACCGCCAATGTCGTCCTCAACATGGCCTTCGGCCAGCACACGATGGCCGTCGACACGCACATCTTCCGCATCGGCAACCGCATAGGACTTGCGCCCGGCAAGACGCCCGAACAGGTCGAGCAGGGGCTGTTGAAGATCATTCCCGACGAGTATATGCGCCACGCGCATCACTGGCTGATCCTGCATGGCCGCTACGTCTGCAAGGCGCGCAAGCCGGATTGCCCGGCCTGCGTCATCGCCGATCTCTGCAAGGCGCAGGAAAAGACGACCAGCGTGCCGGCGCCGCTGGTCGAGATCGCTCCGCTCGAGGAAACCAGCGGAGTTCAATAAATTAACTCTCCTCCACAAACACCTCTTCGCGCTTCTTCTTGACCGCGGGCAGGAAGACGATGACGAGCACGGCGAGCGCGATGAGGAGCAGGCCGGCGCTGATCGGTCTCGTCACGAAGGCGCTGGGATCCCCACGCGACAGAATCATGGCCCGGCGGAGATTTTCCTCAAGCAGGGGGCCAAGCACGAAGCCGAGCAGCAGGGGCGCGGGTTCGCAGCGCAGTTTGGTCAGGAGATAGCCGAGGAAGCCGAAAAAGGCGACGGCGTAGAGGTCGTAGACATTGGTGTTGACGCTGTAAACGCCGATCGAGCAGAACGCCATGATGATCGGGAAAAGCACGTAGTACGGGATGGTGAGCAGCTTCACCCAGAGCCCGATCAGCGGCAGGTTCAGGACGATCAACATCAGGTTGCCGATCCACATGGAGGCGATAATGCCCCAGAAAAGCGCCGGCTGTTCGGTCGCGACATTGGGCCCGGGCACGATGCCCTGGATGATCATCGCGCCGATCATCAGCGCCATGACCGGATTGGCTGGAATGCCGAGCGTCAGCATGGGGATGAAGGAGGTCTGCGCGCCGGCATTGTTGGCCGATTCCGGCCCGGCGACGCCTGCGATCGCGCCCTTGCCGAATTCTTGCGGATTTTTCGATACCCGCTTTTCGACCGTGTAGGAGGCAAAGGCCGCGAGGATCGCGCCGCCTCCGGGCAGGATGCCGAGCGCTGAACCGATGATCGTTCCGCGCACGATGGGCGCCGCCATGCGCCTGAAGTCGTCGCGGGTGGGCATGAGCCCTGAAACCTTTCGGATCATCACCGAGCGCTCATGCTCGTTCTCGAGATTGCGTAGGATCTCGGCGATGCCGAAGACGCCGACCGCCACGGCGACGAAATTCAGTCCGTCGGCATATTCGGGGATACCGAGCGTGAAGCGCGGCGTGCCGGTGTAGATATCGGTGCCGACAATGCCGAGCAACAGGCCGAGCACGACCATCGCCAGCGCCTTGACGATCGAACCGTGGGCAAGCGCGACCGACGAGACAAGGCCGACGACCATCAGCGAAAAATATTCGGCCGCGCCGAATTCCAGCGCGATCGAGGTCAGCGGCGGGGCGAAGATGGCGACGAGGAAGGTCGACACCGTGCCGGCGAAGAACGAACCGATCGCCGCAATCGCGAGTGCCGCGCCGGCGCGGCCGTTCCTGGCCATCTGATAGCCGTCGATCGCGGTGACCGCCGAGGACGATTCTCCGGGCATGTTGATGAGAATTGCTGTGGTCGAGCCGCCATATTGCGCACCGTAATAGATGCCGGCGAGCATGATGAGGGAGGAAACCGGGTCGCCGATCTGAAAGGTGATGGGCAAGAGCATGGCGATGGTCGCGGTGGCGCCAATCCCGGGAAGGACGCCGATCAGCGTGCCAAGAAGGACGCCGATCAGGCAGAAGCCAAGGTTCGTCAGCGATGAAGCGGTCGAAAAGCCTAGCGCCAGATTGTCGAGGAGCTCCATGCTCATCTCCTCACAATGGCAGCCACGGAGTGAGCCATGGGCCAAAGCGCTGGAACGGAAGGCCGAGCGCGTAGCTGAAGACAAGGAATGCAAACAGGGTCAGGCCGGCCGACAGCACGAACGCGGTCAGCGGTTTCATGCGGCCGCTGGCAAACGATGCGATCAACGCCGTCAGGAAGATTGACGGAATGAAGCCGAGGCCGCGCACCGTCAGGCCGAAGAAGATCGGAGCGGGAAGGATGAACAGCGAGCCGCGCCACGCAATGTAGCCGATCGGATCGCCCTCGAATCGCATCGCCTGGACGAGGATGACGAGGCCAAGCAGGATCAGCACGATCGCCAGCACCAGCGGGAAATAGCCCGGCCCCATGCGGAAGGCGGTGCCTATTTCGAGGCCGAGCGACTGCAACGCGAAAAATGTGCCGAAAACGATGAACAGCGCAGCGCATATGCCGTTCGTCCTGTCGATTGCGAAAGCCTTCATGACGTTCCTCCCAGGCTGCGGGCGCGCGACGATACCGAAGCGAAAACGGGGCGCCGGCGGCGCCCCGTTCAAAACTCAGTCGGCGTACTGGCCGGCAGCTTCGATGATCGGCTTCCAGCGCACGATCTCGCTTTCCAGCTTGGCCTTCAGCGCGGCCGGCGTCGCGTCGGCCTCGGGCGACGGCCTGGTGCCGAGCTCGGCGAAGCGGGCGGCGACGTTCTCGTCCTTCAGCGCGACCTGCAGGGATTTCGACAGCCGTTCGGTGATCGCCGCCGGAGTGCCCTTGGGAGCATAAAGGCCGTGCCAGATGCTGACCTGCACGTCGGGAAGGCCGGCTTCCGTCGTCGTCGGGACATCGGGCAGCACATCGAGGCGCTCCGGCGAGGTGACGGCGTAGGCCTTGATCGTGCCGCCCTGGATCTGCTTGGTGGTGTTGGTTGTCTGGTCGCACATGATGTCGACCTGGCCGCCGAGGAGATCGGTCATGGCCGGGCCGGTGCCCTTGTAGGGGACGGTGACCAGCGGCGTCTTGATAGCGCTCATGAACAGCATGCCGCAGAGATGCGAGGCAGCACCTATGCCGGCATTGGCTACGGTGACGCTATCCTTGTTGGCCTTGGCATACTCGACCAGTCCCTTCAAATCGGTCGGCTCGAGGTCCTTGCGGCCAACGATGGTCATTGGCACCTCGGTGACGAGGCCGACATATTCGAAGGCGTTCAGCGTGTCATAGGCGAGCTTTCGGTAGAGTGTGGCACTGGTGGCCATGCCGATGTGATGGAGAAGCAGGGTGTAGCCATCCGGCTCGGCCTTGGCGACGCGGCCCGCGCCCAGCGTGCCACCGGCGCCGCCGACATTCTCGACGATGACCTGCTGGCCGAGATCCTTCGACATGGCTTCCGCGACGAGACGCGTGACCGTGTCGGTCGGGCCGCCGGCCGCAAACGGCACCACGACCGTGATGGTGCGTTCGGGATAGGTTTGCGCGCCTGCGGCGACCGGACAAAGCGTGACGGCCACGGCGGCAGCCAGAGCGGCGACAAATCTTCTCATCGTGATTTCCTCCCAGGGCTTAAATCTTCAACCGCTGCGCGGAGTTCTCCTCGACACCGGCTGCACGGGTACAACTAGGGCAGGCTAACAGATTGCAATCGTACTCAAATGGCAAAGTGCTGATATCCGCAACCGTTCTGGCTGGCTGCCCATGAGGCGCGGCCGGACCATCGGAGGAACGACTGTTCCGGCTGGATCGGGCCACCCAAACGAGCGCGCATTCTGTCTGGAAGATGATCCGCCCCGGCCTGGCCCTTGTTCGCGGCGGGTGATTTGCTAGGTGCTTTGCAGGTTTAAGCGAGGGCGACCCATGAACCATCACAACACAAGCGGCGTTCCGGTTATCGAAACGGCGCGCGCCATCCTGCGAGCGCACCGGCTGGAGGATTTCGACGCCTATGTCGCCATGTGGGCCGATCCGGTCGTCACCCGCTTCATCGGCGGCAGGCCGCGCACTCGGGAAGAGAGCTGGATGCGCTTCCTGCGTCACGCCGGGCTCTGGTCGCTGCTCGGCTACGGTTTCTGGGCGATCGAGGACAAGGCGACGGGCCGGTTTGTCGGCGAGGCCGGCTTTCACGACCTCAAGCGCGATATGGAGCCGCCGATAGAGGGCATTCCGGAGGCCGGGTGGGCGCTCGCTCCCGCCGCCCACGGCGCCGGCCTCGCCACCGAGATCGTCAGCCGCGTGCTTGGCTGGGGCGACGAGACCTTCGGACGCGGCAAAACCGTCTGCATCATCGACCCCGAAAACACCGCTTCCTTGAACGTGGCGACGAAGTGCGGCTACCGGGAGGTGGCGCGGACCGTCTATCACGAAACCCCGACCATCCTGCTGGAGCGGTTGGCCTGAGCATTCGGCAAGTGTCTAAATTAGCGGTCGTTCCGCAAGGGCGTCGAAATGATCCGAGAACGCCGTCTGCTCCTGATCACCGCGCCGGGACTGGCCATATCTGTTTGCACCGCGGCTTCGCGGGCCGCTTCATCGAGCATCGAGGCATCCTCGCCGAAGGCGCGGGTGGCGCGGGCCGCCGCCTCGAGCAGCGGCCGTCGCATGCGCCGCAGGAAGGCCGCGTCGACGCGTGTGCTCGGGCCGGCCAGGGTCAAGGCGCCAATCAGCACGCGTCCGGGTCCGAACACCGGAGCCGATACGCCTCCCGTCTGGCGGTCGCGGTCGCCGATGGCGAGGCAGTTGCAGGTCTTGCGGATGGTTTCGTAGGGTTCGCCCGGCTGTCCGGAAAACGCCGCCAGCACACGCCCGCCGGAGCCCACCAGCAACGGCAGGACGTCACCCTCGCGGATCGTGTAGCGGATAGGGTGCTTGGACTCGACGCGATAGAGACAGGTGCGCACGTCCCCCGAGCGGACATAGAACGCAACGCTTTCCCAACTTAGCTCGCAGAGATCGCGCATGATCGGCAAAAGGATGTCGACCGCCACGACCGACCGCTGATAGAGCGCGCCGAGCCGGAAGCTGGCCGGTCCGATGCGGTAACGGCCGTCGTCCAGGCGCTCGAGCAATTGTCCGCGCAAAAGCGAATTGGCCAGCCGCAGAATGGTGCTCTTGTAGAGGCCGGTTCGGGCCGCGATCTCGGAAAGGCTGAGCGAGCGGTCCGCCGTGGTGAATGCATCGAGGATGGCAATGGCCCGATCAAGCGCGGCAACACCATCGGCTGACGTGCTCCGGATTTCGATGCCAGCTGGTTTGCCTGCCGAATTCATTGGTCCCCAGTCGAACAAAGGTCGAGCGGCGCGATTGTGTCGCGCAGCTCGAGCATTCTGTCCAGCAGAATATCGTTCCTGTTGACGGAACGCGGTAAAGTCTGCTTGAACTCAAGCACGGGTCTGGTTTCAGGCGCGTTTTTGGCGGGCACCGGAGGAGGTGTCGTGATTTGGAGGAATCCCATGCTGAACAGACGCAGATTTTTGATGAGCACCGCTGCCGCGGGGGCCGCCGGGCTGGTGGCGTCGCGTCTTTCTCCCGCCCTTGCCCAAGGCACGCCGCAGATACAGATTTTCGTGCCGGCGGCGCCCGGAGGCGGCTGGGACCAGACCGCGCGCACGATGGACCAGGTGATGCGCAGCGAGAAGCTGATCTCCGGCTCGCAGATCACCAATGTCGGCGGCGCCGGCGGCACGGTGGGGCTGCCGCAATTCATCAGTCAATGGAACGGCAAGGGCAATTCGCTGATGGTTGGCGGCATGGTCATGGTCGGCGCCATCATCGCCAACAAGGCTGCCAACAATTTGACGCAGGTCACGCCGATCGCCCGGCTCACCGGCGAGTTCGAAGCGCTGGTGGTGCCGGCGGCCTCGCCGTTCAAGACGGCCGCCGATTTCGTCGCCGCGCTTAAAGAGGATCCGACGAAGGTTCCCGTTGCCGGCGGCTCGGCCGGCGGTTCGGACCATATCCTGTTCGGCCTGATCGCCAAGACAGCGGGCGTGCCGGCGACAAACCTGTCCTACGTGCCGTTCGCGGGCGGCGGCGAGGCCCTGTCGGCGCTGCTCGGCAACCAGGTGGCGGCGGGCATTTCCGGCTTCGGCGAGTTCTCCGAACAGGTCAAGGCAGGGGCGCTCAGGCTGCTCGCCATTTCCGCCGACAAGCGGCAGGAGGGCATCGATGCTCCAACGCTGAAGGAAGCCGGCATCGACGTCGAACTGTTCAACTGGCGCGGCGTCTTCGCACCCCCCGGCGTCTCCGATACCGACAAGGCGGCGATGATCACGCTGGTCGAGACCATGGCCAAGAGCGATGCCTGGGCCACGGAATGCAAGAACCGCAACTGGACGCCCATCCTGCTCACCGGCGACGATTATGCGAAGTTCCTCGCCGAGGATACGGCCCGCATCGAAGCCATCCTCAAGGATCTCGGGCTCGCCTGATTTGCCTGAAGCGGGCGGGCCATGGTCCGCCCTTTTTCCTCCCGCCGATCGCATGGACGTGCGATCCACCGGGGATGAAGGTAGGATGAAAGCTGGCTATGGAATGCCGGCTGTCTTGGGAGGACATTCATGAGCACCAGCGACCAGCAGGCTGCGTCCTCGCGCCTTGCCGTGCCCGAACTGCTGATCGGCATCGGGCTTCTGGCCTGTGCCGGGGCGGTTGCCTGGCAGACGCTGGCGATCCCGGTGTCGCCGCTCTACTCCAAGGTCGGCCCCACCGTCTTTCCCTACCTCACCATGTTCGGCCTGGTGGTTCTTTCGCTCCTGCTCATCGTCGCCGCACTGCGCGGCGGCTGGCAGCCGGAAGAGGAAAGGGAGACGCCGACCGACTGGAAGGCGATGGGCTTCGTCGTCATCGGTCTTATCGCCAACCTGCTCCTGATCCAGCCGCTCGGCTTCACCGCGGCATCCGTCATCATGTTCGTTCTGGTCTGCTACGGCTTCGGCAGCCGGCATACGCTGCGCGATGCGCTCACTGGCCTCGTGCTGGCGCTGGCCGCCTATTTCGGCTTCGCCAAGGCGCTCGGCGTCAATATCGGCGCCGGTTTCATCGAGAACCAGCTGAATACGGTGATCGATGCGTTCACCAGCACGCTGGGAGGCTGACGCCATGGAAACGCTAGGCCATCTGGCACACGGTTTCGCCGTCGCCTTCACCCCGGTCAATCTTCTGTGGTGCCTGCTCGGCACCACGCTTGGCACCGCCATCGGCGTGCTGCCCGGCCTCGGACCGGCATTGACCATCGCGCTGCTTCTGCCGATCACCTACCAGGTTGCGCCGGAGGCTTCGTTCATCCTGTTTGCCGGCATCTATTACGGCGCCATGTATGGCGGCTCGACGACGTCGATCCTGCTCAACACGCCAGGCGAAAGCGCCACCATCGTCACCGCGCTGGAAGGCAACAAGATGGCCCGGTCCGGGCGCGGCGGCGCTGCACTTGCCACCTCGGCGATCGGCTCCTTCGTCGCCGGCACGCTCGGCACGCTGGGCGTCGCCTTCCTGGCGCCTATCGTGGTCAGGTTCGCGCTGGCCTTCGGCCCGGCCGAGTATTTCTCGCTAATGGTGCTTGCTTTCATCACGGTTTCGGCGGTGCTCGGCTCGTCCTCGGTGCGCGGCCTGACCAGCCTGTTCGCCGGCTTTGTTATAGGCATGATCGGGGTCGACCTGCAGACCGGCCAGCCGCGCTTCACCTTCGGCATGACCGAACTGCTCGACGGCGTCGACGTCATCATCGCCGCCGTCGGTCTGTTCGCCGTCGGCGAGACGCTCTACATGGCCTCGCGCCGTTATGCCGGCAAGGACGAGATCGTGCCGCTGAAGGGCTCGCTCTACATGACGGCGGCCGAATGGGGGCGCTCGTGGAAGCCCTGGTTGCGCGGCGCCGCGATAGGCTTCCCGATCGGCGCCATGCCCGCCGGCGGCGCCGAGATCCCGACGTTCCTGTCCTATGCCATCGAAAAGAAGCTTTCGAAGCACAAGCAGGAATTCGGCACGGTTGGCGCCATCGAGGGCGTAGCCGGTCCGGAGGCCGCCAACAATGCCTCGGCCGCCGGTGTGCTGGTGCCGATGCTGACGCTCGGCCTGCCGACCTCGGCGACGGCGGCAATCATGCTTTCGGCCTTCCAGAGCTACGGCATCAATCCAGGCCCGCTGCTTCTGACGACACAAGGCAATCTGGTCTGGGGACTGATCGCCAGCCTGTTCATCGCCAACGTCATTCTCGTCATCCTCAACCTGCCGCTGATCGGGCTTTGGGTGCGGCTGCTGAAGATCCCGGCGCCGCAGCTCTATGCCGGCATCCTGGTTTTCGCCACCGTCGGCACCTACGGCATCTCGCAGTCGCCGATCGACCTCGCCATCCTCTATCTCCTGGGTGCGGCCGGCTTCCTGATGCGGCGCTTCGATTTCCCGACCGCGCCCGTCATCATCGGCATGATCCTGGGACCGCTCGCCGAAACCCAGTTCCGCCGCGCCATGACGATCTCGAACGGCGACTGGTCGGTGTTCTACAAGCACCCGCTGTCGCTGACCCTGCTGACGCTGGCCTTCATCGGCCTGGTCGGGCCGCATATCTGGGCCTACATCGAACGCCGCCGGTTGCGCGGGCCGGAGCATGTGCCGGGCGATGCCTGATCGATTTGAAGTGACATGACAGACCTGCTTTCCGGTATTCGCGTGCTCGACCTGACCAACGTCCTGGCCGGGCCCTATTGCGCTTACCAGTTGGCGCTGCTCGGCGCCGACGTGATCAAGGTCGAGGCGCCGCAAGGCGGCGACCTGGCACGCCAGCTCGGCGGTTCCCCGGAACTCAACGAGGCCGGAATGGGCGCTTCGTTCCTGGCGCAGAACGCCGGCAAACGCTCCGTCGTGCTCGATCTCAAGAAGGAAGCCGAGCGCGAACGCTTCCTGGACCTGGTTGCCAGCGCCGATGCGCTGGTGGAAAACTTCCGCCCCGGCGTCATGGACCGGCTTGGCCTCGGTTACGAGGCGCTGAAGGCGGTCCGCCCCAGCCTTGTCTACTGCGCGATATCAGGCTTCGGCCAGACCGGGCCGATGCGCGACAATCCGGCCTATGACCAGATCATCCAGGGCCTTTCGGGCATCATGAGCATCACCGGCACGCCGGAGACAGCACCCTTGCGGGTCGGCTATCCCGTCGCCGACACGCTGGGCGGACTGGTCGGGGCCTTCGCCATCGTCTCGGCGCTGGTGAGGCAGAAGACGAGCGGCGAGGGTGCCTTCCTGGACGTGTCGATGCTTGAATGCACATTGTCGGCGCTTGGCTGGCCGGTTTCGAACTATCTGACGGCCGGGGTCGATCCCAAGCCGATGGGCAATGAGAACATGACGGCGGCACCGTCGGGCGCCTTCCGCACCGGCGACGGCCTGCTCAACATCGCCGCCAACAAGCAGGAGCAGTTCGTGACGCTTTGCCGGCTTATCGAACGGTCGGAGCTGGCGTCGGATCCGCGCTTTGCCGAGCGCGAGACGCGCAAGAGGAACCGTGCGGCGCTGAAGATCGAGATCGAGGAAGCGCTGGCGAATGGCCCGGCGGCTGCGTGGGAAGAAAAATTGAACCGCGCCGGGGTGCCGGCGGGCAGGGTGCTGACGATCCCGCAAGTGCTGGCCGAACCGCAGGTGCTAGAGCGCCAGATGACCAGGGATTTCGACGGCGTGGCTGACATGGAGAAGCCGCTGACGGTTCTGCGCGGCGGCTTCACGGTCGATGGTGCCGCGCCCTTGCCGACGCTGCCGCCGCCGGCCTTGGGCGAGCATATGGACGAGGTGTTCGCCGGCCTGTCGCCGCGAGCCAAGGCAAAGGCACTGACATGAGCGGGACGGACGAGAAAACCGGCCGCGAGCGCGGCGAGGAGTGGTGGCAGACTGGCATTATCGAAATGTGGCCGGGCGTCATCCGGCTGCGCGGCTATGAAATCCAGGACCTGATCGGCCGCGTCAGCTTTCCGGCTGTCATCTGGCTGATGCTGCGCGGCGAATTGCCCAGCGAGGAAGAGGCCGCGCTGCTCGGCATTGCGCTGGGCGCCGCAGTCGACCACGGGCCGCAGGCGCCGTCGATCGCCATCGCCCGCATGGCGGCGACCTGCGGTATCGGCATCAACAGCGCCATGGCTTCGGCCATCAACGTGCTTGGCGACGTGCATGGCGGCGCCGGCGAGCAGGCGCTTGCCTTCTATGGCGACATTGCCGCGGCGCTCGATGGCGGCACGACGCTGAAAGAGGCTGTCTCGGGGCGGCTTGACCGGTTCTTTGCCGGGGAAAAGGGCTACGTGCCGGGGCTGGGCC
The DNA here is from genome assembly GCF_020165435.1 of Mesorhizobium sp. BR1-1-2. Classification (NCBI taxonomy): domain Bacteria; kingdom Pseudomonadati; phylum Pseudomonadota; class Alphaproteobacteria; order Hyphomicrobiales; family Phyllobacteriaceae; genus Mesorhizobium; species Mesorhizobium sp. BR1-1-2. Next base: position 279,895 of record NZ_JAIUID010000004.1, read on the forward strand.
ATCGCTTCCATCCGGTCGACCCGCGCGCGCCGCGCCTTATGGAACTGACTCGGGAGTTTGCCGCGCGTGGCGTGATCAATGGCCGCTTCGCCGACATCGCCGAGGCGATCGAGGCGGAGGTCGCGCGACGCAAGGGCAAAAAGATACCGCTCAACATCGATGGCGCGACCGCCGTCATTTACGGCGAGCTCGGCTTTCCGCCACCGCTGACGCGAGGGCTTTTCGTGCTGTCGCGCTCGGTCGGCATTCTGGCGCATGCCTGGGAACAATCGCAGCAAGCCGAGCGGAACAAGGGTCCGCTGCCACGCGAATGGCTATGGGCCTATACCGGTACGCCGGTGCGATCGCTCCCCGAAGAGGACGGCGCCGGGGCGTGAGGCCCTTACGCGGGGCCGATTTATGCGGGCTGGGGAAGCTTCAAGGTCCTTACCAGCGTCGAAAGTTCGGGTTCGTCGATGAGCATGGCCGCATCCGCCGGCGCCAGCCAGGCCCGTTGCCGCCGTTTGGCTTCCTGCCAGTCGGCAAGCTCTTGCGTTACTTCCAACAGATAGACGATGACATCGACGCGGACGAAACGGTTGGCCAACCGCTTCCAATAGGAATAGGTGCCCGCCGGCTGCTTCAGGGTCTTGCCGAGTACGCCGGCTTCTTCCTGCGCCTCGATGGTGGCCGCCTTGCGTCCGCTCTTGCCTTTCATCGGCCAGCCCTTGGGTACGATGAAGCGCCTGGTGGTGCGCGAGGTGACCAGCATCACCTCGATGTCGCCGCGCTGGTCCAGCCGAAAAGGGATAGCCGCGACCTGGCGGATCGTCTCGCCCTTCTTGGCCTTGCGCACGGCCTTTTTCTTGGTGGCTGCCATTCGTAAAATCCAGTCGGTGCAGTGCCCATACCGTGACGCGGTGTCGTTGCAAAACCCAAACTGCCGCAGGGGCACCGGAACGCCCCTACCATGTAAGTCGGCTAAATAAAAGGGAAGCCCGCCTCAGCGGCAGGTGCTTACGGCGGTGTTGCCGATTATCTGCGTCTGGCAGTTTGGCTTGACCCGCGGCACGATGGGCGGCGGCTGTTGCACGATCACCCGGTCCTGAGCCCGATTCTGTTGCTGCTGTTGCTGAAACTGCTGCCGCTGGACACGGTTTTGCAAGGCCTGCAGATCGTTCTGCTGGATCAGCGCGTTGTTGTCGACGGAGGGAATGAGCACCTGCGCGGAAGCAGGCAGGCAAATGCCCGCCAGCGTCGCGGCTGCGAATGCCGCCGTTATGAAAACCGTCGATGGCCGAAGCGCCAACATCTGCTCATTCCCGCACAACAAAATTCCCGCACAACAAAATTTCACCCTACATATAGTGCGTTTGTCCCCTCGTGCCACGCCAGAGTGCCGATTAACAGGAAATCGCGTGATCGCGCCCCCTTCGCGGCGGAGGAGAATCTGCCCCGCCGCCCGCATCGCACTTGACGGAGGCGATCGATTCGCCGCTCTATTGGGTTGACGCTGGTCTCGAATTCCATGGCGTCAACGGCGTCGGCATGTCCGTCGGGATGTAACGGCGCCTTCGGGGAAACGGTCAAACAGAACGCCGACAGTGCGTCCCTCAAGGTCAGCTTCCAGCTGGCTCAGGATGGAGCCAGGCAAAAGGGGTCCTTATGAGGAAGCATGCGTATCTGATGGCGTTGCTGGGGGCTGCCTGCATCGCCGGTCTGCCGGCCGCGGCGGCACAGACAAAAGGCGCGGCAGCGGCGCCCGCCGCCAATGCCGTCAACCCGCCGCAGCTGCCCGGCGGTGCATCGGCCCTGTCCGAAACCCATGGCGACTGGACGGTCAACTGCCAGGTATCGGGCGCGGCCAAGGTATGCAGCCTGTCGCACCAGCAGTTCAATAAGCAAAGCAACCAGCGTCTGCTGGCGATAGAGCTGTCGAGCAAGACGGGCGAAGACGCGACCGGCACGCTCGCTCTGCCGTTCGGTCTGGCGCTCGCCAAGGGCGTCAGCCTGACGATCGACGACCAGAAGCTGGACGGCAGCTTGCAGTTCAACACCTGCCAGCCCGTCGGCTGTCTGGTGCCGGTGGCGTTCGATGCCAACGCAATCCCAATGCTCAAGGGGGGCACCACCTTGAAGATCGATGCCTTCGCAGCGGATACGGGGCAAGCGGTCAGCTTCTCCATTCCGCTCAACGGCTTCGGCAGTGCGCTCGCACGGACTGCGGAGCTTCTTGCCGACTAGCGGTTCAGCGTTCCACAGAATCGCGCTAAGCCTTTGTCTTAGGAATTCCGACGGTCCAGCTCGTCACGCTACGGTCGTTTTTAGCCGTTCTGCGATCAGGGTGGCGAGCCGGGCCGCCACTTCGTCCTTGCTCATCTCGGGCCATTCCTCGGCGCCGGTCTTCGAGACGATGCGAACCCGGTTGCGGTCGCCGCCCATCACACCGGATGGACCGATGCCGCTTTCGCGCGAGACGTCGTTGGCGACAATGAAATCGGCGCCCTTCTTCCTCAGCTTGGCTTCGGCGTTGCGCAAGAGGTCCTGCGTCTCGGCGGCGAAGCCGACCACCAGCGCCGGCCGCTGCCTGTGATGCCCGACGCCCGCAAGGATGTCAGGGTTTTCGACCATGCGCAGCACCGGCGGGCCTTCGCCCGGCGCCTTCTTGATCTTCTCGCCGGCTGAGCTGTCGGTGCGCCAATCGGCGACGGCGGCGACGAACACCGCCGCATCGGCGGGCAGAAGCTGTTCCACGGCATCGCGCATCTCCTGCGCCCGCTCGACATGGATGGTTTTCACACCAGCCGGATCGGCGATGCTGACGGGCCCGGAGACCAGCCTCACGTCGGCGCCAAGCCTCGCCAGTGCCGCCGCTATGGCATGGCCCTGCTTGCCGGACGAGCGGTTGGCGATGTAACGCACCGGGTCGATCGGCTCGTGTGTCGGGCCCGATGTGACGATGATCTTCTTGCCGGCCAGCGGCTTCGGGCCGGTATCGAGCAGCGCTTCGATGGCGGCGACGATCTCCAGCGGCTCGGCCATGCGGCCTTCGCCGGCTTCGTTGCTCTCGGCCATCTCGCCTTTGGCGGGGCCAACGAAGGTGATGCCATCCTTGTGCAGCGCCGCACGGTTGCGCCGCGTCGCCGGATGCGCCCACATTCTGGGGTTCATGGCCGGCGCCATGAGCACCGGCTTGTCGGTGGCCAGGAGCACCGTGGAGGCAAGATCATTGGCATGGCCGTTGGCAAGCTTTGCCATCAGGTCGGCGGTGGCGGGCGCCACCACCAGCAGATCGGCCTCGCGCGACAACCTGATGTGGCCGACATCGTGCTCGTCGTTGCGATCGAACAGATCGGTGAAGACATGGTCTGCCGAGAGCGCTCCCGCCGACAGCGTGGTGACGAATTCCCGCGCAGCCGACGTCATGACCACGCGCACCGCCGCACCCCTTTCACGCAGACGGCGGATCAGGTCGAGTGCCTTGTAGGCGGCGATGCCGCCGCCGATGATGAGCAGGACGCGTCTGTTGGAGAGGCTCATGCGGCTTCCCAAGGATTGACTATCTTGACGCCGCAATCGGCAAAGTCGGCAACGTTTCGAGTTACGACCGCAAAGCCCCGCGACCTAGCGACCGAAGCGATCTGAGCGTCAAATTCGCGGATAGGACGTCCCAGAAACCGTCTCCTTGAAACAATCTCCGCATATGCTTCTGCCTCGCGGTCACCGAACGCGAGCACTGGGGTCTTGAGCCATGTGGTGAAAAAGGCCCCGATGACACTGCCCAGCGCAGTTTTGCGTTTTCCATCTGGCATGTACGCAAGCCCCAGGAGCAGCTCTGCTTTGGTCATCGCAGTGATATGTGAGCGGATCGCGGACGGGCTATCCATCCAGGCAGCCACTCCCGCATCAGGCAATGGCTTGAAAGTTTCCGAAACAACATTCGTATCCAGCACGAACATGTCAGTCGAATTTCGGTGGCTCGCGCGCTGGGCCGCGCTCCGGCAAGTCGATATCGAAACCACCATGCGGCTCAACCAGCCTACGAATAACAGCATAAAGGGACTCTCCCCGAGCGCCTTGATCCGAGTCGTCCGAAAGGACACTCCTGGCGAGAGCGCTACGCGCTTCCTCTTCCATTGAGACTCCCTTCACGGCAGCCCGCTCACGCAATTTCTGCTTCACGCCGGCGTCGAGATTGCGGATGGTAATGGTGCTCATATTTTGCTCCTACCCTCCATATAGTCCCGAAGCGATCTGCATGCAATGACAGCACTGCTGTCATTGCATGCAGATCGCTCAGAGCAGCTTCCAGGCGATGTAGACCAACGTCAGCGCGATCACCCACAGCGCCAGGCGGCCGGAGCGGGTATAGCGTGCTTCGGCCTTGCCGATGGCGCGGGCCGTCGCCTCGTCGAAGCGCAGACCATGCTCGGCAATCAGGTCGATCTCGCGCGACAGCCGCTCGGTTCGCGCTGCCAACTCGGGGGCTTGGCGGATCAGCGTCAGCATCGCCTTGCCGCCGTCGCGGGCGTCGGCCAGCAGGCCGCTTGGCCCGAGATTTCCCGATATCCAGCCGCTGACCACAGGTTCGGCGGTCTTCCACATGTTGAAGGCCGGATCGAGCGTGCGCGCCACGCCCTCGACCACCACCATGGTTTTCTGCAGAAGGATCAGTTCGGGCCGCGTCGCCATATCGAAGAGTTCGGTCACCTCGAACAGCAGCGTCAGAAGCTTGGCCATGGAAATGGTCTCGGCCGGCTGGCCATGGATCGGCTCGCCGATGGCACGGATCGCCTGGGCGAAGGCCGCGACATTGTGCTGGCGCGGCACGTAGCCGGCCTCGAAATGAACCTCGGCGACGCGCAGATAGTCGCGCGTGATGAAGCCGTAGAGGATTTCGGCGAGGAACCGGCGCTCCTTCTTGCCGAGCCTGCCGGCAATGCCGAGATCGACGGCGACGATCGTGCCATCAGCCTCGACGAACAGGTTGCCCGGATGCATGTCGGCGTGGAAGAAGCCGTCACGCAGCGTATGGCGCAAGAACGACTGGATCAGGTTGGCCGCGATTGCCCTCAGATCGTGTCCCGCGGCGGCGAGTCCGGCGATGTCGTTCATCTTGATGCCGTCGACCCACTCCATGGTCAGCACGTCGCGGCCGGTGCGTTCCCAGTCGACGGAAGGGACGCGAAAGCCCGGATCCTCCCTGGTGCCTTGACCAAGTTCCGAAAGCGCGGCCGCCTCGAGGCGAAGGTCCATCTCGATCTTGGTGGTCTGCGCCAGCGTCTCGGTCACCTCCACAGGCCGCAGCCGGCGTGAGGAGGGGATGTATTTCTCCTGCAGGCGGGCGGCGAGGAAATAGCTTTCGAGATCCTGGAAGAAGCGGCGGCGCACGCCCGGCCGGATCACCTTGACCGCCACCTTCCTGGCGACGCCGCCATCGATCGTTTCAGCGGCATGGACCTGGGCGATGGAGGCCGCGGCGACCGGGTCGCCGAACTGCGTGTAGAGGTCGCCGAGCTTGCGCCCGAGCGAGCCCTCGATGGCCGCCACCGCCTCGGCCGTCGGGAAGGTGTGCATCTTGTCCTGCAGCATGGCGAGATCGAGCGCCATGTCGTTGCCGACGACATCGGGTCGTGTCGCCAGAAACTGGCCAAGCTTGACATAGGAGGGCCCAAGCCGGACCACCGCCTTGGCCAGCCGGTCGCTGCGCTCATAGGCGAGTGCGCGGCGGCGGGTAAACAGCCGCGCCAGCCGCCAGCCCAATTTCGGCAGGCCGGACAGTTCCTCGCCAGGCAAAGCGGCGACGACGCCCTCGCGCACAAGCACCCAGCCGGCCCGCATGAGCCGAAATCCAGCGCTGACGGTGCTCATGCCCGGGCCTGCCTCAAAGCTTCCAGCCCGAATGAAGCGCGGCGATGCCGCCGGAATAGTTGCGGAACGAGACCCGATCGAAGCCCGCACGGGTTATCATGGAAGCAAAATTCGCCTGGTTGGGGAATTTCGCGATCGACTCGACGAGATAGGAATAAGGCTCGCCGTCGCCGGTGACGGCCTTGCCGATCTTCGGAATGGCCTTGAACGACCAGGCCTCGTAGGCCTTGTCGAGCAACGGCATCTCGACCTCGGAAAATTCCAGACACAGGAACCGCCCGCCGGGCTTCAGCACGCGGAATGCTTCGCTGAGCGCGACGTCGATCCTGGGCACGTTGCGGATGCCGAAAGCGATGGTGTAGGCGTCGAAGGTGGCGTCCGCGAAGGGCAGTTCCTCGGCATTGGCTTCGACGAAGTCGGTGTTGCCGGACATACCTTTCTTTTGCGCCCTGTCGCGACCGACGGCGAGCATCGAGCCATTGATGTCGAGCACGGTGGCATGAGCATGCCCATGGCTGGCATCGACGATGCGAAAGGCAATGTCGCCGGTGCCGCCGGCGACATCGAGCACGCGCCAGCCCGGCCGCTTCGGCGGATTGAGCCAGGTTACCATGGCATCCTTCCACAGCCGGTGCAGGCCGCCCGACATCAGGTCGTTCATCAGATCGTAGCGGTTGGCCACCTTGTGGAAAACATCGTTGACCAGGGGCTGCTTGTCGCCTGCCCCTACACGCTTGAAACCATAGGAGGTTTCCATGCCGCCGGCGGCCGTGGTTCTCTCAACTGACATTTTTTTGATCCGTCATAAAACCGGCGGGACCATAGCCGATCGATGGTGCGGGCGCTATTGTTTAAGGCGCGGTGTTCAGCCGCGCTTCCAGGTGGCGGGTTTTCGAGACCTGGACTGACCGACGGGATGTTTGAATGCCTTTGAAAGCGGAACTGCACTGCCACATCGAAGGGGCAGCGGCACCGGAACTCGTCATCCGCCAGGCGCAGAAATACGGCAAGGACACCTCGCCCTATATCCAGAACGGCTCTTTCGTCTGGCACGATTTCACCTCCTTTCTCGCCGCCTATGATTTCGCCTCCGACTTGTTCCGGACCGAGGAAGACTATGCGCGGCTGGCTGACCATTATCTGACCAGCCTGGCTCGTGACGGCGCTATCTACTCAGAGGTCTTCACCTCGCCGGATCATGCCACGAAGGCGGGCCTGTCCCCCAAGGCCTATACTGACGCGCTCGGCGAAGGCATGGCCCGCGCCAAGGCCAAGACCGGCATCGAGGGCCGCATGATCGTCACCGGCGTGCGCCATGCCGGGGTCGAGTCCATCGAGCGGGCAGCGCGCTTCGCCGCGCGCTGCGGACATCCGCTGGTAACCGGCTTCGGCGTCGCCGGCGACGAGAGGGTCGGCGAGATGGAGGACTATGTCAGGGCTTTCGAAATCGCCCGCGAGGCCGGACTCGGCATTACCGTCCATGCCGGCGAACTGACGGGATGGGAGACGGTCCAGGCGGCGCTCGATCACATCCGCCCGTCGCGCATCGGCCATGGCGTGCGCGCAATCGAGAACCCCGATCTTGTCCGGCGCATCGCCGAGGAGGGGGTGGTGCTGGAATGCTGTCCCGGCTCCAACATCGCGCTGAAAGTGTTCGACAGTTTCGCCGCTCACCCATTCCCCGCGCTGCTCGCGGCCGGCTGCAAGGTGACGCTCAACTCGGATGACCCGCCCTATTTCTGGACCTCGCTGAAACGCGAATACGACATCGCGGCGGAATATTTCTCGATGAACGAGAAGGCGCTGGCCGCCGTCACCCGAACGGCCATCGAGGCCGCTTTCGTCGACAGGAAGACCAAGGCGACGCTGCTCAGCCGGCTGGATGCGAAGGCCAGGTGAATGAAGGCTGGGTGAACAGTGACTGGCCAGCAGTGGGCAGTTGGGCCGAGCGCGCATCGGGACTCGCAAATCGGCTCACTATTCACTACTCACTATTGGCTACTCACCACGAACCACGTCGGAGCACATCATGAAGGGCGTCACCGTCGTCGACCACCCGCTTGTCCAGCACAAGCTGAGCATCATGCGCAAGAAGGAGACCTCGACGGCCGGGTTCCGGCGGCTGCTGCGCGAGATATCGCTGCTGCTCGGCTATGAGGTGACGCGCAATCTCGAACTCACGACGACGACCATCGAAACGCCGATCGAAACGATGGAGGCGCCGACGCTGGAAGGCAAGAAGCTGGTGTTCGCCTCCGTGCTGCGCGCCGGCAATGGGTTGCTCGAAGGCCTGCTGGACCTGGTGCCGGCGGCCCGCGTCGCCCATATCGGCCTCTATCGCGACCATGAGACGCTGGAAGCGGTCGAATATTTCTTCAAGGCGCCGAGCGACCTCGCCGACCGGCTGGTCATCGTCGTCGATCCGATGCTGGCCACCGCCAATTCCGCGATCGCGGCGATCGACAAGTTGAAGGGGCGCGGCGCCACCAACATCCGCTTTCTGTGCCTGCTGGCGGCGCCCGAAGGCATCGAGCGCTTCACCAAGGCACATCCCGACGTTCCCGTCTTCACGGCTTCCATCGATCGCCAGCTCAACGAGAAGGGATACATCATGCCCGGCCTCGGCGACGCCGGCGACCGCATGTACGGGACAAAGTGATTTACCGAAAGTTTACGCAACGGCGCGGTTTCGAGCGGCGTTAAAACGGCAAACACCATCCCGCGTTAAGGATTGGCCTTCACGACAGCGCCGCGCGTCCTGTCGGACGCCGCAGCACTTTGATTTGCGCGTGATCCTTTCCGAAAATCGATCCCGATTTTCGGGGTCATGCGCCGGGGCCGATCCATGCTGCGCAAGCTACTTATCCTCAGCGTCTTTGCCGGTACATCGGCATCCATCCCGATTGTCTATCAGTCGAATCCGCAGATGTTCGAAAGCCTGCTGAAAAAGACGATGACAGCCAAGCCGGCGGGCGACGCCCGTCCGGAGGTCGCCTTGGCAGCGGCTCCCGACAAGCCGGTGGCGCCGTTGCCGATGGGCCGCAAGGTCGTCGTCACGGCCGACGCGCGAGGGCATTTCTCGTCGGCCTTCAAACTCAACGGACGCCAGATCGACGGCATGATCGATACCGGAGCGACACTGGTCGCCGTCAACACCTCGACGGCGCGCAGGATCGGATTGTCGCTGAACCCGTCGGATTTCAGTCATGAGGTCAATACGGCCAACGGCACGATCAACGCGGCGGTGGTGATGATCGACCGCCTGCAGATCGGCAGCATCACCGTCAACGACGTGCAGGCCATCGTGCTCGACGACAAGGCGCTGCGCACCAATTTGATCGGCATGAGCTTTCTCAATCGGCTGGGCAAGTATCAGGCCGAAAACGGCACGCTGCTTCTTGTCCAATGAGCGGGCACGGCCGGTCGGAGCTGTACGTACTTTTCCTGGAATTGCTTTAGCCACGCGGCAGGATGCGCCGGATGACCGATTTGTCGGCAGGCGGCTTGGAAGCGCCGATCGCATAGGCCGAAAGCACCGTTGCCGCCGCGGCTTCGGCGTCGGACACCGAGCGGGCATGGACCAGCGCCAGCGGCTCGCCAGCTCGAACCTCGGCGCCGACCGGCAACAGCCTGGTGATGCCGACCGCCGGGTCGACCTTGTCGTCGGGCCGGGTGCGGCCGCCGCCCAGCCCGACCACGGCAAGGCCGATATCGCGCGTGGCAATGCCGGTGACGAAGCCGTCCGCGGTCGCTCTCACCGCGTGTTCCGTTGGCGCAACGGGCAAATATCGTTCCGGCTTGTCGATGAAATCGGCTGGGCCGCCGAGCACCGTCACCATGCGCGCGAAGGTGGCGGCGGCGCGGCCGCTGGCAAGCGTTTCGGTGGCGCGCCGCATGCCGTCCTGGTTGGACGGCACCAGTCCCGCCGCCTGCAGCATTTCGGCGGCGAGCGCCAGCGTCACATCCTCCAGGCGCCGGTCGCGAAGGCGGCCGGTCAGGAAATCGACGGCGTTGCGCACCTCGACCGCATTGCCGGCGGCTGAGGCCAGCGGCTCGTTCATGCCGGTGATCAGCGCCGAAACCTTCAGTCCGGCGCCGCTTGCGACTTCGACCAGGCTGCTGGCGAGCGCCGTCGCATCGCGCGACTTCTCCATGAAGGCGCCATTGCCGACCTTGACGTCGAGCACCAGCGAGCCCAGGCCCGCCGCCAGTTTCTTCGACAGGATGGAGGCGGTGATCAGCGGCACCGACTCCACGGTTCCGGTCACGTCACGGATGGCATAGAGCCTGCGGTCGGCCGGCGCGAGGTCCGCGGTCTGGCCGATGATGGCGCAGCCGGTTTCCAGCACCGCCTTGCGAAACAGCGCGATGTCGGGCTGGCTGGCATAGCCGGGGATGGAATCCATCTTGTCCAGCGTGCCGCCGGTGTGGCCGAGGCCACGGCCCGATATCATCGGCACATAGGCGCCGCAGGCAGCGACGATCGGCGCCAGCATCAGCGAGACGTTGTCGCCGACGCCGCCCGTCGAATGTTTGTCCGTGACCGGGCCGGGCAGGTCCGACCAGTCGAGCACGTCGCCGGAATCGCGCATGGCCAGTGTCAGCGCGACGGCCTCGTCGCGGCTCATGCCGTTGAAGAACACCGCCATGGCGAAAGCCGCGACCTGGCCGTCGGTGACGGCGCCATCGGTTACGCCGGCGATGAAGTCGGCGATTTCGCGCGCCGGCAGCCTGTGGCCGTCACGCTTGTGGCGGATGATTTCCTGCGGAAGCATCAGTCCAACAGCCCGTCGCGGAACACACGCTTCAGGATCGTCGCCAGCCGCGCGCCGCCGACCGGAGCCATATCCTTGGTTTCCTGGTGCGAAAGCTCGGCCCCGGTCATGCCGGCGGCAAGGTTGGTGATGATCGAGCAGGCGGCGACACGCAGGCCAAGGAAACGGGCAAGGATGACTTCCGGTACGGTCGACATGCCGACGGCGTTGGCGCCCATGATGCGCGCCATGCGGATCTCGGCCGGCGTTTCGAAGCACGGGCCGGAGAACCACATGTAGACGCCCTTGTGCAGCGCCGTGCCGGTCGCCTTCGCCGCCTGTTCGATCGCCTTGCGGATGCCCGCATCGTAGGCTTCGGTCAGGCCGACGAAGCGGCGGTCGCTCGGCTCGCCGATCAGCGGGTTGGTGCCGGAGAAATTGATGTGGTCCGATATCAGCATGACCGAACCCGGCCCCATCTCCGGATCGACCGAGCCGGCGGCATTGGTGAGGATCAGCTTGGTGATGCCAGTGCCGGCAAGCACCTCCAGCACAGGCCGCATGGCCGCCGCGTTGCCGTGCTCGTAATAGTGGGCGCGGCCCGACAGCATCAGCACCGGTGTGTCGGCAAACAGCCCGGCCACCACCTCTCCGGCATGGCCGGAAACGCCGCTTCTGGGAAAGCCGGGCAGATCGGCATAGGAAACACGGATCGGGTTCTCGACCTGGCTGACCAGCCCTCCCAGGCCAGAACCCAGCACCAGCGCCGTGGTCGGCGCCAGGCCGTCCAGCCGTTCGATCAGATGGTCGAGCGCTTCCTTCATTTCAGCATGTCGCCGCGAAAGCCGTAAGGCAGCATATCGCCCATGGTCACGGTTTCGGCGACGCCCGCATTGTCGCAGAGGTAAAGTTTCGTTTCCGGACGGCAGAATTCGGCCAGCCGCTGCCGGCAGCCGCCGCAAGGCGAGCATTTGGCCATGCGCTCGGCAATGACGGCGATTTCCACGATCTTGCCGCCGCCGCCCATGATGTAATGGCCGAGCGCCGTCGTCTCGGCGCACCAGCCTTCCGGATAGGAGGCTACCTCGATGTTGGCGCCTGTGAAGACGCGCCCGTCCTCGGTGCGAAGTGCCGCACCGACCGGAAATTTCGAATAGGGGGCATAGGCCTTGGCCATGGCTGCCTTCGCCGCTTCGAACAATTCATGCGACATTTCAGTGTTCTCTCCGATGATCTTGTTCAAAAGCCGGCGCTTCTTTTGCGCCGGGCCGCGCCCTCGATGCTCAGCGTTCCTTGACATAAGGCACGCCGCCGGCGCGCGGCGGGATCGCCTTGCCGATGAAACCGGCGAGCAGGATGACGGTGAGAATATAGGGCAGGGCCTGCATGAACTGCACCGGCACCTTGCCGATGAGCGGCAGCGGCGAGCCTTGCAGGCGGATCGACAGGGCGTCGAGGAAGCCGAACAGCAGGCAGGCGAACATGGCGTTGACCGGCTTCCACTTGGCAAAGATCAATGCGGCCAGCGCGATGTAGCCCTTGCCGGCCGTCATGTCCTTCACGAAGCCGCCATTCTGCACCATCGACAGATAGGCGCCGGCGACGCCGGTCAGGATGCCGGTGCAGATCAGCGCCCTGTAGCGCAGCCAGGCGACCGAGATGCCGGCGGTGTCCACCGCGGCCGGGTTTTCGCCGACCGCGCGCAGCCTGAGGCCGAAGCGCGTGCGAAACAGCACCCACCAGGTGAACGGCACCATCGCGAAGGCGAGATAGACCAGTATCGAGTGGCCCGACAGCAGTTCCGAATAGATCGGCCCGAGAAACGGCACGTCGCGGATCGTCTCGGCGCCGGGCCATGTGATCGCCTCGAACCGCTCGGCTGGTTCCAGAGCCGGCGTGCGCCCGCCTTGCTGGAACCAGGCCTGGCCGAGGATGATGGTCGAGCCGGCGGCGATGAAGTTGATCGCCACGCCGGAAACGATCTGGTTGCCGCGATGGGTGATCGAGGCAAAGCCGTGGATCATGGCGAACGCGACCGAGATCAGGATCGCCATGCCCAGTCCGAGAAAGGCCGAATGGAAAACCGACGCGGCCGCCGCACCGGCGAAGGCGCCGACCAGCATCTTGCCTTCGAGGCCGATGTCGAAGATGCCGGCGCGTTCCGAATAGAGGCCGGCCAGGCAGGCTAGCAGCAGCGGCACCGAGAGGCGGATGGTGGAGTCCAGCGTCTGGACGATGGCGTTGAAGGTGTCCATTCAGGCGCCTTTTCCCTTGACCGCTTCCATGCCGACCGACCTCGGGCTGAGCGAGGCGAACAGCGCCTGGATGTAAGGCCTGAACATGTGTTCGAGAGCACCGGCGAACAGGATGACCAACCCTTGAATGATCACGATCATGTCACGGCTGATCGCAGGCATCTCGAAGGCGAGTTCGGCGCCGCCCTGGTAGAGCATGCCGAACAGGATGGCCGCCAGCACGATGCCGACAGGGTGCAGGCGACCCATCAGCGCCACGGCGATGCCGACGAAACCGGCGCCGCTGACGAAGTCGATCGCGACATTATGCTGGTCGCCCATCACCGGATTGAGCGCCATCATGCCGGCGAGCGCGCCCGAGATCATCATGGCGGTGATGATGATGCGGGTTTCCGAAATGCCGGCATAGCGCGCCGCCTTCGGGCTGTGGCCGTAGGTGCGCATCTCATAGCCGAGCCTGGTGCGCCAGATCAGCAGCCAGACCAGGAAGGCCATGAGCAGCGCGAGCAGGAAGGTGACGTTGAGCGGCGCCGAGCGGATCTTGGCGCCGAACAGCTCGATGACCCAGTTGAGCTTCGGCAATTCCGCGCCCGCCAGGAAGTTGCGCGTCTGCGGCGCCTGCGAGGCTGCCGGTTTCAGCGGGCCGACCAGCAGGTAGACCATGATCGAGGCGGCGATGAAGTTGAACATGATGGTGGTGATGACGATGTGCGAGCCGCGCCTGGCCTGCAGATAGGCGGGGATCAGCGCCCACAACGCGCCCACAAGCGCCGAAGCCACGATGGCCAGCGGGAATGTCAGCCACCATGGCAGCACGCTGTCGAAGGAAAGACAGACGATGGCGATGCCGAGGCCCGCGATGTAGGCCTGCCCCTCGGTGCCGATGTTGAACAGGCCGCAATGCGCGGCCACCGCCACCGAAAGCCCGGTGAAGATGAAGGTGGTGGCATAAAAGAGGGTGAAGGCGATGCCTGTTCCCTTGCCGAAGGCGCCCTCGACCAGGATGACGGCGGCACGGAACGGGTTCTCGCCGACCAGAAGCACGACGAAGCCGGCGACGATGAAGGCCACCGACAGATTGATCAGCGGGATCAGCCCATAGTCGGCCCAGGTCGGCAATTTGGCATAGGGCGTGCTCATTGCGCCGCCTCCTGGCGCTCAACACCCGCCATCAGCAGGCCGAGCTCGCCTTCGCTCGCCTCCGGCCCGCGCTCGCCGACGATGCGGCCGGCAAACATCACCAGGATGCGGTCGGAGAGCGACCGGATCTCATCGAGCTCGACCGACACGACCAGCACGGCCTTGCCTTGGTCGCGCATGGCGATCAGGCGCTTGTGGATGAATTCGATGGCGCCGACATCGACGCCGCGCGTCGGCTGGCCGACGATGAGAACGCCGGGGTCCTGTTCGATTTCCCGCGCGAGCACGATCTTCTGCTGGTTGCCGCCGGAGAAGTTGGCGGTCTTCAGCCGAGGATTGCCGGGGCGGATATCGTATTTCTCGATCTTGTCCTTGGCATCGGCCATGATGGCATCGATATTCAGGAACGGCCCTTTCAGATACCGGGGATCGTCATGGTAGCCGAGGATGGAATTCTCGTTCTCCTCGAAGGCCAGCACCAGCCCGACATGATGGCGATCCTCAGGCACATGGGCCAGGCCGCGGTCGCGCAGTTCGCCGGGATCGGCTTTGCCGGTGAGATCGATGGGTTTGCCCTCGAGCATCACCGAACCGGAAACGGCGTGCCTGATGCCGGAGATCGCCTCGAGCAGTTCGGACTGGCCGTTGCCGGCGACACCGGCGATGCCGACGATCTCGCCGGCGCGCAGGTCGAAGGAGATGTCGTCGACCATGGTGACGCCGCGGGAATCCTTGACCGTCAGGTTCTTGACCGCGAGTTTTACCGCGCCGGCTTCCGCTTCGCCCTTCTCCACCCGCAAGAGCACGCGGCGCCCGACCATCAGCTCGGCCAGTTCCGCGACGGTGGTCTTCTTCGTTTCCCTGGTTGCCACCATCGTGCCCTGGCGCATCACCGAAACCGTGTCGGTGATGGCCATGATCTCGCGCAATTTGTGGGTGATCAGCACCACCGTCTTTCCCTGCTCCTTCAATTGCTTGAGGATGCGGAAGAGGTGGTCGGCCTCGGCCGGCGTCAGCACACCCGTCGGCTCGTCGAGGATCAGGATCTCGGCGCCGCGATAGAGCGCCTTCAGGATTTCGACGCGCTGCTGCAGGCCGACCGGCAATTCCTCGATGATAGCGTCGGGATCGACTTCGAGGCCGTATTCGCGCTCCAGCCGCTCCAGTTCGGAACGCGCCTTGGTGATGCTTTTCTTCAGCAAGGCGTCGCTTTCGGCGCCGAGGATGACGTTCTCCAGGACCGAGAAATTGTCGACCAGCATGAAATGCTGGTGCACCATACCGATGCCGAGCGCGATTGCGTCGTTGGGCGTGCTTATCGATGCCGGCTTGCCGCCGACGCGGATCTCGCCGCTGTCGGCCTGGTAGAAGCCATACAGAATCGACATCAGCGTCGACTTACCGGCGCCGTTCTCGCCGACGATGCCGTGGATGGTGCCGCGCGCGATTTCCAGGTTGATGTCGCGGTTGGCGCGCACGGCGCCAAAACTCTTGTTGATGCCGATCAGTTCGATTGCAGCCAGTTCGATCGCGGCATGCGCCATGCAGCCTGTCCCACTCTTATTTTTTTATCGCTTGGTCAAAATGCCTAGCATGACGCTCCGCCCGTGCCAATTGGCCGGAGCAGCGTCCACTCTCGACAAATCCCGGCGCGCTTGTCAATTTCGAACGTGGCCGAAGCTCTCATATTCGCTAATATGGGGAAGCCGATTTGACGCTGCGGCGCAACGCCTGAGGACTTCGCATGACCATGCCCGCCGACCGGCTGACGACGCTGGAGATCCGCTCCGCCGAGCAGGACAAGACCATCGAGGAACTGTCAGGCCAGATCGCCGAGCAGTGGAAGGTGATCGAACGCATGCAGCGCAAGCTCGATGCGCTGACCGACCGCTTCCTGGCGCTGGAGGAACAGGCGGCGCCCGACGTGCCGGTGACCAAACCGCCGCACTGGTAGGGAAGGGAGCGCGAGCGATGGCCAGCGACCGCATCGCAAGGGCCGGCGACTACGTGCTTGGCCTGATGAACGATGCAGAGCGCGAACGGGCAGAGCGCGATCTGGAGATCGACCCCGCCTTTCGCGATGCCGTGGTCCAGCTTGCCGAGCGCATGCATATTTTCGACCGCGCTGAACCTCCCGGCGACGATCGCTGGCGGCTAATCTCGCAACGCATCGCCGAACTGCCGCAGATGCGCCCGCCCGGCGATGACGAGGCGAAAACTTCGGTGGTAATCCGCAAGCTGGAACGCCAACCCTACGGCGTCGGCGTACACGCGCTCGGCGGCCGCCGCGGCGCGGTTATCGCCATCTTGCTGATCGCGGTCTTTGCCCTTGGCTACCTCGTGGGGGCTTGGTCGACGGGCGGTGCGCTTCTGCCCTGACGTCCACGACAATCTCACAGGGCGCTCCCCCACTGGCGCTGTCCTATGCGACCGGGCCGACCTCCGGCCTCAAAAACAAACCGCCGGACTTTCACCCGGCGGTTCGAAACTTAGTGCTTACCGATCAATACGGGCAGGCGTTATCGGCGGTGTAATCGTGCACCTCGATCTTGCCGGCGATGATGTCGGCCTTGGCCTTCTCGACCGCCGCCTTCATCTCGTCGGTCACCAGCGCCTTATTGTTGTCGTCCATGGCGTAGTCGACGCCGCCTTCCTTGAGGCCGAGATTTTCGACGCCACCCTTGAAGGTGCCGTTCTTGCCGTCCATGAAGGCGGTGTAGACGGCAACGTCGACGCGCTTCAGCATGGAGGTCAGAACCTTGCCGGGCTGAAGGCCGTTCTGGTTGGAATCGACACCGATGCCGAGCTTGCCGGCATCAGCCGCCGCCTGCAGCACACCGACGCCAGTGCCGCCCGCAGCCGCATAGACCACGTCGGAACCCTGGTCGATCTGCGTCTTGGCGATCTCGCCACCCTTGGCCGGGTCGTTCCAGGCGGCCGGCGTGTCGCCGGTCATGTTCTGGATGACGTCGGTCGCGCCTGCCGATTTAGCGCCGCCTACATAGCCGCATTCGAACTTGCGGATCAGCGGAATGTCCATGCCGCCGACGAAGCTCACCTTCTTCGTTTTGGAGGCCATCGCCGCCATGATGCCGACGAGATAGGAGCCTTCATTCTCCTTGAACACGAGCGAGCGGACATTGGGCAGGTCGACAGCATCGTCGATGATGGCGAAGTTGAGGTCAGGATATTCGGTCGCGACCTTCTTCAGCGCATCCTCCCAGGCGAAGCCGGCCATGACGATCGGGTTGTGGCCGTCCTCGGCGAAGCGGCGCAACGCCTGCTCGCGTTGCGAAGCGTTGGAGACCTCGAACTCGACATAGGGAACGCCGGTCTCTGTCTTGAACTTTTCGGCGCCATGGTAGGCTGCCTCGTTGAAGGATTTGTCGAACTTGCCGCCGAGATCATAAAGGATGGCCGGCTGCACATCCGCGGCGAAAGCCGGAAGAACCATTGCAGTTGCGGCCAGAAGGCCGAGAACGATACGTTTCATGTGATCCACACCCTGTCGGTTATTTTTTTCCGTTACGCCCGCCCGCCTGCCCGGTTCTCCGGCATGCGCGCGACGTCAGCCAGGAGTGTATATTCCCCTCCCGCTCAGCGGCAATCTGGCACGGCCCGAAACAAAATTCACGTGGAATTTTGACCTTTTGGAAAAGCATGGCGGGTGTGACGCCCGTGCCCTTCAGGCGAATTGCCCCGTGCGCCGCTGCCGCCTGTAGCCGATGGCGTAGAGCAGCAAGGCCAACACCGCGAACACGGCAAAGCCCGGCTGGTCGAGCACCCAGGCGATGGCGCCGTCCCATAGCAGCGGGCCGGCCTTGGCGCGAACGAAGCTTTCAAAGGCGGCGCGCGTGTCGGGCGACACGGCCAGCCAGCTTGCATTGAGCGGGGTCAGCACCAGTGCCGAGGCGGCGACCGTGCGTGTCGTGTCAAGCACCGCCATGATGACCGAAATCGACAGCGCGACCATGGCCGCGAGACGAAAGACAAAGCGAAACATCAAAGACCTTTCCCCTGGCCGATCCTCGACATCCTCCCGAGGATCTCCGGCGGTATTCCGAACGAGAAATAGAGCGCGCAGGCCCTATTCGCAATCACGGCACGCGAATTGAATCGCGGCCGACGCAGCCTAGCCGGCCGGCCTGCGCTTGCGCCGGTTAACGAGCCAGACGGCGAGAATGCCGCCGGCAATGGCGCCGACCACCAGCCCGGCCAGGCCGATGAAGGCGGCGAAGTAGCCGCACCCACCCTCGAAGCAACTCACATCGGTGACATCGGCGATGAGCGAACCCGCGAGGAATCCGCCCACCGCGCCGACGACCGCGCCGAGGATGATGCCGAGCAGCGCGGCGACAATGGAAACGAAGACCGACGGCGCTTCGGCTCGCGGCTTGGCATAAACGGTCTCGGCGCCGGAGCCGCGGCGCAAAAGGTAGATGCAAAGCAGGCCGATGGCGATCTCGGCGGCGGTGATGGCCAGGCTTCTGGCGGAGAAGACGAAGCCCGGCACGGCAAGTGCGTAAGCGTGACTTGCCAGCAGCCATATGATCGTGGCGGCCTGCCAGATGGTGAAGTGGCTGGGGAAGCGCGCCGAACGGCCGAAGGCGAGGCCGAGCAGGTAAAGTCCCCATAGGATGGTGATGACGTCGGCGACGAGCCCGCTGAAGAGGAAATAGAAAACGGCGTCCGGCAGGCCTGAACTCCCCACCAGCCACAAGGCCGACGCCAGCCAATAGACCGACAGGGCCATGACGATGACGAGCCAGCCCACCGGGACATAGGAAAGTCCGCTGTCCGGCCGTCCGGCCGGGACCTTTCCCTCGGCCGGTGGCTGTCCATTGTCAGGCGTACCGCCCGGAATTCCGCTGCTCGACGCCATATCGCGACGATGCCCCCCGCAAAGCCTTTCGACACTCGACAGGCCGCTCGGGACGAAGTCAAGCGCGGCTGCCCTCGCAGCCGTGCCCGTGCACATCATCAAGCAACGATTGAAGTGGCGGGCCTCCGATCGGATGTGCCGGCGGCCCCCGTGAACGCCGTGTGGCCGGCAAAGCGAATTGGCTGCCGTTATGGCTTGGCATTCGGCGCCGGATCGACTAGATGAGCCCCGCGCCTGTTGCTTTGACGGCTCAGGTGCGGGGAGGGCGTCCGCTGGTTGGCGGCGCCCGGTGCGGAAGTTCCGCATCCCCAAAGGGAGAGCATCTCCCCAACCCGCGCGGCGAAACCGGCCGGCGCGAAAGGCAAGGACGGAGAGGTGGCCGAGTGGTTGAAGGCGCACGCCTGGAAAGTGTGTTTACGGGAAACCGTAACGCGGGTTCGAATCCCGCTCTCTCCGCCACCCTGCTTCGCTCTTCGAGCTTCGCAGGATTTGCCGATCGAAGACGCGAAGCAGGATGCCCTCCGAAGCTTCAGCGTAGGAGGGCGAAATCGCGGCATAGCATCGAGTGATCCTTGGGCGTTCCATGAAATGCCGCCCACGAGCCGGTTTTGGAATTCCTGGTGATCTGGTAGTGGTGATCCCGATCACAGGAGATAGCATGCCGGACGATGTAATGGTGCGCGACAGCAACGGCGCTCAGTTGAAGGACGGCGATTCCGTCACGCTGATCAAGGACCTCAAGGTCAAAGGCACTTCGGAGACGATCAAGCGGGGCACGTTGATGAAGAACATTCGCCTTAACGGCAATCCCGGTGAGATCGAATGCAGTACCAGGCAAGTGAAGGGCCTGGTGCTCAAAACCGAGTTCGTAAAGAAGGCGTGACCCTCAAGGCCGTTGAGCCGCAGGGATAAAATTGCGTTTGCCGGCGACGAGGCGCGTCGTCGGCCAACCTAGCCACCCCTTACGACTGGAGCGCTTGGGCGCATTCACAACTTCAAATTCATTCCGCCGAAAATCTTTATAAAATTCCTATTTCTTTCCGCTTTGCCCCGTCTCGAACCTTTATGGCGATCGGGTCCATATTCCGCTTTGAGAAAAAAAGTCGGACGCCGTCACGAATCCAAGTGGGCGGGCCGGTTTCATGTAATCGCCAAGCTGCTTCGAGCGGGCGCAAAGTGGAAAAATGGAAGCAAGGACAAGCACAATGGACATCATTGTTCTCGGGATAGGGGTTTTGTTTTTCGCCCTGTCTTTCGCCTATGTCAAAGCCTGCGACAGAATTTGAGCGAAGGGATCGAACCATGCTTGTCGATTACATCTTAGGTGGCGGCGTGACGTTGTTCCTGCTCGCCTACCTGACATACGCCCTGATCCGCCCGGAACGCTTCTGACCGGCGCACGGAAAGCCACATCATGACTATAAACGGATGGATACAGATCCTTCTCTATTGCGGGATTCTGGTTTTGCTCGTGAAGCCGCTGGGCGGCTACATGCATCGCGTCTTCACCGGCGACCGCACCTTGCTGTCGCCGGTGCTCGGCCCCGTCGAACGGGGCCTTTATCGCCTGGCTGGAACCGGCGACCACGAGCAGCACTGGACGGGCTATGCCGCCGCCATGCTGTTCTTCAACCTTGCCGGCTTCCTGGCGCTCTATTTCCTGCAGCGCCTGCAAGGCGGCCTGCCCTACAATCCGGCCGGCATGAGCGCGGTCGAACCGGGGCTCGCCTTCAACACCGCCGCCAGCTTCATGACCAACACCAACTGGCAGAACTACGGCGGCGAGAGCACGATGTCCTATCTCGTGCAGATGGCCGGCCTCACCGTGCAGAACTTCCTGTCGGCGGCCACCGGCATCGCCATCGCCATGGCTCTGATCCGCGGCTTTGCCCGCGCCTCCGGCAAGTCGATCGGCAATTTCTGGGTCGATATGACCCGTGCCACGCTCTACGTGCTTTTGCCGCTCTGCGTCGTGCTCACCCTGGTCTATGTCTGGCTCGGAATGCCGCAGACGCTGGGAGCCTATGTCGGCGCCACCACGCTCGAAGGCGCGCAGCAGACCATCGCCGTCGGGCCGGTCGCCTCGCAGGTCGCCATCAAGATGCTCGGCACCAATGGCGGCGGCTTCTTCAACGCCAATGCCGCGCATCCCTTCGAGAATCCGGACGCCATCTCCAACCTGATCCAGATGCTGTCGATCTTCGCCATCGGCGCGGCACTCACCAACGTCTTCGGCCGCATGGTCGGCAACCAGCGCCAGGGCTGGGCAATCCTGGCCGCCATGGGCGTGCTGTTCATCGCCGGCGTCACCGTCTGTTACTGGGCGGAAGGCGCGGGCAATCCGCTGGTCCATGCGCTTGGCATCGAGGGCGGCAACATGGAAGGCAAGGAAACCCGCTTCGGCATCGCGCTTTCGGCGCTGTTCGCGGTCATCACCACGGCGGCTTCCTGCGGCGCGGTCAACGCCATGCATGACTCGTTCACCGCGCTCGGCGGCATGATCCCGCTCATCAACATGCAGCTCGGCGAAGTCATCGTCGGCGGCGTCGGCGCCGGCTTCTACGGAATGCTGATGTTCATCCTCATCGCCGTCTTCGTCGCCGGCCTGATGGTCGGGCGCACGCCCGAATATCTCGGCAAGAAGATCGAGGCCAAAGAGGTCAAGATGGCGATGCTGGCGATCCTGTGCCTGCCGCTGGCGATGCTGGTCTTCACGGCCATCGCGGTGGTCCTGCCGAGCGCCGTGGCGTCGATCGCCAATGGCGGTCCGCACGGCTTCTCCGAGATCCTCTACGCCTATACGTCTGCGGCGGCGAACAACGGCTCGGCCTTCGGCGGCCTCACCGGCAACACGCCCTGGTACAACATCACGCTGGGCGTCGGCATGCTCATGGGCCGCTTCCTGGTCATCATCCCGGCGCTGGCCATCGCCGGATCGCTGGCGGCGAAGAAGACCGTGCCCGCCTCGGCCGGCACGTTCCCGACCGACGGCCCGCTGTTCGTCGGGCTGCTGGTCGGCGTCATCGTCATCGTCGGCGGCCTGACGTTCTTCCCGGCGCTCGCCGTCGGGCCGATCGTCGAGCATCTGGCCGCCATCCACGGACAGACATTCTGAGACGGAAGACTCTTGGCTGAAACGGAAATGTCCTGGTTCAACAACAGGCATCGCAACGATCACCATCCCGCCGACAACGGAAAGGAGGAACGGCCTCCTCCTTTCCCCACGATGTCGACATTCCTCGGCATCGCCGCCGTCATGATCGTTCTGTGGTTGCTGGCCTACGGGCTTCCGCATCTTCTTTCGGCATCCGACCGCTCGGTGCCGCCCACCAACACCGAAGCTGGAGCTTCAAAATGAGCCAGTCGAAATCAGCCAGCATCATGGATGCCGGCATCCTGTGGCCCGCCATCGGCGGCGCCTTCAAAAAGCTGAACCCACGCACATTGGCCAGGAACCCGGTAATGTTCGTCGTTGCCGCCGTCTCAGCGCTGACATCAGTGCTTTTCATCAAGGACCTCGCCAGCGGCGGCGGCAATCTCGGCTTCACCATCCAGATCATCATCTGGTTGTGGTTCACCGTGCTGTTCGCCAACTTCGCCGAAGCCGTCGCCGAAGGTCGCGGCAAGGCGCAGGCCGATTCGCTGCGCAAGGCGCGCACCGAGACCCAGGCCAAGCTGCTCGCCGGCGAGGACCGGACGAAATTCAAGCTGGTGCCCGGCACCAGCCTGAAGGTGGGCGACGCCGTGCTGGTCGAGGCCGGCGACATCATCCCCTCCGACGGCGAGGTGATCGAAGGCGTGGCTTCGGTCAACGAGGCGGCGATTACGGGTGAATCGGCCCCCGTCATTCGCGAATCCGGCGGCGACCGCTCCGCGGTCACCGGCGGCACGCAGGTGCTCTCCGACTGGATCCGCGTGCGCATCACCGCCGCCGCCGGTCACACCTTTCTCGACCGCATGATCTCGCTGGTCGAGGGCGCCGAGCGCCAGAAGACGCCGAACGAGATCGCGCTCAACATCCTGCTGGTCGGCATGACGCTGATCTTCGTTCTGGCCACCGCTACCATCCCGAGCTTCGCTTCCTATTCGGGCGGCTATATCCCGGTCACGGTGCTCGTCGCCTTGTTCGTGACCTTGATCCCGACCACTATCGGCGCGCTTTTGTCGGCCATCGGCATCGCCGGCATGGACCGTCTGGTGCGCTTCAATGTGCTCGCCATGTCCGGCCGCGCCGTCGAAGCGGCCGGCGACGTCGACACGCTTTTGCTCGACAAGACCGGCACGATCACGCTCGGCAACCGCCAGGCGACCGAATTCCGGCCGGTGAAGGGCGTCACCGAGCAGGAACTGGCCGACGCGGCGCAGCTTGCCTCGCTCGCCGACGAAACACCGGAAGGCCGCTCGATCGTCGTGCTGGCCAAGGAGAAATACGCCATCCGCGCTCGCGACATGGCGACACTGCACGCCACCTTCGTGCCCTTCACCGCGGAAACCCGCATGAGCGGCGTCGACATAGACGGCTCCTCCGTGCGCAAGGGCGCGGTCGATTCCGTGCTCGGCCATGTCAACCAGACGACATCAGCCAGCCACGCGACGCGCCCGAACAGCGATACGATCAGGGATTTGCAGGCGATCGCCGACGAGGTCGCCAAATCGGGCGGCACGCCGCTTGCGGTGGAGCGCGACGGGCGCCTGCTCGGCATCGTGCACCTCAAGGACATCGTCAAAGGCGGCATCCGCGAGCGCTTCGCCGAGCTGCGCAGCATGGGCATCCGCACGGTGATGATCACCGGCGACAACCCGATGACGGCGGCGGCGATCGCAGCCGAAGCCGGCGTCGACGACTTCCTTGCCCAAGCGACGCCGGAGGACAAGCTGAAGCTGATCCGCGACGAGCAGGCCAAGGGTAAGCTCGTCGCCATGTGCGGCGACGGCACCAACGATGCGCCGGCCCTTGCCCAAGCCGATGTGGGCGTCGCCATGAACACCGGCACGGTGGCCGCGCGGGAAGCAGGCAACATGGTGGACTTGGACTCCGATCCGACCAAGCTGATCGAGATCGTCGAGATCGGCAAGGCGCTGCTGATGACGCGCGGTTCGCTGACCACCTTCTCCATCGCCAACGACGTGGCCAAGTACTTCGCCATCATCCCGGCCATGTTCGCCGTGTTCTACGTCGCGCCCGGCCAGACCACAGGTCCGCTGCAGGCGCTCAACATCATGCATCTGGGGACGCCGCAGAGCGCCATCCTGTCGGCCATCATCTTCAATGCGCTGATCATCATCGCGCTGATCCCGCTGTCGCTGCGCGGCGTCAAATACCGGGCGATCGGCGCCGGGGCGCTGCTCAGCCGCAACCTGCTCGTCTACGGCCTCGGCGGCATCATCGTGCCGTTCGCCGGCATCAAGATAATCGACATGGCCGTCACGGCCCTCGGTCTTGCATAAGGGATCATTCCGATGCTCAAGCAAATCAGACCCGCGATCGTTATGATCGTCTTCTTCACCGTGCTGACCGGGCTTATCTATCCCATCGGCATGACCGGCATCGCCCAGGCGCTGTTCCCGAAACAGGCCAATGGCAGCCTGATAGAGAAGGACGGCAAGGTGGTCGGTTCCGAACTGATCGGCCAGGCCTTTGCGAGCGACCGCTATTTCCACGGCCGGCCCTCTGCCGCCGGCAATGGCTATGACGCCGGCGCCTCCAGCGGTTCCAATCTCGGTCCGACCAATCCCAAGCTGATCGAGCGCATCAAGGGCGACGCCGGGAAGCTGAAGGCCGAAAACCCCAATGCGCCGGTTCCGATGGGCCTCGTCACGACATCAGGCAGCGGGCTCGATCCTGACATCAGCCCCGACGACGCTTATTTCCAGATTCCACGTGTCGCTAAGGCAAGGGGCATCGATGAAGCCAAGGTCAAGGCGCTGGTCGACAGCCATGTCGAGGACCGGGAACTCAGTGTCCTGGGCGAGCCGGTGGTCAATGTGCTGGCCCTTAACCTCGCATTGGACGACACCGCCAAGCAATGAAGAACAGCGCCGGGGATCGACACCGTCCCCAGCGCCGTTCAAACTGGATCCCGATGCCGGACGACAGAAGCAACGTCGAAAACAGACCTTCCCCCGACGCGCTGCTCGAGCATGCCGAGCGCGAGGGCCGCGGGCGTCTGCGCATCTTCCTGGGCGCGGCACCGGGCGTCGGCAAAACCTATGAAATGCTGATGTCGGGACGCGCCAGGCTGGCCGACGGCATCGATGTGGTGATCGGCGTTGTCGAGACACACGGACGCAAGGAAACGCTGGCCCTGGTCGAGGGCTACGAGATCATTCCCCGGCGGCCGGTCGAATACAAGGGGCGCACTCTCGACGAGATGGACATAGATGCCATCCTGGCACGCCGCCCGGCACTGGTCCTGGTCGACGAACTCGCCCACACAAACGCGCCCGGCAGCCGCCACCCCAAGCGCTATCTCGACGTGCAGGAAATCCTGGCGCGCGGCATCGACGTCTACACGACGCTCAACATCCAGCATGTCGAAAGCCTGAACGACGTCGTCGCCCAGATCACGCGGGTCAGGGTGCGCGAAACGGTTCCCGATTCCATCATCGACCAGGCCGACGATGTCGAAATCATCGATCTGACGCCCGACGACCTGATCAAGCGGCTGGAGGAAGGCAAGGTCTATTTTCCCAATACCGCCCAGCGCGCCATCGAGAACTATTTCTCGCCAGGCAATCTGACGGCGCTGCGCGAGCTGGCGCTACGCCGCACCGCCCAGCGTGTCGACGAACAACTGCTCAACCACATGCAGTCCCATGCCATCCAGGGCCCATGGGCGGCGGGGGAAAGGGTGCTCGTTTGCCTGGACGCGCGTCCGGGCGGGGCGGCGCGCGTGCGCTATGCGCGCAGGCTGGCCGACCGGCTCCGCGCCCCATGGACGGCGCTTCATGTCGACACGCCTCGTTCGGCCGCCATGTCGGAGGAAGAGAAGGACAGGCTGGCGACCCATCTGCGCCTTGCCGAGCAGCTCGGCGCCGAGGTGACGACCATTCCGGGCCAGAACGTCGCGCAGGACATCGTTCGCCATGCGACGGCAAACAATTTCACCCATATCGTGGTCGGCAGGCCGACCCGGTCGCGCTGGCGGGAATTGATCGAGGGCTCGCTCACCTATGATTTGATCCGCAATGCCGGCGACATCAGCGTCCATGTCATTTCGGGAACCGAGCGCGATACCGACGCAGCATCGAGAAAGGTCAGGACGGCCGCCGAGCAGCGGCCGTTCCAGATATGGCCATATCTGTTCGCCACGGCCTATGTCGCGGGCTCGCTGGCCGTCGGCACGGTTCTCGATCAGTTCCTCGACGTGCGCAATCTGGCGATCGTGCTCTTGCTGGCGGTGCTGACATCGGCGGTGACATTCGGACTGTGGCCGGCCCTGTACGCCTGTTTCCTGAGCGCCCTTGCCTTCAACTACTTCTTCCTCGAGCCGCGCTACACGCTGACGATCAGGGATCCTGAGAGCATCGTTGCGTTTGCCGTCTTCCTTGTCGTTGCCGTCATCGCCAGCAACCTGACGGCGCGCGTGCAGCGCCAGGCTGCCGCCGCCCGCTCACGGGCACGGGCAACGGAGGATATCTACCTGTTCTCCAAGAAGCTTGCCGGCGCCAGCTCGCTCGACGACGTCCTGTGGGTCACGGCCTTCCAGATCGCCTCCATGCTGAAATTGCGGGTCGTGCTGCTTTTGCCCGAAAACGGCGCCATCACCGTCAAGGCGGGCTATCCGCCCGACGACACGCTGGCCGAGGCCGATATCGCCGCGGCCCGCTGGGCCTGGGAGCACGACCGCGCCGCCGGCCGCGGCGCCGATACGCTGCCCGGTGCGAAGCGGCTCTATCTGCCGCTGCGCACCGGACGCACGGCGGTCGGCGTGGTCGGCCTCGACAACGATAAGCAGGGTCCGCTGCTGACGCCCGAGCAGCAGCGGCTGCTCGACGCGCTGGCCGACCAGGCAGCGGTCGCCATCGAGCGCATCCAGCTCGTCGCCGATGTTGACCGTGCCAAGCTCGCGGCCGAAGCCGACAGGCTGCGCTCGGCGCTGCTTACCTCCATCTCTCATGATCTAAAGACGCCGCTCGCCGCCATCATGGGTGCGGCCGGCACTCTCAGGGAGTTCGCACCTGATCTGCCCGAGCAGGACCGGACGGAGCTATTGTCGACGGTGGTCGACGAAGCGGAACGGCTGAACCGCTTCATCGCCAATCTGCTCGACATGACCAAGATCGAGTCCGGTGCGATGGAGCCTAACTATGCGCTGCACTATGTCGGCGACGTCGTCGGCACCGCACTCGACCGCGCCCGCAAGATCACCAGCGAGCACAAGATCGAGGTCGACATTCCACCCGACCTGCCGATGCTGAAGCTCGACCCGGTGCTGTTCGAGCAGGTCCTGTTCAACCTGCTCGACAATGCATCGAAATATTCGCCGCCCGGTTCGACGATCCGCCTGCAGGGCTGGACCGACATCGGCTCTGTCGTGCTTCAGATCATGGATGAGGGATTGGGCATCCCTCCGCAGGATCTTGAGCGCGTGTTCGACACTTTCTACCGGGTGCGCAAGGGCGACCAGGTGCGCGCCGGCACCGGGCTCGGCCTATCGATCTGCCGCGGCTTCATCGAGGCAATGGGCGGCACGATCTCGGCCGCCAACCGGACCGACCGTTCGGGTGCTGCCTTCACCATCAGGATGCCGGTGCCGGCGGAACTGTCCGGCAATCGTATCGGCTCCAGCGCGGATCAGCCTCGATGACCAATTCGAACGTCAGGATACTGGTCGTCGATGACGAGCCGCCGATCCGCAAGTTGCTCCGGGTCGGCCTCGCCAGTCAGGGCTACGCCGTCAGCGAGGCGCCGAACGCCAAAGCGGCTATCGAGCTGATGGCGCAGGACAAACCGGATCTCGTGCTGCTCGACCTTGGCCTGCCCGGCATGAGCGGCCATGAACTGCTGCGCAAATGGCGCGACGACGGCTTCGACATGCCGGTGGTCATTCTCTCCAGCCGCACCGACGAATCCGGCATCGTCGACGCGCTCGAACTCGGCGCCGACGATTACATCACCAAGCCGTTCGGAATGAACGAGCTGGTGGCGCGAATCCGCGTGGCACTGCGGCACAGATTCCAGCAGCAGGGCGAGAGGCCGGTGTTCCAAACCGGCGATCTTTCCGTCGACCTGGTCAAGCGCATCGTCAAGGTCGAGGGCAAGGAGGTGAAGCTGTCGCCCAAGGAATACGACATTCTGCGCATTCTCGTGCAGTATGCGGGCAAGGTTCTCACGCACCAGTTCCTGCTGAAGCAGGTGTGGAACGATTCGACCGACGTGCAGTATCTGCGGGTCTATGTCCGGCAGTTGCGGCAGAAGATCGAGAAGACGCCGGACCAGCCGCGCTACATCACCACCGAGACCGGCGTCGGCTACCGCCTGCGAGAGGTCGAATGAGCGTTGCCTGGCCGATCAGCTGACAGCCTCCGGTAGCCGGCTCGTGGCCGTCGACGTCCGCAACGCCGCCAGGCAGCCGACCATGCCGAGCGGCACGAAGGCGAGGAACAGCCAGGTTGCCACATCAGCCGCCGCGTCCTGGTTCAGGCCTTGCGAAAAGCCGCTGGCATTGGCGACGATGCCAGCAAGGGCGGCACCCACCGCATAGCCGATACGCTGCATGGTCGGCACCGCGGCCGAGGCGATGGTCTGCTCATCTCCCGGCGCGGAGGCCACGATGACGCGCGTCAGAAACGGCCAGGCAACGCCGAAGCCGCCACCCTGCAAAAGGGCGCATACCAGGATCAGCGGAATCGAGCCTTGCGGGATGGTGTAGGCGAAACCAGCGAGGCCGGCTGCGATCATCAGGGCCCCGATGACGATGATCAATCTCTCACGCTCCTGCGGCGCGTTGGAGACAAGGATCGACAGGATCGACCAGGCGATCGATTCGGCGGCGATGATGTAGCCGGTGGTCAGGAGCGGGACGTGGTGCAGCGTGGTCAGAAGCAGCGGGCCGTAGATGGCAAAGGAACAGGTCGCCACCGAGAAGGCGGCGACCATGGTCATGCCGCTGCCGACCGGCGTGCGCCATGAGAACAGCCGCGAGGGGAAAAGCCGAGATCTCGGCCTCAGCGCATCGATACGGAAGAACAGCACAAGGCCGACCAGGCCGAGCACCATCAGCACCGACGAGCGCAGCAGAGCGATGTCAACGCCCGCCGAGGCGATCAGCACGACGGCGACGGCAAGGCAGCCAAGCGCTATGAACGGGAAGGGTGGTGCCTTGCCCGCGCCGGCACTAGGCCTCGTCGCTTCCGGCGTGTCGAGCACGACGAAACTCGCCAGCGCCATCGCCGCACCGCCGAACACGAAGATGCCGAAGGCCCAGCGCCATGACAGAAGCTCTGTCATGATCGCGCCAAGCATCGGCCCGCTGAAGGCGGCGACGCCCCAGATCGCCGACATGATGCCGAAAAGCTGCGGCCAGATGGCACGCGGAAACAGCCGCTCCACCGACACGAAAGCCAGCGACACCAGCGCGCCGCCGCCCAGGCCCTCGATCAGGCGCCCGGCCAGGAACAATTGCATCGAGGGCGCGGTGGCGCAGATCAGCGCGCCGGCCGCGTAGAGCAGGGCCGCGACCACCATGTTGGTGCGCAGCGCCACATAGCTGACCAGCCGTCCGGCCGCGGCACCGGCGACGATGGCGCCCAGTTCGTAGATCGCCAGCGACCAGCCGACGAGCTGCACGCCCGCCAGTTCGCCGATCATGGCAGGCATGACCGTCGCCACCATCGTCTCGTTGGTGGCGTGCAGCAGGATGCCGAGGCTGATGAAGCAGAAGCGCGCGAGATCGCCGCTCGCCCACAATGCGCGCCAGTCAACCCTGTTTGTGCTGATGTCGGTCACTTCGGTCCCTCGAATTTTCATATCCCGATGCAAACGCGTGGCGCCAGGAGCCAGCTCGGGGGTCCGGCAGGACCACGGTCGGATGGGTTTGTAGAACCTCAACCAAGCTTGAGCTCAAGCGATTTTTTTGGACATGTTCGTGATGCCCGCGTCCCTGGCCCACCGGCATCGCCGGCCGATCAGTTCTCCGTGCTGCGCAGCTGGAACTGGCTGACACCGATGGCGAAATTGATGCCGGTCTGGGTCTGCAGGCTGAGCGGCTGCAAGGTGAAGGCCTGCGAGGAGCCGCCGACCAGCAGATTGGCACCGGCGCCCACGGTTGCCGTCCCTCGGCGCTGGCGCCGACATAGTCGCCGGCCAATGCGCCCGGCGCGTAGATGTTCTTCAGCGGCGTCAGCACCAGCCATCGCATCACCGCCTGCTTGGTCGTGTCGATGTCCAGGCCGTATTTGTTGACGGCGCCGAATAGGCTTCCGGCACGAAAGTCTTGTCGGCAGGGGTGAAGGTGCAGCTCAGATCCTTGCTCGAGCCGAAGATGAAGCCGGTGCCGCCCGATATGGCGCATTCAAGCGTGCCGAGCTCGATGCCCTGGTCGTGTGCCTGGGCCAAGGCGGGGCTAGCGATGGCAACGATGGCAGCAAGGATCATTTTGCGTGTCATGGCCCCTCGTGCATTCGCAGCAGCCATCTTCGAGGAGCAGATGACGCTGCTTCGCGAGCGAAGGGAAGATGAGGTCGTCACCGGATGCAAGGTCAGTGCACGGGGTCCGGTCGGTGATCGTCGGGCTTTGGCCGGCAACCGTCTATGGCGGGATGTATCGTCCACTGGTTCTGAGGCTCCTGCTGGGATGCGACGGTCAATGGCGATCCTGCCGTCTCAACGGCTTCACACCAGCGGGCGGGGCTGCCGTCGGGAACCGGAGATTCGTTCCAGCTGCCGTTCCAGGTGCCGATCTTCTGACAGTGCTTGATGGGATGGATTTCGTTCCAGCCGTCATGTGCCGAATCGTAGACCCACGTTCCCTTGACGAACAGGATGTCCGCGCCGCGGCGCGTCGGATCGTTGACGTGAAGATCGCCGAGATTCTCGTCGAGATCCGTCGGATTGGCTGTGTCGAGCAGGCCGACTATGCCGCCGACGATGACGATGACCGCCGCGATGAGCGACAGGACCGCGCAGGCGATCCAGCCGAAGAAGGGAATGGCGCAAGCAACCGCGGCGGCCGTGGCGACTGGAATTGCGGCAAGGCAGGCTATCATGAGGTCGTAGACGCCGGCCCCTTCGAACTCGCAATGCAGCACCGCGGTCGGGTCGTCATTGGCCCATTGGCGCGCTTCCTGACCTTTCCAGTCGAGGCCCGCGCCCTGGATCGCAGGCGTGTTGGCGATCAGGCGTCCAAACGGCGCTATCTTTTCGGCCGTTGCCTGGTTGGTGAATTCGACGACATTGCCCGGCACCAGATTGAGACTGTAGTCGGTGTCGAACCGGTCCAGGCCCGACTTCTCCTCCGGCGGATCGACCTTGAGCAGCCAGCCCACCGCGCATTCGTCGCCACCGAGACAGATCAGCCGGTCGTAGAGCCACCAGCGGCAATAGGCCAATATGGCCGCAAGCGCCACCAGCATGGCGGCCGGTCCGGGAAGGGCGCCCACAAGGATGAGCGGCAAAGCGACCACGGCCGCGGCAATGATCATCTGCCCGTATTGTTTGCCGTGGTGATTTCCGACCGATACGCATCTGGTGTAGTGCCGATAAGCCATGGCGACCCCCTATCGCTCGACATAGAGCGTCACGCCGCCGGCGAGGCCGCGGGCCGAGAAAGCATGAACGTTGATTGCCTTGCGGCCGGTGAAACCGGCTGGCGGTTCAATATTGACAGTGACGGGGATTTCCTCACCCGGGGCAAGGTCCGCTTGTGCGGGCTCGAACGTGACAAGCCAGCCGGCGGGCAAAGGATGCGATTGACGGGTGTGGCCGGCAGGCACTGCCGCGATGGTGCCGGGGAAGGTGCGCAAGGGCCGGCGACGCGGCCTCGGGCGAGGGCGCGGCTCACAGACCGGCAATTCAGGAAGGGAATAGGCATCGGCCTCAAGACGAAATCCCATCCTCTCCCGCTCGCCATTGCGCAGGCGAAATTCAAATCTTGCGGGCGAATGGACGACACCGACGGTGGTGTTGTCCTGGCCTAGGTTGTTGTTCGGGTTCGCATCGTCGAGCCAGTCGAGCAGGACCTGGATGCAATAGTGACCGGGCGCTGCCGGAGTTCGCCATTTGACCGACGCGAAAGCCGGATGGTTGGCCCCGCCCTTGACGCCGAGATCGGTCCTGGTCTCATCGATCCAATGCGACACCGTGCCGATGCCGAAACTCAGATAGGAGAATTTCACCGGCAGATCGACGACCGGGGCCTCGGTCGAGTTGTTCCAGATACGGGCGACGATTTCATATTCGGTGTCGGGCGCCAGCATATGTGGTGCGACAGGATTGCCGCCGCTTCGGATCTCGATGTCGGGGTTGTCCCAGGTGACGGCGAGGCCCTGGCCCATCAAATAATACTGCGCGTAGATCAGGGGATCCGGCCGTTTGTAGGCGGGGTCGCTGATCTTGACGCAACGTTGCGGCCCGCTTCGGTCCAACCGATCGGGGAGCTTCATTCTTTCGCAGAGCAATCTGGCGAGGGCGCAGATCCGGGCAGCGATCTGGCGCAGGTTCGATGGCCACTCGGTGAACGCGTCGGCGAGCGCGTTCAGGAAATCCAGTATTTTGGGGAGCGGGTTCATGGCCAGTCCGCGGCCATTTCGTCAACGTCGCTGTCGACGCATGAAAAACCAGACAGCGGCAATCAAGAATGGTGCGAGTATCAGAAGAAGTTCGAAGGACCCCGACCCGCCATCGGGCGAAAATCCGAATAACTGCTCGATGAAATCCATCACGGCCTCCGGCAGCTGCAACAAAATTGCATTCGACGATGTCTTTACATCTGCCGGAGCTCGCGCGCATTTTCGCGCAGAGCCAGCAACATTTCCGGTTGGTAGCACAGAACGAGCAAGTCTTCCATCGGCAATAATTTCGTTCTGCTAGCTTGGCCTGGTCACAGCAGTTCGCAAATGCAAAGCGCGCGGCGGAACCAAGTCCACCGCGCGCTATTTTGATCGTCGCGCGTTTGCCGTCCGCGCCGAGAAGATCAACGTGCCGTTACTTGAGAGAGTGGATCAGCTCAAGCGAGGTCACGGCAACGGCCAGGTTGACGCCGGTCTGTGCCTGGACGCTGAGCGGCTCCAACATGAAGGCGCTGTCGAAGCCGCCGACCAGCAGATTGGCGCCGCCGCCGGTCACGACGCTCGCCTCGGCATTGACGCCGTAATAGCTGCCGGCAAGGTCGCCCGCGTCGCGGTCACGGGTCGCGGCAAACACGGCCCAGGCGAGCTGGCCCTGGTGCGTCTTGCCAACATCGACGCCGAGCTTGGAGATGACGCCGGTGTAAATCTCGGCCGGACCGTGATGATAGGGGCGGAAGACGCAGGACACGCCCTTGTTGGACGTCACGATATAGCCGGTGCCGCCATCGATGGTGCAGTCGAGCGTGCCGAGTTGCAGCCTGCCGGCGCTTGCCGGTGCAACAGCGAACATGGTCGTGGCGAGCGCAGCGGCGCAGACGAGTTTCTTGATCATGGGAGGTCCTTTCGCAAATTGCATCAAAGTAACGGCTGGCTGGCCAGACCGTTCCGCTGAAACCTTGGCGCGAACAAGGCAGGCGATCACGGCCTGCAGCGGGGGTTAACGCGCGGTTGCCGGATTGATGGCGATCTGCAGCGATGCGTGTCCTTTTGGACACGCATCGGACGCGTAGGCTTGGCCGGCATTGCCTGATCGCGTCAGCTGACGCGGGCGAGGCCGTCCTTGGCAGGCTGGTAGGTGGGATCGAGCCGAACGGCTTCGCGGTAAGACTTGGCCGCCTTGGCCTTGTCCCCACGCCGCTCATAGATCAGCGCCTGGTTGGACCAGGCCTCGGCGTTCTTGCCGTCGAGCTTGATGGCCATGTTGAAATCGGAGAAGGCATTGTCCTCGTCATTGGTGGCGAGGTAGGAAAGGCCGCGGCCGTTGTATGGCTCGGCGGCGTCCGGGGCCAGCGAGATGGCGGTCGAGAAATCCTCGATGGCGAATTTGTGCTGGCCCTGGCTCTGATAGATCAGGCCGCGATTGTGATAGGCGCGGGCATCGGTCGTGTCGAGCTGGATCGCCTTCTGGAAGTCGTTGAAGGCTTCCTGGGTGCGGCCGGCCTTGCGGTAGAGATTGCCGCGGCCGATATAGGCGGCATCGTAGTTGCCGTTGATCTGGATCGAGCGGTTGTAGTCCGCCAGCGCTGCTTCCTGATTGCCGAGGAAGCGCTGGATGAGCGCACGGTTCGAATAGGCCTGGTAAAAATTCGGGTTAAGCTGGATGGCCTGGTTGAAATCCTTGAGCGCCGCCTGATACTGGCCGCCCCGGCCATAGGCCGAGCCGCGCACATTGTAGCCTTCAGGATCCTGCGGATTGCGCTGAATCACCGCCGACAGCGAGGAGATATTCTCGCTCGACCCTTGCGCCTTGTCGATGTTGTTGAACTCGCCGGTCGGGCCTGAGGTCTGGCAGCCGGCAAGCATCAATCCGGAAAGCAGGGCTGTCGCCAGGGCAAAGCCACGAAATGTGGTTTTGCTCTCCACGCTGATTGCGTTCATGTCTGCCCTGTCCTCACTTGCCGCGTCATTCAGGTCCGGATCCCCCCTCCGGGCCGGGTCATATCAAAATAAAAAGGTGGCGGCGATTCCGCATCGCGCCACCTCTGGTATCCTTCGAAAAGGACGAAATATTGGCGCTGGTCAGCGCGGCGGACGCGCTGCACCGGCTGCACCGCCGGCAGCCACTGGACGCGGCGTCATCGGCAGCAGGCCTTCGCGCTGGGCGCGCTTGCGGGCCAGCTTGCGGGCGCGGCGTACGGCTTCAGCCTTTTCACGGGCTCGCTTCTCGGAAGGCTTCTCGTAGTGACCGCGCATCTTCATTTCGCGGAAGATGCCTTCGCGCTGCATCTTCTTCTTGAGAGCGCGAAGCGCCTGATCAACATTGTTGTCGCGGACGAGTACCTGCACGGGCAATCCTGTCTTTCGGGTTTGATATCAACAGGCAAGCGGCCATAGCCACTAGCCTCCGCGGCGATTTACACCACGAATTGTGGCGGCTGATAGCAGAATCACGCCGCGCTGTCCACAGCCGAAATGAAGGGAGGCGGCCAAATCGCCCGGCGGTCGCTCACAAGATAGGCAGCCAACTACGCGGTGGCCAGATGCAACCGCTCAAAATCCTCGAAGAATTCGCCATAATCGCAGGTTATCTCTTCGCCCGCCGCTATGTCGCGGGTCGCGGTTGCCCCGCCATACTGCGAAAAGTCGGTGTTCGGTGTCGCCGAATGGTTCATGAAGCGGCCATTGTCGACCTCATAGACCATGAAGCCCGGCCGGTC
Source organism: Mesorhizobium sp. BR1-1-2 (assembly GCF_020165435.1). Classification (NCBI taxonomy): domain Bacteria; kingdom Pseudomonadati; phylum Pseudomonadota; class Alphaproteobacteria; order Hyphomicrobiales; family Phyllobacteriaceae; genus Mesorhizobium; species Mesorhizobium sp. BR1-1-2. Next base: position 315,224 of record NZ_JAIUID010000004.1, read on the forward strand.
GGGGCTGGGATAGGCATAGCGGTCGAGCAGTTCCCTCAGATGCGAGGGTGCCGCCTGGTATTTTTCCAGCGGGATCAGCCGGTCGAAATCCGGGTCGAGCCGCCAGATCGAGGCGCCTTTCCTGATCGGCTCGGCGGCGAACACGCCGACGCCCTCGATTGCGCTTTGGGCGACATAGGTTCTGATCAGCAGCATGGTTCCGGCCCGTTTCCAAGGGGAGAACGGAATCGCCAATTCGAGCCCAAATGCAAGCCCGGATTGCGACATCGCGGCCGCGTCGATCCGTATGGCGTCGGCAAAACCGTTCACGTCCGGCTGATCGACACGCCGCCGTCGGCGAACAGCGCCGTTCCGGTGGTGAAGCTCGATGCGTCGGAGGCAAGATAAAGCGCCGAGCGGGCGATCTCTTCCGGTTCCGCGACACGCTTCAAGGCATGCAGGCTTTCCACGAAAGCGCGCGACTCGGGTGTCTTGAAGGTGGCGGCCGGCGTGTCGGTGCCGCCCGGCAGCAGTGCGTTGACGCGCAACCCCTTCGGCCCGTACTCGGCGGCCAGCACTTGCGTCAGGCCGATGAGGCCGGCCTTGGCCGCGGCATAGGCGGCCATGCCTGGCATGCCGGCGGTATAGCCGACGAAGCTGGAGGTGAAGACCAGCGATCCGCCGCCGCGCTCCAGCATCGCCGGAATCTGATGCCTGGCGGCCAGATAGGCGCTGGTCAGATTGGTATCCATCGTGTCGTGCCACGACGCCGGCGGCAGGTCCGGCAGCGGCGCCATCATGCCGACAGCGCCGGCATTGTTGAATGCAATGTCGAGACCACCGAAGCTGCCGGTCGCGAGATCGACCAGCGCCTTCGCATAGGCTTCGTCCCTGACGTCGCCGGCAAGAGCGATCGCAGTTCCGCCGGTCTCCACGATCCCCTCGACAAGCCTATCGAGCTCGGCCTGACGGCGCGCGGCGGCGACGATCTTGGCTCCTTCCTCGGCAAAGAGCTTTGCAGTGGCGTGGCCGATGCCGGAACTGGCGCCGGTGACGATGGCGATCTTGTTGGCGAGTGCGAGCATGTTTCTGTCATCCTTCCGCTAAGCCGGCCTTGCCGGCGGTTGGATGCGTCGTCGCAAATGAGCATGGCCTCAGCCACCCGAAAGCTGCGAACGCTGCCGATTTTCCTTAGCTTCGCACGCGGCGGCCGGTTGCGGCGCAAAACGGCAAGCGCCGTCGCAAACAGCGCAAGGGTGGCAGCGCTGTTTCGCTAGTGATACACCTCGCGCGCCGGGGAAATTGCTAGCCCGGCCGCAAATCCGCGAGACTTTGGCGCGAGGCTGGAACGTGAAGAAATACTCTGTATTCGCCATCGCGCGTGAGGCCATGCGCGGCCACAAGGGCTGGGAGGAGCAATGGTCCTCGCCGGAGCCGAAGAAGGAATACGACGTCGTCATCGTGGGCGCCGGCGGCCATGGCCTGGCCACCGCCTACTATCTCGCCACCGTGCACGGCATCACCAATGTCGCGGTGCTGGAGAAGGGCTGGCTGGGCGGCGGCAATACCGGCCGCAACACCACCATCATCCGCTCCAACTATCTCTATGACGAGAGCGCCGGTATCTACGACCATGCGCTGAAATTGTGGGACGGGCTCAGCCAGGAGCTCAATTACAACGTCATGTATTCGGCGCGCGGCGTCATGATGCTGGCGCACAATGTGCACGACATCCAGGTGCTGAAGCGCCATGTCCACGCCAACCGACTGAACGGCATCGACAATGAATGGCTGACGCCGGAGCAGGCGAAGGAATTCTGCCCGCCGCTCAACATTTCCAGGGATGCGCGCTACCCGGTCGTCGGTGCTGCCTTGCAGCGGCGCGGCGGCACGGCGCGCCATGACGCGGTCGCCTGGGGCTATGCGCGCGCCGCCTCGGCGCGGGGCGTGCACATCATTCAGAATTGCGAGGTCACCGGCGTCAAGCGTGCGGCCAACGGCGCGGTGACCGGCGTCGAAACGACGCGCGGCTTCATCGGCGCCAAGAAGGTCGGCGTCGTCGCCGCCGGGCACTCCTCGGTCATCATGAACATGGCCGGCGTGCGCATGCCGCTGGAAAGCTACCCGCTGCAGGCGCTGGTGTCGGAGCCGGTCAAGCCTGTCGTTCCCTGCGTGGTGATGTCGAACACGGTGCATGCCTATATCTCGCAGTCCGACAAGGGCGAATTGGTGATCGGCGCGGGCACCGACCAGTACGTCTCCTATTCGCAAACCGGCGGCCTGCACATATTGCAGCATACGCTCGACGCCATTTGCGAGATGTTCCCGATCTTCACGCGCATGAAGATGCTGCGTTCCTGGGGCGGTATCGTCGACGTGACGCCCGACCGCTCGCCGATCCTGGCCAAGACGCCGGTGCCCGGCCTCTACGTCAATTGCGGCTGGGGCACGGGCGGCTTCAAGGCGACGCCCGGCTCCGGCCATGTCTTTGCCCACACCATCGCCAGGGATGATCCGCATCCGATCAACGCGCCCTTCACCATCGAGCGCTTCCGCACCGGCCGCCTCATCGACGAGGCAGCGGCGGCGGCGGTGGCGCACTGACGATGACTGAGCTGTAGGAACGAACAAGAATGCTTCTCATCCGCTGCCCCTATTGCGAGGAAGAGCGTCCGGAACTCGAGTTCCGGAACGCCGGCGAGGCGCATATCGCGCGCTCGTCGAACATGTCAGGCGAGAGCGACCACGATTTCGAAAAATTCTTCTTCATCCGCTCGAACCCCAAAGGCATCATCTACGAGCGCTGGCGGCACATGCATGGCTGTGCGCGCTTCTTCAACGCCGTGCGCGACACCGTCACCGACAAGTTCGTCATGACCTACAAGGCCGGCGAGCCGAAGCCTTCCAAGCTGCCCAAAAACTCCAGCGAAGTGGTTGCCAAATGAGCGGCGCGTTCCGCATACCGAGCGCCGGCCGCCTGAGCCAGGCCAAGACCGCCCGCTTCAGCTTCGACGGCCAGTCCTATACCGGCATCGAAGGCGATACGCTGGCTTCGGCGCTGCTGGCCAATGGCGTGCACCTGGTCGGCCGCTCGTTCAAATATCACCGGCCGCGGGGCGTGCTGTCGGCAGGCGCGGAGGAGCCCAACGCGCTGGTGCAGATCGTGCGCGACGACGCGCGCAAGACGCCGAATGTGCGCGCGACCGTGCAGGAGCTCTATGACGGGCTCGCGGCCAACTCGCAGAACCGCTGGCCCTCGCTGTCCTTCGACGTCAGCGCGGTCAACGATCTGGCGTCGCCGCTGTTTTCGGCCGGCTTCTATTACAAGACCTTCATGTGGCCGAAGGCGGCCTGGAAGAGCCTCTACGAACCCAAGATCCGCGAAGCCGCCGGGCTTGGCGTGTCTCCCGACAGGCCGGATCCCGACCATTATTCGTCGCGTTACGCTCATTGCGACGTGCTGGTGCTGGGCGGCGGCGCGGCCGGCATCGCGGCGGCGCTGGCAGCGGCTGAAACCGGCGTGCGCGTCATTCTGGCCGATGAGCAGGCCGAATTCGGCGGCAGCCTGCGCTTCGAGAGCGGCGCGAAGATCGACGGCCAGGGCGGCTTTGCCTGGGCGCAGGCGGCGATCGCCAGGCTGAAAGGCATGGACAATGTCCGCGTGCAGTCGCGCACGACTGCGTTCGGCTACTACGCACAGAACTTCGTCGGCCTGGTCGAACGGGTCAGCGACCATCTGCAAGATCCCGGCCACGACCTGCCGCGCGAGCGGCTGTGGCAAGTGCGCGCCAGGCGCGTGGTGCTGGCTTCGGGGGCCATCGAGCGCCACATGGTGTTCGCCAACAACGACCGGCCGGGCATCATGCTGGCCTCGGCCGCGCGCACCTACCTCAATCACTATGGCGTCGCGGTGGGCAAAAATGTCGGCGTCTACACCGCCAATGATTCCGCTTACGCGGCGGCGATCGACCTGAAGAAGGCCGGCGTCAACATCGCGGCTATCGTCGATCTGCGCGACAACCCGACCGGGCCGGTGATCGACGAAGCAAGGACGCTCGGCATCGAGATCAATTTCGGCCGCGCGGTGATCCGGGCCGGCGGCAAACTGCGCGTCTCGTCGATGACCGTGCAGCCGAAGAATGGCGGCGGCGAGCGCACCATTGCGGCCGATGCGATCCTGATGTCGGCCGGCTGGACGCCGTCGGTGCACCTGTTCTCGCAGTCGCGCGGCAAGGTCGCCTTCAATGACGAAACCAAGCGCTTCGTGCCCGGCACCTATGCACAGGACTGCATCTCTGTCGGCGCCTGCAACGGCACGGACGGCCTGTCGGCGACCCTCGACGAGGCCTATGCGGCAGGAGCCAAGGCGGCAAAGGACGCCGGCGCGAAGGCCGCCAAGGGTACAAAGCCCAAAGTCGACGCCTCGGAAAGCTGGTCGCGCGGCATGCTGGGCGCCGCCCCGGGCGCCGGTCCGGATACGACGGTGAAAGCCTTCGTCGATTTCCAGAACGACGTCACCGCCAAGGACATCCGCCAGGCGGTACATGAGGGCATGCGGTCGATCGAGCACGTCAAGCGCTTCACCACCAACGGCATGGCGACCGACCAGGGCAAGACCTCGAACATGCACGGCCTGGCGATTGCCGCCGAGACGCTTGGCAAGCCGATCCCCGAGGTGGGCCTCACCACGTTCCGCGCCCCCTATACGCCGGTGACCTTCGGCGCCATCGTCAGCCATGCGCGCGGCCCGCTGTTCGACCCGACACGCAAGACGGCGATCCATCCCTGGGCCGAGGCGCAAGGCGCGGTGTTCGAGGATGTCGGGCAGTGGAAACGCGCCTGGTACTTCCCCAAGGCAGGCGAGGACATGCATGCAGCGGTCGACCGCGAGTGCGTCGCCGTTCGAAACACGGCCGGCCTGTTCGACGCCTCGACGCTGGGCAAGATCGAGGTGGTCGGCCCCGATGCGGCCAAGTTCATGGAGCTGCTCTACACCAATCCCTGGGAAAAGCTGGAGCCCGGCCGCTGCCGCTACGGCATCATGCTGCGCGAGGACGGCTTCATCTATGATGATGGCGTCGTCGGCAGGCTGGCGCTAGACCGTTTCCATGTGACGACGACGACGGGCGGCGCGCCGCGCGTCATGAACCATATGGAGGACTATCTCCAGACCGAGTTCCCGCATCTCAATGTCTGGCTGACGTCGATCACCGAGCAATGGGCTGTTATCGCCGTGCAGGGGCCGAAATCGCGCGACATCATCGCGCCGCTGGTCGAAGGCATCGACATGTCGGACGAGGCGCTGCCGCATATGTCGGTGCGCGAGGGCAAGATATGCGGCGTGCCGACAAGGTTGTTTCGCATGTCGTTCACCGGCGAGCGCGGCTTCGAGGTCAATGTGCCGGCGGACTACGGCCAGGCCGTCTGGGAAGCGCTGTGGGCCGAGGGCCAGAAGCATGGCGCCACAGCCTACGGCACCGAGGCGATGCACGTGCTGCGCGCCGAGAAGGGCTACATCATCGTCGGCCAGGATACCGACGGCACAGTGACGCCCAACGATGCCGGGCTCGACTGGGCGGTCGGCAAGAAGAAGACCGATTTCGTCGGCATCCGCGGCATGACTCGGCCGGACCTGGTCGCCAAGGGCCGCAAGCAGCTGGTCGGCCTCAAGACCAAGGATCCCAAGGTGGTGCTGGAAGAAGGCGCGCAGATCGTCGAGGATCCCAGGCAGGCGATCCCGATGAAGATGATCGGCCATGTCACATCGAGCTATTGGTCGCAGAATTGCGGCCGCTCGATCGCTCTGGCGCTGGTCGCCGGCGGCCGCGCACGCATGGGCGACACGCTCTACGTGCCGATGCCGAGCGGGACGATCGAAGTGGAGGTTTCCGGCATGGTGTTCTTCGACGAGACGGGAGGCCGCCTCAATGGCTAAGGCTGCGGCAAAGAAAGCGGCTCCGGCCGCATCACCTGCGGTCGAGCGCCGTCCGGCGGTCGCTGGGCGCAGCATCTCCGCGACAGGCGCCAAGGTCGAGGTGCTGCCGCCTGCCGAGCGTATCTCGCTGCGCGCGCCGGAGGCTTCGCTTGCCGCCTTGTCGAAGGCGCTCGGCGTGACCTTGCCGAAAAAGCCGAAGACGTCCGTGTCGAAGGGCGGGCGCACCGCGCTGTGGCTTGGACCGGATGAGTGGATGATCATCGACGAGGCCGGAAACGACCCGCTCGCCGATTGTGCAAAGATTTCCGCCCTGCATTCCGCTGTCGGCATCTCGCATCGCAACGTCGCGATATCGGTCGCTGGTCCGGCCGCGGCCGCGGCAATCAATTCGGGCTGCCCGCAGGATCTTTCGCCCGAAGCCTTCCCGGTGGGTGCCGCCTCGCGCACCATTCTCGGCAAGGCCGAGATCGTTCTGCTGCGCACGGCGCAAGACGCCTTCCGGGTCGAGTGCTGGCGTTCCTTCTCGGATTATGTCTTTACTTTCCTCTCCGAGGGAGCACGCGACGCGGCGGCCTGACCCGGCAACGTGTGCCGCCTGCGTCCGTTCGCGGCAACAGGTCGAGGGAGAATGCCGATGCCATCGAAGTCCACGCCGAAGTCGCCCGGCAAAAGCTCGGCCGTGCGCTCCCTGGAGCATGAGCGGCATCACGGTGCCGACGCCGAAGAGGAACTCGAGGAAGGCCTCGAGGACACGTTCCCGGCCAGCGATCCGGTGTCTATCACCGGGACGGCTATCCCTGGCGCCCCCGCAAGACCCGGCAAAGCCAAGACCGTTCCCGGACGCAAGCGTCGCTGATTTCCCCAGTTTCGGTTGAGAGTCATCTTCCCAAGACAACGCCAGGTGAGATATTCAAAGCGCTTTGGGAGATCGTAAAATGCCGGTAAAAGCCGTCGTCTGGGGCGAGAACGTCCACGAGCAGACCAATGCCGCCGTGCGCGGCCTCTATCCCCTGGGCATGCATGGGACCATTGCAGCCGCGCTCAACCAGGATAAGGGCATCGAAGCGACCACCGCCACCTTGCAGGAACCGGAGCACGGCTTGAGCGAAGGCCGGCTGGCTGCCACCGATGTCCTGCTCTGGTGGGGCCATGCCGCCCATGGCGAGGTCAAGGACGAGATCGTCGAGCGCGTGCAGAAACGGGTCTGGGAAGGCATGGGTCTGATCGTGCTCCATTCCGGACACTACTCGAAGATCTTCAAGCGGCTGATGGGCACGCCTTGTTCGCTGAAATGGCGCGAGGCGGGCGAGCGCGAGCGCGTCTGGGCCATCAACCGCGGCCATCCGATCGCGCAGGGCATCGGCGAGTGCCTGGAGATCGGCGAGACGGAGATGTATGGCGAGCCCTTCGCGGTGCCGGAGCCGATGGAGACGGTGTTCGTCTCCTGGTACGAAGGCGGCGAAGTCTTCCGGTCGGGGCTGACTTATCAGCGCGGCGCCGGACGGATCTTCTATTTCTCGCCCGGCCACGAGACCTACCCGATCTACCACAATGAAGGCGTGCAGCAGGTGCTGCGCAACGCCGTGCATTGGGCGCACAATCCCGCACCCGCATGGTCCGGTATCACCAACGCGCCGAACGTGCCGACAGACCAGGCCAAGGAGAAGATCGTCCAGAAAGGCCTGCGCCTGCATGCCGACGGCGACAAGGGCTTGAGCTAAGGGCTGAGTTGATGGCGCACCGCCTCCTTCTGCTCGGCACCGGTGGCATTGCCGGACATCACGTCGAGGAGTTCGCCGGGATTCCTGGCTGCACGATCGTCGCCTGCGTCGACCAGGTGCCGGGTCGCGCGGCGACGTTCGCCGCCGCCAACCAGATCAGCCACTCTTTCGAGAGCCTGGAGGCGGCGATTGGCTGGGGCGCGTTCGACGCCGCCATCAACGCGACGCCGGACGGCGTGCACAAGGCCACGACGCTGGCGCTACTTGCCCGAGGAAAACACGTCTTCTGCGAAAAGCCGCTCGCGCCGAACCATGCCGATGCGCTCGCAATGACGGAAGCGGCCGAGGCGGCCGGGGTCGTCAACATGGTCAACCTGACCTACCGCAACTCACCGGCGATTCACGAAGCGCGACGCATGGTGCAGGCCGGCGAGATCGGCGCATTGCGGCATGTCGAGGCGAGTTACAAACAGAGCTGGCTGGTCAGCAAGTCATGGGGCGACTGGCGGGTCGAGGACAAATGGCTTTGGCGCCTGTCCAACCGGCACGGCTCGACGGGCGTGCTCGGCGATGTCGGTATCCACATTCTGGATTTCGCAAGCTATGGCGCCGACCAGGACATCGCCACCCTGCACGCCGATCTGGTGACGTTTCCCAAGGCCGAAGGCGATCGGATCGGCGATTATGTGCTTGATGCCAACGACAGTGTCGCGATGACGGCGCGGTTCAAATCCGGAGCGCTGGCCACGATCGTCGCCAGCCGCTACATGACTGGCCACACCAACGACCTGTCGCTGGCCATGCATGGCACCAGGGGCGCCATCAAGGTCGAGACCGACGGCAAGGTTTCGCACCTGTCGGCCTGCCTGGGCGTGGACATCGATCAGCCGCGTTGGCGGACTCTGGCGCCGCCGGACGTCAAGCGTAACGCGCTGCGTTTTGCCGAAGCGCTCGATACGGGAAGGAACGGCGATCCATCCTTCCGTCGCGCCGCCGACATGCAGAGGCTGATCGACGCGGCCTTCGAGAGTTCGTCGGCCAGGCTGCCGGTCACGATCGCCTGAGAACGTTCTGGCCGGCTTTTTGCCGGCCGGACGCGATTCCCGCACTCTCAGAACGCGCTCGGCACGATCCAGGGATTGATGCTGATGCCGAGCCGCGGGCCCTTGCCTTCAGCCGTGTTTTCCGTGGAAGCCTTCTTCTCGACCGAGCCGGTCGAGGCGCAATCGAGCTTCACATTGGTCCTGGTGTCGACGCAGGTCGCGGCGTGCACGTGCTTGACCGGGTGGGTCGTGTTGGCCGCAAAGGCCGAGCCCGAAAGTGCCAGCACGGCGGCGAGGGTGAGGAGGGTCTTTTTCATTGTCGGTCTCCGGGTTCGATGGGCGATTTATTTTCGTACATGTACGGTATTCCGTACAAATACGCCCACCGATCGCGAAGTTCAAGCCAGAATCGTACGCGTACGGAAATTTTTTGTTAACCAAGAAAATCCGCCCCGCTTGGCACGTTAAACGCGGAGCGGCGATGAAGCGTGGAAACGCAAGGAGATATCGATCAGCAGTTGACCGGTGTCTCGGTCAGCGGGGGCACGTTCTGCGTGCTGAGCGTGGCAAGAGTGAAATCGCACATCCGTTTCACGAAAGCCTGCGGATCACCGAAGGGGTAAAAGGGGAAGGTGATCAGCAGCGAAATGGTGCCGTGGCCGACCGCCCACAGCATGGTGGCGATGGCGCGCGGATCGCCCTGCAACTTCCCCGCGGCGACGCAGGCCTCGACCCTGCTGATCAGCACCTTCATCGCCGGGTTGCTTTCTTCCATGTCCTCGTAGCTCCGGCCTGCCGGCAGCTTGGTCTTTTCGGTCATGAAGACGGTGCGGTATTCATTGGGATTGCCAAGCCCGAACGCGGCGTATTCCGTCATCACCGCTTGCAGCGCCTCGATCGGATCGTCGGAAGGATGCTCCTCGATGCGCCGGGCAAGCGTCTCGAACGCATCCTCGGCCAGCGCGAACAATATGTCCTGCTTGTCGGCGAAATAGGAATAGACCGACATCGGCGCGTAGCCGACGCGCTTGGCCAGCTTGCGGATGGTCAGCCCCTCATAGCCTTCCTCCTGCACGAGCTTGTGCGCGGCCTCGACAAGTTCGGAACGCTGTTCGGCCTTTTGTTTCTCTCGGCGTGTCTGGGCACTCACCGGCAATGTCGCCTGCCTCTGCTGGTTGGGGGCCAACTGAATTATATACGCTGTACGGAAACGGACAAGAGCGCGGCAGGTTCCCAAGCGGCAAGGCGTCAGATCGCACCGACGCCGCCGTCGACTGCCAGCGCGTGGCCGGTCATGAAGGAGTTGGCGGGATCGGCCGCGAACAGGATGACGGTGGTGATCTCATCCACTTCGGCCACCCTCCTCATCGGCACGCCGCGCGTCAGTTCGGCCAGGGCGTCGGCCTCCGGCGCGCCGGAGACGCGCACGAAACTGTCGACCATCGCCGTTCTCGTGTGCGCCGGACAGACCGCGTTTATGCGCAGGCCCTTGCTGGCGTATTCAATTGCCGCCGACCGGGTCAGCCCGACCACGCCGTGCTTGGCGGCAGCATAGATCGAAAGCTTAGGCGCGCCACCCAGTCCGGCGGCGGAGGCGGTGTTGACGATGGCGCCGCCCTTGCCGTCCGCCTTGAACTGCCGCTCCATCTGCGGGATCTGGTGCTTCATGGCATAGAAGACGCCGAGCAGGTCGATTTCGATCACGCGGCGCGCCTCCTCCGAGGCGACCTGCGGCAAGCGCACGAAACTCTGCACGATGCCGGCATTGTTGACCGCGACATCCAGCCGGCCGAATCTTTCAACCGCCAGCGCCACCAGCGCCTGAGACAGCGCCTCGTCGGCGATGTTGCCGGCCAGGATCGCCGTCTCGGCATCGAGCGTTTCGGCAAAGCTCCTCAAGGTTACTTCATCCAGGTCGGAGAGAACCAGCCGCGCGCCTTCGGCGGCAAAACCTTTGGCGGCGCCGCGGCCAAGCCCGCCCGCGGCACCCGTGATCAACACCGTTTTTCCGTCGAAGCGGCCCATCGATCACTCCTTGTCGATCAGTTTCGGTCGATCAGTTTCACTGCGAGATGCGACAGCAGCTTCACCGCCTCGCCATAGGTCCTGGCCTTTTCCGGATTGGAGGCGTTGCCGTCCAGCGCGCGCCTGTAGACGCCCTGGCAGATCGCGGCCAGCCGGAAGAAGGAGAAAGCGAGGAAGAACGTCCAGTCGCCGATGCCGGTGAGCCCGCGCCGCCGGCAATAGGTGGCGACATAGTCTTCTTCCAAGGGCAGGCCGAGCGCGGCGCGGTCGATACCCCCCAAGCCGCGAAAGCCCGAGCTATGCGGCAGGCGCCATTGCATGCACTGGTAGGCGATATCGGCAAATGGGTGACCTGATGTCGATAGTTCCCAGTCGAGCACCGCCAGCACCTTTGGCCGGTCCGGCGCGAATATCAGATTGTCCAGCCGGTAGTCGCCATGCACCAGCGAGACACGGCCATCGTCGGCGGGCATGTGCGTCTCCAGCCAGTCGATCAGCCGGTCCATATCGGCAATGGCACCGGTTTCCGAGGCGCGGTACTGGCTGGTCCAGCGCGCCAGCTGGCGCGCGAAATAATTGCCGGGCCGGCCGAAATCGCCGAGACCCACGGCCTCGATATCGACGTCGTGCAAGGCGGAGAGTGTGGCGTTCATGGCATCGTAGATCGCGGCGCGCTCGTCATTGTCGCGCGCTTCCGGCAGGGCCGGATCCCAAAAGATGCGGCCGTCGATGAAATCCATGACGTAGAACATGCGGCCGATCGGCGAGTTCTCGGCCGAGAGATGCAGCATCCGTGGCACCGGCACGGCGGTGCCTGAAAGCGCGCTCATCACCCTGAATTCACGGTCGACCTGGTGTGCCGATTTCAGCAACTGCCCCGGCGGCTTGGCGCGCAGCACGTAGCGGCCGCCGGCCGCCGTCAACAGATAGGTCGGGTTGGATTGGCCGGATTTGAATTTTTCGATCGAGGAAAGCCCGGCAAAACCGGGGATCCGCGCCTCGAGATAGGGCGAAAGCGCTGCCTGGTCGAGCGCGTTCGGGTCCCTCATGCGGTCTCGGGCTGGCGTTCGATCAGGGTCAGCGTCAGCCAGCGCGCGGTCAACGCCGGTTTCTTCGAGCCCTCGATCTCGATGGTCACGTCATGCGCGGTCTGCACCCAACCCGAGGGTCTGACCTTGACGTCGGCCAGCACGAAACGGGTGCGGATGCGCGCGCCGGTCTTTACCGGCGCCAGGAATCGCAGCGAATCGAAGCCGTGGTTGACGCCCATCTTGCCGTTTTCCAGCGGCGGCATGGTCTCGAAGGTCATTGCCGACAGCAGCGACAGCGACAGGAAGCCATGCGCGATGGTGCCGCCGAACGGCGTCTCGCGCTTGGCCCGCTCGGGATCGCAATGAATGAACTGGTGATCGTCGGTCGCGTCGGCGAACTGGTCGATCATGCGCTGCGTGACCACCCGCCATGGCGACACGCCCACCTCCTTGCCGACGCTGGCCAGAAGCACATCGAGACTGATCGGTTCCACGCGGATGTCCTCCAGTTTCATTCCCGGCTTCCCCGGCCGGAAATGTCATTCCTTGAACAGAGTCAGCCCATGCTGCACCGACTGTCCGCCGTCAATGGGCAGGATGGCGCCGGTGACATAGCTGCCTGCACGGCTGCACAAATAGAGCGTTGCGCCGGCAATGTCATCCGGGGCGCCGATCCGGCCGATCGGAACGTGGCTGCCGACATGCCTGGCCTGTTCCTCCGTGGCGGTGGCAAATGCCGTCATCCGGCTCTGGAAGGGGCCAGGGGCAAAGGCGTTCACGGTGATGCGGCGGCCGGCGAATTCCAGCGCCAGGGTGCGCGTCAGATGATGAACGGCCGCCTTGGAGGCGGTGTAGGAATAGGCGTCGTCGGCCAGCGGCTGCGTGCCCATCACCGAGCCCAGATTGATGACCCGGGCCGGATCCTCGTCGCTGGCCGCGGCTTCGAGCAGCGGCAGCAATTCGCGGGTCAGGTGGAAGACGGCGGTGACGTTGACGCCGAACACCTTGGCCCAGGCATGATAGGGGAAGCTCTCCAACGGCGCTCCCCAGGACACGCCGGCATTGTTGACAAGGATATGCAGCCGGTCGGCTCGCGCCTTGACCTCGCCGACCAAGGCGGCAATGCCGGCCTCGCTGGAAACGTCTCCGGCAAAGCCTTCCGCCCGGCCCGGCGCGCCAAGCCCGTTCAAGTCCTCGGCGACTTTGATGCAGTCCTCGCCCTTGCGCGAGGCGATCATCACCGTTGCGCCGGCCTTGACGAGGCCCGTCGCCGCCATGCGGCCGATGCCGGTCGCCGCGCCCGTGACCAGCGCGGTCTTGCCGGCCACCGAAAAAAGATCGTCGAGATAGCTCATCGAACTCCTGCGCCTTTCATCGGCGGATCGGGGAAAGCGTTCGCGTTGACAAGGCTATCCGAAGTACGGTCATCCTTGCCACTGACAAAATGCCCGGCCTGAATGAAGGGTTAGCGACCGATGACGGAGATGAATCTCGGCATGACGGAGCGGCTGAAGCCGATCCACGCGCGCGTCGCGGCCATGGTGCGCGACGAGATCATGCCGCTCGACAAGGAATTCCTCGGTGAAGTCGGCAAGGCGGGCGACCGCTGGACATACACGCGGCGCCAGACCGAGATCCTCGAAGGGCTGAAGAAGACCGCACGGGAGCGCGGCCTGTGGAATTTCTGGCTGACCGGCTCGGAACGCGGCTATGGCCTTTCCACCGTCGAATACGCCTATCTGGCCGAGGAGATGGGCAAGGCGCATCTCGGCGCCGAGACCTTCAACTGCTCGGCGCCCGACACCGGCAACATGGAGGTGCTGGAGCGCTACGGCTCGGCGGAGCACAAGAAGGCTTGGCTGGAGCCGCTTCTCGATGGAAAGATCCGCTCGGCCTATCTGATGACCGAGCCGGACGTCGCCTCGTCGGACGCTACTAACATTTCGATGCGCTGCGAACGGCGCGGCGACAGCTATGTGCTGAACGGCGAGAAGTGGTGGGCCTCGGGTGCCGGCGATCCACGCTGCGCCATCTATATCGTCATGGTGAAGACCTCCGATGGAGAGCCGAAGCACAGTCGGCATTCGATGATCCTTGTGCCGGCGGACACCAGGGGTGTCAGCAAGCTCCGTCCGATGCAGGTCTATGGCGACGACGACGCGCCGCATGGCCATATGCATCTTCGCTTCGACAATGTGCTGGTGCCGGCGTCGAACCTGATCCTCGGCGAGGGCAGGGGTTTCGAGATCGCGCAAGGCCGCCTCGGCCCCGGCCGCATCCATCACTGCATGCGGGCCATCGGCCAGGCCGAGATGGCGCTGGAGTTGCTGTGCCAGCGTTCGGTCTGCCGCGAGGCGTTCGGCCAGCCACTGGCGAAGCTGGGCGCCAATTTCGACATCATCGCCGAATGCCGGATGGAGATCGAGATGGCCCGCCTGCTCTGCCTCAAGGCGGCGTGGATGATCGACCAGGGCGACGCGCGCGCCGCCGCACCCTGGATCAGCCAGATCAAGGTGGTCGCGCCACGCGTGGCGCTGAAGGTCACCGATGAGGCGGTACAGATGTTCGGCGCGCAAGGAATCAGCCAGGACACGCCGCTGGCGCGCTCGTGGACGCATCTGAGAACCCTGCGCCTCGCCGACGGGCCGGATGCCGTGCATCGCCGCCAGGTGGCGCGGGCGGAGCTGAAGAAATACACGCAGGAGAAGGTCTGAGGCCGCCCGGTCAAGGAGACAGCCGATGAGCATCCCGTCCGAGATGAAGGCGCTGCTGCTGGTCGGCGACGGCTATAGCAGGACGCCGAGCGGCAGCGCGCTGGAGGCGATGGAGCCTTATCTCCAGCCAGGCAGTATCGCAGTGCCGGCGCCTGGGCCGACGCAAGTGCTGATCAAGGTCAGCCTTGCGTCGATCAATCCGTCCGATGTCGCCTTCATCAAGGGCCAGTACGGCCAGCCGCGGGTCAAGGGCCGGCCGGCCGGCTTCGAAGGCGTCGGCGCGGTCGTTGCTGGCGGCAACGAGCCCTACCCCAAGAGCCTCGTCGGCAAGCGCGTTGCCTTTGCCACCGGGCTCTCCAATTGGGGCTCATGGGCCGATTATGCCGTTGCCGAAGCCGCCGCCTGCATTCCGCTCCTCGACACCCTGCGCGACGAGGATGGGGCTGCCATGATCGTCAATCCGCTCACCGCGATCGCGATGTTCGACATCGTCAGCCGAGAGGGCGAAAGGGCCTTCGTCATGACCGCGGGCGCCAGCCAGCTCTGCAAGCTGATCATCGGGCTGGCCAGGGAGGAAGGATTCCGGCCTGTCGTCACCGTGCGCCGCGACGAGCAGATCGCGCTGCTGAAGGAAATCGGCGCCGCCCATGTACTCAACGAGAAGTCGCCCGATTTCGAAGCCTCGCTGCGCGAGGTGATAAAGGCCGAACAGCCGCGCATCTTCCTCGATGCGGTAACCGGGCCACTGGCCTCGGCCATCTTCAACGCCATGCCGAAACGCTCGCGTTGGATCATCTATGGACGGCTCGACCCCGAGGCCACGGTCATCCGCGAACCCGGCCAGCTGATTTTCCAGCACAAGCACATAGAGGGCTTCTGGCTGAGCGAATGGATGCGGCAGCATAAGGATCGCCGCGGTCCTGCGATCCTCGAGGCGCAGAAGCGCTTTTCCGACGGGCGCTGGACGACCGACGTGGCGGCTGTGGTGCCGCTGGCCGAGGCGATGGCGCGCGTGCCGGCGGAACTGGCCAGGCCCAATGGCAAGGTGTTCATTCGGCCGTAACGCGGGGGGCGCGGTTGAGCTGCATTCCGGTCCATCCAGCAGCTGCTATAACCTTCGAGGGCCGGAAGGTAGGTGGTTTGTTGGCTGCGATCGTTCAATGTCATCGGCGGCCACGCCGTTCGATCCCCCTATGCCACCCCGCTTTGTCCGTGATATGCCGCCGCCAATGAACGCTGGGACAGTGCTGGACCGGGCCTGTTCCGGATTGGTGTGGGGTGCTTGATGAGGATTTCCAAGCCGGTTTTCGACCGTCTGGGGCTTAGCCTGTGGATCGGGGCGTTCGCGGTCGTGCTTGGCCTGGTCCTGTGGTCGCCCGACGCGCGCACCGTGTTGCACGCCTACAGATATGGCAGTGTGGAGTTTCTGGCCGGCCGGCCGCTCTACGACCTCGAGTCCGAGATGGGATACCTTTACACGCCCGCCTTCGCCGCGCTCTATATTCCGTTCTTGAACCTGGGGCCGCATCTTGGCGGGCTGGCCTGGCATGCCCTCGGTTTCGCCGTTCTCACCCTTGCCGCGGCGCGGCAGGTGCGCAAGCTGGGCGGACAGGAGCAGACCTGGCTGCTTTCCTTCGGCCTCTTCCTCGCTTTGCCGATGACGCTGGGCGCCATCCGCAACGGGCAGGCGACAATCCTGCTGACCGGCGCCTGCTGGCTCTTGACCCTGTCGGCACTGGAAGGACGGCGTGCGGAGACCTTTCTCTGGGCCTCGCTTGCCATCACGGCCAAGCCGACCGCGATCATCATGCTGCTGTTGGTGGGGGCGTTGCGCCCGCGGCTGATACCGGCCCTTGTGCTGGCGGTGCTGTTCGTGCTCGCCATACCCTACGCTTTCGCTCCCGCCGGCTACCTGAACGAGCAGTATGGCGATTTCGCCCGCATGCTGACGTCGATGGCCGTCGACAAGACCAGCCATTTTGTTCCGACCGATTTCACCGCTCCCTTTATCGAGATGGGGCTGCCCGTTCCGGACTCGGTTGCCACGGCGGTGCGCGTCGTGATCGGCCTGCTGACGCTCTCGATCGTGCTCTGGTTCGACCGCAAGCTCGAACAAGGAGCGGCCGGACTCGCCATCTTCCTGACGGCGGCCTTCTACATGTGCGTCTTCAACCCGCGCGTCGAGCCCAACACCTATGCAATGATCGCGGTGCCCGCCGGCCTTGCCATTGCCCTGTTGTGGCGCGAAGAAAAAGGTGGCGTCCTGGCCTGCGTGCTGTCCATGACTTTATTCCTGACAGGTTTGACCGGTGTCGAGCGCCACATGCATGACTTTCTCTATCCCTGGTTTCGGCCGATCACGGTCACTTTCATCGCCTGCTTCCTGATATGGTGGTTCTGGGCCAAGGCGCGACAAAAATTGGTGAATGCGGAGCCTGTCGCCCATGGCTGAGATGCGCCCGACACTCGATATCGTCGCACCGTTCTTCAACGAGGCGCAATCGGCAACGGCTTTCGCGGCATTGCTCGACGCGCTCGAGGCGGCGGTGTCGAGCCGCTTCGGCATGCAGGTCCACAAGATCCTGGTCGACGACGGCAGCCGGGACGATAGCGCCCGGCGGTTTTCGCAGGCGCTTTCGGGATCCTGGGAAATCGTGCGCCTCAGCCGCAATTTCGGCAAGGAGGTCGCCGTGCTCGCCGGCCTCGACCACTCGCGGGGCGACATGGTGCTTGTCATGGACGCGGATCTGCAGCACTCCCTGGAGACCAGCCTGAAGATGATCGTCGAGCTGGCCGAGAATCCGGACGTCGATGTCGTCTACGCGCAGAACGACCGGCGCGGGGCAAGCTGGCGGCGCAGCCAGTTGGCGAAACTGTTCTACAGCCTGATCAACAGCAGCCAGCGGTTCGATATTCCCGAGAATGCAGGCGACTTTCGCGTCATGCGCGGCACCGTGGCGCGCGCATTGACCAGCCTGCGCGACAAAAGGCGCTTCAACAAGGGCCTGTTCGCCTGGGCCGGCTTCCGCCAGAAGGCCATATCCTATTCGCCGGAAAACCGCGCCAGCGGCAAGTCGAAATGGAGCCGGCTCAACCTGATCGCCTTTTCGCTAGAGGGGTTTACGTCCTTTTCGGTTATTCCGCTGCGCCTGATCAGCCTCAGCGGACTGCTTGCGGCGTTTGCCGGCGCGGTCTACGGCGCGAAAGTGCTCTTCGAGGTACTGTTCTACGGCATTGCCGTTCCAGGCTATCCGAGCCTGCTGGTCGCCGTGGTGCTGCTCGGCGGCCTCAACCTGACACTTCTCGGGCTGATCGGTGAATATGTCTGGGTCACGCTCAGCGAAAGCAAGGACCGCCCGGTTTACATCGTGCGCGATATCGTGCGCAGCGATATTCCCGCCAGGTCGGCGCCGGGCGTTCCCGGGGCATGATGCGTGGCATCCGCCTGATCGCCGACGATTACGGCCTGGCGCCCGGCGTCTCGGCGGCGATCCTCGACCTGCTCGATCGCGGGCGGCTTACGGGCACCGGTTGCATGACCGGTTTCGCGGAATGGCCGGGGGAGGCGGAACGCATCAAGCCGCTGTGCGGCCGGGTCGCCGTCGGCCTGCATCTGACCTTGACGGACCAGCCGGCCGTGACCGGGCCGTCGAGCCTGGCGCCGGAAGGCCGGCTGCCGCCGCTCCGCTCGCTGGCATTGCCGATCCTGCGCGGCAGCATCGAGACCTGCGACGTCCATGCTGAGCTCGACGCCCAATTTGGCCGCTTCGTCGAGGGGCTCGGGCGCCGGCCCGATTTCATCGACGGCCACCAGCATGTGCATTTCCTGCCTGTCGTGCGCAAATGGCTGCGGGGGTGTTTCGCCGGAGATGCCGGCAGACCGTGGCTGCGCGGCGCGCCGGCGCTGGCCGGCAGCGGAGCGGCGGCATCGAAAATTGCGGCGATCGCCGCCCTGGCAACTGGGTTCAACCGATCCATGCGGCGCGCCGGCTTCACCGTGAGGGCGCCGCTCGCCGGCATCTATGACTGGCGGCAGCCGGAAAAGTTCGCGCCCGGTCTGCAAACCGCCGTTGAAAGCCTGCCGGAAGAGGGACTGTTCATGTGCCATCCCGGGCATGTCGACGAGACGTTGCGTTCACGCGACCCGATGCAAGATGTGCGCGAAGTCGAATTCGCGGTTCTCGCCTCCGATCATTTCGGCGCAAGCCTGGCTCACGCGCGTGTCGGCATCATGGACGGCATGGCATGAGTGCCGATCAGTCCCGGCGTTCGACCGGCAACAAGATTATCCGCTTCGCCATCGTCGGCCTGGTGAACACGGCCATCGACCTTGCCGGTTTCTTTCTGCTGCTCAAGCTGCACGTGCCGCCGCTGCCCGCCAACGTTGCGTCCTGGTTCATTGCCGTCACCTTCTCCTTCGCGGCCAACGGCTTCTGGTCGTTCGAGCGCGATCCGGCCATCCGGCTGCATCATGCCTTTCTTCGCTTCGCCTCGCTCGGCGCGCTGATTTCGCTCGGTGTCTCCAGCCTCGCGATCGCGCTGTTCGCCGGTGTCGTCGGCGTTTGGCCGGCAAAAATCGGCGGGGTGGTTGTGGCGGCGGTGCTGAATTTCCTCGCCGCGCGCTGGTCGATCGAGGGCCGTCTGCTGAAATAGCAGCCTATTTCCCCACGAAAATTCCGGACCCGCTACACGGACTCCTGGAATTTCCCTATTCAGCCGGCTCCACATCGGTGTAGGCGGCTTCCTCGAGTTCGCGCTTCAGCCGCGCCTCCTCGTGGGTCTTCGGCGTGACGAAGCGGCCGAGCAAGAGATAGGCGACGGGGGTCAGGAACAGCGTCGAGACGGTGGCCAGCCCCAGTCCGCCGACGATCACCCAGCCGAGCGCGATACGGGCCTCGGCACCGGCGCCCGCCGCCAGCACCAGCGGCACGCCGCCGAGCACGGTGCAGATCATTGTCATCATCACCGGGCGCAAGCGAATGGTCGAGGCCTGTTCGATCGCCTCGCGCACGCCCAGTCCGCGATCGCGCAGCTGGTTTGCGAATTCGACGATCAGGATGCCGTTCTTGGCCATGACGCCGACCAGCAGCACCAGGCCTATCTGGCTGTAGGCGTTGAGGCTGGTGCCCGAGAGCAGAAGCGCGAAGATGGCGCAGGCGAGGCCGAGCGGCACTGTCGCCATGATGATGACGGCGCTGACGAAGCTCTCGAATTGCGCGGCAAGCACCAGCAGGATGATGACCAGGGCAAAACCGAAGATGGTGACCATGGCGCTGTTGGTCTCACCCAGTGTCGCCGCCTCGGCCAATGGCACGATGCGGCTGCCCGGCGGCAGAAGCGGCGTTGCGATCTCCTCGGCGCGCGTAAGGGCCGAGCCGAGCGCGAAATCGCCGCCGAGGTTGGACGTGATCGCCACCGATGGCTGCTGCTGCTCGCGCGACAGCGAGGGCGGCACGGCACGCTCGGTCAGCGTGGCGATGGTCGACATCGGCACGAAACGGCCGTCAGCCGTCTTCAGGAAGACGTTCTCCAGGTCGGTCGGATCGTTGATCGGGTTGGTGGTCGAAACCAGCTTCACCCCGTAGCTGCGGTCGGCGATGTAGACATCGACGACGTCGTTGCCGTCGAGCATGGCCTGCATGGTGTTGGCCAGCCCGGTAATGTCGATGCCAAGATCGGAGGCACGCTCGCGGTCAATCGCGACGGAGAGCTGCGGCTGGGTCGGGTCGATGGAAAGACGGGGTGTCTGGAAACGCGGATCCTTCTGCATCTCAGCGATGATCTTGACGGCCGCGTCGCCGAGCGCCTTGCGGTCGTTGCCGACCAGCGCGAACTGCAGGCCGTTGCCGGCGCCACGGATGCCGAGGCTGTTGGGCTGCACCGGGAAGATGCGCACGCTGGGCACCTGGCGGGTGAGCTGGCTGATCTCGGCCATGATCTCCTGCTGGCTGCGGCTGCGCTCGTCCCAGGGCGCCAGGGTCATCACCATGAAGCCTGAATTATAGGCGCCGTTCTGGCCGGCACTCTCGAAAGTGCTGACGATTTCGCCGGAATCACGCAGCGGCTGGATCAGTTTTTCGATCTTCTGCATCTGCTGTGTCGTGTAATCGAGGCTGACGCCTTGCGGGGCGCTGATGCGAAGCAGCACGACCGCGCGATCCTCGGTCGGCGTCAATTCCTGGCGGATGGTGCCGAACAGCGCGAATGCGGTGCCGGCGAACAGCAGCGCCACCAGCACCACAATCCACGGCGCGTCGAGGCAGACATGCAGGCTGCGCCGGTAGGCCGCGTTCAGCGCGCCCCCGATGCGTGCGCCGACGCCGTTGCCGCCCTCGTGGTGGAGGGCAGCAGTGGACAGCATGCGCGAGGCAAGCATGGGGCAAAGCGTCAGCGCGACCACGCAGGACAACAGCACCGACATGGCGAGCACGAAGCCGAATTCGCGGAACAGGCCGCCGGTCTGGCCCGGCAGGAAGGAGATCGGCACGAAGACGGCAACCAGGGTCAGCGTGGTGGCGATGACGGCGAAGAACACCTCTTGTGCGCCGAGCACAGCGGCGGCACGCGGCCCCATGCCTTGATTGCGCCGCCGCACGATGTTTTCCAAAACGACGATCGCGTCATCGACGACAAGCCCCGTCGCCAGCACCAGGGCCAGCAGCGTCAGGATGTTGATCGAGAAACCGGCGAGATAGATCGCCGCAATGGTGCCGATCATGGCGACGGGCATCGACAGGCCCGGAATGAGCGTGGCGCGCCAGTCGAGAAGAAAGGCATAAATGACGACCAGAACGATGGAGACGGAAAGCGCGAGCGCGATCTCCACCTCGTGGACGGCGCCGTTGACGAACACCGCGTCGTCGCTGGTGACCTTGATCGACATGCCTTGCGGCAGGTTTGCCTGCAATTTCTCGACGGCGGCCTTGACGCCGGTGGAGATGTCCAGCGTGTTCGATTCCGCCTGGCGGATGATGCCGATGCCGATGCCGGTCTTGCCGTCCGAGCGCAACGTGGTCTGGCCGATGTCGGGGCCAAGCGTGACGGTGGCGACATCGCGGATGCGCGTCGTGCCGCCAATGATGATGTTCTCGAATTCTTCCGGCGTCGTCACATCGGCCGTGGTGCGAACGATCAGGTCCTGATCGGTCGTGGTGATCGAGCCGGCGGGTGAATCGAAGGCGACCGAGGCAAGGGCGGTCCTGAGGTCGGCGACGGTGAAGCCCAGGCTGGCGAGCTTGTTCTGGTCGACGTCGATGCGGAAGATCTTGTCGCGGTCGCCATAGACCTGGACGTCGGCAACGCCTGGAACGGCGGCCAGTTCGTCCTCGATCTGGTCCTGGACTACGACGGTCATGTCCTGCACCGACATGGTGTCGGAGGTGACGGCCAGGCGCATCACGGGGTCGGAGTTGGCGTCGGCCTTGACGATGCGCGGCGGATCGGCCGTCTCCGGCATCTGGTTGGCGACGCGGCCGACGGCATCGCGCACATCCGAGGCCCCGACATTGAGGTCGACGCCGTCGTTGAATTCGATGGTGACGCGGCTCGAGCCGAAGGACGAGGTCGACGAGATCGACTTGACGCCGGAAACGCGGGCAACAGCTCCCTCGATTGTGTCGGTCAGTTCGCGATCGACCGTTTCGGCCGCCGCGCCTTCGAAAGTCGTGGAAACGGTGACGACGGCGCGGTCGACATCAGGCAGTTCGCGGATCTCGACGCCATAGAAGGCGGCGAGGCCGGCGACCGCGATGAGGACATTCAGCACCAAGGCCATGACCGGCCTGCGGATGAACAGGGCGGTAAAGCCGGTCTCGCTGGCGGCGTTGACGGCTCCGGTCATGAGCCTTCGGCCGCGTTCGCGGCGCGCTGCTCTCCACGGGCGATGCGGACTTCGCCGCCCTCGCTGACGCTCTGGGTGCCTTCGGTCACCACCATGTCGCCACTGTCCAGCTCCGCGTCGATCAACACGGTTTCGGTGTTGCGCTGGATGATGCGCACCGGCACCCGCTTGGCCTTGCCGTTCTCGACCGCCCAGACGTAGGCGCCGTCCGAGCCCCACAGGATCGCGAGCGGGCTGACGGCGGGGTAGGTCTCGCCGGGGAATTTCATGGTGATGGCGAACGACATGCCGGCGCGCAGCGAATCGGCCGGATTGGCGATCGTCGCCTTGACCAGAAGCGTACGGCTGTTCTCGTCGATGTGGTTGTCGATGGCTGAAACCGTGCCGGTATAGCTGTTGCCGGGGTTGGCGATCGGCGTCGCCGACAATTGCGCGCCGATCTTGACGGCGGCGGCGAAGCGCTCCGGCACCAGAAAATCGACAAGGATCGAGGACCGGTCGTCGAGCGTGGCGATCGCCGACTGGTTTGTAACATAATTACCGGCGGAGATCGGCAGGATGCCGACCGTGCCGGAGATCGGGGCGAGAACAGACCGGCGGTGCAGCGCGAGTTCCGCATCCTGTAGCGCCAGCTTGGCGCCGGCCAGCACCACTTCGGCATCGGCGACGGCGACCGGTGTCGCCGCATTGGAGGCGCGTAGCGACCTGACCCGGTCGAGCTTGGCCTGTGCGTCCTGAAGCGCGAGCCGGGCACGGTCCTGGGCGATCACTTCGGTCTCGGAATCAAGGGTCGCGATGACCTGTCCCTTGTCGACATGGGTGCCGGACGAAACCAGCAATTCGGCGAGACGGCCGGAGGAGTAGGGGTTGACCGTCACCGACGCATTGGCGCGGCCGGTGCCTATGGCCTGGAGCCGATCGTTTATGGTCGCGGAAATAGCGGGCACGACGACGACGTTGACCTGACGGGCTCGCTCGCCGCCAGCGGATTTCGTGCCGGCGCCGGTTTTTTCAGCCGGAGGCGTTGCCGCGTAGGCCCAGTCTATTCCCCAGCGCGCCAGCACGTCCGGCGCGCCCGGAAAAAAGCGCAGCCAGGCGGCAGCAGCCACCACCAGCACCACAAGGGCGAAAAGTATCTGTTTCCAGGCGGCCATCGGCACTCCGGTTGGCAAAACAATCCTTCCGTCCACCGGTTTCCCGAAATAAGCAGACGCAGCGGGGCTATTCTAAGGCAAGAAGCAAGCCCCCGATATCGTGCCTTTATGACAATTCTTCAGTGTCCACGCACATTAAATATGCGTAACGTTGGCGGTATTCGTGTCGTTTTGATTTTTTAGTTCGCTTCGAGCCGGACTGTCGAGATTACAACGCTGGCTATGCGGCCCCGACGCCAGTTTCGGGCCGAAATCGTTTCAGACTTATCCGGGGCTGCATCAACGCAGGCCTTCCATCTCGCGGATGCGCCGGGCGCCGTCGGCCTCGAGTTGCCTTGTGACGGCACCGATCAGCGTTTCGGCGACGACGAAGAGCGCCGCCGAGGAGTCCCACGCCGAAGGCACGGCGGTTCGCCCGGCGATGACGTGGCGGGCGAAGCGGGCGATCGGTGACAGCCACTGGTCGGTGAACAGCACGATCTGCACGCCACGCTGATGGGCCTTCTCGGCGAAACGGATGAGGCTGTCCTGGTAGCGCCTGATGTCGAAAATGACCAGCACGTCGCGCTTGCCCATGTCGATCAGCCTGTCGCGCCACATGCTTTCCTGGCCGGCGAGGTGAATGACGTCAGGCTGGATGATGGCGAGGTGGGCGGCCATGTAGCGCGCCAGCGGGTCGGTGAAGCGGCCGCCGATCAGGAATGTCTTGCCGCGACGCTCGGCGAGGCGGGACGCGATGTCGGCAAGCTGCTTGTCGGACAGATGCCGGAACGTCTCGCGCATATTGTCGAGCGTTGCCTCCAGCATCGGCGACGCCGTGCCGCCGGGCAAGGGCGGATTGAGCGTGCGGGTCGCAGGGGACTGCAATTGCGCCGCCAGTTCGTCCTGCAGGCTCGACTGGAACTCCGGATAGTTCTGGAAGCCGAGCCTGGCGACGAAACGCAGGATCGTGGGCGAGGACACGCCGGCCGCGGACGAGAATTCGGCGACAGTCTTCAGGCCGATCATCGGATAGCTCGCTATCAGTGTCTGGGCCGCGCGCCGCTCGCCGGCCGGCATCATGCCGATGCGGTCGGCGATCAATTCGGCAATACTGGAAATCATCTTTTCCCACCCATGGCCCGGCCGACGGTGTTTTCCCCAAATCGCATTTGACAAAGCCGGACAAACTGTATGAAATCATCCATAGGGACGCAATGAGGCAAAATACGTAACATACGATACAGCGCTCCCCGGGGACCGCAGACTATGGAGAAAGCACGGCCCGCCAGCCTTGCATCGTCTGGTGCCGTAAGGGTGACCAACCCGGGCGGATCGAGCCCCTTCGTGCTCACCTGCGACCACGCCTCCAATTTCTTGCCTGCCGAATTCGGAACGCTCGGTCTCACCGCCGAGGACCTGTCGCGTCACATCGCCTGGGATCCCGGCGCGCTGCCGGTTGCGCTGCGCATGGCGCAGGCGCTCGATGCGACGCTGGTCGAAACCTGCATTTCGCGTCTCGTCATCGACTGCAATCGGCCGCTTGACGCGCCGGACCTGGTACCGCCGGTCAGCGAAACCACAGCCATACCGGGCAACACCAGTCTGTCGGAAAAGCAGCGCGCGGCGCGGGTCGCCCTGTCATGGCAGCCGTTCCATAGCGCCATCGAGCATGTTGTCGAAGACAGGCTGGCGCGCGGCCAGGAGACGCGGCTGGTATCGGTGCATTCCTTCACGCCCGTCTACAAAGGCCGCGACCGGCCCTGGCATATCGGCATCATTCACGATGACGACCGCCGGCTGGCGGCGCCGCTGATATCGGCGCTGCGGCGGCTTGCCGGCATCACCGTCGGCGTCAACGAACCCTATTCGCCGGCCGACCGCGTCTATTTTACGCTGGAACGCCATGCGCGCCCGCGCGGGCTGCCCTGCGCGATGATCGAAATCCGCAACGATGAAATCTCCGGCGAAACCGGGCAGCGGAAATGGGCGGATCTGCTCACAGGCATCTTTTCGGATCTGGAGCCCGAGGAGACCAGGGGCGCCAGGGAACACGCAGTGGGAAAGTCAGTTCAATCGGCCAGCTGAGAACGCAAGGGGACTAAAAATGGCAGCACCTGGATATACCGAAGTTGACAAGGCGGAGGACGTCAAGGTCCTCCACAGCATGGGCTACGCCCAGGAACTGGAGCGGCGCCTCAGCCGCTTTTCGAATTTCGCCGTTTCCTTCTCCATCATCTGCATCCTGTCGGGCGGCATCAATTCGCTGGCGCAGGCAACGTCGGGTGCCGGCGGCATCGGCATCGGCATAGGCTGGCTGGTCGGCTGCTTCGTCTCGTTGACTTTCGCCGTCGCCATGTCGCAGATCAGCTCGGCCTACCCGACGGCCGGCGGGCTCTATCATTGGGGCTCGATCCTGGGCAACCGCGGCACCGGCTGGGTCACGGCCTGGCTCAACCTGCTCGGCCTGATCACCGTGCTCGGCGCCATCAATGTCGGCACCTGGACCTTCTTCATCGGCGCCTTCGGACCGGCGCTCGGCATCGAAGGCACGCTGACCAACCAGATGATCTTTCTGGTCATCATCACCGGCGCCCAGGCGCTGATCAACCATCTCGGCATCAAGCTGACGGCCAAGCTCACCGACTTCTCGGGCTACCTCATCTTCTTCGGCTCGATCCTGATCGCGGTGGTCTGCCTGCTCTCCGCCGAAACCTGGGATT
Organism: Mesorhizobium sp. BR1-1-2; assembly: GCF_020165435.1. Classification (NCBI taxonomy): domain Bacteria; kingdom Pseudomonadati; phylum Pseudomonadota; class Alphaproteobacteria; order Hyphomicrobiales; family Phyllobacteriaceae; genus Mesorhizobium; species Mesorhizobium sp. BR1-1-2. Next base: position 341,368 of record NZ_JAIUID010000004.1, read on the forward strand.
TCAGCCGGCTGTTCACCTTCCATAACTACTCCGGCGATGCCGGAGGCGGCGTCTGGCCGTCGGTTTCGAACGCCTGGGTGTTCGCGCTCGGCCTCCTGCTGCCGATCTACACCATCACCGGTTACGACGCCTCGGCGCATACGTCCGAGGAGACCATCAAGGCGGCCAGTTCGGTGCCGCGCGCCATGGTCATGTCGGTGATCTGGTCGGCCGTATTCGGCTATCTGTTCCTGGCCGCCTTCGTGCTGATGATCCCGAATATGGACGATGCCGCCAAGCAAGGCTGGAACGTGTTCTTCTGGGCCTTCGACCAACGCGTCAGCCCTGGCCTCAAGGAGTTCGTCTACCTCGTCGTGTTCGTCGCTCAGCTGCTGTGCGGCCTCGCTACCGTCACATCGGCGTCGCGCATGATCTTCGCCTTCTCGCGTGACGGCGGCCTGCCGGGTTCGTCGGCACTGGCCAAGGTCAGCCCGACCTACCGCACGCCGGTGGCGGCGATCTGGACGGCATCGATCCTGTCGGTGCTGTTCGTCTGGGGTTCGACGCTGGTTTCGGTCGCCGGCACCTCGGCCTACACCATCGTGGTCTCCTGCACCGTCATCTTCCTGTTCCTGTCCTTCACCGTGCCGATCGTGCTCGGGATGCTGGCCTGGGGTACGCCCAAGTGGGACAAGATGGGACCGTGGAACATGGGGCGCGGCGTGTTCATGCTGTTTGCGGTCCTGTCGATCGTGTCGATGATCCTGATCTTCGTCATCGGCATCCAGCCGCCGAACGACTGGGCGCTCTACATCACCGTCGGCTTCTTCATTCTGACCGCGATCGTCTGGTTTGCCTTCGAGCGAAACCGCTTCCAGGGCCCGCCGCTCGGCGACATCATCGCGGCGCGCCAGGCGGCGATCAAGGCGGCTGAGCAGGCCGTCGGCGAAACCGGCCACTGAGGCCAGCATCTCACAGCCGTGGCCGGCACCTTGCCGGCCACGGTTTCGACCTTCGAAATCGACAGCCTCAAATGACAAGCACTGGAGCGCCAAAGGAATGGCCGGAAATTTCTCGTTCGATCAGTTGAAGAAAGCGGTTTCCGGTGGGGAGATCGACACCGTGCTGGCCTGCATCGTCGATATGCAGGGACGGCTGGCGGGAAAACGGTTCCTGGCTCAGTACTTCGTCGATTCGGCGCATGACGAGACGCATGGCTGCAACTATCTGCTGGCCGCCGACATCGATATGGAGCCGGTGCCCGGCTATAAGGCGGCCAGCTGGTCGAAGGGCTATGGCGATTTCGTCATGAAGCCCGACCTCGCGACGCTGCGGCGCATTCCATGGCTGGAAAAGACAGCGCTCGTGATCTGCGACGTGCTCGACCACCACACCCATGACGACCTGCCGCATTCCCCGCGCGCCATCCTGAAGAAGCAGGTCAAGCGGCTGACGGAGCGCGGCTATATCGGCTATTTTGCCTCCGAGCTCGAATTCTACCTCTTCAGCGAGACGTACGATTCGGCGCGCAAGAAGCACTGGCAGGGCCTCGACACCGCCTCGCCATACATCGGCGACTATCAGATCGGCATCACCACCAAGGAAGAAGGCGTCATGCGACGGCTTCGCAACGAAATGGAAGCGGCAGGCATCCCGATCGAGAATTCGAAGGGCGAGTGGGGCCCGGGCCAGGAAGAGATCAATGTACGCTATGCCGAGGCGCTCGAGATGGCCGACCGCCATGTCATCCTGAAGAACGGCGCTAAGGAGATCGCCGAATCCGAAGGCAAGGCGATTTCCTTCATGGCCAAGTACAATTACGGGCTCGCCGGCAATTCCAGCCACATCCACAATTCGTTGTGGAGCGCCGACGGCAACACGCCGCTTTTCTTCGACAGACAGGCCGACTGGACGCTATCGAGCCTCGGCCAGCAATGGGCGGCGGGCCAACTCAAATACGCCAAGGAGTTCACCTGGTTCCTGGCGCCCTACATCAATTCCTACAAGCGCTTCCAGGCCGGCACGTTCGCGCCAACCAAGATCATGTGGAGCGAAGACAACCGCACCGCCGGCTTCCGCTTGTGCGGCGAAGGCACCAAGGGCATCCGAATGGAATGCCGCATCGGCGGCGCCGACTTGAACCCCTATCTCGCCTTCGCGGCGCTGATCGCCGCCGGCCTTGCCGGCATCGACGAGAAGCTGGAGCTGCAGAAGCCCTTCGTCGGGGACGCCTATCAGGCATCGCGCCTGCCGGAGATCCCGAAGACGCTGCGCGACGCCACCGACACGCTGGCCAAATCGAAGATGCTGAAGCAGGCCTTCGGCGAGGACGTGCTCGAACATTATGTCCACACGGCAAAATGGGAGCAGTTCGAATACGACCGCCGCATTACGGATTGGGAACTGCACAGAGGGTTCGAGCGATACTAGACAGCCGGCGACGTCAGCACCGCCCTCACCATTACCTCTCTCCATTGGAGAGAGGGGGCGCCAGCGCCTGAGCTTTTCCTTCTCCCCGACACTATACGGGGAGAAGGTGCCGGCAGGCGGATGAGGGGCAGCGTCAAGCCAAACGATTTTCGATTGTTACAATGCGAGGACCTAAACGATGACCGAAACGGTCAAACTCAAATCCCCCATCGATGGCTCGATCTACGCCGAGCGGCTTGTGGCGACGGACCAGGCGGTCAATGCCGCCATCGAGCGCGCCAAGGCAGCGCAGGAAAAGTGGGCGCAGACTTCGATCGCCGAGCGCGGCAAGTACATGCTGGCGATGCTCGAAGCTTTGGTCGCCATGACGGACGAGATCGTGCCGGAGATTGCCTGGCAGATGGGGCGTCCGGTGCGCTATGGCGGCGAGTTCGGCGGCGTCAAGGAACGCACCAGCTATATGGTCGAGATCGCCGAAGCGGCGCTGAAATCGGTCCCGGCTTCCAATCCGAAGGAGGGGTTCCGCCGCTATGTGAAGAAGGATCCGCTCGGCGTGGTCATGGTGATAGCGCCCTGGAACTACCCTTACCTCACCGCGGTCAACACGATCGTGCCGGCGCTTATGGCCGGCAACACCGTCATCCTCAAGCATGCCGCGCAGACGCTGCTGGTCGGCGAGCGTTTCCAACAGGCTTTCGACAGAGCAGGCCTGCCCAAGGGCGTGTTCCAGAACATCGTGCTGAACCACGCCCAGACAGAAAGATTGCTCGGCTCGGGCAAGATCGACCACGTCAATTTCACCGGCTCGGTCGCCGGCGGCCGCGCCATCGAGAAAGCGGCGGCGGGCACCTTCATGACGCTCGGGTTGGAACTTGGCGGCAAGGATCCGGCCTATGTGCTGCCCGACGCCAAGATGGACCATGCCGTCGCCAATCTCGTCGACGGCGCGTTCTATAATTCCGGCCAATGCTGCTGCGGCATCGAGCGCGTCTACGTGCACGAAAAGGTCTATGACGCGTTCGTCGAAGGCTTCATCGCCGAGACGAAGAACTATGTCGTCGGCAACCCGCTCGAACAGGCGACGACGATGGGGCCGATGGCGCAGGCGCGTTTCGCCGACCTGATCCGCGAGCAGAAGGCCGAGGCGCTGCGCAAGGGCGCCAAGGCGCATATCAACATGAAGGTGGCTCAAGACAAGGCCGGCTCGCCCTATCTGGCGCCGGAGGTGCTGACCGGCGTCGACCACCAGATGAGCGTCATGCGCGAGGAAAGTTTTGGCCCGATCGTCGGCATCATGAAGGTGCGCAACGACGAGGAAGCGATCGCGCTAATGAACGACAGCCCCTACGGCCTGACCGCCTCGATCTGGACGCGCGACACCGAGCATGCGGTGGCGATCGGCGACCGCGTCGAGACCGGTACCGTGTTCATGAACCGCTGCGACTACCTCGACCCGGCGCTGGTCTGGACCGGCGTCAAGGACACCGGCAAGGGGGCCGGCTTGTCAGCCATCGGCTACGACAACCTGACCCGGCCGAAATCCTTCCACCTGCGCGAAGCCATCTGATTTTTTGAAAGACAAACATGTCCAAGCTGATCTCCAAATGGAACTACCCCACCACCGTCCGCTTCGGCGCCGGGCGCATCAAGGAATTGCCCGAGGTGCTCGCCGCCACCGGCATCAAGCGGCCGCTCTTCGTCACCGATCCGGGGCTGGCGAAACTGCCGGTCGTGGCTTCGACGCTGAAAATCCTCGATGACGTAAAAGTGCCCTATGGGGTCTTCTCCGAAGTGAAGCCGAACCCGGTCGATTCCAATCTCACCGCCGGCATCGCGGTGTTCAAAAAGGGCAAGCATGACGGCGTCATTGCCTTCGGCGGCGGCTCGGCGCTCGACCTCGGCAAACTGATCGCCTTCCAGGCGGGACAGACGCGGCCGGTCTGGGATTTCGAGGACATCGGCGACTGGTGGACGCGCGCCAACTCGGACGCGATCGCGCCGATCATCGCGGTGCCGACCACGGCCGGCACCGGCTCCGAAGTCGGCCGCGCCGGCGTCATCACCAATGAGGCGACCCACACCAAGAAGGTCATCTTCCATCCGAAGCTGCTGCCGGCGATCGTCATTGCCGATCCGGAGCTGTCGGTTGGCATGCCGGGGTTCATCACCGCCGGCACCGGCATGGACGCGCTGGCCCATTGCCTCGAGGCTTATTGCGCGCCGGGCTATCATCCGATGGCCGACGGCATCGCCGTGGAAGGCATCAGACTTGTCTTCGAGAACCTGCCGAAGGCCTATGCCAACGGAAGGGATCTGGTCGCCCGCGCCAACATGATGAGCGCCGCGGCGATGGGCGCAGCAGCCTTCCAGAAGGGGCTGGGGGCGATCCATTCGCTGTCGCATCCCATCGGGGCGCTCTACGACACCCATCACGGCATGACCAATGCGGTGTTCATGCCCTATGTGCTCGCCTTCAACCGCGAGGCGATCGAGGACCGCATCGCGCGGCTCGCCGCCTATTGCGGCATAAGGGGCGGCTTCGACGGCTTCGCCAGGGCTGTCATCAGGCTTCGCAAGGAATTGAAGGTGCCGCATGCGCTGCCGGGCCTGATCAAGGGGCTCGACATGGACAAGAAGCGCAAGGGCTTGATCGCCGATATGGCGGTGGTCGATCCGACAGCCGGCGGCAACCCGGTCAAGCTGACCAAGAAAGCAGCGCTGACGCTGCTCGAAAATGCAATCGCCGGCACGGTGTGATACCGCTTTAAGGGTAAAATTGATCTGGAAAATCAGGGGCAACCAAGGGGAAAGGGTGAGATGCAAGGCAAAAACTAATTAGCCGGAAAATTAAGTGATGGCTAATTGCTACAGTCGGTTAAAAGGAGTTAACTTTCGTGCTGCCAGCGGTGGGGTTTCATAAAGCTTTCATCTGGCTGTCACACGAAAACGATACCGCATCGCAGGCGCCCAACGGCGTCAGTTCAACGGAGAGAACACATGTTCAAATTCACGGGGAAAGTGCTTTCCCTTTCGGCCGCGGCGCTGTTTGCGTCGACGGTGATTTCGTCCGCGGCTCCGCTGGACGATCTCGTCAAGGCCGCGAAGGCGGAAGGCCAGCTCACCACCATCGCTTTGCCGCATGACTGGTGCGGTTACGGCGACGTCATCGCCGGGTTCAAGGCGAAATATCCGGAAATCACCATCAACGAGCTCAACCCCGACGCCGGTTCGGGCGACGAGGTCGAGGCGATCAAGGCCAATAAGGACAATAAGGGCCCGCAGGCGCCCGACGTCATCGACGTCGGCCTGTCCTTCGGCCCGACCGCCAAGGCCGACGGCCTGCTGATGCCCTACAAGGTGTCGACCTGGGACTCGATCCCCGACAGCGCCAAGGATGCCGACGGCGCCTGGTACGGCGACTATTACGGCGTTCTGGCGATGATGGTGAACAAGGATCTGGTCAAGGAATCGCCGAAGGACTGGGCCGATCTGCTGAAGCCGGAATTCGCCAATTCGGTGGCTCTCGCGGGTGATCCGCGCGCTTCGAACCAGGCCATCCAGGCGGTCTATGCCGCTGGCCTTTCGAGTGGAGCCGCCGCTGGCGAAGCCGCGGGCACCGCCGGCCTCGACTTCTTCAAGAAGCTCAATGCCGCCGGCAATTTCGTACCGGTCATCGGCAAGCCGGCGACACTCGCCCAGGGCCAGACTCCGATCCTGATCAACTGGGATTACAATGCGCTCGCCGGCCGTGACACGCTGAAAGGCAACCCGCCGGTCGACGTCGTCGTGCCGAAGACCGGCGTCGTCGCCGGCGTCTACGTGCAGGCGATCAGCGCCTATGCGCCGCATCCGAACGCAGCCAAGCTCTGGATGGAATATCTCTATTCCGACGAAGGCCAGATCGGCTGGCTCAAGGGCTATTGCCACCCGATCCGCTTCAACGATCTCGCGAAGAACGGCAAGATCCCGGCGGATGTGCTGGCCAAGCTGCCGCCGGCGGAAGCCTATGCTTCGGCGGTGTTCCCGACGCTGGACGAGCAGGGCAAGGCCAAGGAAGCCGTCACCAAGAACTGGGATTCCGTTGTCGGTGCCAACGTCAAGTAACAGTTGAAATCAACCGGGCGGCCTCGCGCCGCCCGGTTTTCCCCTCGAAGAGGGTAGCCGGCGCATGACCGATCTCTCGCTTTCCAATCACGATGCCGCGGGCAAGACCGCGCCGCCCGCGGAGGCACGCGCGTTGCGATTGCCGACGCAATGGCTCGGCGTCGCACCGTTCTTCATCTTCGCCATCATGTTCCTGATTTTGCCCACGCTCTATCTGATGCTGGGCGCGTTCCAGAATGATGCCGGCGAGTTCACGCTCGAGAACATCGTGGCGCTGGCGCAGCCGTCGATCGTTGCCGCTTACTGGATATCGATCAAGGTAAGCCTGGCCTCGGCGCTGATCGGCGCTTTCGCGGGCCTGGCGATCGCCATCGCCATCGTGCGCGGCGGGCTGCCGGACTGGATACGCTCGGCGACCCTGACCTTTTCCGGCGTGGCCTCCAATTTCGCCGGCGTGCCGCTGGCCTTCGCCTTCCTGGCCACGCTCGGCCGGCTCGGTCTTGCCACGGTGATCCTGAACACCGTGTTCGGCCTCAACATCTACGCCCACGGCTTCAACATCCTGTCCTTCTGGGGCCTGACGCTGACCTATGTCTATTTCCAGATTCCGCTGATGGTGGTTATCATCACGCCGGCGATCGACGGTTTGAAGAAGGAATGGGGTGAAGCAGCCGCCACGCTTGGCGCGACCACCGCGCAATATTGGCGCATCGTGGTCATCCCGGTGATCTGGCCGAGCTTTCTCGGCACCGTGATCCTGCTTTTCGCCAACGCCTTCGGGGCGATCGCCACCGCCTATGCGCTGACCGGCTCGTCGCTCAACATCGTGCCGATCCTGCTCTACGCGCAAATCCGCGGCGACGTGCTGCACAATGCCCATCTCGGCTACGCGATCGCCTTCGGCATGATCGTCATCACCGGCCTGGCCAATGTCTTCTACATCTGGTTCCGGACCCGTTCCGAGAGGTGGCTGAAATGAAGTCGGGCAAATTCTGGGCCTGGGTGGTCTTCATCCTCGGCGCGGCCTATTTCTTCATCCCGTTGATCGCGACGGTGGAATTTTCGATGCGCATGCGGCGCGGCGCCTATTCCTTCGACGCCTACCGGATCGTGCTCGGCGACGCGCGTTTCCAGGCGACCTTCCTGTATTCGGTGGTCGCCGCCATCTTCACCATCATTCTGGGTGTGCTGATCGTGGTGCCGGCAGCCTATTGGATCCGATTGCGGCTGCCGCAGCTCAGGCCGGTCGTCGAGTTCATCACGCTTTTGCCGTTGGTCATCCCGGCCATCGTCATCGTTTTCGGCTATATCAGGATGTATGGCTCGAATTCACCCTTGCCGTTCCTCGGATCCGATATGGGAACCAACGCCTTGCTGGTCATCGGCTATGCGACCCTGGCGCTGCCCTATATGTATCGTGCCGTCGATACGGGGCTCAGAACCATCGATGTGCGGACGTTGACGGAAGCGGCCCAGATCCTCGGGGCCGGCTGGGGCACGATCATCACCCGCGTCATCCTTCCAAATGTGCTGATTGCGGTGTTGTCCGGCGCCTTCCTGACATTCGCCATCGTCATCGGCGAGTTCACGATGGCGAGCCTGCTGAACCGGCCGGCTTTCGGCCCGTACCTGCAGAATGTCGGGGCCAACCGCGCCTATGAGCCCGCGGCCCTTGCCATCATCGCCTTCGTCATCACCTGGGGCTGCATGTCGCTGATCCAGATCCTGTCGCGCTTCGCGCCGAAATCGGCTAATCGTCCGAACTGACCCGAAAGAAAAAGCCATGGCCGAGCCATTCCTCTCCATCCAGCATGTGCGAAAATCCTTCGGCGCCACCACCGTTGTCGAGGATTTCAATCTCGACGTGGAACCGGGCGAGTTCGTCTCTTTCCTCGGCCCGTCAGGCTGCGGCAAGACGACGGTGCTGCGCATGGTCGCCGGCTTCGAGGAGCCGTCGGCCGGCAAGATCGTCGTCGGCAGCAAGGACATCACCAGGCTGAAGCCGAACCAGCGCAATGTCGGCATGGTGTTCCAGGCCTATGCGCTGTTCCCGAACCTGACCGTGGCGCAGAACATCGGCTTCGGACTGAAAGTCGCCGGCCTGTCCAGGGCGGATATCGACGCCCGTGTCGCCGAAATGCTCGGCATCATCAAGCTGCCGCAGATGGCCGACCGCTATCCTTATCAGCTCTCGGGCGGCCAGCAGCAGCGCATCGCGCTGGCCCGCGCGATCGCACCGAAGCCGAAGCTCTTGCTGCTCGACGAGCCGCTGTCGGCGCTTGATGCCAAGGTGCGCGTCTCGCTGCGCGAGGAAATCCGCTCGATCCAGAAGAAGCTCGGCATCACCACCATCTTCGTCACCCATGACCAGGAAGAGGCGCTGTCGATCTCCGACCGCATCGCGGTGATGTATGGCGGCAAGGCCGAGCAGGTCGGCACGCCCTTCGAGATCTACAACCGGCCGGCAACCAAGTTCGTCGCCAATTTCGTCGGCACGCTGAACGTGCTGGAAGGCACCGTCACCGACGCCGCGTTGGGCAAGGTCCGTGTCAACACCGAGGAAGTTTCGCTCAAGGGCAAGCTCAACGGCTCGAAGTCCGGCGATACGCTGTCATTGGCGCTGCGGCCGGAAGCCATTTCGCTCGGCCGCCAGCCCGGTCGCGATTCAAGCCTGTCCGGTGAGATCTCCGAAGTGCACTTTCTCGGCTCGGTGATCCGGGTCCGGGTCGGCATCGGCGGCAACACCGTCTCACTCGACACGTTCAACAGTTCGACGACGCCACCGCCGGCCGTTGGCGAGAAGGCGGAGATTTCCTTCTCGTCGGGCGACCTGCTGGTGCTGCACTGACGCGGCCGCAGCGCCCAGCCGATCCGGTCACCGGTCCAGTTGCCGGACGATGCACTCCTATTGGACAATCAACAGCATCCTGCCGCTTTGCCACTGCCAAGAGCTCCGCTTCGCCGCTACGATGAGCCATGGCGCTATTTGAGCTCACCCTTGTCCTCCTGCTGATCGCCGTTGCGCTAACGGCGCTGTCGCGGCGCCTGCAGGTTCCTTACCCCGCCTTGCTGGCGCTTGCGGGCGCCGGCCTTGGCTTCCTGCCCGGCGCGCCGACGATCGAGATCGATCCGGAACTGGCGCTTGCGCTGTTCATTGCGCCGGTGCTGCTCGACGCGGCCTACGACACATCGCTGCGCGATCTTAACCGCTACAGACTGCCGCTTGTGCTGCTGGCGCTTGGCGCGGTCGTTTTCACGACCGCCGTCGTAGCACTGGTCGGCTGGAAAATGGCCGGCCTGCCGATCGCCGCCGCCATAGCCCTCGGCGCCATCGTGGCGCCGCCGGACGCGGTTGCCGCGAGCGCCGTGCTCGGGCAGTTCAAGGTGCCGCACCACATCACGGCCATCCTTCAGGGCGAAAGCCTGCTCAATGACGCCACCGCGCTTTTGATCTACCGCATCGCGATCACTGCCGCCGCCGGTCCAGTTCTTTTGGGCAGTGCCGTTCCGATGGTCCTGCTGTCGACCATCGGCAGCCTGGCCGCGGGCTATCTGCTCGGCCGGCTGTCCCAGGCGATGCTTGGCCGTATCGAGGATGCGGCGAGCGGCACCGTCGTCCAGTTCGCCGGGACGTTCGGCGTCTGGATCCTGGCTGACAGGCTGGGGCTTTCGGCCATCATCACCATCGTGGTCTATGCCATGACCATCGCGCGCACCGCACCGCGCCGCATGTCGGCCAGAAAGCGCGTCAGCTCCTATTCCGTCTGGGAGACGGCGGTGTTCGTGCTCAACGTGCTGGCTTTCGTGCTGATGGGCCTGCAGGCGCGGCTGATCGTCGGTCGCCTGGCCGAGCAGGGACAGTCCGAGGCGTTCCTGTTTGCAGGGACTGTCCTGGCCGTCGTCATCGTTTCCCGCCTTGCCTGGGTGCTGGGCTGCGGCGCCGTGATCCGATGGCTTGCCCGCTTCGGCAACGCGGAGCAGCGGCAAGAGGTGCCGTCGTTTCGCGGCGGGGTGCTGATCGGCTGGTGCGGCATGCGCGGCCTGGTGACGCTCGCGGCTGCCTTCGCATTGCCGGCGGACTTTCCCGGCCGTGATCCCATCGTGCTCACCGCCTTTTGCGTGGTGCTGGGCACGCTTGTCCTGCAAGGCATGAGCCTGAAGCCGTTGCTGCGCCTGCTTCGTCTCGAACCGGACGAGACCATAGACCGCGAGGTCGCGCAGGCGCGTGTCGCCATCATGCAAGCGGCCCTCGACATATTGAGCGGCAAGACCTCGACCGCGGCGGCGGCGGTGCGCGAGCAGTATGCCGCCCAGCGCAAGATCGCCAAGAACCCCGACGATGCCCAGGCAGCAACCGAGTACGACCGGCTGCGGCTCTATGCCATCAAGCGCCAGCGCGACGCGCTGGAAGAACTTCGCCGCAACGGGACGATCGGGGACGAGGCCTATCACCGCCTGGAGGAAGAGATCGACTGGTCGGAACTGGCGGCTTCCCCGGCGGGACGGTTCCAGCCGCTGACGACATAGGCGAGGCGAGTGGCTTTTGCGTCGTGGCCCAGCCGGGCCGCCGTGGCGGTCCATTGCAAGGTCGCCGTCGAAACGCTACTGCCATCACCAAACTGAGCCGGATAAGCAATGAAGCTGGTCAGCTACAATATCCAATACGGGTTCGGCAGCGACGGCCTCTACGATCCGGCGCGCGCCGCGCGCATTGTTGCCGGCGCCGATATCATCGCCTTGCAGGAGGTCGAGCGGCACTGGCGGCGCAGCAATTTCGACGACCAGCCGGAGCTGCTTTCGCGCCTGCTGCCGGGCTATCATTGGGTCTACGGCCCGGCCTTCGACATGGATGCCAGCGAACAGCGTGACGGCCGCATCATCAACCGGCGCCGGCAGTTCGGCACCATGGTGCTGTCGAAGCTGCCGATCGTCTGGTCGCGGCTGCATGCGCTGCCGATGCGCCGCACACTGCGACCGCTCAACACCCGCAACGCGGCGCTCGAATGCATGATCCGTACGCCAGCGGGTCCGGTGCGGGTGCTTTCATTGCATCTCGCCCATATCGCTGCTGAAGAACGGCTGGAGCAGATCGACTATCTGCTTGCCGAGCATCGCCGGGCGCCCTCCGATGGCGGGCCATGGAGCGGCGCCGACGACGAGCCGGCGCGCAACTGGAGCAATGGCGAGCCCGAGCCGGAGAACCCGCTGGCGGCGATCTGGATGGGCGATTTCAACATGGAGCCGGGCAGCGCCGAATACCGCCGCATCGTCGGCAGCACGCCCTATCATCGCGGTGCCGCCTATCTGGATGGGTTCGTCGATGCCGCTGCCGTAGCGATTGAACCGGCGGATGACTTTCACACGCACGAGAAGATCATCGACGGCAGGCTGGCAAAGCGCCGGCTCGATCATTGCTTCGTCGGCGGCCTGTTTGCCGGGCGGGTGCGCTCGGTCAGCTCGGACATTGGCGAAGTGGCTTCCGATCATTTTCCGGTCAGGGTCGACATCGATCTCGAAACGCCCGCCGGCCCCGGAGGCGGATGAGCCCCAAATGACGCTTTTCGTCTTCTTCGCGGTGCTTGCCGCAGCCGCCATGCACGCGATCTGGAATGCGCTGGTCAAGGTCCATCTCGACCGCTTCCTGTCGATCACCCTGATGACGCTTGGCATGGGATTTGCCGCGCTTTTCGCACTTCCCTTCGTCGAGGTGCCGAGGGCGGAGGTCTGGCTCTATATCATTGCCTCCGTCGTCTTCCACATGGGCTACCGGACCTTCCTGATCGGCGCTTACCAGGCTGGCGACTTCGCCCAGACCTATCCTCTGGCGCGCGGCACCGCGCCCTTGCTGGCGGCGCTTGGCGGTATGTTCGTGGTCGCCGAAGTGCCGGCGCCGCTCGCCATTCTGGGTATCCTTTTGCTGTCGGCCGGCACGCTGGTGATGTCGTTTCGCGGCGGCGCGCATCTGGAACGACTGAACCTGCGCGCGGTCGGCTTCGCGCTGGGGACCTCGATCTTCATCGCCAGCTACACGCTGTCCGATGGTAGCGGGGCGCGGCTGGCGGCCACGGCGCAGAGCTATGCCGCCTGGCTGTTCGTGTGCGATGCGCTTGGAGCGCTGGTGCTGTGCCTGATCTTCCGTGGACCGCGGGCCTTGCCGGTGCTGGCGCGGGACTGGAAAGCGGGGCTGTTCACCGGCGTGCTGAGCGGCGCTGCCTACTGGATCGTCATGTGGGCGATGACCAAGGCGCCGATCGCCTCGGTGGCGTCGCTGCGCGAGACCTCCATCCTGTTTGCCATGGTAATCTCGGTGTTCGCGCTCGGCGAGAAAATGACGGGCTGGCGCGGCGCCGCCGCCCTCAGCATCGTCGCCGGCGTCGTGGCGCTCAGACTCGGCTGACGTCGTGGTCCAGCACGGTCATCACCTGGCCGCGCCGTTCCGGACTGAAGCGGATGACGATGATGATGCAGACGGCGACCACGCCTGCGAACAGCGCCAGCGCGTAGCCGTAGCTGCCTCCGGGAGCCTCAGCTATGCCTGCCTGATAGGGACCGCCATAGGAGGCCGCGAGATTGCCGGCCTGGTAGATGAAGCCGGGCAGGGTCGCGCGCACCGCGCCGGGCGAGAGCTCGTTGAGGTGCACCGGAATGACGCCCCAGGCGCCCTGGACCGCGACCTGCATGACGAAGGCGCCGATGGCCAGCATGAAGGGCGTCGAACTGTAAGCCCATAGCGGGATGGACGGCAAGGCGATCAGGCAGGCGAGCGTGATCGCGTTGACGCGGCCGATCTTCTCGGACAGCGCGCCGAACGCCAGGCCGCCGACGATGGCTCCGATGTTGGCGACGATGGTGATCCAGCTCACCGTGTGCGGATCGAAGCCATGCTGCTTCTTCAGGAATGTCGGGTAGAGATCCTGCGTGCCGTGGCTGAAGAAGTTGAAGAACATCATCAGCACGACCGCATAGAGGGCGACGCCCCAGTGCTTTTGCAGCGTCTCCAGCATGCCGGGCCTCGCAGTCTTCCGCGCCTCGACGAAGGCCGGAGATTCCGGCACATGCGAGCGGATGAAAAGGACGATCAGGGCCGGGATGAAACTGAGCAGGAACATGGCGCGCCAGCCGATCGTGTAGCCGCCGATCGTCTGGTGATAGAGCAGGCCATAGACGACCGCCGCCAGGAGGTAGCCGGCCGGATAACCGCATTGCAGGATGCCCGAGACCATGCCGCGGGCGCTGGGCGGGATGGATTCCATGGCAAGCGAGGAGCCAAGTCCCCATTCGCCGCCCATGGCGATGCCGAACAGGGCGCGCAGCGCCAGGAATATGCCGAGATTGGGCGAGAAGGCGGCCAAAGCGCCGATCACGGAATAGCTGACGATGTTGAGCATCAGGATGGGCTTGCGCCCGAATTTGTCTGCCAACCTGCCGAAGAAGAACGCGCCAATGAAGCGCGTCGCAAGCGTCAGGAAGAGCGCCTTTGACACCGCCGGGACGTCGCTCTGGAATTCAGACGCAATATCGGTGAGCAGGAATGTCAGAAGGAAGAAATCGAAAGCGTCGAGCGTCCAGCCCAGGAATGAGGCAAGGACGGTTTTCTTCTGCTGCGAATTGAGCTTCACGGCGTTCCTCCTGATGTCGAGGAACGTTATCGCGTCCAGGCGAACAACCGTCAGTCACTTTTCGGAGAACCGGGTCACGTTTGCGTAGGGGGGTCACCGCGTCCACGGCCGCATTCCGGATCATGCACGGACAAACAAAAAGCCCGCCGGCCGAAGCCGACGGGCCGAAGTTTCATCAGCCCAGCAGGTGGTTTCAACTGACGCGAAGCACCTGGGAGCCCGAGTCGAGACATCGGCGGCAATGCGGTCAGCAACCTTCCGTCGTCGTTTTCATCTGGCCAGGGGCCGCGGACTTGGCGCTGGTATCCTGCTGACCGGGAGCTGCCTCCTTGGCGCTGCCTGTCTGTTGGCCCGGTGCGCAATCCTTCGCGGAGTTGGAGTTGGTCGACTTGGTCGTGGTCGAGTCCGTCTTCTGATCCGTCGGCATCGTTGTCGTCGTGGAGGAGGATCCGCTCGACGTCGTATTGGTCGATTGCGCCAGGGCAAGGCCGCCGGAAAGAATCATTATGGTGGAAGCGAGAAGAAGTCGTTTCATCATTCATCTCCTGGTGAGTGTCCCTTCGGCCGCATAACAAGGGAGTCCGCGAACGGTTCCGTGGAGTTTGGCGCCGTCGCCGTGGCATCGACGTGCCGGTTGTGGTGCGTCGACGACGATACACGGCCCGGCCCGGAACAAAGAAAAGCGCCGTTAGTTTCACCCGCAGGGCACTCAAACAGAAGGACGAGCATGATGAAAATGGCTATGGTAATCGCGCTTGCGGTGTCGTTTTCTGCGGGCTCTGCAATCGCGGCATGTCCGGACAAGTCGGCTGCCAACACGGGCGCCGACACCCAACAGACCGCCGGTATTTCGAAAGACGGCACCCACGCGCCCTTGGAAACTCCGAAGGCCAAGGATAGTGCCGGCAAACCGGCCGCCAAGGATGGCAGCACAATGCCGTTGGCTGGGGCGGAAGGCGGCGGTGACAAGAATCTCGCAACATCGCAGCAGGATATCGAGGCGCAGCAGCATGGCGACAAGACCGCGGCGGCAAAGGCCGACGACAGCTGCAATGACTAACGACGGAACAGGGCCGGAGCGGTTGTCGGCTCCGGCCTTTTCATCAAGTCTACAGAAGGTCGCGTATCGCGCTCGATCCAGACGTTACAGCGCAACGGTGGCACGCCTAGCGTGGCGACCTTCATGCCGCCCCGGCCGGATATTTTCAATTCCCCGGACATAGGCGGAAAGCTCCCCACCTCAGTCGTAGACGGTCGTTTGCTTTCCATGGCTTATCGACAGGATGGATCGGTGTAAGCGACCGGTGGGCCGCCTTGCTGGCACAGAAGCGGGCCCGCCTCGAAGCCATTGCCGTGGAGCGAGGTGGGCTGCGGAATTTCGGAGTTGCCGTCCCGAAGCTTCCGGCTTTCAAACTTCGCAATCAGCACGTTTGTTCCGCGTCAAAGACAACACCCATGAACAAGCCCCCGGCCGAAGCCAGCGGCTTGGTTCTGGATGTCGCTTTGTGGGCGCGCACCACTGGCGCGGCGATGCGGGCCCGACCACCGTTCGGAACGTCGGCCGGCAGCGTGTGGGAACGCTGCCGCCACCGAAATCAGCCACCGAATATCAGGTTCCGCTTATATGACAAACAGCCTTACCCAGCGAGACGAAACCGCCTCCGGCAAGTTCGAAGAACCGGCCGGCTGGAGCCAGCGGGCCTTCGACGGACCGCGAGTGTTTGCCTTCAGCAGTCAGAGCTATGCCTTGGACGAGGCGGCCTCAGAGTTCCGCGTCGTTCGATGGCCGAAGGGGAAGAGAAAGCCAAACGAAGAGCACTCCTCCGCGGCCAGGGCTATGATCATCTCATCGATTCTCTCAACCGTT
This sequence comes from Mesorhizobium sp. BR1-1-2, assembly GCF_020165435.1. NCBI lineage: Bacteria > Pseudomonadati > Pseudomonadota > Alphaproteobacteria > Hyphomicrobiales > Phyllobacteriaceae > Mesorhizobium > Mesorhizobium sp. BR1-1-2. The sequence goes on from NZ_JAIUID010000004.1 coordinate 357,367, forward strand.
TCTCTGCTCGCCTGGTCATCCCCATGAAGGCACTGACGCGCGCGCTTCAGGTGTCGTCGTGCGGCCTCGAAATCGCTGCCCATCCGTTCCTCCCGCTTAGAGAGACTCCAGATTCGAACAGTTCACTCCTTTAAGAAAGTCACCCGAAAGAGCGATTCGGTCGGCAATTGGAGGTAGATGTCCAAAACGCAGAAAGCCCGCCCCGGCGCGAGCCGAGACGGAGCTATTGAGTCGACGGAGGGCGGAGGGAAGCATGCCGCCTAACTCTCACGGCGCTGGTTGTCCCGTTCGGCTTTTTCTTGACCCCCGCCATATCGGGCGCAACACACAGGCTGTCACGGATCGGCCGCACCGGAATACTGAAGGGCACTATTCAGGAGCTCAGCGGGCGTTTTGTGCCGTTTCCGTGCAATCGGCACAAGAAGCTAAGTCTTTGAAAGGATGGTGGGCGTGACAGGGATTGAACCTGTGACCCCTGCAATGTCAATGCAGTGCTCTCCCGCTGAGCTACACGCCCATCCGAAGCCGCGCATACACCATTTTTGATCCGGCGCGTCAATAGCAGGAAAAAGGAAAGAAGGCTCCGTTTTGCCGCACCGGCCGATAGTCGCCGATGCCCTGGGCAAAAACGGCTCAGGCCGCCTGCAGCATCTTCTCGACCTCGTTGACGAGGTCGCGCAGATGGAACGGCTTCGACAGCACCTTGGCGTCTTTCGGCGCCTTGGAATCCGGGTTCAGCGCAACGGCGGCGAAACCCGTGATGAACATGACCTTGAGGTCGGGATCGATCTCGGTGGCGCGGCGGGCCAGCTCGATGCCGTCCATCTCAGGCATGACGATATCGGTCAAAAGCAGCGAGAACGGTTCCTCGCGCAGCCGCTCATAGGCACTGGCGCCGTTGTCGAAATCGCTGACCTGGTAACCGGCGCGCTCCAGCGCCTTGACGAGGAAGCGACGCATATCGTCGTCGTCTTCCGCCAGAAGAATGCGTGCCATGATATCCCGTCCGAATCACCCGCCCGGATTCTGCCGAAAGGCAGGGCCGTTAACCATCCTGTATATGAGGAGGCGAGGGTAAACATCAAGTGAACGAGGCGCGGCATAATCCGCATTGGTAAAGGCGGTGCCGGCGCCGAAATGCTGGACATGCGGCCCTCAAGGTGGCACTTTCATCCTATGATGCATTGGCGTTTTCGGGTTCGTTCAAATTGAAGACGGCAGCCGAGGATTTTTCGGTCGTTCCCCCCTTCGAAATCCGGTCGGGCGCCGAGCAGCGCGTCCCCTTCCTCTTCAACTCACCCCACAGCGGGCGCCACTATCCGGAGCGCTTCCTCGCCATGGCGAGGCTCGACCGCAACGCCATTCGCCGGTCCGAGGACTGCTATGTCGACGAGCTGTTCGGCGGCGCGGTGACGCTTGGCGCGCCGATGCTCGCGGCAAATTTCCCGCGTGCCTATCTCGACGTCAACCGCGAGCCGTGGGAACTCGATCCGCGCATGTTCGCCGAGCCGGTGCCGTCCTTCTGCAACATCCGTTCCGCGCGCGTGGCCGGCGGGCTCGGCACCGTTCCGAAGCTGGTCGGTGAAGGCCTCGACATCTATTCCGGCCGCCTGCCGCTGGCCGAAGCGGTTGCCCGCATAGAGGCCGTCTACAAACCCTATCATGAGACGCTGAAACGGCTGTTGACGCGAACCCACGCGCGTTTCGGCTTTGCGGTGCTGATCGACTGTCACTCGATGCCGGCGAGCATCCGCGTCGGCGACAGCGGCCTGCGGCCCGATTTCATCATCGGAGACCGCTTCGGCATCTCAGCCACTGCGGCATTGACCGAGACCGCAATCGGCCTGCTCAACGCCATGGGCTATACCGTCGCCCACAACAAGCCCTATGCCGGCGGCTTCATCACCGAACACTACGGTCGCCCGGCGCGCCATCTCCATGCGCTGCAGATCGAGGTCAATCGCGGGCTCTATATGAACGAGCGGACATTCGAGAAAGCGGCGGGCTTCGACGCACTGGCCGACGACCTGGCGCGATTTTCGGCCGACCTGATGGCCATGCCCGACCACCATTTCATGGATCTGCCGCTGGCCGCGGAGTGAACAGAGCCTGTTTCATTATTTGGCGCCATCCCCCAGCCGCCGCATAATCTCGGGCGATATGGAGCGGGATTGGTGGGGGATTGGAATTGGCGGCGAAAAAAAGACCGCATCGTTCGCACGATACGGTCGAAGTCTAGGGAGGAAACGCCCAAGGAGGGCATGGACAGGAAACCCTGTCCGAGATCAAGGGTATGGTGCGCTGCACAAATGTCAAGCGACCTACCGGCCTTTTTAATTCAGAGTGATGTGGAAATTGCGTTTCGGTGGCGCTGTCGTGTTATTCCGGCAACAGTCGGCGCGGCGAAAAATCCTCGAACACCCTTGTCTTGGCGCGGAACTGGCGGCACACGTGGGCTCGGGCATGCTGCAATGCGGGAGAATCAGTTGGACATCAGCATCGATTTCATGCGCCGCATCGCGCAGGCGGCGGCGGCGGAAACCTTGCCGCGCTTCCGCAGCCAGGGTGCGGTCGCCAACAAGGAAAAGGGCAGCTTCGATCCGGTCACCGAAGCCGATCGCGAAGCCGAGCGTGCCATCCGGGCGCTGATATCGGCGCAATATCCGGACCATGGCATTCTCGGCGAGGAACATGGAAGCGAGAATATTTCCAGCAGGCATGTCTGGGTAATCGATCCGATCGACGGCACGCGCGCCTTCATCTCCGGCCTGCCGGTGTGGGGGACGCTGGTCGGATTGACGGTGGAGGGCGATGCCGTTGCCGGATTGATGTCGCAGCCCTTCACCGGCGAGCTCTTCTACGCCAACGCCTCCGGCTCCCATTATGAGGGCCCGGGCGGGCCGCGCAAACTGGTCACACGCAAGACGACGAGCCTTGCTGAGGCAACGCTGTTCACCACGACGCCGGCGCTGTTCAAGGGCGAGGCGCGGCTGCGCTACGACCAGTTCGAGAGGCAGGTGCAACTCGCTCGCTATGGCACCGACTGCTACGCCTTCGCCATGGTTGCCGCGGGAAGCGTCGACATCGTCGCCGATCCCGGACTGAAGCCCTATGACATCGTGGCGCTGATCCCGATCATCGAGAAGGCGGGCGGCGTGGTCACCACCTTCGACGGCGGGCCGGCCGAGAATGGCGGCGACATATTGGCGGCGGCGACGCCCGAGCTTCATGCGGCAGCGATGGCGGCCCTGCGCGGCTGAGCATCCGGTGCTCAAGGACCACTTTGTCCGATTGGTGCAGGCCTTAGGCGTCTGAGAGACGCAGGCCCCATAGAATGAGCGCGAAAGCGATAAGGCCGGTCGGCGCGGACGAATAGGCGATGCTTTTGATCGCGTATTCCTGAAAGGCGCTTCCATGGGCGGCTCCTGCCGCCAGCGGCATCGTCTCGTTGCCGGCCCCCCAGAGGCTGGCCATCACATAGGCGGCCAAGATGGCCAGGGCTGAATAGATCAGGAGCCAGAACGCAATCCGCGACATCGCGACGTCGAGATTGAGCCTGGACCAGACGAGACCCAGCGCCAGCAGCAGGACGCCCTGCAAGGCGCTGAGCGTGTGAACCGACAGCCCGAGCCGCGGTGCGGCGAGGTATGGGATGGCGAACCCTTCGAATGAGGAAAACAGCAGGAGGGCGATGCCGAGCTGCAGCAGGCGATGGCCCTGGCGTGGCAGCGTGTCCGATGTGTTCATGACCGCTCCTCCCGATCCCGTCGACTGACCTCTGCGGACGGTAACTAGCGCCCGGCGCCTGAACGGGAACTGGGCGTCGAGCTGCCTCCGGTCGAACGGCCGAATTGAGAAGCATGCGTAGCCGTTAAAACTGCCGAGGCGTCGGCGCGATCATCGTCCGACATAGATCGTGCAAGACGCGGGGGTGCCGGGAACGGGCGTTGTCAGCGGATAGCGGGGCTACCAATCGGATCATGGAGTTTCGCCCGCCAGGCACGAGCCGGCGCCGGAACCGGCTCGGCAATACACGCCATCAGGCCGTCGGGTCGTCGCTGCCAGGAATGAAGGCGTCGAAGGCGGCGAGGAATTGCTCGCGGTAGATGTCGGCCTCCTGCAGGATCTCGTGACGCGCGCCGTCGATCATGAGCAGCGAGCCGAGGCGCAGACGCCTGGCATAGGCTTCCACGGCCTTGGTCGAGACGACCTGATCGGCACCGGCGGCGATGACCAGCAGGGGGACCCGGATGCGGGCCATGAATTCGGGATCGCTTACCACTTCCGCGGCTTCGGCAGCCGCTCTCAGCCAGCGGATCGTCGGGCCGCCAAGCGCCAGTTGCGGGTGATCCTCGTAGATCCTGGTGTTGCGCCGGTAGCGTTCCGGATCCGTCGTCACCTTGTTGGTGTCGAAGGGAGCGGTCACCTTCGGCCGCGGCCCCCAGGCGGCGTAGAGCCGGCCAAGGCCCAGGGCACAAAACAGTGAACAGACACGGCGGACCGTCCGGATCGAGACCGGCAGGTCGGGCAAGGTGAAGAACGGCGCGATCAGCACCATGCGCCGCACGCGGTTGACCATGGACGGCGAAGCAAGCAGCGTGATCACGGCGCCGGCCGAATGGGCAAGGATGTAGTACGGCCCGCGGCAGTCCGGCAGCACGATCTCCTCGAAGAATTGTTCAAGGTCGGCGGTGTAGTCGCGAAAGGACCTGATATAGCCGCGCTGGCGATCGCGGATCAGCCGGTCGGAGCCGCCTTGGCCGCGCCAGTCCAGCGTGGCGACGCCGAACCCGCGTGCCGCAAGATCGCGGATGGTTTCGAAATATTTCTCGATGCACTCGTTGCGACCGGACAGCAGCACCACGGTGCCCTTCATCGGGCGGGCGACCGCGGCGAACAGGCCATAGCGTATCTTCTTGCCGTCGCGTGCGGTGAAAAAGCCGCCAGTGGCATTTTCCGGTCGCGGGTTGCCCTCAGTTTCATGAAAAAGGGGAGTTTCGTGAAAAAGGAGATCCGTCATTCGGCGCTTCGTGCTCGGCGTCTCGCATGCCTGCCTTTCGTGGCCGGCCTCGCCAAGGTTGATAGCCGTCCAGGGGCGAAAAGCAAAGGAATTCCGGGAGGCATCGGATCGGCAGCAGGGAAGGCCGGAAGCCGCTATGCGCGGACTTCCGGCCCCTGTCGATCCGGGAGGAAGGGACGTTGCACCCGGTTCGGCCTCGTCGCGGCGCCCGGTCCATGCAAATCCGGCGCCGCTTGTCCTTGATGTCGAGAGCAGTCTAGCGGCGGCTGTCTGAACGCGCGCAAAAGCGCCGGTTCATCTGCCGTTCATCCTCGATTTTTTGCCGGGAGCCAAAATCTTGAAATGGCTTTGCCCGCTCCCCAAATGTGGATTGCGGCCGCCAATGTCGGGGTCGCTGGTCAAACCGGAACGCCGCTCACGGGTTTCGCACCGGCCAAACGCAAACCTTGTTGCTCAACAGGAGAACACACTATGCGTCACGTTGATTTTTCCCCGCTCTATCGTTCGACCGTCGGCTTCGACCGTCTCTTCACCATGCTCGACTCGCTTGCGCAGCCTGATGGCGCGCAGACCTATCCGCCCTACAATATCGAGCGCACCGGTGAGGATGCCTACCGCATCTCGATGGCTGTCGCCGGCTTCTCGGACGAGGAGATCTCGATCGAGGCCCACCGCAATGTGCTGACCGTGAAAGGCGAGCGCAAGGATGAGGGCACCGGCGAGGGTTCCGAACTGCTCTATCGCGGCATTGCCTCCAGGGCTTTCGAGCGCCGCTTCCAGCTTGCCGACCACGTCGAAGTCGTGGGCGCCACGCTGAAGAACGGCCTGCTCTTCGTCGACCTGAAGCGCAACATCCCCGAGGAACTGAAGCCGCGCAAGATCGCGATCACTTCGGCTCCGGCCAAGGCCAAGCAGATCGAGGCCAAGACCGCTGCGTAATTTCTAAGTCTCCTCCCGAGACGGGAAGCGGCGCCGAAAGGCGCCGCTTCTTTTTAATTTGCCGGGAATAGCAATTATCCTGCGATCAACTGGCCAAAGCGGTCGACTTCCTCCGACGTCGTCGCAAAACTGGTGACGAAGCGATAGAGCAATTCGTCCTCGCCGATATGGCCTTCGAAGCCATGTGGCTTGTGCCAGTCGAAGAAAACAGCACCCGCCGCCTGAAGCCTGTCCGCTTCGGCTTTTTTCATCACCGCGAAAACCTCGTTCGCTTGCGGCAGCCAGGCCAGTTTCGCCGTCTGGGAATCCTCGATCGCCGCGGCAAGGCGGGCAGCCATGGCATTGGCATGCCTGGCGGTGTCGAGCCACAGGCCGTCGCGGAAATAGGCCTCGAACTGTGCCGCGATAAAGCGCGATTTGGAAAACAGCTGGGCAGCGCGCTTGCGCAGGAAGGCCAATTCCCGGGCCCGGTCGAGATCGAACAGCACGATCGCCTCCGCGCACCAGCAGCCGTTCTTGGTGCCGCCGAAAGACAGGATATCGACGCCACTTTTCCAGGTCATTTCGGCGGGCGTGGTGTCGAGCGCGACCAGTGCATTGGCAAAGCGGGCGCCGTCCATATGCAATGGCACGGAATGTTGCCGGGCGATGGCCGAGATCGCGGCGATGTCATGCAGGCCGTAGACCGTGCCGACCTCCGTCGACTGGGTAATCGAGACCGCCATAGGCCGGCCCCAATGGACCACCTCGCCGGCGAAACGGCCGATCGCCGTTTCCAGATTGTGCGGATCGATCCGGCCCAGCGCGCCGTCGACGGCATGCAGCCGCGAGCCGCCTGAGAAATATTCCGGTGCGCCGCACTCATCTTCGATGACATGCGATTCGCGATGAGCGAAGGAAATGCCGCCGGGCTTGTTGTAGGCGGTCAGCGCCAGCGAATTGGCGGCGGTGCCGGTGGCCACGAAGAACACCGCAACTTCGCGTTCGAAGATTTCGCTGAAGCGCTGGGAGACCGCCTGGTCGAGCGCGCCATCGCCATAGGCGGTGGAAAAGCCGCCGGCGTGGGCCGAGAGGCCGGAGGCGATGTTGGGGTGGGCGCCTGCCCAATTGTCGGAAGCGAAGAACATGCATCTGCCTGTGCTGGGAAAATCGCTGCAACCTTGACCGGTTTCATGGCTGGCTCGCAAGGGCCAGACGCCAGAAAACGGGTAAAGCCAGCGAGCTGCCGAAAACCAGCAGGGACCGAAGCTTGCGTTTGGCGGACATCTCACGAAACTTTGTGTCGCGGAACGCCGAAGTTTTTTGTGAATCGGTCTTGTATGCGCCCGGCTTTTCTGCCATAAAAATTTAGGACAGTAGTGCTGTCTTATTTTGTCGCGCAAAACAGGCTGGATTGGCGTATTCTAAGCCTCTCCGGCTTTTGCCGCGAGCGACAGGTGGACGGCCGTGCTCTGGCCTGTACGATACCGGATGCGAACCGCGCGGTGAGCCGCATGGTTCGGCAAGGATTTCGCAAGACGTGCCGTAAGGATGAAGGGGAAGCAATGCGCTTCCCGAGGCAAATCAGCGCCCGCAAGGAAGCGGAATGGAGGACAGGACGATGACGGAATTGACGCACGCTGCGACGAACGGCAAGGCCGCGCAGACGAAAGCGGCAGCCGTCAAAACCCTGGCCAATAACCGCCGCACCGGTTTGACCGCCCAAGGCCTTTACGATCCGCGCAACGAGCACGATGCCTGCGGTGTCGGCTTCATCGTCAACATGAAGGGCGCGAAGTCGCACACGATCGTCGAGGACGGGCTTTCCATGCTCGAAAACCTGACGCATCGCGGCGCCGTCGGCGCCGATCCGCTGATGGGCGACGGCGCGGGCGTGCTGGTGCAGATACCCGACGGCTTCTTCCGCGAGGAGATGGCCGCGCAGGGCGTCGAGCTGCCGCCGGCGGGGCAGTATGGCGTCGGCCATTGGTTCATGCCGCAGGATGCTGCGCTGCGCGCCCATGTCGAGGACATCATTGCCGAATCGGCGCAGTCCGAGGGGCTGCCGCTGCTCGGCTTCCGTGACGTGCCGGTCGACAATTCGTCGCTCTCCAAGGCGCCGGATATCGTGGCATCCGAGCCGTTCCACCGGCAGGTCTTCATCGGCCGCACGGCTGACATCCCCGACGACGAGGAGTACGAAGCCAGGCTCTATCTGCTGCGCAAGGTCATATCGGGCCGCATCTACGCCGAGAACGACAACAAGGACATCGGCGCCTACTGCGTGTCGCTGTCGGCGCGCACCATCGTCTATAAGGGCATGTTCCTGGCCTATCAGGTCGGAGCCTATTACAAGGATCTCAACGATCCGCGCTTCGAAACGGCGCTGATCCTCGTCCACCAGCGCTTCTCCACCAACACCTTCCCGTCGTGGAAGCTGGCGCATCCCTATCGCATGGTCGCGCACAATGGCGAGATCAACACCGTGCGCGGCAACAACAACTGGATGGCGGCGCGCCAGGCGTCGGTCGATTCCGAGCTGTTCGGCAACAACATCTCCAAGCTCTGGCCGATCTCCTATGAGGGCCAGTCCGACACCGCATGTTTCGACAATGCGCTCGAGTTCCTGTTCCAGGGCGGGTACAGCCTCAGCCACGCCATGATGATGCTGATCCCGGAGGCCTGGGCGGGCAACAAGCTCATGGACGCCGACCGCAAGGCTTTCTACGAATACCATGCGGCGCTGATGGAGCCGTGGGACGGGCCGGCCGCTGTCGCCTTCACCGACGGACGCCAGATCGGCGCCACGCTCGACCGCAACGGCTTGCGCCCGGCACGCTACATCGTCACCGACGACGACCGGGTCATCATGGCCTCCGAGGCCGGCGCGCTGCCGGTGCCGGAGGAAAGGATCGTCCAGAAGTGGCGGCTGCAGCCCGGCCGCATGCTTTTGATCGATCTTGCCAAGGGCCGCATCGTTTCCGACGAGGAGATCAAGTCGGAGATCGCCACCAGGCATCCCTACAAGACCTGGCTCGCCAACACGCAGCTCATCCTGGAGGACCTGAAGCCGGTCGAGCCGCGCGCGCTGCGCAAGGATGTCAGCCTGCTCGACCGCCAGCAGGCGTTCGGCTACACCCAGGAAGACACCAAGCTCTTGATGTCGCCGATGGCCACCACAGGCCAGGAAGCCGTCGGTTCGATGGGCACCGACACGCCGATCTCGGCGATGTCGGACAGATCGAAGCTGCTCTACACCTATTTCAAGCAGAACTTCGCCCAGGTCACCAACCCGCCGATCGACCCGATCCGCGAGGAACTGGTGATGAGCCTGGTGTCCTTCATCGGCCCGCGGCCCAACATATTCGACCTGGTCGGCAGTTCGCGCCGCAAGCGGCTGGAAGTGCGCCAACCGATCCTGACCAATGGCGATCTCGAAAAGATCCGCTCCATCGGCCACACCGAGGATCGGTTCGACACCAAGACGATCGACATCACCTATGCCTCGATCGAGGGCGCGGCCGGCATGCAGGGCGCCATCGATCGCCTCTGCGAGCGGGCGGAAGCGGCGGTCGCCGGCGGCTACAACATCATCATCCTGTCCGACCGCCAGCTCGGGCCGGACCGCATCGCCATTCCAGCACTTCTGGCCACGGCCGCGGTGCATCATCATCTGATCCGCAAGGGGCTGCGCACCTCGGTCGGGCTCGTGGTGGAATCCGGCGAGCCGCGCGAGGTGCATCATTTCTGCTGCCTCGCCGGTTACGGCGCCGAAGCGATCAATCCCTATCTCGCCTTCGACACGCTGCTCGACATGCACAAGCGCGGCGAACTGCCTGAAGAGGTCGACGCCTACGAAGTCGTGTCGCGCTACATCAAGTCGATCGGCAAGGGCATCCTCAAGGTGATGTCGAAGATGGGCATCTCGACCTACCAGTCCTATTGCGGCGCGCAGATCTTCGACGCCATCGGGCTGAAGTCGGATTTCGTGGAGAAGTATTTCACCGGCACCGCCACGCTGATCGAAGGCGTCGGGCTGGACGAGATCGCCGAGGAGACGTTCAGGCGCCACACGGATGGTTTCGGCAACGATCCGGTGCTGCGCAACAGCCTGGATGTCGGCGGCGAATATCTGTTCCGCATGCGCGGCGAGGCGCATATGTGGTCGCCCGACGCCGTCGCCACCTTGCAGCATGCCGTGCGCCAGGGTTCCTGGGATACCTTCAAGGAGTATTCCGCGCAAATCGACAGCGAGACAGCGCGCGCGCAGACTATTCGCGGCCTGTTCAAGATCAAGTTGGCGGAAGACACCGGCCGCAGGAAGGTTGCGCTCGACGACGTCATGCCCGCGGCCGAGATCGTCAAGCGCTTCTCGACCGGAGCGATGTCGTTCGGCTCGATCTCCAGGGAAGCACACACGACGCTGGCGCGCGCCATGAACGCCATCGGCGGCAAGTCGAACACCGGCGAGGGCGGCGAAGAGGCGGACCGCTATCTGCCGCTGCCCGGCGGCGGCAAGAATCCCGAACGTTCGGCGATCAAGCAGATCGCTTCCGGGCGGTTCGGCGTGACGGCCGAATATCTCGTCAACTCCGACGTCATGCAGATCAAGGTGGCGCAAGGCGCCAAGCCCGGCGAGGGCGGCCAGTTGCCCGGCCACAAGGTCGACGCCACCATCGCCAAGGTCCGTCACTCGACGCCCGGCGTCGGCCTGATCTCGCCGCCGCCGCATCACGACATCTATTCGATCGAGGATCTGGCGCAGCTGATCTACGATCTGAAGAACGTGAACCCGGCGGCCGACATTTCGGTCAAGTTGGTGTCGGAAGTCGGCGTCGGCACGGTCGCGGCCGGCGTCGCCAAGGCGCGCGCCGACCACATCACCATCTCGGGCTACGATGGCGGCACGGGTGCCTCGCCGCTGACATCGCTCAAGCATGCCGGCAGCCCGTGGGAGATGGGCCTTGCCGAGACGCACCAGACGCTGGTGCTCAACGGTCTCAGGTCGCGCGTGGCGCTGCAGGTCGATGGCGGATTGCGCACGGGCCGCGACGTCATCATCGGCGCGCTGCTCGGCGCCGACGAGTTCGGCTTCTCGACCGCGCCGCTGATCGCGGCCGGCTGCATCATGATGCGCAAGTGCCATCTCAACACCTGCCCGGTCGGCGTGGCGACGCAGGATCCGGTGCTGCGCAAGCGCTTCAAGGGCACGCCCGAGCACGTCATCAACTTCTTCTTCTATGTCGCTGAAGAGGTGCGCGGGCTGCTTGCCGAAATGGGCTTCACCCATATCGACCAGATCATCGGCGACGCCGATCTCCTGGAAAAGCGCGACGTGATCCAGCATTGGAAGGCGCGCGGGCTCGACTTCTCGAAGATGTTCTACAAGCCCGATGCGCCCCATGAGGCGGTGCACTGGACCGAGCGGCAGAAGCACCCGATCGACGACGTGCTCGACCGCAAGCTGATCGAGCTGGCCAAGCCGGCACTGGAGGCCAAGCAACCGGTCAAGATCGAGGTTGACATCCGCAATGTCGACCGCTCGGCGGGCGCCATGCTGTCGGGCGAGGTGGCCAAGCGCTTCAAGCACAAGGGCCTGCGCGAGGATACGATCCAGGTGAAGCTGACCGGCACCGCCGGCCAGTCCTTCGGCGCCTTCCTGGCGCGCGGCATCTCCTTCGAGCTGGTCGGCGCCGGCAACGACTATGTCGGCAAGGGCCTGTCGGGCGGCCGCATCGTCATCCGGCCGCCGGATGAAGCCAAGATCGTCGCGGCCGAGTCCATCATTGTCGGCAACACGGTGCTCTATGGCGCTACCGAAGGCGAGGCCTATTTCGCCGGTGTCGCCGGCGAGCGTTTCGCGGTGCGCAACTCGGGCGTCGTCACCGTCGTCGAGGGCGTCGGCGACCATGGCTGCGAATACATGACCGGTGGCATCGTCGTCGTCATCGGCAAGACCGGCCGCAACTTCGCCGCCGGCATGTCGGGCGGCGTCGCCTATGTGCTGGACGAGGCGGGCGATTTCGCCGAGCGCTGCAACATGGCCATGGTCGAGCTGGAGCCGGTGCCGGAAGAAGACGACCTGATGGAAAAGCTGCTGCACCACGGCGGCGACCTCGATCACAAGGGCCGCGTCGACGTCTCGGGTGACATGACCAGCCATGACGAGGAACGGCTCTACCAGCTGATCTCGAACCACGTGCACTACACGGGCTCGGTGCGCGGCCGCGAGATCCTCGACAATTGGGCGGCTTTCCGGCCGAAATTCCGTAAGATCATGCCGGTCGAATACCGCCGCGCGCTGATCGAGATGGAACGCATGCGCATGAGCGTGGCGGCCGAATAGATCTTCGCAAAGGCCGGGAAGCCCAGGCTTCCCGGCTCCATGTCACTGACAATTTGACCTCTCGCGGAAGGTTGCCACGGCTGCCTGAAGAGGTTAACGGGTGCGGCGAAAACCGCACCATCTGGACAGCAGGAACTGGACTATGGGCAAGGTAACAGGCTTTCTCGAGATCGACCGGCAGGTGCACAAGTATCAGCCGGCCTCCGACCGCATCCGGCATTTCCGCGAGTTTACGCTGCCGATGTCGGACAAGGAGGTCGAGAAACAGGCCGCGCGCTGCATGGATTGCGGCATCCCGTTCTGTCACGGGCCGACCGGCTGCCCGATCCACAACCAGATCCCGGACTGGAACGACCTCGTCTACAACAGGGACTGGGACAATGCGATCCGCAACCTGCATTCGACGAACAATTTCCCCGAATTCACCGGCCGCATCTGTCCCGCGCCTTGCGAGGAAGCCTGCACGCTGAACCTCGAGGACATTCCGGTGGCCATCAAGACGGTCGAGCAGGCGATCGCCGACAAGGCCTACGAGACCGGCCATATCAGGCCTTATCCGCCGGAGAGGAAGACGGGCAAGCGCGTCGCCGTCATCGGCTCCGGCCCGGCCGGCATGGCCGCCGCCCAGCAGCTCGGCCGCGCCGGCCATGATGTCCATGTCTACGAGCGCGAAAGCCGGCCAGGCGGGCTGATGCGCTACGGCATTCCCGACTTCAAGATTGAGAAGCACTATATCGATCGCCGCATCGAGCAGATGCAGGGCGAAGGCGTGACCTTCCATTGCGGCGTCAATGTCGGCGTCGACAAGCCCGTGGCCGAACTGCTCGCCGAACACGACGCGGTGCTCTATTGCGGCGGATCCGAGACCCCGCGCGCGGCCAACATCCCCGGCGACGATCTCGGCGGCGTCTACGACGCGATGCCCTATCTGGTGCAGCAGAACCGGCGTGTCGGCGGCGAGCCGATCCAGTCGGTGGCGTGGCCTTCGCACCCGATCATCGCCAGCGGCCAGCATGTCGTCGTCGTCGGCGGCGGCGATACCGCTTCCGACTGCGTCGGCACCGCCTTCCGCCAGGGCGCCGTGCGCGTCACCCAGCTCGACATCCGGCCGCAGCCGCCGGAGAAGGAAGACAAGCTGGCGGTCTGGCCCTACTGGGCGACCAAGATGCGCACCTCCTCCTCGCAGGCCGAGGGCGCAGAGCGCGAATTCCAGGTGGCGACACTCGAATTCATCGGCGAGGAAGGCCAGCTGACCGGTGTCAAATGCTGCGAGGTCGACGACAAGCGCCAACCGATCGCCGGGACCGAGTTCGTCATCCGCGCCGATCTCGCCTTCATCGCCATCGGCTTTGCCGGGCCGGCGATGGCCGGCGTGGTTTCGGAACTCGAAGGGGAGATGAAGATCGTCACCGACAGCCGGCGCTCCCGCAATGTCGAGGCCAATGACCGCGACTACCGGACCAGCGTCGACAGGCTCTATGCCGCGGGTGACGTGCGCCGCGGCCAGTCGCTGGTGGTGTGGGCGATCCGCGAAGGCCGCCAGGCGGCGCGTTCGATCGACGAGGCACTGATGGGTTCGAGCGTCCTGCCCCGCTGAGTCCGTTTGGAAACTCTACTCCTGCGGCCATAAGGCGTTTTCTGCGCTTCCGGTGCTCCCATACCCAAAAAGTACGCTTCGCTCCGGTTCTCGAAAACGCCACCCTATGGCTCGCAGCAGCGAGTTCCGAAACCGGTTTCGGGCCCTCCGCTGCTAGCTAAGGAGTGATCGCCGTCGTCGTGCCAGTCGAGACGGCGGTGGCCGCTGGATTTGTCTTGGGCGGCCAGGAGAAATCGTCGGCGCGGCCGGGCGAAGCCGCCGGCGCCTTGCCCTCGACCACCAGCTTTTCGCCGGGCAGGCCCGGATTGGGCTTTGCGGGCGGTCCGGCGCCAAGCAGTTCCGTGCCGCCGTCGAGCGCGGGATCGCTGAGCAGCATCGGCGCGGTGCGGTCAATGACGATGGGAGCGGCGGCTGGCGCCGGGGCCTCGACCGGCGCGCCGGCAGGAGCAGCGGTCGGGGCGACGCTTCCCGGCGCGGCCAGGCCCAGCACCTTCATCAATGGCTTTTCGGTATAGAAGGCGAGCTTGCGCTTGCCGGCCTTCGACATGTTGATGCCGTCATCGGAGCGCAGCCGCACGGGCTGACCGTTGATGTCGGGGCCACTGGTGACGAAGGCGCCGTTCTCGTCGACGAACCCATCCCAGATATCGACGAATTCGCCGCCATGGCTTTCGGCCGCCTGGCGGTAGATGTCGTTGAAGGCGAGCATGTCGGATGTCATCTTCGAAACCCTGAACGCCGGCATGCCGACCCACAGGAAAGGCACCTTGGCCGAGGCGATGGCCTTGCCGAACGCTTCGGTGCGACGTTCGTATTCCTTGGTCCAGGTCTCGGAACGTGGCGGCTCGCGCACATCCCCCATCTTCATCGGCTGGCGGTCGTTGGAACCCAGCATCACGACCACGGCGGCGGGCTTTTCGGTCTCTATCAGCGATTTGATCTGTTCGGGCCAATTGTAGAAATCATCGCGCACGAAGCCCGACGAGCCATTGGAGCGAGCGATGATCCTGACACTGGTATTCTCGGCAAAGGCGGTGTCGAGACCCTCGGCGAGCCCGGCCGCCATGAAATCGCCGACCACCAGGACAACACGGGCGTCCGGCGCCTTCTCGGCGATCGGGGTTTCCGGTTCCGCGGGCGGACGCGGGGCGCGCGGCTTTTTTACCTTGGGCCTGGGCCTCGGCTTCTCGATGTCCAGAGGCGGCTCGAACCGCTCGCTGCGGCGCGGGAACAGAAGGTCACGCAATGACCAGCCGCGGCTTTGCTGTTCCTGCGCCATGGCGGGCGCATGGAAGGCGCCTGCCATGGCGACGGCGAGCACGGCAACGGCCAGGAACAGCACCAGCATGCGGGGAACCAACGTCCCGATGCGCGCAGCCCAAGCCAATCGCTCCTCCTCAGTTCATGGCAGGCCCTATTTTTGCCTGAGCCATTTGAGCACTTCCATGCTCGGATAGCCGTCCTGGGTCAAGCCGACCTTTGCCTGATAGGCCATGATGGCCGACTTCGAGCCGTCGCCGATCTTGCCGTCGAATTTGCCGTCATAAAGGCCGTGCTGGGAAAGCCGCTTCTGCAATTCCTGCCTTTCCTCGAACGTCAGCTTGGTGAAAGGCCGTTTCCAGTCCTGTACGAGGCCGTTGGAACCGGCGATCTCGTCGGCAAGCAGGCCGACGGCAAGCGCGTATTTGTCGGCATTGTTGTAGGCCTTGATGACCGAGAAATTCCTGATCATCAGAAAAGCGGGGCCGCCGCGGCCATCCGGCACCTTCAATGTCGCCTTGTCGCTGAGATTCCTGAACGGCTTGCCGTTGGCCCTGACCACGCCGAGCGCCTTCCATTGCGCCAGCGTCCTGGAACCTGCGGGCAGCTTGCCAGCCGGTAAGGCCACCTCGTAACCCCAGGTCTTGCCTGCCTGCCAGCCATTCTTCTTGAGCAGATTGGCTGATGTCGCCAGGGCATCGGGAATGGAATTCCAGATGTCGCGCTTGCCGTTGCCGTCCATGTCCACGGCATAATGCTGGTAGCTGGTCGGGATGAACTGGGTCTGGCCCATGGCGCCCGCCCAGGATCCCGTGAGGTGGCTCTCGTCGATATCGCCGGTCTGGAGGATCTTCAGCGCGGCGACCAGTTGGGTGCGGGCATATTTCGACCGCTTCCGATCGCCATAGGCCAGGGTCGCCAGCGAGCGGACGACATTGCGCATGATGTCGTCGCGCTTGAGGATCTCGCCATAGTTGGATTCCATCGACCAGATGGCGAGCAGGATGTTGCGGTCGACGCCGAACCTCGCCTCGATCCTGTCCAGCCAAGGCTTCCATTTGCGCGCCATCGCCTGACCGTTGGCCACCGACTGGTCATGCACGCGGTTGTCGAAATAATCCCAGGCCGGCGCGGTGAATTCCGGCTGGGTGCGAGCCTTCTCCAGCACCACCGGGTCGGGTTCGTCGATGCCCCTGAAGGCCCGGTCATAGACGGCGCCGGACACGCCTCCCTGCACCGCAGTGGCGCGGAAGCCGGCGACCCATTGCCGGAAGCCGGCATCAGCGAAGGCCGGCCCGGCAGGCATCAGCATGGCGAGCGAGAGGCTGGCGGCCGTCATGACGCTGGTGAAACGCTTTGCGGCATTGCGAACGGACATCTTTTCCTCCTTCTCCGTCTTGGGAAAGACCATTCATCGCCGAACCAGGTTAGGAATTGGTTTACCATAGGTGGCGTCCGGAACGAAAAGACGTCTTTGATGCTTTACGAGTGGACGTTCTCCCCAATCGCGCAGTAATCCTCAATTCCGGCGTGAAAATGTCGCGGCGCGGGATTGCGGAGCCGGCCTGCAAACGGATAATTGAAGGCATGAAGAGAGTTCGCAAGGCAGTTTTCCCCGTCGCAGGTCTCGGCACGCGGTTTCTCCCGGCCACCAAGGCCGTCCCCAAGGAAATGCTTACCGTCGTCGACCGGCCCGTCATCCAATATGTGGTGGACGAGGCCCGCGAGGCGGGCATCGAGCATTTCATCTTCGTCACCGGCCGCAACAAGGCGGTCATCGAGGATCATTTCGATATCCAGTTCGAGCTCTATGACACGCTCGCCCAGCGCGGCAAGGACGACCAGCTCGCAAGGTTGCAACGGCTGCAGCCCGCGCCGGGACAGACCAGCTTCACCCGCCAGCAGGTGCCGCTCGGACTTGGCCATGCCGTCTGGTGCGCGCGCGAACTGGTCGGCGACGAGCCGTTCGCGCTGTTGTTGCCCGACATGATCATGCAGTCGGAAAAGAGCTGCATGAGAGACATGGTCGACCTCTATGCCGAGACCGGCAACAACATCATCGCGGTTCAGGAATGCGATCCCGCCGAGACCCATAAATACGGCATCGTCGGCCGGGGCGAAGCCACCCATCATGGCTTCCGCATCACCGAGATGGTGGAAAAGCCGAAGACCGGCACCGCGCCCTCCAATCTCTACATCAATGGCCGGTACATATTGCAGCCCGAGATTTTCAAAATCCTCGAAGGCCAGGAGAAGGGCGCCGGAAACGAGATCCAGCTCACGGACGCAATGTTGAAGCTGGAGAAGCAGCAGCCCTTCTACGGCTACCACTTTCAGGGCCGCACCTTCGATTGCGGATCGCCGGAAGGGTTCGTCGAGGCCAATGTGGCCTTCGCGCTCTGGCGCAACGACATGAACCAGAGCATGGCCGGCGTCATTCGCAGGCTTCTCGACGAGATGGCGCCTTCGGAGCGCCTCGGGGCGGCGCTTTAAGGGGCTGTCCCACCGACGTCTGGATGCACGGCGCCTTGGCCCGATGGCCCGGCTTTACCGCTGCACCTTCAAGCCGAGATAGATGCTGTTGGCGGTGTAGTCGCGGCCAGGCAGGTTGCTGGTGAGCTTCTCGGTCCTGGCACGGGTGGTGAGGCCGGCATAGCGGTTCAGCCACCATGTCAGCCCGGCTTCGGCGCTCAGCACCCTGTCATGGCCGTCTATGCCGATATAATCGCGCCAGTCCAGGCCCAGCGCGGCATTGCCGGTCAGGTTGGCGCGGATCTGGCGTTCGGCCGTGAGGCGGCCGGAATAGAGGATGTCGCCGCTTTCACCCGCGGTGGTGGTGGGCTCGACCGTGGTCCGCCCGGTCAGGCCGATCGTGGTGCCGCGTTCGGGCGACCATTTCAGGTCGGCATCCACGGTGGCGCCCGCGATCGCCCCCAGGCGGTCGTCGTCGATCGCTTCCCGGAGCCAGCCGGCCGAGAACTCGCCGGCGAGCTTCTCGCCCATGTCGAGCTCGAGGCCGGCGCGGGCACCGAGCCGCGTCGATGAACGCTCGAAGCCTTCATTGTCGAAGCGTTGGTCATAGGCCCTGCGCCCGAGCTCGATTTCGGTGAAAGGCGTAAGGGCGGGGGAGATTTCGTAGCCGGTGCGCAAGGTCGCCGTATAAAGCGTGGAGTTGCGATCCTTCTGCGACAGCGAGGTGTCGTCAGAAAGCTTGGCGTCGCCATAGAAGTCATGCGAGACGGCGCCGGTCAAAGTGTATTGCGCCTTACCGACGTCCTTTTCGATGCCGAGGCTGCCGTCGATGGTCTGGCGCAATGGCTGCCTGCTGACGCCTGCAATGGCGTCGGGCGACGAGGCCGATTCCGGCACGGCCTCGTAACCGAGCTTGGCGACGGCGCGCTGCTCGTTGTCGAGGTCGACATTGAGCTGGCCTTCGATACGGCCTTGCTCATTGTGAACCGGGTAGCCCGAGACGGTCTCGCGGAAGAGGCCATAACCGTCAATGGTCGCGGAGTTCTCGCGCCAGTCGGAGGCGGCGGAAAAGCGCAGCGCCGTCTCGGACAGCAGCGCCGCTTTGCCGGCACTGCTGGAATCGCCGTTCGAGGTGGCGGTCAGGCCTTGTTCCAGCGTCGGCCTTATGACGAAAGAGCCCCATTTGATGCCTGGTGCGGCGAACGGATCGTCCTCGGCTTTCGTCTTCTGCCCTTCGATGGAAGCGCTGCGTTCGGCGCCCGGATCGAGCTTCTGCCGGTCGACGCTGTCGATGGTGACGGCACGGCGGTTGGCAGTCTCCTGGTCGGTGCCGGCGGCGTCGGCATCGTCGGCAGTGGCCGTGCTGGCGGTCGTGGTCGCGTCGGTCGTCGCGGTGGTGTTCTTTTTCTTTGTCTTCGACGTGCCGGCGGCCTTGACCTTGGCCGCATTGGCCTGCCCGGTGGACGATGGCAGGCGTGGCTTGGGCGGCGGCGGATTGCCGGCGATCGCGTCCTCACCAGCCGTCGGCGGATCGAAGATGCTGCCGGCGGGCGAGGCGGCATCGCTATCGTCGGGGACAGCGCCGGCGCTGGCGGGCAGATAGGTGCGCGATGGGGTGTCGTCCTGCCCGGCGGCGTTGGCCGGCTGCTGTTGACCCTGACCGGCCATGGCGGCCAGTCTCGCCTTGCGCTGCTGGTCGGACAAGATCGCCGATTCCGAGACCTCGCCGCGCAGTTCCGTTTCCTGGGCGAAGGACAGCGTCGGGCGCAGCAGCCCGAAGATGCTGGTCGCCAGCAGCAAGGCACAGGCAGCCTTGCTCTTTCGCCTTCTCGTCTTTTCTGACTGGGCCCCGGACATCGCCACCACTGCTTGCGCGGCGCGAGCGCGCGCCATACTTACCGAACCGTAAATGGGGATGGTTAACGGAGGGTTGAGGCGGAGGGCGATTGCTGTTCCAAGCGCTCATTGTTCCAGGCCTCGACATTCGTGACCTTGCGCTTCGTTCATCCGGACCGCTGTCCCAGACGGTCGGGGAAGGCATTTCCGTTGGACAGGCGCGGCACAAAGCGCTAATCGCATCGGCCATGGATGCGCGATCCCTCGACAAGAAGCCGTTGGACAGACAGGCCTCGATCGCTTCGGCGCTAAGAACGGTGGCGACCGAACAGGCGGGAGTGGCGGCCCTGGCCGAGGCGCTCGAAAACGGGCTGGCCAAGCCGTTTGCCGAAGCGGTCGACATGATCTCGAGGATCGAAGGCCGGGTCATCGTCACCGGCGTCGGCAAAAGCGGCCATATCGGCTCGAAGATCGCCGCGACCTTGGCCTCGACCGGAACGCCGGCCTTTTTCGTCCACCCCGCTGAAGCCAATCACGGCGATCTCGGCATGATCGCCAGGGACGATGCCATCATCGCCATGTCATGGTCGGGCGAAAGCAAGGAGATGATGGGCATCGTCGCCTATTCCAGGCGCTTCTCCATCCCGCTCATTGCAATCACGTCCGGTGAGACATCGGCGCTGGCGCGCGCCGCCGACGTCGTGCTTTTGCTGCCGCGTGCGCCGGAAGCCTGCCCGCACGGGCTGGCGCCGACGACATCGGCACTGCTGCAGCTGGTGATGGGCGACGCGCTGGCGATCGCCCTGCTCGAGGCGCGGGGTTTCACGCCCGACCATTTCCGTACCTTCCATCCCGGCGGCCAGCTCGGCGCCAACCTGATGCAGATCCGCGAGATCATGAATGTCGGCGAGAGGTTGCCGTTGGTCGTTTCGGGAACCGGCATGCCGGACGCGATCCTGGAGTTGTCGCGCAAGGGCTTCGGCTGCGTGGCGGTCACCGCCGCCGACGGCGCGCTGATCGGCATCGTCACCGATGGCGACATCAGGCGTCACATAGGCAGCAACCTGACGGCGATGACCGTGGATCAGGTGATGACGAGATCCCCCAAGACCGCGGCGCCGGACACGCTGGTCGCGACCGCGCTGCAGACGATCAACAATTCGGCCATCACCAGCCTGATGGTGGTGGAAGGCAACAAGCCCGTCGGGCTCGTCCATCTGCACGATCTTTTGCGCATCGGCGCCGCGTAGAGCAGTTCACCGTTTCACGGAAACGGCGAACTGCTCTATCTCGTTGTTTTTGCACAATTCCGGACGGAAAACCGTACACACTTTTCCTGGAATTGCTTTAGCGCGGAGCCGGGTTCACACTCGCTCGACGGTCAGTTCGAGATCGGTGTCGGCGGCGCCGGTGACGCGCACCTGGGTGCCGGCCGGCAGGTCAGGGCCAGAGACGCGCCACAGCGTGTCGCCGAGCCTGATGCGGCCGCGGCCGTCGCGGATCGGCTCGGCCAGCGTCGCCATCCTGCCGATCATCTGCGCGCCACGACGGTTGAGCAGCGGCTGGTCGGTGGGCTCGTCGCGTCCGCCAAGGAGTTTCTTGCCGACGAAGGCCGAGACCAGCGACAGCGCGAGGAACACGAGCACCTGGACCTGCCAGGTCCAGAACGCCGCGTCCCAGACCAGCAGCGATACCGCGCCGACGATCAGCGCGGCGATGCCGATCCATAGCATGAAGATGCCCGGCGCGATGATCTCCATCACTAGGAGCACGAAGCCCAGAACCATCCAGTTCCAAGGGCCGAGTTCGGAAACTATGCGGTCGATCATGGTTTTGATCCACTCACAAAGACATTAGTTGTCGCTCGGCCTAACGACCGGAGGTCGTGAGACCTGCCGTTGCGTGCCGGCCGGCCCGTCGCCCTTGAACACTTCCCTGGCGATCTCGCCGATGCCGCCCAGCGAGCCGATCAGCGACGACGCTTCGAAAGGCATCAGCACGATCTTGCTGTTGGTGGCCGAACCGATCTTGCCCAGCGCTTCGGTGTATTTCTGGGCGACGAAGTAGTTGAGCGCCTGCACATCTCCCTTGGAGATCGCTTCCGACACCACTTGCGTGGCGCGGGCTTCCGCTTCGGCGGAGCGTTCGCGTGCCTCGGCATCGCGGAAGGCGGCTTCCTTGCGGCCTTCGGCCTCGAGGATCTGCGACTGCTTGAGGCCCTCTGCGGCGAGGATCTGCGCGCGTTTGTTGCGTTCGGCCGTCATCTGCCGGCCCATCGATTCGATCAGGTTGGCCGGCGGATTGATATCCTTGATCTCGACACGGGTGATCTTGATGCCCCAGGGATGGGCCGCCTCGTCGACCACGCGCAGCAGGCGCTCGTTGATCGCGTCGCGGTTCGACAGCAACTCGTCGAGGTCCATCGAGCCCATCACGGTGCGGATGTTGGTCATGGTCAGGTTGAGGATAGCGTTCTGCAGGCCGGAAACCTGATAGGCCGCCTGCGCCGCATTGAGGATCTGGAAGAAGGCGATGCCGTCGACGCCGACGATGGCGTTGTCGCGGGTGATGATCTCCTGGCTCGGGACGTCGAGCACCTGCTCCATCATGTTCATCTTGGCGCCGATGCGATCGATGAACGGCACGATGAGGTTGAGGCCTGGCGACAGCGTTTTCGTGTAACGGCCAAAGCGTTCGACCGTATAATTGTAGCCTTGCGGGATTGTCTTTATGCCTTTGAACAGCACCAGAACGACAAGGGCGACCAGAACAACAATCGCGATATCGAAACCACTGAAATCCATTTGGCTCTCCCTCCAAAAGGCAAGCCATGGGAGCCATTCTCCCTCAGCCGGCCTCAGCAAACAGTTAAGTGTGTTTCAACAACGTTACAATCAGGTGATGAGGGATTGTTTGTGTCGCTGCTGCCGGTGGCTGAAGGCGAACAGGCTTGCATCCGTATCTTCGGATCCGGCGATGACGGCAGAAACGATTTCGGAAGCGATTTGCGAGAAGGCGATGCCGTTGCCGCCATAACCCATCACGGCCTGGATGCGCGGATGCCCAGGGATCGCGCCGATATAGGGCAGGCCGGTGGTTGTGGTGCCGAAGGAGCCGGTCCAGGCAAAATCGGGCCTGGTGTCGAGATCCGGGAATAGGCGGCCGAGCTTGCTGGCCAGTTTCAGGCTCTTGCCGGCAATCAACGTGTCACGCCGTTCCTCGTCGATGAAATCCTCGTCTTCGCCGCCGCAGATCACCCTCCCGTCGGCTGTCGCCCGTGCATAGAGATAGGGGTCCGACGCTTCCCAGATGAGGGCGGCGCCCGGCCAGATCTTTCGCGGCTGCGGGCGTGTGGCGATAGCCCATGTCGAGATGACCCGGTGGGCCGCCGCCGGCACGATGTCGGTCAACTCGTAGCCGGTCGCGAGCAGCACGTGCCCTGCGGTGATTGTGGGGCCGCCCCTGGTGGCGACGACGACCTCCTTGGCGCTGTCTTCGATCGTGGTCGCCTCGACCGGAGCGTAGAGGCGCGCCCTGCGCTCCAGCGCCTTCAGCAGCAATCCGGCGGTCAATCTGCGCGGATCGAGGGCGATGTTGCCATGGCTGAGGATGGCGCCGTCGCGCTCGATGCCGAATCGCGCGGCCAGCGGCGCAGGGGCGAGATAGGTCGCGGCGATGCCAGCCTGTCGCCGCGCTTCGGCTTCCTCACGCAGCTGCGATGGGCCTAGCGCGGTGCCGGCCAGATAGAGCGAGGGGGCACGGCTCAGCCGGC
Source organism: Mesorhizobium sp. BR1-1-2 (assembly GCF_020165435.1). Taxonomy (NCBI): domain Bacteria; kingdom Pseudomonadati; phylum Pseudomonadota; class Alphaproteobacteria; order Hyphomicrobiales; family Phyllobacteriaceae; genus Mesorhizobium; species Mesorhizobium sp. BR1-1-2. The sequence goes on from NZ_JAIUID010000004.1 coordinate 380,588, forward strand.
AGTTTATGGCGAGCTCGGCTATGCGGCCGGCAAGGTTGGAAACGGCCAGACGCGAGCGCCGCCACGCCTGTTCCGCCGAGGCCTTGCCGATCATCCTGCCGAGTGCCGTCAGCGGCTGGTCGATCTCGAACTGCACCAGGGCCGTGGTTGCCGACGTCGAGCCTCTCAACGGGCCGCGCCGGTCGATGCAGATCACCGAACGGCCGTCCGCCGTCAGCGCTTCTGCGATCATGGCGCCGCTGATTCCCATGCCTATCACCAGCACATCCGCCTTGGCGTCACGTGCCAGAGCGGTTGTCGGAACCGCGGGTGCCCGATAGGCGGACCAGACTGGCCGGCCGCTTCTGAGGTCGAGCTTGCGGGGCATCGATGGTCTCCGGAAGGCGCGCCTCAACGCCCCGGAACGTCCATTGTTCCGGTTTCAGATCCAGCCGGACAGTTCGCGCCGCACCATCGCCTCGATCACCGCCATGCCTTCGGGACTGTCGTTGAGGCAGGGGATGTGCGCGAATCTCCCGCCGCCGGCATGATGGAAGGTTTCCGCCGCCTCGCGGCCGATCTCGTCCAACGTTTCGATGCAGTCGACGGAAAAGCCCGGGTTGACGATGGCGATCGATTTCACGCCGTCCTTGCCCAGTTTCTCCACCGTCTTGTCGGTGTAGGGCTGAAGCCATTCCTGTGCGCCGAAGCGCGACTGGAAGGTGGTGATCAGCTTCTTCTCGTCCCAGCCGAGCCTCTCGCGCAGCAGCCGTGTCGTCTCGAGGCAATGCTCGCGGTAAGGATCGCCCTTGTCGGAATAGGGTTTCGGGATGCCGTGGTAGGAGGTGATGACCACCTCCGGTTCGAAGTCGAGGCTCGCCAGATGCCGTTCGATCGAATGGGCGAGCGCCTCGATATAGACCGGTTCGGCATAATAGGGCGGTACGCTGCGGACGGCAGGCGCCGCGCGCATCTTCATCAGCGCCCGGAACAACTGGTCATTGGCAGTCGCCGTGGTGGTGGCCGAATATTGCGGATAGAGCGGAAAGGTCAGGATGCGGTCGCAGCCCTGCGCGACCAGGCTTTCGGCGACGCTCGCGGTCGAGGGATTGCCGTAGCGCATCGCCCAGCCGACGATGACGTCGGGCAGGTCGCGCAACGCCACGGTCAGCTTTTCGGCCTGGGCGCGGGTATAGGTGCGCAGCGGCGACTCGTTGTTCTCCCGGTTCCAGATCCTGGCGTAGTTGGCGCCCGACTTCTTCGGTCGCGTGGTCAGCACGAGGCCGTAGAGGATCGGATACCAGATCGCCTTGTTGAGTTCGATGACGCGCGGATCGGACAGGAATTCGCGGAGATAGCGCCACATCGGCTTGAAATCGGTGCCGTCCGGCGTGCCGAGATTGACCAGCATGACGCCGACCTTGCCCGCCTTGGCCGGCGAACGTCCGGCCGGTGTCGGTCCCCCGGTCCTCGCGGGCTTGGCGTCGACAGGGGTGGAAGGCGGCATTGCGGGTCTCCGAACACGGCGCGAAAGTAGCGATGCCGCGCTGCTTTTCAATGCAGCGTCTGGCCGCACCTTGCCCCAAACAGGACGCCCGCCCTGTTTCGGGCGGGTGTCCCTGCGCGCAAAGGCGAAGACGATTACCTCGGCGGTATGGTCAAGGTCGCGCCGACCGGAAGCCGGCGCGGCTCGTAGCCCTTGTTGGCTTCGGAAATGACTTTCCACCTGATGCCGTCGCCATAGGCCTTCTTTGCCAGGTCCCAATAGGTATCGCCGGCGACGATGACATGGCTGGTTTCGGCCGCTGCGGCCCCGGCGGGCTTTGCCGGCTCAGCCGGCGCGGGGGTCGCCGGGGCGGCTTCGGCAGGCTTTGCCGGTTCCGCAGGTGCCGGCGTTGCGGGAGCGGCAGGCGTTGCCGGCGCCGGCGCCGTCTCGGTCGACACGGCCGGCGGCGTGTTGGCGATGTCGCCCGAGTTGGCAGGCAGGTCGGGCATTGCTTCGGCCGGCTTGGCGGGCTCCGCCGCAGGTGCGGCCGCTGTCGTCGCGGCGATCTCGGTGATGCGGCCGTCGAGCTTGGGCGTGTAGGGCCGGTGCGCGCCGAGATAGTCCGCCACCACCTGTTCGAGGCCGGGGCCGTAATCATAGGCGTTCTTGGCCTTTTCGGCGAAAACCTTGTAGCCGTCGCCGCCCTGGCGGACATAGTTGTTGGTGGCGACCAGATAGTCCTTGTCGGGATTGAGCGGCGTCCAGGCGCCGTTCTCCATCACCTCGACAGACTTGACGCGGCCGGCATTGGGCGCCGCCGATTTGTCGAAGGCGTATTTCAGGCCGGCCACCTGCGGGAAGCGGCCGGCGCCGTCCTCGACCTGGCTGAGGCCGCTTTCGAGCCCGGCAACAAGGTCCTTGCCCGAGATCTGGAAGGTCGCCAGAGTGTTCTGGAAGGGCAGCACGGTCAGCACCTCGCCCATGGTGACGGTGCCCTTGTCGATCGAGGCGCGCAGGCCGCCGCCATTGGAGATGACGATCTCGACGCCCTGTCCCTTGACGCGGTCGAGGATGGCGTCGGAGACGAGATTGCCCATCGCGCATTCGCGGGCGCGGCAGCTCTCGCGGCTGCCGTCGATGACGTCGGTCGTCTCGGCCACTTCCTTGTTCTTAAGCGCTTCGATGGGCGCGCCGAGCTCCTTGATGCGGGCGAGCACGGCGGGATCGGGCGTGATCGATTTGTCGAGGAGGATCGGGTCGCCGCTCGCCGACTTGACGACGCCATTGTCGTCGAACACCACCTTGAACTCGCCGAGATATTTCGAATAGGACGCCGCCTGCACGACCGGCACCTTGTAGCCGTCCGGATTGTCGACCATGGTCGGATAGGGGCCTGCCGCCTTCGGATCGGTGTTGGACAAAAGCGTATGGCTGTGGCCGCCGACGACCACGTCGACGCCCGGGATCTTCGCTATGACATCGCGCTCCCTGTTGTAGCCGATATGGGTCACGGCAATGATCTTGTTGACGCCCTCTCCCTTCAGCTTCTCGACCTCGGCCTTGATCGACTTGACGTCGTCCTCGATGGTGATGTTGGGGCCGGGGGAGGCAAGTTCGGGCGTGTCGTTGGTGACGGCGCCGATGATGCCGATCTTCTGGCCGCCGACCTCGACGACAATCGACGGCTTGACGCGGTCGCCGAGCTTGGATTGCGAGTTGGTTTTCACATTGGCGCCGAGCACGGGGAACTTGATCATGTCGAGGAACGGCGCCAATGCCGTTTCGCCGTCGTCGAATTCATGGTTGCCGAGCGCCATGGCATCGAACTTCATGTCGTTGAGGAACTCGCCTTCGGCCTTGCCCTTGTAGGTCGTGTAGAACAGCGAACCCTGGAAATTGTCGCCGGCGCTGAGCAGCAGCACGTTCTGGCCTTCCAGCTTCTTGCGCTCCTGCGCGATCGCCGTGACCAGCCGGCCGGCGCCGCCGACGCATTCGCCCTTTGTCTCCTCGTCGGCCGAGCAGGTGGATTCGTATTTGTTGTTGCTTTCGATGCGGCTGTGCCAGTCGTTGATGTGCAGGATATTCAGCGTGTAGTCGGCAAAAGAGGCGCCGGCCGACAGGCCGAGCGTCGACGCGGAAAGGGCGGCAATGGCGGCAAGCTTCTTCATCTTCGTCTCCCGGGTAGGCTGATCAGAGCCGTTTAGCGCTCTTGCTTGACCGGTCTATAACAGCCGGCTTTTTCAGGCATGTTCCCATCGCGTTCCGGAGCATGCAAGCGGAAATCGGGGCAAGCGAAATCCGCTGCCTTTTGTCGGCGCAAAAAAGGACGGCGGCCCGTGGCCGCCGTCCTTGGAGAGACGAATACCGGCCGGTTCAGGTGCGTCGCGTCAGCACGAAGTTCTGGCCGGCGCCGCTGGTGCAGTTGAGCTGGCTGGTGGACACAAGCAGGCAATTGAAGCTCACCGGCGTCTGCCGGATCAGCGAGGTTCCGTGAATCTCGACCGACGTGGCGCCGGTCATCGTATAGGTGCCGTCGGACAGCTTCTGGCCGGTGTCGGTGGCCACCGTGGTGAAGGTTCCGCCGGCAAAGGTCGAAAGACCGGTGCCCTTGGCGTCGATCCATGCGCCCTCGACGCCTTTCGGCGCGGCTCCTAGCGGCGGCTGGTCGGGTCCGCTGGTTGCACAAGCGGCAAGCCCCATCATCGTGGCCGCCGCAACACTCATCGAAAGAATCTGGCGCGCAATGGTCATGTAAAATCCTCTCCTCGCCCGTCGGCCCGAAATCGGAAAACGACTTTCGGAAAGCACGGGTGCATGCATCCAAGTTTCAAGAGCGCAGTTCATGCGTCCAGATGGACGCGGCTTGCTCCCGTCCGCATCCTTCAATCGCCCGATTTCCGGGCGATTGCAAGGCAGTGAGGCATGCTTGGCGCGACGCTATCGCACCAGGATGTTGCGGAATTGCCACGGGTCGTTCCGGTCGAGGTCCTCCGGAAACAGGCCGGGCCGATTATCGAGCGGCGTCCACTCGGTATAATAGCCCTTCACCGGTCCGAGGTATTGCGACTGCACGTCCAGACAGCGCTTGTAGTTCATCTCGTCGGCCTCGACGATGCCGGCCTCGGGGTTCTCCAGCGCCCAGACCATGCCGGCCAGGACCGCCGAGGTGACCTGCATGCCGGTGGCGTTCTGGTAAGGCGCCAGCTTGCGCGCTTCGGCGAGCGACAATTGCGAGCCGTACCAGTAGGCGTTCTTGTCATGGCCGTAGAGCAGCACGCCGAGCTCGTCGACGCCGTCGACCAGTTCGTTTTCGTCGAGCACATGGTGTACCGGTTGCGCCTTGCCGGCGGCGCCGAACATTTCATGCAGCGACAGCACCGCGTCGTTGCAGGGATGATAGGCGTAATGGCAGGTCGGGCGGTACTGAACCTTGCCCTTCTTGGAGCGCACGGTGAAGAAATCGGCGATCGAGATCGCCTCGTTGTGGGTCACCAGGAAGCCATATTGCGCACCCGGCGTCGGGCACCACGAGCGCACGCGCGTGTTGGCGCCCGGCTGCTCCAGATAGATGGCGGCCTTGGAGCCGTGCTTGTGTTTCTTGCCGTTCTTGGGCATCCATTTCTCATGCGTGCCCCAGCCGAGTTCGGCGGGCTGCAGGCCCTCGGAGATGAAGCCCTCAACCGACCAGGTGTTCCAGAACACGTCCATAGGCTTCGGCTTCTTGGTGCGCTGGGTGTCGCGCTCGGCGATATGGATGCCCTTGACGCCGGCCTTCTTCATGAGCTTCGCCCAGCCCTCGCGGTCTTCCTGCGCGGGTTCCGAAAACTCGAGGCCGAGATCGGTGGCGAGGTTGACCAATGCCTGCTTGACGAACCATGAAACCATGCCCGGATTGGCGCCGCAGGTGGAGACCGCCGTCGCGCCGCCGGGCTTGTCGTGCTTTTCCTTCAGCAGCGACTCGCGCAACGCATAATTGGTGCGGCTGGCATTGTCGGCCGTGGCATCGAAGTAGAAACCGAGCCATGGCTCGACGACCGTGTCGATATAGAGCACGCCGAGCTTGCGGCAGAGCCGCATCAGGTCCACCGAGCCGGTGTCGACCGACAGGTTGACGCAAAAACCCTGGCCGCCGCCATTGGTCAGCAGCGGCGTCAGGAGCTTCTTGTAGTTCTTCTCGGTCACCGCATCCTGCATGAAGGTGATGCCACGCTCATCGAGCAGCGCGCGGTCGGTGCCCAGCGGATCGATGACCGTCATGCGCGATTTGTCGAACTTGAAATGGCGCTCGATCAGCGGCAGCGTGCCCCGTCCGATCGAGCCGAAGCCGATCATCACCACAGGGCCGGTGATCTCACCGTAAACGGGCCAGTTTTCATTCGCCATTTTATCGAGCACTCCTTCAGACAGGTGCAAAACCCGGGCATTCTCGCCCAACGGGCATGCGCTACATCACAGATCATTGTCATAAACCAGTGAAAAGCGCCAACCGCCGGTCAGGCGGCGTTCGCCATTTGGTTAAGGACGCCGACCAGCCGGTCGCGGTCTGATGTCAAGCCCTTGTAATCGAGCTGGGCGATGTCGAGCGCTTCGAGCTGGGCAGCGAAAGCCGGAGCCAACGTTGCCCGGTCGGGGTGATGCGCCAACGCCGCCAGCGGGTCGAGATGAATGCGGATGGTGAACAGGATGTCGCCCGAGACGGGCAATTTTCGAAGCGTCTGCCGCTCGACGCGGATGAAGGCGTGGGCATTGATGTCGCCATCGGCAAATCGCGACGGGCGGCTGGCGGCGCGCTCGATGCGCTCGACATTGGATAGCGGGTGGTAGAGCGCCCCGCCCGATTGAATCGACCAGTTGTAGCGCTCCACGGCCTGACCCTGGAGGCCATCGAACATGCGGTTGATCAGCTCGGCCGGGCGCGTGCCCGGGCCAAAACCCGGCACAGGCGCATGGATATGCTGCAACGGCTTGCCGAATTTTTCGAGCAGTGACCATGAGGAGGGAAAGCAGAGCGAGCCGGCGGCGAGCCGCCAGCCGTCGTCGCCGCGGCGCATCAGGATCAGGTCTTCCTGGACGAGCAGCGAGGCCGCGACAAGCGGCGGCTTGGCGAAGCCGCCCTCGGGATTGCCGGCGGCGCCGATCACCTCGACCCCGCCACTGGCACACCGATGGGTTTCGGGAAATACCTGCGGCAAGTGCGCTTCGAGCAGGTCGAGCACTTCGCGCTGGGCATCGCGCGTGCCGTCTTCCTCGACGAACACGGTGCCGGGCATTTCGGCATAGAGGCGGCGCTTCTCGGCAAGGAACGGCAGGAGGTGTTCGTCGACTTCGATCCAGTCGGCCAGGGCAAGCGGCTTCAGCCCGATGGTGAACAGCTTGGACGAGCCATCATAGGGCGTGTGGGTGGGCAGCGGTGTCATGCTTCAGATCAGCTTTGCCGGGATCAAGCCGCGCAGTGAATTGCCGACATAGAGCGCCCTGGCGGATTTCAAGTCGTCAAAGCTGTAGATCGCTTCGCGGGCGCGGCCTTCATCCAGAAGCGCGCCGCGCAATACGCCAGGCAGCAGCCCGCAATCGAGGCGGGGCGTCAAAAGCATGCCGTCGCCGAAATCGGCGAAGACATTGGTGATGGTGCCTTCGCACATCTCACCACGCTCGTTGGCCAACAGCACTTCGTCGGCCTGGGTGACGAGATATTCGGCGCGGGCATGCGTGTAGACCTGCCGCCGGCTGGTCTTGTGGCGCAGCAGCATGTCGTGCGAATCGAGCCTCGTGTGCGCCAACCGCAGCGTCCAAACTTTATCGGCGGCGAGCGGCTCATAGGGCTGGACCGAGGCGGCCGCGTCGCCACTGCGCGCCAAAGCCAGGCGCATGCGCAAGGCGTTGCGCGCGCCGTCGACAGCCTTGCCCAACACGTCGCCGATCCTTTGCGGGTCGCAGGCAAAACCGAGTTCGGCCGCCGAACCATAGAGGCGCGCCAGATGCCGCTCCAAGCGCAGGAAGCCCGTGGCCGGCTCCCAGCGCATGGTCTCGATCAATTCGAAACCGGCGGCGTTCCCGTCGCGAAGCGGGCTTTCAAGAGACACTCCTGATACTCCTCCTGCGCGGTTGAATCGAAGACGATGCCGCCGCCGACATTGTAGACGGCCTCGCCGCCGGGAAAGAGCGAGATGGTGCGGATCGCCACGGAAAAGCGCATCGTGCCGCCGGGCGCGATCCAGCCGATGGCGCCGCAATAGACATCGCGGGGCGTGCCTTCAAGGTCATGCAGGATCTCCATGGCGCGGATTTTCGGCGCGCCGGTGATGGAGCCGCAGGGAAACAGCGCTGCAAAGATCTGGCGGATCGTGAGGCCCGGCAGCAGCTTCGCCCTGACGTCGCTCACCATCTGGTGGACGGTCGGATAGGTCTCGATGCGGAACAGCTCGGGCACTTCCAGCGTGCCGACCTCGCTGATCAGCGAGATGTCGTTGCGAAGCAGGTCGACGATCATCCGGTTCTCGGCCTGGTTCTTCTCGTCATTGCGCAGGAAGGCTTTCTGGCGCTCGTCGTCGGCTTCCGTCGCACCACGCGGCGCCGTGCCCTTCATCGGATGGGTCTCGACCATGCCCTGCGCGTCGATCTCGAAGAACAGTTCGGGTGAGCGCGACAGCACGACCGGATCGCCAAGCGAAACCAGCGCGCCGTATTTCACCGGCTGGCGTTCGGTCAGCGCGTCGAAGGCGGCGAGCGGATCGCCCGACCATTGCGCATGCACCGGAAAGGTCAGGTTGCCCTGGTAGCAGTCGCCTTGCCTGATGTGCCGGTGCAGCCGCGAGAACCGCTTCTCGTAATCCTTGAACGACCATGTCGCCCTTGCATCGAAGATGGGGCCGTTGGTCGCCGCCGCCTTGCGGGGCGGCACCGGCTCTTGCACCGGCGCGTCGAAGACGCCCAGGCAGACCAGCGGGGCGCGGCGCCCGGCCGGCAGCAACGGAACCAGCTTCGGCTCCAGCAGGTAGCCCGCTTCGTATGAGAAATAGCCGGCAAGCCATTTGCCGGCGTCATGCGCGGCCTGGGCCGCCTGCAGCGCGGCCGAGAAATCCCGGGCCTCGTGCGCCGTGATGATGTCGGCCGGTCGGTCGAAAACGAGCTGGCGCGCGCTTTCGTCATTGCGGAAAATTGCGGCGGGCAGGGGCATGAAACTCGGCGCGTGGATCGATGAAGCCAATGATGGCTCTATATGGGGGGCCAGCCGCGCGCAATCGAGGGAGCGGCACCTTGCCACTTAAAGCCGACCTCTGGCCCAACCTCTGGCCGATCCGTGGGCAGACCTTGCCGCCAAAAGCAAACCGGCGGCGCTTCGTTCGCGCCGCCGGCCGCAATCGTCGGATCTGCCCTGTCGCTCAGGTGTTGCTGGCGGTTCCGGCCGACGGAAACTGCCTGGCGAATTCCGCCTCGTTGCCGGCGGCGAGCAGCTTGGCCTGCTCGATCCAGCGCTCGCGCGCTATACGGCCGTCGAAATTCATGACGTCCTCGATCCGCTTGACATCAGCGGCTGTCCAGGCGGCGATCTGGGCAAAGCTGGTGACGCCTTGTGCCCTGAGCAGCTTCTCGTTGACCGGGCCGATACCGATCAGCCGACGCAGATTGTCGGGTTTGCCGGAAGCCGCCTTGGCCGGCGCGGCCTTCGCCGCCTTCCTGGGCGTCGCGCTGGCCTTGGGTGCGGTCTTGGCGGCAGCGGCCTTCGGCGCGCCGGTCTTCGCGGCGCTGGAAGCGGCCTTGGCCGCAGCCGGCTTCCTGGGCGCCGGCTTGGCCGCCGGAGCGGATTTGGCAGGGGTGGGCGTCGACATCAATGCGGCCGGCGCCGGCGCCGCCGCCTTTGCCGGGCCGGAGCCGGTCGAGGCCTCGCGCAGCTGGCGCTCAAGGTCGGCGCGGGTGCGCCCACCGGCATCCAATTCGCCGGTCAGGCGATCGCTGTCGGCCCGCAGCCGGTCGCGCTCGCTGCGTGTGCGGTCGAGGTCGCCGCGCAAGCTGTCGAGCTCACCGCGCAAGCGTCCCCAGATGAACCAGCCAACCAGCACACCCACAAGGAACGCCAGGAGCATGTAGAAAAAAGTGCCCATTGTCTCTCTCCAGTCAGATCCGTCTGCCGCGGCATTGGACTTTAATGACCTTCGGCGAAGGACTACTCGATGATGGTTCCGCCGCCTGCGGAACAGCCGGCTTCAGTCGAGCCGTCGGCATCGGCTTTGCAAGCCATGGCCAAAGGCCGTCGTCGCGTGTACCGGAACGCCGCGGTCGGCTGAAACTTCCCCGCCCGACCCGCATGCTCCGGCTGAGCTTGGCGGGGAGGCTATCATAGAGCTTACGGAAAGCTATGGGAAAACTACGAAAGAGAGTTATTCAAGAACAGATATTCAGACCAAGAATAGTGTGGTCCCAATATGCATTCCGGCTAAACTGTTCTGAGCAGGTGGGGGCAGCGTGCAGAAGACGCCTCAGTCGTCGAGCGCTTCCAGCTCGTCGATCAGGCCGCTGATCACGCCAAGCCCGATCTGCCAGAAGGCGGGATCGGTGGCATCGAGGCCGAAAGGTGCCAGAAGCTGCGAATGATGCTTGGTGCCACCGGCGCGCAGCATCTCGAAATATTTGTCCTGGAAGCCACGCTCGGCGTTCTGGTAGACCGCGTAGAGGGAGTTCACCAGACAGTCCCCGAACGCATAGGCGTAGACGTAAAAGGGCGAATGGATGAAGTGCGGGATGTAGGTCCAGAACACTTCGTAGCCGTCGCGCAGCTTTATCGCCGGGCCCAGACTTTCCGCCTGCACCTCCAGCCAGAATTGGCCGAGCCTGTCGGATGTCAGTTCGCCGTTGCGGCGCTCCGCATGCACCTTGCGCTCGAACTCGTAGAAGGCGATCTGGCGCACGACCGTGTTGATCATGTCCTCGACCTTCTGGGCGAGCATGGCCTTGCGCTCGCGCCTGTCGGTGGTCTGCTCGAGCAACGAGCGGAAGGTCAGCATCTCGCCGAAAACGGACGCCGTCTCGGCCAGCGTCAGCGGCGTGGAGGCCATCAGCGCGCCCTGGTCGCCGGCCAGCACCTGGTGCACGCCATGCCCAAGCTCATGCGCCAGCGTCATCACGTCGCGCGGCTTGCCCATGTAGTTGAGCAGCACGTAGGGGTGCGCCGAAGGCACGGTCGGATGGGCGAAGGCGCCGGGGGATTTGCCTGGGCGCACCGGCGCGTCGATCCAGTTGCGGTCGAAGAAAGTCCGCGCGATCTCGGCCATCTCGGGCGAGAAGCGCTGATAGGCGGACAGCACCGTGTTCCTGGCCTCGTCCCAGCCGATCACCGCCTGCGGCGTCTCCGGCAGCGGCGCGTTGCGGTCCCAGTGGTTCATCACCTCCATGCCCAGCCAGCGCGCCTTCATCCGGTAATAGCGGTGTGACAGGCGCGGATAGGCCTCGCGCACCGCCGAAGCCAGCGCATCGACCACACCGCGCTCGACGCGGTTGGCGAGATGGCGTGAATCGGCGATGTCCTCGAAGCCGCGCCAGCGGTCCGAGATTTCCTTGTCCTTGGCCAGCGTGTTGGTGACCAGCGTGAAGGTGCGCAAATTCCTCCGGAAGGTCTGGGCGAGCGCCTCGGAGGCGCGGCGTCGCACGTCGCCGTCGGCATCCTGCAATCGGTTCAGGGCCGGTTCAAGCGTCAGCTCCTCGCCGTCGACGTCGAAGCGCAGGTCCGTCATCGTCTCGTCGAACAGCCGGTTCCAGGCACTGCGCCCGGTGATCGACTTCTCGTGGAAAAGCTGCTCGACGCGATCCTCGAGCTGATAGGGCTTGTCCAGGCGCAGATCGAGCACCCAGGGCCGGTAATGACCGAAGGCGGGGTCGGCCGCGAGCGCGCCCTCGATCGCCGCGTCGTCGATCAGGTTCAGTTCGAGCGCGAAGAACAGAAGATGCGCGCTGGCGTCGGTCATCTTCTCCTGGATGTCGCCATAGAGCTTGGCGCGCTGCGGATCGGCGGTGTTGCCGGCGTAGATGAGGCCGGCATAGGAGACGATGCGGCCGATCAGCTCTTCCAGGGCCTCATAGGCGACAAGCGCTTCGCCCAGCCTGCCTGCGCTGCCACGCTCGGCCTCGGCGGACAGCGTGCCCTTCCAGCGGCTCTCGAAGGCGACCGCATCCGCCGCGGCTTTCGCGATGTCGCGCTTCAGCTCCGGCGCCTCCATGCCGGCATAGAGGTCGGCGAGATTCCATTCCGGCAGATCGCCAAGCTCGGCGGCGCCCTGACCGGAAGCTGGCGCCGCAGGCCGCCGATCAAACATCACGCGCATCGACAATACCTTCTTTTAAAATCAAGTGGCCGGGCCCAGGGCCAGAATCAAGGAGAACGGAGAAGCCGGTCAAATCCTAAGGAATTCGTTCACCGGGTTTTTTGAAACCTTATTTAGAACCCTGTGCCAAGATGGTCCATGGGGATATCGGGCGGGCGGCTCAAGACAGTCATGACAGGTTCCATACTCATAGTCGATGACGATCCCGTGCAGCGCCGGCTGCTCGAGGCGGCGGTGACGCGGTTCGGCCACACCGCAATCGTCGTCGACGGGGGCGCTGCCGGCCTCGACGCCCTCGACGGGCCCGGCGCCCGCGACGTGTCGGTGGTCATCCTCGATCTGGTCATGCCCGATCTCGATGGCATCGGCGTGCTCAAGGCGATGCGCGAGCGCGGCATCACCATCCCGGTCATCGTGCAGACCGCCCAGGGCGGCATCGAGACCGTGGTTTCGGCGATGCGCCACGGCGCCTTCGACTTCGTCGTCAAGCCGGCCTCTCCCGACAGGCTGCAGGCCTCGATCGCCAACGCGCTCAAGGTCGAGGCTGTCGAAGGCGAGGTCAAGCGCACGTCGCGCCGGCGCGGCGGGCTGCTGACCTTCAGGGACATGATCACGCACAGTCCCGCCATGGACAAGGTGATCCGCCTCGGCCAGAAAGCGGCGGCATCCAACATCCCAATCCTGATCGAGGGCGAATCCGGCGTCGGCAAGGAACTGGTGGCGCGCGCCATACAGGGCAGCGGCGACCGACGCTCGAAACCTTTCGTCACCGTCAATTGCGGCGCCATTCCCGACAATCTGGTCGAATCGATCCTGTTCGGCCATGAGAAAGGCTCGTTCACCGGAGCCACGGAAAAGCACACCGGCAAATTCGTCGAAGCGCATTCGGGCACGCTGTTCCTGGACGAGATCGGCGACCTGCCGCTCGACGTGCAGGTCAAGCTGCTGCGCGCCGTCCAGGATGGCGAGGTCGATCCGGTCGGCGGCCGCGCCACGGTCCGGGTCGATATCAGGCTGATTTCGGCGACGCACCGCAATCTCCTGCAGCAGGTCAAGGACGGCAAGTTCCGCGAGGACCTGTTCTACCGGCTCAACGTCTACCCGATCTATGTGCCGCCATTGCGCGACCGCCGCGACGACATTCCCGATCTGGTCGCACATTTCATGGAGAAGGTGGCTCCGGCAGACCCGCGACATCGCCTGCGGGGCATTTCGGCGGCGGCGCTCGCCGTGCTGCAGGCCTATGACTGGCCCGGCAACATCCGGCAGCTGGAAAATGCCGTCTTCCGCGCCTCGGTGCTGTGCGAAGGCGATGTGCTCGGCGTCGAGGATTTCCCGCAAATCCGCGCCCAGGTGGAGGGCACGGTCCGTCTCGATGTGGACATCGCGCCGGCCGGCCCGGCTTTCGCCATAGAACCGCGCGATGAGCCGGCGCTGAGCGGTGAGGGCGTTTCGGCTGCCGAACCCGAATCGCCGATGCGGCTTCAGCCACGCTTCGGCACGCTGCGCGCGCTCGACGAACGCGGCAATGTGCGCGCCCTGGCGGAGGTCGAACTGGAGATGATCAAGTTCGCCATCGATCACTATAACGGCCAGATGAGCGAAGTCGCCCGCCGCCTCGGCATCGGCCGCTCGACGCTTTACCGCAAGCTCAAGGAATACGGCATCGATCCGGAAACCGGCAGGTTGGACCGGCTCGCTTCCTGAGGGCGCTGTCGCGCACAGCCGCCCGATGCCCGGCCTGAGAGCGGTCGGCCCGAATGCGGTCACGCAAGGCCGGGACCAGCTTGCGCTGCCATCATGTCGCCGGTGCATTGACTGGACCGGAATGTGGCGCGCCGATGGCGACGTCCCCGACGGTCCTGTTCACGCATTAAGGCTAACGGTAACGGATCGTGTTTCGGCCAAAAGGGGAATCGTGATCTAAACCAGCGGTTTACCAAGAAACCTTGTGGACAATTTTTGACGGGATATCGCCACGGTGTTACCGCATTTCGGCTTCAATAAGCGATGATTAACCATTAGGATCGATATTCGGATGTGACAACGACACGTCCGTTTGGGCAAATCCGGGGACAAACGGCAGCCTGCAAGGCCTTTTGATTTGAACAGAATCGAACGACACACAAACGGGCGGCACTATCATTTGAGCGTCTGGCCGAAGTGGCTGGCGGCCATGATTGTCGCATTTGGTTTTCTTGCTGCTGCCGCAACCGGCGCCAGGGCCGAAGTCCGTTCGCTGAAGCTCTACCACCTCCACACGCACGAGAAGGCGGAGATCGTCTACAAGCGCAACGGCCGTTACGACCAGGCCGGGCTGAGGAAGATCAACATCATCCTGCGCGACTGGCGCCGCAACGAGCCGACCAAGATGGACCCGCGCCTGCTGGACCTGGTCTGGGAAGCCTATCGGGAAAGCGGCGCCACCGACTATATCCAGGTGGTTTGCGGCTATCGCTCGCCGTCGACGAACTCGATGCTGCGCAGCCGCAGCAAGGGTGTCGCCGAGAAGAGCCAGCACATGCTCGGCAAGGCAATGGACTTCTACATTCCCGGCGTGCCGCTGAAGAAGCTGCGCAATATCGGGCTCAAGATGCAGGGCGGCGGCGTCGGCTACTATCCGAGATCCGGTTCGCCATTCGTCCACATGGACGTCGGCAATGTTCGCCATTGGCCCGGCATCAGCCGACAGGAACTGGTGAGCCTCTTCCCGAACGGCAAGACGCTGCACGTGCCGAGCGACGGCCGGCCGCTGCCCGGCTTTGAGCAGGCGCTTGCCTCATACAAAGCACGCAAGGGCTCCGGCGGCGCCGCCATCGAGCTGGCCAGCGCCGGCGGTGGTTCCAAAAGGTCCGGCGGACTGCTGGCTGCCTTCTTCGGCGGTGGCGACGACGAGGCCGACGACAGCGCCGATGTCGCATCGGCAGAGCCGGCGCCGAAGCCGAGAAGCGTGAAGCCGGTACCGGCGAGCACTGCCAAGAGCGGCACCCTGCCGGGGATCGCGATCGTGGCGCCCGAGAACGCCAAGCGCGCCGAGATCCCGCAGGTCGCCGAGGAGCAGGCTCCGGAGCCGGAAAAGGATACGCCCGAGACGATCATCGCGGCGTTGCCGGCACGCAGCATCCCGCTGCCCGATTTCGCGCCGCGGCCGAAAGTCGATGTCGGCGCGCAGCCGCCTGAGAATGTTCCCTTCGGCATGGCGGATGCGACGGCCAGCACCGAACAGACCGTGGCAACCGTGCAGACGCCGGCGAATATGCCTTTCGGCAAGGCTGATCCCTCGGCGGTCGCCGCCGATGCAGCGCAGGTTGCCGCCAATAACATACCTTTGCCGACATGGCGCCCCGAACACACGTTGCCGGCGGTGCTGGCGCCTGCGCCCAGCAAGGATGTGCTGATGGCGCTGGCCGAGACGGCCGAGCGTGGCAAGACCGCGACCGATGCCTTCTCGGTGCTGCCGAGCGCGCGGCCGGATATGACCAATATCGATGCGGCCAAGCTCGATGCGGCCAAGCCCGATGCGGTCAAGGCCGTGCTCGACGAGGCCGAGGCGCCTCCCGTTCAGGCTGACTATTATCGGGTCGCGTCGTTGTCCGAGCCTCGTTCGGCTTTCAACGACCCGTCCGGCGTCGATGCCGCATCGCCGCGCGAGGCCGTCGTCGCCCGCGCTGCCGGTTCCGATCCGGTCGCCGCGATCGGCGCCGGCGTGAGGACGACCCGCAAGGAGGCCAGAGCCACCGCCCGCGACCTGAAACCCGGTCCCAAGGCCATCGTGGTTGCCGCCGCGCCGCAGGCCGCCCGCTGGGCGCTGACCAGCGGCGAGAATGTCGCGATGGTTTCGAGCGCCACGACGGCGCCGGGCTACGCCTACAATGTGGTCCACACGCCGCCGAGCGAGGTCTACACGGCCGGCTTCCAGCAGGGCGACCAGATGGCGGATCCGAACCGTTTCACCGGCAATGCCGTAAAATTCCTGTCCGTCGCGCGCTTCCAGACGAAGTAGCGTAAAGACCGGGCATTCCGAAAGCCGCGCTGGGCAACCGGCGCGGCTTTTTTGTTGTCAGCCGGCTGTGTGCGGGAACAACCGGCATGCATGAAGCCGGCCCCGGGGGGATCACGGGTGCCTGAACTTCTCGTGAAAACGTAAAAGCCGCTCGTTTCCGGGCTAGAATGGCTGCGTTCCAACCTGGGGATATTCATGAAGAAGATTCTATTGGCATCCGTCCTGGCGCTGGTGGCGGCATCGGCGGCTATTGCTCCCTCGCAAGCCGAAACCGTGATCATCAAAAATGGCAAGCATCACTGCCGGACCAAGGTGGTCACGCATTGGAAGCATCACCACAAGGTGGTCGAGAAGGTCAGGGTCTGCAACTGACCGCCAAGGCTGACTGCCATGGCACCAAACTAGCCCGACCGGCGCGAGCCGGCCGGGCTTTTTCGTGCCGCCCGGGATGGTTCAGTCGATGTCCAGCGCGGCCGCTTCGCCCCGCGCCAGAAGCCGCGCGGCATCGCGTGCAGGCGGCAACCCGAACTGACGCGCATATTCCCGGCTGAACTGTGAAGCACTTTCATAGCCGACCGTAAAGGCAACCTGCGCGGCGTTTCCCGGCTGGGCCAGCAGCAGGTGGCGGGCCTCCAGCAGGCGGACCTGCTTCTGGTACTGGATCGGGCTCATCGCCGTCGCCGCCTTGAAGTGGCGATGAAACGCAGCGCTGCTCATATTGGCGAGTTCGGCCAACCGCCGCACCTCGATGGGCTCGTCATAATGAGCCCGGATCCAGGCGGTCGTCCGGCGGATCTGTGACAAGCGGCTGTCGGCGCCGGCGAGCTGGCGCAACTTCGCGCCTTGCGGACCTTGCAACAGGCGAAACAATATCTCGCGCTCGAGCAGGGGAGCGAGCACGGGAATCTCGGCGGGCCTGTCGAGCAGCCGCAGCATCCGGCGCCACGCGTCGAGCAGGTCGTCATTGGCCAGGTAGGTCATGAAATCGTCGCCACCGACGGCCGGCTCGTGCTCGATGAGCAGGGCTGCGATCGCCTTGACATCGAGGGCGAAGCCGATGGCCACATAGGGATGCGCGGTGCTCGCCTCGATCAACTGGCTGGTGGCGGGCGTCTCGACCGCGTAGACGAAAAAGCTGCCGGCTTGATAACGAAGCGTGCGCTCGCCGATCAGCACCGATTTCGTGCCTTGCAGCACGAACAGCGCCGTCGGCTGACAAAGCTCGGGCATCGGCGGCGTCGGGACCTCGCTGCGGCCGATCGTAACGCGAGGGATCGCCGTCCTTGTCCGCCGTCCATGCGCATGGCGGGCGGCGATGGCGATCAATTCCAGTAGCGCTTCTCTCATCGTTTCAGCATTGCCGATCCGCGTGAGCCGCGCAACCAGGTGAGAGGATCAGGCAAGAGCAAGAGAGTTTTCGGCGCGCGAGGCCCGTCGCGATGCGCCATCTCTAAGGCGCGTCGCGTTTGGCGACGCGCCATGGGTTCGTTTTATGCATGTCGTTCTCCCAGACCGGAACCCCTTTTGGGCGACATGCATCAGGCCCCCACAAAGGAGAGTTGGATATGACCGCATCGAAGAGCGCGCTGGTGACCGGCGCCAACAAGGGCATCGGCCTGGAGACCGCACGGCGCCTGGCGGCGACAGGATTCAAGGTCTGGCTCGGCGCCCGCGACGCCGAACGCGGCGCCGGGGCGGCACAGGCGCTGCGCAGCGAAGGGCTCGACGTCGAGTGGCTCGAACTCGACGTCGCCGATGACGAAAGCGTGGCAGCCGCCGCCAGGACCGTCGCGGCGCGGGTGCCGAGCCTCGACGTGCTGGTCAACAATGCCGGGATCGCCCCGCGATATGTCGACGCGCTCGGCCCCGACGGCCGCTATGAGCTGCCGCCGAGCCGGGAGAATGTCGCCGACATCAAGGCCACCTATGACGTCAACGTCTTCGGCCCGGTCCGGGTCACCCAGGCATTCCTGCCGCTCTTGCTGGCCTCGCCCGCCGGCCGCATCGTCATGGTAAGCAGCTATATCGGCTCGATCGCACGCGCGCAGGACGCAACAGGTGAAAACCAGTCGCCCAACATCATGGGCTATGGCAGCTCCAAGACGGCGCTCAACGCCATCACGGTGGCGTTCGCCAGGGAGCTCGCGCCGCGCGGCATCAAGGTGAATGCGGCCGCTCCCGGCTACACCGCGACCGATCTCAACGGGCACAGGGGCGGTCGCACGGTGCGGCAGGCAGCCGAGATCATCGTGCGCCTGGCGACGCTGGATGCCGATGGTCCGACTGCCGGCTATTTCGACGAGAATGGCCCGCTGCGCTGGTGAACGCGAAAGCGTTATCCGGCGAGCTTGCTCGCGGCGCGTGCGAGAGCTTCGATCTCGTCCCACCTGCCGGCCTTGACCATGTCATCGGGGGCGACCCAGGAGCCGCCGACGCAGATGACATTGGGCAGGCTGAGATAGTCGGCCGCGTTCTTGCCGGTGATGCCGCCGGTCGGGCAGAATTTCACGTCGGCGAGCGGCGAGGCGAATGCCTTCAGCGAGGCGATGCCGCCGGACTGCTCGGCCGGGAAGAACTTCAGGAAGCGCAAGCCTGCTTCGCGCGCGGCCATGATCTCGCCGGGGGTGATGGCGCCGGGCAGCAGCGGAACCTCGCTGTCGGCGGCGCCGGCCAGAAGCTCGCGGGTTATGCCCGGGCTGACGATGAATTGCGAGCCGGCGGCGGCCGCCTCGTCGAACTGGCGCGCATCCAGAATGGTGCCGGCACCGACGATGGCTTCCTCGACCTCGCCCGCCACGCGGCGGATCGCTTCCAGCGCATCCGCGGTCCTGAGCGTGATCTCGATCGCCGGCAGGCCGCCGCGCGCCAAAGCGCGGGCCAAGGGCACGGCATTGGCAACTTCAGCGATCTTCAGCACCGGGATGACCGGCTGGCCGTTAAGCAGCGACAGGAGTCTTTCGGTCTTGCTGGGCATCTTTCTCTCCATGTCGTTGCCAATTCAACCGATTAGCAGACTGATATTTTCCTGTCCACGCAACCGGGCGTGTCGTGATGTCACGCACGCCGGGCAGCTTACGGGCTCTTCCGGAACAGGGCCATGACAGGCCGTCAAACCCGTTTCGCCTTGAATCGGCTTTTACGAGCGTCTAGTTGCTCTGGCAATGACACCGTCCGCGCCATCCCAGCCTGTCCGCGTCGCCGCGCTCTACAAATTTGCGCGGCTCGACGCCTTCCAGGCGCTGCGGGCTCCACTGGCCGCTTTTTGCTGTGGACGCGGCATCAGAGGTACGCTGCTTCTGGCGCATGAAGGCATCAACGGCACGGTCGCCGGCAGCGATGCGGCGATTGCCGAACTGATCGGACATCTCGAAGGCATCGACGGGCTGTCCGGCCTCGAGGTGAAATACAGCAGCGCCGCGCAACCGCCCTTCCACCGCATGAAGGTGCGGCTGAAGCGCGAGATCGTCACCATGGGTGTCGAAAACATCGACCCGGCGAAAAGTGCGGGCACCTATGTCGCGCCGGCCGACTGGAACGCGCTGATTTCCCAACCCGACACGATCGTCATCGACACGCGCAACGCCTACGAAGTGTCGATCGGTACCTTCAAGGGCGCCATCGATCCGGCGACCGCGAGCTTTCGCGAATTCCCGGCCTGGGTGGAAGAGCACCGCGCGGAGCTGGAAGGCCGCAAGGTCGCCATGTTCTGCACCGGCGGCATACGCTGCGAAAAGGCGACGGCCTATGTCAGGTCGCTCGGTCTCGAGGAGGTGTTCCATCTCAAGGGCGGCATCCTGAAATATCTCGAAGAGGTGCCGGCCGAAGACAGCCTGTGGCAAGGCGAATGCTTCGTCTTCGACGAACGGGTTTCGGTGTCGCACGGCCTCGCCGAGGGCGACGCCGAGCTGTGCCGCGCCTGCCGGCATCCGCTGACCTTGGACGAGCTGACATCGCCGAAATTTGCCGCCGGCGTCTCTTGCCCGCATTGTTTCGACGCTCGTTCGGACGACGACCGCCAGCGCTATGCCGAGCGCCAGCGGCAGGTCGAGCTGGCGCAGGCGCGGGGCAGGGGACCGCATATCGGATCCTGATCAAGGCACCTGGGCCGGGGCAAAGCGGCCGTCCGTCATTGCAATGCCTGGTTTCGGGACCTACGTCTTCGGCGTTCGAAACCTGCCCGTTCGGCCGGGCAATCCTGGAGGCATTGATGTTCGATCCCAAGAAGCTTCTCGACGATCTGCTCGGCTCGCAAATTCCCGGCACCGGCGGCACGGTCCGCGACAAGGCGGGACAGGCGGTGCAGATGGCCAAGGACAATCCTCTTGCGGCGGGCGCGCTGGCCGCGGTGCTGCTTGGAACCGGCGCCGGGCGCCAGGTCACCGGTGCCGCCGTCAAGCTCGGCGGATTGGCAGCGATCGGTGGCCTCGCCTACAAGGCCTACCAGAACTACAAGGCCGGCAATGCACCCGAGCAGGCGCCGGCGGCCGGCGAACCGGAATTGCTGCCGCCGCCGAAGGACACTGCCTTCCACCCGTCGCAAGCGCCCCAGGGCGAGGACGAATTCACGGTGACCCTGGTGCGGGCGATGATCTCGGCGGCCAAGGCCGACGGCCATGTCGACGACGAGGAGCGCAAGAAGATCGCCGGCAAGCTGAGCCTCGCGGGGATCGGTTCCGATGCGGAAAAATTCCTGATGGCGGAGCTGGAGAGCCCGCTCGACCTCGACACGCTGGTGGCCGGCGCCAAGACCGACGCGCAGAAGCTCGAACTCTACACGGCGTCGCGCCTTACAATCGATCCCGACACACGCGCCGAGCGCGGCTATCTCGATCTGCTCGCGGGCCGGCTCGGCCTGCCGGATGCGCTTATCGACCATGTCGAGGCGACGGTTTCGGCGGTCAAAGTGCCGGCTGCCAAGGCCGGGACCTCACCCAATCCACGCTGGTAGGCCAAAACGGAACAGGCGGGCCTTGGTGGCGTTAACCTCTCGTTAACCCAGGAAGCGCATGATTCTAGACAGTCGGATCGGCTTTCCTCCTCCCAAGTCCGGTCCAGATCAGGGCGGTCGCCAATGACCGCCCTTTTTGTCGGCCCTCCGGGCTTCTCCCAAAAACGAATTGCACTTTTCGGCACCCGGCTAGGCTACGAACCCATGATAGGAATTTTTTCCTTGACTGGGTGAAGGCAACTATGGTAGATATTTGGTTATGGTGCTGAGTTGCGCCAGGGACCCGCCGCACAGGCGGGTTTTCCGTTCAAAGGCTCCCTCGACAGCGCGTCGTCAAAGGCTCCGAAGAGACCTGCCGGCTCGGATTCGGTGCCCTGGCCACCAGCGTCCCGCTTGCCATCGCCGCCGTCATTTGCGATGCCTTTTGTCCCTGGACCACCTGAAAATCAGTCGAGCCAAATGCGGCGCAGCCGGAGGATATCTGCCATGACCGAAAAAACCGCCATCGTCACCGGCGCCGGCACGGGCATCGGCAAGAGCGTCGCCACCGCGCTGCTCAAAGCCGGCTGGAATACCGTGTTCTGCGGACGTCGGAAGGCGCTGCTGGACGCGGCGATCGCCGCGGCCGGGCAGACGGATGCCAAGGCACTGGCAGTCGCCTGCGACATCAGCAAGCCCGGCGAGGTCGATGATTTGTTCGAGACGGTGGCGGAGGCGTTCGGCCGCGTCGACCTGCTCTTCAACAATGCCGGCATGGGCTACAAGTCGACGCCGATCGACGAAATACCGGTCGACGTGTGGAACGATGTTGTGGGCGTAAACCTTACCGGTTCGTTCCTGTGCGCCCGCGCGGCCTTCCGCGCCATGCGCAAGCAGAAACCGATGGGCGGCCGCATCATCAACAACGGCTCCATCTCGGCCTACGCGCCGCGCCCGGGATCGGTGCCCTATACCGCGACCAAGCATGCCATCACCGGGCTGACCAAGACGCTGGCGCTCGACGGCCGCCCCTACGACATTGCCTGCGGCCAGATCGACATCGGCAATGCGCTGACCGACATGGCGCAACCGATGACGGTCGGCGTGCCGCAGGCCAACGGCTCGATTGCCGCCGAAGCGGTGATGGACGTCCAGCACGTGGCCGACGCCGTCGTCCACATGGCCAGCCTGCCGCTCGAGGCCAATGTGCTGTTCATGACCGTGATGGCGACCAAGATGCCGTTCGTGGGCAGAGGCTGATTAGGCGCCCGTCAGCGCCACGCCCGGCAGATAGAGCGCGATCGGGCGGATCTCGTAGACGGCGGTCGGGTTGACGCGGCGCAGATCGCGCGCGATGGCGATCGCGTCATCGCGCTTGGCGCAATCGACGACATAGAGGCCGAGAAGCTGTTCCTTGGTCTCGGCGAACGGGCCGTCGATGACGGTGCCGTCGCCCGGTCCGCGCAAGGTGCAGGCCGACTGCGTCTCCCCAAGTCGCGCCGAGGGGCCAAGCATGCCCTGCCGGTAAAGCCGATCGTTGACCTCGAGCAGGTCGGCCATCAGTGCCGCGTCCTGCTCAGGCGTCAGCTCCGCGATCGCTGCTTCCGCATGGTAGGCGAGGATGGCGTAAAACATCTGGCGCGACCCCTTCTTCGATCCTGGTTGCAAGGGTACGACAGTAGCCGTTCCCGACATGCTCGCCCAGCCTCCGGCCACGCGCATCCCGACGGCTCATGACAGCGAGGAGCTGCGTTCGATCACGGCAAGCTATCTGAACCGGCCAAGGTCCGGGCTGAGCCTCACTTGGCCAGGAACGCTCCGATCCTGTCCAGCGCGCGCAAAATGTTCTCCTCGGAATTGGCGTAGGAGAGCCTGACATAGCCCTCGCCGAGAATGCCGAAATCGGGGCCGCCGATCAACGCGACGCCGGCGTCGTCGAGCAGGGCCGAGGCGAGTTGCTTCGCCTTCCAGCCGGTCTTCGACACGTTGGGGAAGGCATAGAAGGCGCCCTTGGGCGTGATGCAGGAAATGTTTGGCAGGGCGTTCAGTCCCTCGACCACGACCTTCCTGCGGCGGTCGAAGGCGCGCATCATCTTGTCGACGTCGTCCTGCGGGCCGTCGATTGCCGCGATACCGGCAAACTGGCTCGGCGCGTTGACGCAGGACCAGCAATTGACCGCCAGCTTGCGCACCTTGTCGTAGAGATGGGCGCCCTTGTCGCCGTTCGGCCAGATCGACCAGCCCATGCGCCAGCCGGTCATCGCCCAGGTCTTCGACCAGCCGTTGAGCACGATCAGCCGGTCGCGGATTTCGGGGAAGCCGAGCAGCGAGCAGTGTTTTTCGCCGTCATAGGTCATCACGTCGTAGATCTCGTCGGAGAGGATGGCGACCTGGGGATGCGCCTCCAGTCCCTTGACCAGCTTCTCGATCTCGGCGCGCGGCGTGACGCCGCCGGTCGGATTGGCCGGCGAGTTGAGGATCAGGAGCCTCGTCTTAGGGGTGATCAGCGCCAGCGTCTCTTCAGCCGAGAAGGCAAAGCCGTTCTCCTCGCGCATCGGCACGGGAATGGGTGCAGCACCGGTGAACTCGATCATCGAGCGGTAGATGGGAAAACCGGGATCGGGATAGAGGATCTCGGCGCCGGGTTCGCCGAACATGAGGATGGCGGCGAACATGGTCGGCTTGCCGCCGGGCAGGATCATCACCGCCTCGGGCGATACCTCGACCCCGGTCGTGGTCAGCGTGCGGCGCACCACCGCCTCGCGCGTCGCCAACAGACCGTTCGCCGGCGTGTAGCCGTGGTGGCCGTCGCGCAGCGCCTTGATCGCGGCCTCGACAATGTGCTGCGGCGTCTTGAAGTCGGGCTGGCCGATGCCGAGATTGACGATGTCGCGGCCTTGTTGGGCGAGTGCCGTGGCCCTCGCGAGCACGGCGAAGGCGTTTTCCTCGCCGAGGCGATCGAAGGCCGAAATCGTGTGGAGCATTTTTCCCGTCCGTGTGGTTCTTGCTATGCGGTTGCGTTTTTGTGAGCTTCGGCTCGCAAAAGTCAAACGGATTGGAGCTTTCGGTGTCGGAAAATCTCAAAGACTGGCAGCCGCGTCCGCGCCCGGAGCGCAAGGTGCTGGAGGGCCGCTATGTCAGGCTTGAGCCGCTAAGCGCAGCCAAGCACGGCGATGGCCTCTATGAAGCGTCGTCCGTGGCCGATGTCGATGGCCGCTTCGCCTGGCTGCCCGACTATCCGCCGGAAACCCGCGCCGCCTTCCAGCCCTGGCTGGACAAGGTGGAGGCGAGCGGGGATCCGCTGTTCTTCGCCGTCATCGACAAGGCGAGCGGCAAGGTCGCCGGACGCCAGACCTTGATGCGCATCGATCCGGCCTATGGCGTCATCGAGATCGGCAACATCTATTGGGGGCCGCTCATCTCGCGCAAGCCAGCGGCGACGGAAGCGCAGTTCCTGTTCATGAAATACATTTTCGACGAGCTCGGCTATCGCCGCTACGAATGGAAATGCAACAACCGCAACGAGCCGTCGAAGCGCGCGGCGGAAAGGTTCGGCTTCAAGTTCGAGGGCGTTTTCCGCCAGCACCTGATCGTCAAGGGTGAAAACCGCGACACCGCATGGTATTCGATCATCGACAAGGAATGGCCGGCCTTGCGCAAAGCCTACGAGGCGTGGCTCGATCCGGCCAATTTCGACGGTGCCGGCCAGCAGAAACGACGGCTCGAGGATTGTCGCGCGGAAGTTGGCGCCTAGGAGTTTTATCATTGGCGCACAGCCACGATCACAGCGGGCACGATCACAGCGGGCACGATCACAGCGGGCACGACCACAGCGGGCATAGTCATGGCGCGGGCCATGTGCATGGCTCGACCGACAAGAAGCGCGTTCTGATCGCGGCCTGCCTGACGGCGGGTTTCATGGTGGCCGAGGCGCTTGGCGGCCTCTTCACCGGCTCTCTGGCGCTGTTGGCCGATGCCGGCCACATGCTTGCCGACGCCATCGCGCTCGGCCTTGCGTGGTATGCGTTTCATCTTGCGGACCGGCCGGCGACCGTCCGCCTGACCTATGGCTTCGGCCGGGTCAAGACGCTGGTGGCTTACACCAACGGCATCGCCATCTTCGTCATCGCGCTGTGGATCGTCTACGAGGCGTGGGAGCGCCTGCAGACGCCGGCGCCGGTGCTGGGCGGGCCGATGCTGGTGGTGGCGATCCTCGGCCTGCTGGTCAACATCGGCTCTTTCCTGGTGCTGCATGGCGGCGACCGCGAAAGCCTCAACATGCGCGGCGCCATACTGCATGTGCTCGGCGACCTGCTCGGCTCGGCCGCGGCAATCGTGGCGGCGATCGTCATTCTGGCGACCGGCTGGACCCCGATCGATCCGATCCTGTCGGTGCTGGTCTCGCTGCTGATCCTGTCCACGGCGTGGTCGCTGATGCGTGCCGCCGCCCATGTCCTGCTCGAAGGCGTGCCGCCAAGCCTCGACCGCGATCTCATCGCCAGCGACATCGCGACGAGGGTCCAGGGGGTGCGCGAGGTGCACCACATGCACATCTGGTCGATCGACGGCACCAGCAGCATGGCGACGCTGCATGCCTGCCTCGACGAGGGCGTGGATGCGCACAAGGCGGTCAGCGCGATCAAGAAGCGGCTTGCGTCGGAGCATGGCATCAGCCATGCCACGGTGGAACCTGAATTCGGCCAGTGCGCCGACGACCGCGACGAGCACGATCATGACCATGACCATGACCACCAAGGGCATGACGCGGCTTTGCATCATGGCCACCATCACTGACGCAGGGAACCCAAGCGCCTTGAATCCGAGCTCGACGACCCCTGGCCACGCCGGGACAGCATAATGGATCGCGATACCAGGAACGCCGCCATCGCGGCGCTGTCGATCATGCTGCTGTTCGGCATCGCCGTCTATTTCCTGCCAAACATCATGCTGGCCCTCGGCGACCTGTCGACCGCGCTCGCCGGCATCTTCGGCACTGCGTTCGTGCTGGCGTTTTTCTTGGTGTTCTGGCTGCGCGCGCGCAGCCAGCGCAAAAATCAGGGCAAATAAGGGATATCGGACATGCGCATTCTGATCACGGGCGCCGCCGGCATGGTCGGCCGAAAGCTCATTGCACGGCTGGCGAAGGACGGCAGGCTGCGCGGCCAGAAGATCACCGCGCTCGATCTGCACGACATCGTACCGCCACAGGCGCCGGCCATCGATGGCGTCAGCATCTACAGCCATACCGGCGATCTCGCCGAGGCGGGCGCCGCCGAGGGGCTGGTCGCGTCGCGGCCCGACGTCGTGTTCCATCTCGCCGGCATCGTGTCGGGCGAGGCCGAAGCCAATTTCGATCTCGGCTACCGCGTCAATCTCGACGGCACGCGCGCCTTGTTCGATGCCATCCGGCTGGCGGGGTTTGCGCCGCGTGTCGTGTTCACCTCGTCGATCGCGGTGTTCGGCGCGCCGTTCCCGGACGTCATTCCCGATGAATTCCACACGACGCCGCTGACCTCCTACGGCACGCAGAAGCAGATGAGCGAGGCGCTGCTGGCCGACTATTCCAGGCGCGGCTTCTTCGACGGCATCGGTATCCGGCTGCCGACCATCTGCGTGCGGCCGGGCAAGCCGAACAAGGCGGCCTCCGGCTTCTTCTCCGGCATCATCCGCGAGCCGCTGAGCGGTCAGGAGGCGATCCTGCCGGTGCCTCGCACCGTCGTCCATACCCACGCCAGCCCACGCTCGGCGGTGAATTTCCTGATCCATGCGGCCGGAATCGACAGCGCCGCCGTCGGGCCGCGCCGCAACCTGACGATGCCAGGCGTCGCCGTCACCGTCGGCGAGCAGATCGAGGCGCTGGAACGTATCGCCGGGCCGAAGGCGGTGAGCCTGATCCGCGAGGAGCCGGATGAGACGATCTGGGCGATCGTCAAGGGCTGGCCGACGCGGTTCGAGGCACGGCGGTCAAGGGAACTCGGCTTCAGCGCCGAGAAGAATTTTGACGAAATCATCCGCGCGCATATCGAGGATGAACTCGGCGGCAAGGTGGATTGATATCCAGGCGATGCCGGGCTGCCACGGCTGATCCCTGTCACCGGAAGGCGCTGCGATTTCCCTCATCCTCGGGCGCCATTTGCGGGTCAGACGCCGCCCGTCAGGCTCGCCGACAGCAACAGCAGTCCGAACAGGAACACGAAGGCGGCGCCGCCGATCTCGACGATCGAATGGATGCGGTTGCCCATGCGGCCGTCGCCGGCGAAATACACCGCCCAGTTCTTGGCGGTCACCGCGATCGTCGCCAGCGCAGAGACGGTGATGGCGGTGCCGATCGACATCGCCAGCACCGACAGCAGGCCGCCGAGCCACAGGCCGTTGAGCAGGGCGAAGCTGAGCACGATCAGCGCGCCGGAGCAGGGGCGGATACCGACCGCGGCCACCGCCGTCCAGGCGGTGCGCCAGTCGAAGCGGTCGCCCGACAGCAGCGCCGGATCGGGCGCATGCGAATGACCGCAGGTTTCGCAGACCTCGCCCACTGAATGGTCATGATGGGCGTGATCGTGATGCGCATGGGCGTGCGCGCGATGGTCGTGGTCATGCGCGCCGTGGTCGTGATGATCATGCGAATGGTCATGGGCATGGTCATGATCGTCATGCAGGTGCGCATGCGAATGGGCATGCGCAGCGTGGCTGTGTGAGGCATGCGAATGGCCGGCGTGAGAATGGCCGCCATGCGAATGACCAGCGTGTGAGTGGCCGGCGTGAGCCGCCGACAGGCTATAGGCGGGACCTCTGCCGAACAGGCGCAGGATGGAAGGGCCGAGCTTGCGCCACAGCAGCCAGGCGCCGAACAAAGTGACGAAGACGAAGCTCATGATCTCCATGAACCAGGCTGCGTCGGTCATCGAGACGGCGGTGCCGCGCAGGACGAAATAGGCGACCGCCATGACCGCGACCGCGGTCAGGCCCTGCAGCAGCGCCGAGACGAAGGACAACAGAATACCGCGCCGCAAGGCCACTTCGTTGGCGACCATATAGGACGAGATCACCGCCTTGCCGTGGCCGGGGCCGGCGGCGTGGAAAATGCCGTAGGCGAAGGACAGGCCGATGAGCACCCAGAGCTTGGAGTTGTCCTGGCGCATTGCCTTCATCGCCGTGGCGAGCGCGCGGTAGAATTCCTGCTGCCGCAGATTGATCCACATCAGGATGTGGGCGAACGGGCCGGTGGTCGGCGCCATGCCGTCATTGACGCCGATGCCGAGCGAACTCTGCGCATGCGCCGTGCCGGCGAAATGCATTGCGGCAAAGGTGAGGGCCAACAGGCCGAACGCCAAACGCAGGGAGGGTTTCACTGCATTCATCCTTCTGGCTGACAGGTCAGTTCGAGCTTGGTGGCGAAGATCTTGCTCATGTCGGTGCCTGTCGGGTCGTTGAAGAAGGCGTCCGTCAGGGTCTTCTGGTTTTCCTTGATGGCCTCATCCGGGTCGGGGCGGACCACCTTGTCGGTGCAGTTCGGCGGCAGGCCCTCAACCGTGATGTTGGCGTCCTCGGTGAAATCGATCGCCGTGTAGAAGGTCGGATCGTAGACGCCGATATCGATCTTGCCGGCGAGTTTGATCGGCGCCTTCGGTTCGGACTCGAACAGGATGATCAGCTGGTCGTTGTCGAAATTGGCCATCAGATGCGGCGGCGGCGTCATCGGCACGTCCTTGCCGTCCTGGGTGACGAGCTGGAAATAGTTGAACTCGGCCAGCGAGGCGTGGACCGTTTCGGCGACCTCCTTCAGTTCCTTGTCGTCAAGCTTCAGGTCGGAATTCTTGTCGAACTCCATCATGACAGTACTGGAAAACAGATCGTCGAAGCGCCAGAGATGGCGCAGCGCTTTCACGCTTTGGTGATCCGGGGAGAGGATCACGTCGAGGCGGGCCTCAGCGAAAACGTGGGGATGCACCTCGGCGGGTCCAACGGCGGCCAATGTCGCCGCCAAGGCCGAAGCCAGCATGATTGCGTGCCGTTTCAGATGCATTCGCGGTCGCGATTCCCTGGCTTCGGAGAGAAGTCGACAGTTACCAGAAAGGGGGCGAAAATGGGACCGCGCCGCAATTGAAGCCGGTCATGCGGTTTCGCGCGTCCTGAACCACTGGACCAGGAAATCGACGAAGACACGCACCTTGGCGGGCAAATAGCGCCGGTGCGGATAGACGGCGAAAATGCCGGCACCCGACAGGGTGCGGTCATCCAGCACCGTTACCAGCCGGCCGCTCGCAATATCCGGCACGGCGATGAAATCCGGCAGGATGGCAAATCCCAACCCCGACAGGGCAGCAGCCCGCGCCGCCATCGGGCTGTTGACTTCGATCGGGCCGGAGACCGAGACGCTTACCGTATCCTCGCCGTCTCCCTTGAATTGCCAGTTGTTCAAGCCGCGGCCATTGGTGTCGACGATGCAGGGCATGCGGCCGAGATCCTGCGCCCGCACCGGCATGCCATGCTTTGCGATGAGTTCGGGAGAGGCGCACAGCCGCGTCGAGAACGGCGCCAGACGCCTGGCGATCAGCGACGAGTTCTCCAGGCGCGAGATGCGCACCGCGAGATCAAAGCCTTCCTCGACGAGGTCGACGAAGCGGTCGTCCAGCTGGATGTCGAGCACGATGTCGGGATATTGCTTGGCGAAGTCGATCAGCGACTGGCCGATCGGCGCGTCGGCGAAGGTGCGCGGCGCGGACAGTTTGATCCTGCCGCGCACGTCGCCGGAGGATTCGCGCACGGCATCGGCAAGGCTGTCGACCTCGCGCACGATCTCGGAGGCGCGGCGATAGTATGTATGGCCGGCCTCGGTCATCGAGAATTGGCGGGTGGTGCGGTTGAGCAGCAGCGCGCCGAGCTCGTCCTCCAGCTCGCGCACATATTTCGACAGCAGCGCCTTGGAGCGGCCGATCTTGCGCGCCGCCGCCGAAAAGCCCTCGGCCTCGACCACGTCGATGAAGGCGCGCATGCGGGTCAGTGTGTCCATGAATCAGGCCTTTCGTGCGGCGTCGAGTTTCGGCCGAGCCGTATCAGGGCAATGTCGCCGCCGGAAGGGCCAGCGACAGGCCGGACCACCGGTATCTTGCGGGGGGTGCGGAAGGGCGTCGAAAGGGCAGTGCGTGCCTGTCATCGTTCGATATCCGGATACGGTGAAACCAACATTGTTCGATGCCGGAATTTTTACAACCTGCGATACGATTTTTATTGATTGTGAATCTCTCTGCCCCTATATCGCGCTTGCCCAAAGTCGCACGTGCCTGTGGGTGTCCGCCGATCCTCTGAATGGTGAGGGAAATCGGTAAGGTAACTGGAGCCAACCCCTCCAGTCGGTTTAGCGGCCAACCGCCAGACCGAGGACACCTTGAAGCAACGACGGTGCGGGCCTTTCTGGTTCTCTGCCGGTTGTCCAAAGACCGGGGTTACTGAAGAGGCACACCATCATTGCCGGCAGTGCGGAACGGGGTTCTCCCAATCCAAGCCAAGGCAGACAAAGCGAACCGAAGCCGGGCAAGGCCAAGGTTCATCGCCGCGAGACGGCGTTTCATGGTTCCGGGGTCTCCACCGGCTGGTTCCATGGATTTCCGTCCCGCCTTTGTCCACCGCGTGTTCGCGAGGCCGACAGCCCGCGTCCGCACCCTTGTGCGCGCCGAAAGGCGTGATGGAGAAACCCGATGGCCACGCAGCGCATCCTCGACTTCCTCGCCACCCGACGTCCGACCGGTCCTTGCCTCGTCGTCGACCTCGATGTCGTGCGCGACAATTTCCGCGCCTTCGAGAAGGCGCTGCCCGATTCCAGGATCTACTATGCGGTGAAAGCAAACCCGGCGCCGGAAATCCTGCGCCTCCTTGCTGCGATGGGCTCGTCCTTCGACACCGCTTCCGTTGCCGAAGTCGAGATGGCGATGGATGCCGGTGCGCCGGCGGACCGCATCTCCTTCGGCAACACCATCAAGAAGGAGCGCGACATCGCGCGCGCCTACCAGCTCGGCATCAAGCTGTTCGCCGTCGACTGCATCGAGGAGGTCGAGAAGATCGCCCGCGTCGCTCCAGGCGCCCGCGTGTTCTGCCGCGTGCTGACCGATGGCGAGGGCGCCGAATGGCCGCTGTCGCGCAAGTTCGGCTGCGTGCCGGCGATGGCCGTCGACGTGCTGCGCCATGCCAAGGCGCTCGGGCTCGACGCCTATGGCGTGTCGTTCCATGTCGGCTCGCAGCAGACCGACCTGACGGCCTGGGACCGCGCGCTGGCCGACGCCAAGACCGTGTTTTCGACGCTCGCCGAGGAAGGCATCGTCTTGAAGATGGTCAATATGGGCGGCGGCTTCCCGACGCGCTATTTGCGCGACGTGCCGGCGGCCCAGGCTTACGGCCAGGCCATCTTCTCGGCGCTGCGCAAGCATTTCGGCAACGCCATTCCCGAGACCATCATCGAGCCGGGCCGCGGCATGGTCGGCAATGCCGGCGTCATCAAGTCGGAAGTCGTGCTGATCTCGAAGAAGGCCGACAACGACAATGTACGCTGGGTGTTCCTCGACATCGGCAAATTCGGCGGCCTGGCCGAGACCATGGACGAGGCGATCCGCTACCCGATCGTGACCGCGCATGACGGCTCAGAGACCGTGCCTTGCGTGCTCGCCGGCCCGACCTGCGATTCGGCGGACGTGATGTATGAGAAGACGCCCTATCCGCTGCCTCTGTCGCTGACCATCGGCGACGAGGTGCTGATCGAAGGCACCGGCGCCTACACGACCACCTATTCGGCGGTCGCCTTCAACGGCTTCGAGCCTCTCCGATCCTACGTGATCTGACGGTTCGAAAGAACCGTCGGATCATCCCAGGTGGGCGTCTGTCGCCCATCCGGGCTCGCCTGTGGAACAGTCTCCGCTCGTGAAGGGATCGCGGAAATGGACATTGCAAATTTCGTTGCCGAAGGCGCTGCGCGCGACATTTCCCCCTCGGGGGAGGAGAGTGCCCGTGCTTTCGCCATCGTTGCCGAAACACCTGGTGACATCGTAGCGCGCGAGGCGTTGCTCGACGCCGCCATGGGGCCGAAGCGCAAGACGAAGTCGTCGGAGAAGCTGCGGCGGGGCCGGCGGCCCTCGGAAGGCCTGGCTTTCGTCGCGCGCGACGCATCGGGCACCGTGATGGGCACGGTGCGGCTCTGGGACGTCAGGCTGGGCGAGGGCGGTCCGGCAGCACTGTTGCTCGGGCCTCTGGCGGTCGCCCCTTCGCTCAAGAGTGCCGGCATCGGCTCGGCGCTGATGCGCCATGCGGTCGCCGAAGCCGTGCGTCTCGGCCACGCCGCGATCCTGCTGGTCGGCGATGCGCCCTATTACGGCCGCTTCGGCTTCTCGGCCGCGAAGACCGGTTCGCTGGCCATGCCGGGCCCATATGAGCGGCATCGGCTGCTCGCGCTGGAGTTGGTGGAAGGCGCGCTCGCCGGCGCCCACGGCACGCTGAAGGCCGCGGGGCGCAAGCTGAAGGCGCCGACGCTGGCGGCCTGAGGCGCGGAGCCCGAACGAAAAACGCCGCCCGAAACGGCGGCGTTTCGTTCCGAGAACAGTCTCGGCGATCTTCTATCTCAGCCGATCAACTGGCTGAGCGCCATGGCAACAGACATGTCGCCTTCGACCTTTATCTTGCCGGTCATGAACGCCATGGTCGGGTTGAGATCGCCCGATATCAGCGAGTCCAGATCGTCGAGCGAGAGCTTGATGGTGCAGTCGGCAGGGCCGTCGGCGGTCGAGACATCGGCGCCGTCAATGACGATGACGCCGTCGCCGCCGGTGTCGAACTTCACGGAACGATCGAACCCGCTGCTGGCCACGCGCGACCTGATCTTGTCGGCAATCTCCTGAACGCTCACGCTGTTCTCCTGTCTGGTTGCATCTGCCTGTTCGGTTGCATCTGTTTATCTGGTTGCATCTGTCGCGCCACGGCACATCGATCCGAAGGCCATGCATCTTCGCGGCCACGGTCTGCCGCATATAGCTTTGGATTGACGTTTACGTCAACGCGAATTGCAGGGCCTGGTTCCGATCGCCGCACCGGGCGAGGGACCGGATCACCGTGCCTGGCCAGTGGCATGCCGAGAGCTCAATGCGACTTGAACGCCTTGGTCATCTCGGACGCCGTGGGGCCGGCTTCCTGCCGGCGGCGCAGCCAGTTGTCGCGTATCTCATCCTTGCTCAGGAAATTGACCTGATCGACCAGAACTTCATGCACCAGTGTGGCGCCGACGCGTGTGTTGACGGTATCGCGGATCGCGGCGCGGAAGGCATCGAGGTCGAGCGTCTCCTTCTTGGTGAAGTCGATCTGCGGATTGGAATAGAGATAGGAATAGACCTGGTCGGTGATCAGCGCCTCGGCCGGGATCGACAGTTTCTTGATCTGCTCGGGTTCGACCGTGTAGACCAACTTGGTCAGGAAATAACCGTCGATCCTGGCGTTGCGGATCAGCGGCACCGAGATGACCTCGGTCTTGACGTAGTCCAGCCCGCCCAGCATCGGCTTCGGCTTTTCGCCGACGCCGCGTTCGCCGGCGGCCTGGAACGAATAGAACACCGCGCCGAGCGTAGCGACGCAGATCCAAACCGCGATGGCGATGACCTTGACCATTCAGGCAACCGAGCCGGCGAGCACCGCGCGCTAACCGCGCGCCCGGCCGAACTCGCCGGCGGAATAGGTGCCGTCGGTTTCGGCGCGCTGGATGGCGGTGCGCAACAGGCCAGCGACCTCGTTGACGGCGCTCAGATGCGCCAGGATCGCCGCCTCGTTCTTCGCCAGCTTCTGGCGAAGCCGGACAAGGCCTTCGCGGTGCTGTTCGAGGAACTCGGCTTCGCTTCCGCCGCGCATGGCACGGGTCAGTTCATAGAGATAGCGGCTCTTGCGCGCGTTCGATGCCTTGAGGTCGTAGCCCGTGTCGCTGCGCAGCCCGGCCGTCTCCTGCTCGACGACTTCCTCGATGCGGCCGATGATGGCGGCAAGATTTCCGGGCCGCGCGAGTGCGACCGGGGCTTCCGATGTGGCCGTGCGCGCCGGCAGGTTGGCGGTGAATTCCGAAAAGTCGGCCATGGCGTTTCCCAGTCTAGATCTTGATGTCTGTCTTTGTGGTCGTTTCATCGCCGGTCATGGACCTGGCGGCCTTGCGCTGCAGTTCCTGGACGAGCGAGGTGGACAGACGGCTCTGCCGGTCGATCTCGGTCTTTTCAGGCCCGCCGGAGACCGGGCCGATCGGCACCTTGCGCTTGCCTTCGAGATAATGGTCGGCGAGCAGCGATTTGGCGATGCCGATGCCGCCGCGCTCGGCCATGACGTCGGCGACGCGCTCGGCGAGCTGCGATTTCCACATGTCGCCGGCCAGGCCCGTGCCGTACACGCCCTCGGTATCCTTGGGCATCATGTTCTGGATGAAGGTCTGGAGCACCATGGCTTCGAATTTCTTGAACTTCTTGGATGGATCGGCCGCCACGGCCTGGTCGGCGTTGGCGCGCGACAGCATCGTCCCGGCCGAAGCGGCATCGACCGAAAAGCTGCCGGCAACGCCGCCCGCATGCCTGGTCAGCGCGGCGCGCGCGGCCGCGAGATCCGCCGGCTCGGCTGCTCGGACAACATCCATCACGATGTCGCTGGGTGGAGAGATCGCCAAGAAAGTCCGCCTTTTATCGGTTTTCCTTGGCCAGACAATGCCTCAACAAGCTTGTGGCAGGCTTGCGGGAGGAGGGGGCAAGGTCAGGGTTCTCTGCATCCAGCCGCGTAGCCAGATTTTCAACAACGCATGTCGGGTAAACTGGCTTCCGGTTTTGGGAGAACGACCAGCAGAAGGCGTCTCGCCGAACGTGACGCGCTTCAGGACGGGGGAAGACCGGCCCTCGACAGCATTTCAAGGAACCGGGAATGGTGATGATCCTTCACATAGCGCGGCACAAAGCCAGGGCAGACATTGCCCAGATTGAGATGCGGAAGTTGTGACAGGCAATGATGGATGGCCCGCGACCCTTCATCGCGATTGCCGGTCGCGGCCGCGGCTGCGGCCCAATAAAGCGCGCCACGAACGAAGCCCGGCTTTGTCCTGACCACCTTGCGCGCGACCTCGAGCGCCCGCTGATCGTCTCCGCCGGCAAACAGCGCCATAACGAGCCCGTGGTGACGCCAGTAGTCGATGACGTCATGGGTTCCCAACCGGATCGCCTCGTTCGCCTCGCGCACGGCTTCGCTGACCTGTCCGCGGAGCGCGAAGAGCATCGCAATATCGCCGTGGCCGCTCGGATAATTTGGGTTGAGGCTGATGGCGTGCCGGCATTCGACGATCGCCTCGTCGATACGACCGCAACTTTCGAGAGCGAATGACAAGATGCACCGGGCAATTTCATCGTCCGGCACCGCCCGCACCGCGGCCTCGGCGAGCGCCAGCGTATACTCAATATTGCCCTGCTCGCGGGGGAGCGCGCCAAACGCGATGCCCATGGAAATTAGGATCGAGAGCGTCCGCTTCGCACGGGCGTTGTCGGGCCCTATCGAGAGCGCCTTCGTCGCAAGTTCCATTCCGACCAGCAGCGAGTCCCGGGTCATCTCAAAATATTTCATGAGCGCCTCGTTCACCAACCTGCGCACTTCAGGAGGACCAGGCGGACTCTTGTCGCGGACCTTCCAGTTGGTCAGTTGAAGTTCGAGGATCACCGCCAGAACGACGGACTGGGCGATCCTGTCCTGGAATTCGAGCGCATTCTCGGAGTGGCCGTCGAACTTCTGGGCCCAGACATGATGACCGCCGACGGCATCGACAAGCTGGATGTTCACCCTCAGCCCATTGCCGGATCTCTGGATGCTGCCGCTGAGCACATATTGTGCCCGCAGCGCTCCCGGCGCTTTACCTTCTTGGCGCAGGCCGACCTTATCTGTCGGGGGCACCGCGGAGAGCACGACATAGTCGGCCACCTCGGAAAGGGCTGTCGTGATGTCCTGGACCAGTCCCTTGGAGAAAAAATTGTCGCCTTGTTTTCCGGTCAGATTGGTGAAGTCGGCAACGCCAATGGAGGGGCGTCCGAGGCGATGGCTGGCTGCAACACCGCTTGCCGACGGTGCGTGTGACGCCGTGTCGGAAGTGAGCAGCAGGGACTGCCATAGTGCCCGCGTCTCAGGGCCGGCTTCGACGCCGAACTCCTTCTTCAGCATGCTTCTACAAGCCTCGTATGTCCTGAGCGCCTTGTCGCGTTGCCCGCAAGCAAGGAGCAATTCCATCTTGAGCCGATAGGATTCTTCCCGCGCCGGATCCATAGCCAGGACGCGATCGGCCAGGACGAGGCCCGCTTCAGCGTCGACGAGGCGAGCCAGTTTCTCGAACGATTCAAGCGCACGACCGAGCAACCTGTCGCGTTCCGACGCGACCCAGTCGTCGAAGCCATTGCTTCCCACATGGAAACCGTCGAGGAACGGGCCAGTGTAGTTCGCCAGAGCCTTTTCGAGTTCCTGCGCGGAACGGGCCGATAGGCCCGTCTCGAACTCCTCCACATCGACCCGAAACGCCTCTGGCCTGAGGTGGATCAACTCTCCGGTGGAATGGATAAGATCCACACCCGAGAGATCGCGGCGCAGGACGCTGAGGGTTTGGCGAAGACTGTTGCGCGAATGTTCGCCATCGCTGTCGCCCCATAGCAGGTCAGCCAGTTTCTCCCGCGTTGCTGCCATGCCCGGACATCGGGCCAGATAAGCAACGATTGCCGGGCCGCGTTTCCCAGCCAGTCGAAGCGGGCCAGTTGTTTCAATACGGAAGCCGCCGAAGAGTGAGATTCTATTTGCAGCGCCGCCGTCGTCACTTTGCATCTGCTGCCTCAGCCTGACGAAATTCTAACGCAAATCTAACGTTCCGCAATCGTCCGTCACCGCGCTTCAAGCGCCCCCGTGACGGCAGGTCATTTAGACTTCGCTAAATTAGGCCGCCAAGTCAACGCAATGCTTGGTTCAAGAGGGGCGCGTGTCCAGAACAAGAGCCGATTTGCTGCTGCTCTTTGCAGCCGCATTGTGGGGCTTCGGCAACGTCTCGCAAAAGACGGTGCTGGTCCATCTCGACGCCATGAGCGCGGTAAGTCTGCGTTGTCTGATCGGCGGGCTGCTGGTGCTGCCCTTTGTCTTGACCGAAAGGCGAGTGGCGATCGGGGCGGGCTATTTTCCGAGCCTGGCCAGGGTGGGCGCGCTGTTCGCCATCTCCATCACGCTTCAGCAGCTTTGCTATCTGGGAGCCTCGGTCACGAATGCAAGCTTCCTGGTAAGCACGGCAACCGTGATGACACCATTGGCCGCCTGGTTGCTGGTCGGCGAGCGTCCGACGGCGGGCCTCACGATCGCTGCCGGGCTGACCCTGGTCGGAGCCCTGCTTTTGTCGGATGGGATCGGCGGCCTCAGCAGCGGCGATCTCACCGCCGTCCTCTCGGCTGCCTGTTATGCGCTCTGGGCGGTCGAGCTCGGCCGGCACATGCAGGCCCATGCGCGGCCGTTCACTGCCGCCGCGGCACAATTCCTCGGCGCCGCAGTCTTCGCCCTGCCGCTCGGGGCAATGCATGGCAACCTGTCGCTGGCCGCCGCATTCGCAGCCGGCCCGGAATTGGCGATACTCGGCGTCTTCTCCACCGCGATAGCCTTCGGCATACAGACGGTTGCCCTCCGCTTCACGCCGGCCAGCCACGCCGCCGTGATCGTCAGTGCCGAAAGCGTTTTCGGGGCGCTGGGCGCGGCGATCTTCCTGGGCGAGCGGAGTTCGTGGCCGGGCGCCTTGGGAGCAGCGATCATTCTCGGTGCGATCCTTTCCGTAGCACGATCGAACCGAACGCCGCGGGCACGCGAGTCCTTGCGGACCGCTTCGAACCAACTCTTCGACATTGCCCCTGCCTTTGCAACGGTGCCGGCAAGCGGGGCAGGCGAACGGCGCGTCAACAGTTCAGGTCCGGTGGAGGAATGCGATGACCACTGCCGCTGATCCGAACGTCGCCGTGTCGATCGCCGCCGGACAGGCCGCGGGGGTGCTGTGATGAACGCATGGACAGTCCTTCTTCCGCTTACACATTTGAGATCAGCCCTTGGTGCCCGCATGAAGGGACCCGGCGGCTATTACAACAGTGGCAACGCGCTTGGCCTCGTCGTAGGTCTTGCAACCCAAATTGCGGCCGCGCCAGTCGGCCCGCATGAGGAAAGCGCTGTCATCGCGGCGGTGATGGACTATTTCGCGGGCAGCCATGGCACTGTTGCGCTCACCTTGGCTACCCTCGTCTTTTTCTGCGGCGGCGAAGCATACCACCGAGCTTGGGCGAAGCCGGATGTTCCCGATCCCACCCTCAATCGTCTGGGCGACTTCCTCTCGGGATTAGGCGCAATCGGGCTCGGCATCGCGCTGTTGCTGCTCGGCGACCCGCTGCTTGCGGCGACCTCTGGCCTGCTGCATGCGCTCGGCAAGTTCGGCAGCGCCTTTCACAGGCCGGGCAGGCAGGTTCCGGTGTGGCCGACCGCTTGGCCCGATCCGTTCCGCAGTGCGGTGCTCGCCAGCAGGTTGCCGGCAGTGGTGGCGACAACCGTCGTCCTCGGCCAGGCTTTGCCGGTGGTCTGGTCGGGCGAGTCCTTCGCGGCACTCATCATGCCGCTGACGTTACTCGGCTGTTATCTTTTGTGGACCAAGGCCGATCTGCTGCTGTTCGGCGTTAGGTCCAAGGTCCCTCGTCAAATTTCCACATGTTGAAAATGGGCGGCTTTGACAACGATCGGTTGTCGAGATGGAGAATGGCATGTTTACAGATATGTATCAGGACGCCGGTCCCTCTTCTGGAGCGGTCTCCTTTCGCGGGCGGGTGCGGTCGATAGGCGGGGCCAATCTTTTTTCGCCCACAAAGCCATCGGGAAGGGGGCTGGCAAAGCGAGGCAATTCACTCCTGAGACTGGCGGGGATACTTGCAGCTCCTGCGTTCTGGAATTTCCCGGCGCATGCGGCGAATGTCGACGTTGCCATCGTGTTCGCGGTCGACTTCTCGTCATCGATTGATCCAAAGATCGCCGATCTGCAACGCGAGGGACATGCCGCAGCACTCACGTCGCCCGAGATCATCGCCGCCATCGGCCGGAATTACGTCGGCTGCATCGGCGTGGCCTACTTTGAATGGTCGAGCCCCGGACACGCACGCACCATACTGCCGTGGACAAGCATTTGCGGACTGGAAGATGCAAGAGCGGCGGCGGCGGAGATCAGCAGGAAAGGGGATACCGGCGTCATCCGTCGAGGGCGAGCCGGAACATCGGTTTCCTCGGCTATCGACATTGGCAGTCTTCTGCTGGACCAGTTTCCTGGAAATGCCGCCAAGAAAGTCATCGATATCTCTTCCAATGGTGAGAACAACGACGGACTTCCTGTTCAGCCGAGCAGGCTGAACGCCATTGCCAAGGGATATACGATCAACGCGATCGCCATTCCCACCGAAGACGACGATCCCGACAATTCGCTGGCATCCTATTTTGCCAAATCGGTCATTGGTGGTTCCCAGGCCTTCGTCATGACGCCGAAAGGGCCAAACGACTACAGCACGGCGCTTCGCCGCAAGCTGGTCACGGAAGTAAGCATGAACAACGAAGGGCAATTCCCGCAACCGGCGGACGGGCGCTCTTCTCAACCATAATTCCGGACAGTGGCGAATTGCTGCACGGCCGCGTAGGGCCGAGAGCAGAGGGCGGCTCCTGGCATCAGTAAACACAGCTTTCCAGGCTGCTCGGCTCGACGCGCCGAGCCGTCAACTGACCTGAATGCGGCGGTCACCTGTCCGTTGCTCTCCCAATAGGTGTTTCTTGGCGATCCACGGCCCCTCGTCGATCTTGACCTCGGCCCGGTCGATCGGCGCACCCCAGGCGGCTCCAACGATCCGACAATTGCTGCCAATATGAGTCACCCGAGCCGGCGCCGATTTGAGGCCGGCTCAGCCGCGGCGACGCTCATGCCACCGCGGCGGTGGGAGCGCGGCTCATCCGATCGAGCGGAGCACACCACCGTCGACGCGCAGCGCGGCGCCGGTGGTCGCCGAGGCCTGCTCGGAGCAGGTGTAGACGACCATGTTCGCGACTTCCTCGGTTGTCGCGAACCGGTTGATGAGCGTGGTCGGACGCAGCGATTTCAGGAAATTATGCTCGGCGTCCGTTTGCGTGATGCCCTGCTCCTTCGCGGTGGCCTTCATCCAGCCGCCGAGAATCTCGGAGTCGGTCGGCCCCGGCAGGACAGCGTTGACCGTGACGCCGGTGGCACCGACAAGTTCGGCCAGCCCGCGCGACACGGCCAGCAACGCGGTCTTGGTCATGCCGTAGTCGATCATCTCCTTGGGGATGGCGAGCGCGGACTCGCTGCTGATGAAGACGACCCGTCCCCACCCGCGCTCGACCATACCCGGCATATAGTGGCGCGCGGCGCGCACGCCGCTCATCACGTTGAGCTGGAAGAGGTCGAGCCATGCGGCGTCGTCCTGCTCGAAGAAGCCATTGGGACGCGCAGTGCCAACATTGTTGACGAGGATGTCGGCATCCGGCGCCTGCGCCACGAGCGCCGCCGAGCCCTCGGCCGTCGCGAGATCGGCGGCAATGCCGGTGAGGTCGGCGTCAGGCAGCAGCGCGCGCAGTTCCCGGAGCGTCGCGGCGACCCGCTCTTCCGTACGTCCATTGAGGACGACGGCGGAGCCTGCGCGCGCGAGCCCTTCGGCGATCGCGCGGCCGATGCCGGCGGTCGATCCCGTGACGATGGCCTTGCGGCCCTTGAGTTCGATGTTCATGCCCTTGATCTCCGATTACAGGTGGCCGGACGACCGGACAGATGGCCCGGAGGTCAGCTGATGCCGCTCAGCTAGATAAGCCGCGCGAGCGCACGCAGGCGTTCCGATGCTAGTGCCGAAAGACGCCGAGCCCGGGTGCTTGCCATGGACACCGCCATTTCCTGGCGGCCGAATATACGGGCAATGCCTGGCCAACAGCCCCAGATCTTATGATTGAATAGCTCATCGCGCTTCTCCTTCGTGGGCGGACGCATCGCCGCTGCCTCACGCCAAGAAGTAGGCGTGCCGAGGCGCGCCATGCAGTCGGAAGATATGCACTAGGGTGGTGCGAAATTGCACCGGAGGCCTCACGTGACCGCGCGAACGTCTCGATGATCGACTGGGACGATACCGTTACTTCCTTGCGGTCGCGCGCGGCGGTTCGGTCCGAGCGGCGAGCGAGCGCCCCGGCGTGACTGTTCGATCGTCCTGCGCCGCATCTCCCAGCTCGTCGATGTCGGACTGCCCGAAGGCAATGGCTTCGATCTGGCTGCCGAGATTCGCCGAAACAGCCGATGCGGCATCATCATGCTGACGGCGCTGGGCGGCAGCGATGACCGCATTCGTGGCTTCGACAACGGCGCCGACATCTACCTGGTCAAGCACAGCACCTTGCGCGAGATAGAAGCGGCCGCCCGTAGTCTGCTGCGGCGGGCGGGCGACACGCCGGACGCCGCGGACGGAAACGAAGACCGCTGGGTACTCAATGGCTCCAATTGGCTGCCGACCGCGCCCAACCAGCATTCGCTAAAGCTGACGGCCACCGAGTTCGCTTTCCTCAATGTGTTGTCCAATCGCAAGGGCGAGGTGTGCCGGCGCGAAGATCTGGTGGAAACGCTCGCCCGCCCCAAAGTCCATTTCGATGACCGCGATCTCGACGCGGTGGTCAGCCGGCCGCGCCGCAAGATCGAGCATCATTCCAAGCTGCAGGCACCGATCAAGGTCGTTTACGGGGTCGGCTATACGTTCACCGCCGCCGTGTCGGTGGAATGACCGTCGGCTCCCGGCGCGCTTTGAGGATCACGCGGTAAAGCCGGAGCATCATCAGATGGCGACTGTCTCGCGCACCTGATCGGCCGCAGCATCCAGAAAAGCCCGCGCGAGGTCGGGGTCGTTGACCACCCGCGAGAGCAGTACCGCGCCGACCATTGTCGAGAGAACGGCCATTGCCTTGTCGCCGGCCTTTTCGCCGTCGTCCTCGCCAACCCAACCGCCGAGCATCTCGAGATACTCCTTGATGCCGGCCTCGAATGAGGCCTTCACCTCGGCGCCTTGCCTGGCCGCATCCGAGCCGAGCGCGACGACCGGGCAGCCGTCCATCTTTTCCGCGCGATGATCCATACTGAGGTAGAATGAAATCACCCCGTCGAGCGGTCTCCCAGGGTTTGCCGCCGTCGCGGCCGACCACTTGTCGGTGGCGCTTTCCATCGCGCGCCTGGATGCCTGCGCCGCCAGGTCGTCTTTCGACTCGAACTGCTTGTAAAAGGCGCCCTGGGTCAGCCCGGCGCCCTTCATCAGATCCTTCAGGCCAATGCCGTCAAAGCCTCGCTCCCGAAAAAGGCGGCTTGCCACATTGATCACGGTTTCGCGGTTTTCCGCGGCCTGAGTGCGACTTACGCGCATCGCCATCTCCTTTTTTAGATTGCATTCGTAATCTATACATTATATAGATGTCGAATGCAATCCAAAAAAGGAGATATGACATGATCCGCAAAACCCTGAGTGCGTCCCTTCTGGCGATGTTTCTTGCGCAACCGGCTTTTGCCGAGGAAGCAACCATCGGACGCCCGATCGAAGCTGCCAGCCTGCACGAGGGAAAGCTCGACATGGTGGTCTACTACGTCCCGGTCGCCGGCGACCTGCTGGAGGTCACCGCCACCTTCGCGCCGAAGACCGGAGGTGATCCGCTGCGCTTCGTCATGGGCCTTGCTGACGGCGACTCCGTGGCCTTTTCCATGCCGGGCCATCAGGATTCGCTTTATGCGTTCTCAAGGTCGGGCGAGGAGGTGACGATCTCGACAGAGACTGACACCTACCTGCGAGCCGACGCGGCAATGCGCTGACGGGCAGACCCTGCGTGGCGTGGGCTGCGTCCGAACAGCTCGCCACAAGTGCCTTCGATCACGCTACCGAATGAGTTGGAGGAGAGTGAAATGCTATATAGCTATTTCGTCGAGAAATCGATCCGAAAGAGCTTCGATGACGTCAACAATCATCGCTGGGATGCGGCGGCGAAAGCACTCGCGCCGCATTTCCATCATCGGGTTGGCGGCGCCCACGCGCTTGGCGGAGAGCGCCACGACAAGGAAGCCCTGCGCCGCTGGTTTGAACGCCTCGGCCGTGTCCTGGCGCGTCTCGTGCAGCGCCTTCAACTGTCCTGCACCTTGACCAGCTTCTTCAGGCGGTCCTTGCGCGTGCTCATGTCACCTCGCCGGAGAGCCGACCTTGCACTGTACAGTTCGCCATGGGGGAGTCTGCATGTAGGCACAGAAGTGCGCGTGCCGCCGAGTGCGGCGCAAAGCGGCCGTCCATAGCACGGCTGGCGGAATCGCATTTGCGTTAACAGCGCCGATCGTGGTCGCCCACTCACCTGAGATAATGCGCGACAAGCAGCCCGTTTCAACCCAAGCCTGTTTCTGCTTGAATGCCCTCGATCCCGGAATGGAGCACAGCCTCATCTCAAACGACCCTTTCGCCGCGTTGCGGCAACGCTTCCTTGCCCGATGTGCCGACCAGCTGGCGGCGCTGAAGGCCACACGTGAGCGAAGTGCCGCGCCCGGGACTTCCGGCAATGAGTTGGCCCGCATCGCCCACTCGCTGGCGGGGGCGGCGGGGACATTCGGCTTTGCGGAGATCAGCGCGCGGGCGTCCGCGCTGGAGGCGCTGCTGATCGAGAAGGAGCATGAAGCGGCGGCAGAAGCCGCGCTCGACGCCCTGATCGCGGAGATTGAGCGGACGCTGCAATGATGCGTCCGGCTACGTCTATTTCTTGGCGCCGGACAGGCCGGTCCTGGTCATCTCGCCCCAGTTCTGGTCTGCCCGCAAGAATTGCCACCAGCCCTTCACGCGCCAGAAATTGTTGAGCTGGCGATAGCCAAAATTCTCGATCACGGCCACCGCGGTCAGCACGGCTAGATCCCGGGCGCGTGGGAAGCGCTGGAGCTCGGCCTCTTCGAGGATGAGGGAACATACGCTCACACAGACGCCATAGGTGAAGATGAGCGAGGTGAAGGCCAAAAGATACTCCGCCGAAAGGATGCCAAGCAGCCAGAAAGCCGGGATCAGGATATAGCCCAGCACCTCCGCCACAGGCCCGAGCACGTCGACAATCAATATGTGGCCGAAACCGAGGAAGCCGACGCGGCCATAGCGCGGATTGAAAAGCATGGCGCGGTGGCGGAAGAAGCATTCGAGCGCACCGCGCTGCCAGCGCGTGCGCTGCCTTGCCAGAACGCTGAGCGATTCCGGCGCCTCCGTCCAGCACACCGGTTCGGGGATGAACTGGATGCTGTATTTGCGCCTGGCATCCCGCATGTGGCGATGCAGCTTGATGACGAGGTCCAGGTCCTCGCCCATCGAACCCTTGGTGAAGCCGCCCACCGCCACCACTTCCGCGCGGCGGAACATGCCGAAGGCACCGGACACCAGCATCAGCGTGTTGATGCGGCTCCAGGCAAGCCGCGCCATGAGGAAGGCACGCAGATATTCGACTACCTGGAGCAGCGGCAGCAGGCGGCGCGGCAAATGGATCTCGCGCACCCTGCCGGCCTCGATTTTCGAGCCGTTTGCGATTCGGATCGTGCCACCCACGGCGATGGTGCGCTCGGGGTCGTCGATGAAAGGTTGGGCTGCGCGCATCAGCGCATCGGGCTCAAGGATGGAGTCGCCGTCTATTACGCAGAAGAGCGGGGCCCGGCAGACATTGATGCCGGCATTCTGGGCGTCGGCCT
The DNA here is from genome assembly GCF_020165435.1 of Mesorhizobium sp. BR1-1-2. NCBI lineage: Bacteria > Pseudomonadati > Pseudomonadota > Alphaproteobacteria > Hyphomicrobiales > Phyllobacteriaceae > Mesorhizobium > Mesorhizobium sp. BR1-1-2. The sequence continues at coordinate 425,096 of NZ_JAIUID010000004.1, forward strand.
TGCCGCCATTCTCCTTGTCGACTACGAACAGCCGCTCGGTCATCGGCGAGGAATAGAGGCCGCGAATCGGCTTGTGCGCGAGCGCCTCCTCATAGGGCCGATGGAACTTCACCAGCCTGAAGGCCTCGATCAGGCTCTGCAGCGTCCGGTCCTTCGAGCCGTCATTGATGACGATCACCTCGAAATTGGGATATTCGAGCGCCAGCATGGAATGGACGCTCTCTACCACGTTCAACGCCTCGTTATAGGCGGGCACCAGCAGCGCGATCGGCGGTGCGACGTCGCTATAACGGTGCCAGAGCAGCGCCGAGCGCGCCACCGGCGGGCGCTTGGAAAGCGCATAGCCGGCGACGACTAGCTGCAGCAGATAGATCGTCGTCTGCGCCAGCCCCGCCCCAATGATGAACCAGGACAGGATGGTGGCGGCAAGAACGATTTCGTGGCTCCAGTCGGCGATCATGAGGCTGGCCCCTCGGCAAGAACGAGCGAGGCGGTGCGCTGACTGCGCGAGACCTCGCTTTTGGCAATCTCGCGCAGCAGCCGCTCTCCCGGCTGGCCGAAGGAGCGCAGCGCATTGGCGGCGGCATAGCGCACGTTCCACGCCTCATCGTCCATCAACCTGGCCAGTGGCGGGGCGAGTTCAGACAGGCCGAGCCGGCCGGCGGCATCGGCGGCGGCGCTGCGCACGTCCCAGTCGCCGTTTGCCATCGCGGTCGCCAGGATCGCCGACGCGTCAGCGTGTCCCGTGAGGCCGAGCGCGCGCAGCGCCGCGGCGGCAACCTCGGGCGAGGCGTCGACAGCCAGGCGGGCGAAGAAATCGGCGAAGCGAAAGCCGCCGGCACGGGCAAGCGCGTCGATCGCAGCCGCCCGAATGAAGGGCACGGCGTCAGCGCGCGCGGCGCGGTCCGCGAGCTCGTCGAGGCGCGCCGGCGGCAAGCGCCTGAAAAGCTCGATCAGGCGCCGCGAGCGCTGCCCCGCCACGCCGATCTTGCGCAGCGCAATGCCGAGCGGCGGCAGGCTGCCGAGATCGCAGAGCGCGATGGCGACGGCGATCCTGACCTCGCGTGAACGGTCGTGGTCGAGCGCCGAAAGCAGGCTTGCCACCGCACCTTCGGAACGCAGGGCCGCCAGCATCTCGGCCGCGTGTATGCGATCGGCCACATTGCCTTTTTCCAGCTGCCTGCCGACAAGGGCCGGTAGGCCGCATTCGTTGAACGCCGCAAGGACGTCGTCATGCTCCTCGCCGCGCAGCATCGAAATGAACTCGAAGCCGGCGTTGATCGCCACGCCCGCCGGCACCGCGAGCACCGCTGCCTTCAGGGCCTCGCGGTCGCGGTTTTCGGTGAAGGCGATCAGCGCCGTCAGAAGCTGGCGCCGCTGGTCGGCCCCGGCTCTGCCCCAGCGCTCCTGCAGCACGCGCCGTGCGACCAGGGACAGCATGATCACCAGGGAAAGAGCACTGAGCAATATGGACAGGTCCCAGATGTACCACATGGTCAGAACCGCGCGGTCAGTCCGAGCCCGAATATGCTTCGGTCGAACGTCGGGCGTTGCTCATGCGCGATGCTGGCGCGCAGCGTCAGTGGGTCGCTGACGTCCCAGGAAATACCGCCAAAGGCGGTGCGCGTCGGCACCAGCGTGCCGTCGGAGATTTCGGGGGCGTCCGCGTAGCCGCCGAACACATTGAAGTGCTGTGTCACCGCGAGGTCGGCGCGAAGCACATAACCGTCAGCACGTGTGCCGATATCGTCTTGCGCATGCACCCAGCGGGCGGAAAGCCCCAGGCGGCCGTCGAGGACATAGCCCTGCACCCAGGGTGAGATGCTGGTGACGCCGGTATCGGCGAAATTGTCGTAGCGGGCGTCGATGTTGAGCGTTAACGGTCCGAACGCCTTTGCCGGGGCCACGACCTGCCACGAAGCGCCGGCGCCGATCGAATAGCGCGCCAGGAAATCCGCGTCCGGGGTCGCCGCAGCCAACGCATAGGCGGAGAATGCGGGCGAGAAGGCCCGATCGACACGGCCCTCGATCTGGATGTCGGTGTGGCCAAAGCGGGTGGCCAGCCGGGTGCGGCCGGAAACCGTCATGCGCGGCGACAGCCGATAAGCAAGACCGGCCGAACTGTCGGTCCAGTCGCCGAGCCCGTCGGTGAGATCGCTCACCTCGCTTCCGAGGTCGAGCCGCCATTTGCGCGGCGGCGGCACGGCCAGCCTCTGCTCGATATCGGCAGAGCCCGGCTCGATGGCGAGCGCTTGCTCGTAGGCCTGCCGCGCGGCGTCGTCGTCACCCTCGGCGCGGCGCACATCGCCGATCCCGACCAGCGCCTCAGCGTTGCGCGGATCGGCCGCAAGCACGCGCTTGAATGACTGCCCGGCGCGCGCGTAGTCGGCCTCAAGCAACGCTACTCTCGCGTCCAGGTCGAGCGCCTCGACATTGTCCGGCGCCGAGGCCAGCAGACCGTCGACCAGGGCGCGGGCGCGCGGCGCGTCGCCTTGCCAGATCGCCAGGCGGACCTTGCCCAGCCGCGCGTCGAGAAGGCCGGGCTTTGTTGCCAAGGCGCGGTCGAAGAAATGCCCGGCTTCGTCGAAGCGCTGGCTGGAGCCCACGACCAACCCAAGGGCGACCATGACGTCAGTGTTCTTCGGCGCCAGCCTTAGCGCCCGGCGATAAATCTTCTCTGCATCGGGCAGCTTTCCCGCCGCACGCAACCGCCTGCCCTGTTCCATCAGGCCAGCGACAGGATCGGGCCGCTGGTGAGTTGGCTGCTTCGAAGGCGCCGCGGCAGCCGGAGCCGGTTTCGCCTGGCTGGCCAGCTTCGCCTTGCCGGCCTGCTTGGCCTTGCGGATATTCTCGACAAGTGCGGCGGCATCGGCATTGCCGGGATCGGCCTGGGCGACCGATTCAGCGAGCGGCAGCGCGGCATCCAGATTGCCGGAGCGGAACTCAACTTCCGCCATGCCGAAGCTGGCGTCCCGATACGCCGGGGCAAGGGAAAGCGCCCTGGAAAAGGCATCGCGCGCGGCCGGCAGCTTGTCGCGGCCGAGCTCGGCAAAGCCGAGCTGGACCAGAGCGTCGGTATTGTCGGGCTTGAGCGCCAGCGCGCGCCGAAAAAGATCCGCCGCCTCCTCGAAATGCTGCGCTTGCCTGGCCTTGACGCCGGATGCATAGAGCTCGTCGACCGTCTGCGCCAGCGCGGCGCAGGAAGGCGCTGCGATCGCCAGGACCAGGCATGCGGCCAGAGCTGCGCGCCGGCTGCGCCTCATCAGCGTTTCCCGCCCTTGCGCGAGATCAGACGCGCGAGCCGGGCCAGAAGCTCCTCGGGGATGAATGGCTTGACCAAATAGTCGTCGGCTCCCTTCTCAAGGGCCGAGACAATGTCCCTTTCAGCCTTGCGGGCTGTCAGCATAATCACCGGTGTTTCCGACAGAGCCGGGTCGCCCTTGATGCGGGTCAGCACCTCGAGACCGTCGGCCTTGGGCATCATAGCGTCGAGCACAATGATGTCGGGGCGTTCCTGCTCCGACTTCACCAGCGCTTCGGCTCCGTCCACCGCTTTGATGACCTCGTATCCCTTGGCCCTCAGCCTGAATTCCATCAGCTCGAGCAACAAGGGATCATCATCGCAGATCAGAACTCTTGCCTTCGCTCCATCCACCAGTCCTGCTCCGATCGCGCCTCGTTGCCCCCCGGAGTGATCAACCCATGAACCGACATCCGCCAAAGCGGTCCATGCCAGAAATCCGCGCGGCTTTGCCCGCGGCCGCTAACGTCGTGCAATCATAGATAAAGCCGATTCGCGACGGCAGCATTTCGATACAATCACTAGATGAATATCGGCCCATGGTATAGGAGCCGTAAACAGCAAACAGCGCTTTGCCGACCGACTTCTTGCCGTCACCTTCGCTGGCGCGCCCAGGCAGGGCCATCGCGCCGCCGGAGCAGCTTCCTCACTTCACCTGCAAGCGCCAGCGGATCGAAGGGTTTGGCGATGACCCCGACCGCTCCCATGGCGAGATAGCGCTCGACCTGATGCGTTTGCGTACGCGCCGTGATGAACGCCACGGGTATTGATGCCGTCAGCGGCGAATCGGCCAGGCGCGTCAGTGTTTCAGGCCCATCCATGTCCGGCATCATCACATCGAGCAGGATGAGGTCGGGCTGCCAATCGGCAGCTTCGGTCAGCGCCACGCCCCCCGAGGAGCAGGACCGCACCTCGAATTCCGGATCGAGCTCGAGCGACATTTGGGCAATCTCGCGAATATCGTCCTCGTCATCCACATAGAGAATCCTTGCCGGCATCATCGTCACTCCTTGGCATGCGTCGGGGCGACGTCGTGGCGTGACGAGGCCAGCATGTTTCTGACCAGCTTCGCGACGTCTATTTCAGAGGCCTTGGTCTTGGTCATGATCGCCTGCACCCCGTCGCCGAGCTTCTGGTCGAGTTCCGCGGCCGAGAAGACGATCACACGGGTGTCTAGCGGCAGATCGGCGAGCAGATCCAGCCCTGATCCGTCGGGAAGCGCGATGTCCAGTATGATCAGATCGAAGCGATGAAGCGCGATAGCCTGCTGGGCCTCCTTCAGGGTTTTGGCCGAGGTTATCGAGACGCCGGAACCCAGTCCCTCCGACATCACCGCGAGCACGCCCTCGTCGTCCTCGACATGGAGGATTTTCGGCTTCGGCTCGATCCTGCTTGCGACAATCTTGGCGAGAGCGGCGTGAAGCCGCTCCGAATCCACCGGCTTCTCCAGCCAGTCGACGATGCCGACAGCCGTCCCGTTCAGCGTCCGCCTGGCCTCGTCGGCGACGGCGGAGATGACGATGACCGAAATGTCGGAATTCACCGGCGATGCCCTTATGTCGTGGAAGAGCTTGATGCCGGATTCCCCCGCCAGCTTGATGTCGAGCGTCAACGCCACGTAATCACGCGACCGCAGAAGCGCCTTGGCGGTGGCGATGTCAGGTGCGACGTCGCTGGAAAAGCCCTCCGCATCCAGAAGCGCAGCGATCACTGCCGCGACGTCGGTCTCGTCCTCGCAGATGAGAACACGCATGCGGCCATCGGGCTTCGGCGGCGGGCGCTCCGGCGAAGCCGGCTTCGCGTCGTGCCTGGGCGCTTCGGCAAGGTCGACGTGGAAAGAGGTTCCCTTGCCTTCCTCTGTCTCGAAGGAAACGGCGCCGCCCAGCTTTTCCATGATAGTTTTGACGATACTCAAGCCTAGGCCCGTGCCCCCCTTCTTGCGGGTGCTAGACGCATCGGCCTGCTCGAACTTGCCGAATATCCGGCTGCGGAACGCTTCCGGGATGCCTGCTCCCTGGTCGACCACCGATATGCGCAGCATGTCGCGGTCGCGACGCTCGAGCTTCACCATTACGGTGCCGCCGGGATCGGAGAACTTGATCGCATTCGACAGCAGGTTGGCCATCACCTGATGCAGACGGTCCGGGTCGATATTGGCCTCGGCGCGCGGGGCATCGTCGACCAGGACGATGCGGATCCTGTTCTCGGCCATGTAATTGGAACTGGCGGCAATAGCCTGCTCCAGCACCGGGCGGACAGCCATCTGCTTGATCCTGAAGGCGACTACGCCCGATTCGATCTTCTCCATGTCGAGGATGTCATTGATGAGAAGGACCAACCTTTCGCTGTTGTTGTGGGCGATGTTGACGAGGTTGGCGGCCTTGGGTGGCAGTTCGCCCGCGACGCCTGCCGCAATCAGGCCGAGCGAGCCGCGGATCGACGTCAGCGGCGTGCGCAACTCGTGGCTGACCGTCGAGATGAAGTCGTTCTTGAGCTGAGCGTTTCGCTTCTGCTCGGTGATATCGCGATTGTAGGTGATGACGCCGGTGATCCTGCCGGCCTCGTCGCGGAAAGGAGCTTTCAAGGTGTAAAGCCAACCCTGCCTGCCATCTGGAAACAGTGCGGGCTGATCGATGCGCAACGTTTGCCCGGCCTCCAGCGCGCCCGTCTCATCCTCCCTGAAGCCTTCGGCCACCTCCTTCGGATAGAAATCGAAATCCGTCTTGCCGATCAGATCCTCGACCGAAGCGGCGCGCATCATTTCGGCAGTGGCTGGATTGGCGACGACGAAGCGGCCGTTGACATCCTTCACGTTTAGGCAATCCGGCAACTCGCGAACCATGGCGCGATAGATCATGTTGGACATGGCGAGGTCACGCCGCCGCTGCTGGCGATCGAGCAGCACGCCGATGATGAAGGTGCCGAGGAAGCGGAACACTAGCGACGGGAGCGTGCTCTGCTGCACAAAGCTGGCGACGACCTGCGGGGGGATGATCAGAAGGGTGATCAGTCCGGCCAGCGAGACTGACACGCCGAGGCCGAGTATATCGAACATAGTGCGCGACCGGGCCGCGACGATGTGGTGCCATGCCAGACCGACCACGGCGGTGATCAGGATGCTCATGACGCCGGCGCTGGCACCCTGCCCGCCAAGATAGAGCCGATAGGCGATGGAGCCGGCAGTAGCGATCAACATCGCCGGCCACCCGCCGAAGAACGCGGCGGCTGCGACGAAAGCGGCGCGCAGATCGACGACGAAGCCGGAGACGGACAGAGCCGTCGCCATGGAAATGATCGCGCCCACGCACATCACCCCGCCGAGAAGCAGCGACTGAATTCTCTGCGGGAGACGTCCCGTGAAATCTGCCACAAGGTCCCAGGCGACGACTAAGATGGAGACCAGGGCAAGATTGGCGAGGAGTGAGTGCCAGATATCGGCCATGATTTTCCGGCTCCTTTTCTCCGATTCATATTGGCAAAACCTATCCAAGCTCTAAAGAGGCAGCGCGTCAGCCACCGGTGTAGGACTGAAGGCGTCCCGGCGCGACGATATGGCAGGCGTCTTGGTTGCGCGCTCCTCGAGCATCAAGTTGACGCTTGATCTCTGCGGCGCAGCTCCAGCTTCGAATTGACCATGGCTGTTCTTAGGCGTCCGCTTACGGGCCGAGCAAGGGCTGCTCGTATGGCCGACACGACGCGCAAAGTGGCCATATGCGCTTTTCCGCTTGCAGAACTGCCTCCTTTACTCCTGCCCCCGCTTCTGCGCGATCAAATCGAGGCGTTCGCGGTCGGAGCGTTCGCGTTCGTCGCGGTTGCGCACGTCCTTGTAGGCGCGCTCGACCATGTTGGTGCGCGCGGTTGCCGACGCGACGAGGCCGGCTTCCTGCCTGGCGCCTTCGAGGTTCGCCTCCTGGCGCACGACGGCCTGGGCGATGCGGCGGTGGTAGAGATCCGGGAAAAGACCGGAGAGGGAATTGTCCTTATCGAAATGCTCGACCAGTTCCTTGGCCTCGGCTTCGGCGGCATTTGCGGCAGCGAGTAGGGTGGCGTGGCGCGTCTCGTGCAGCGCCTTCAACTGTTCCTGCACCTTGACCAGCTTCTTCAGGCGGTCCTTGCGCGTGCTCATGTCACCTCGCCAGCGTCAGGTCGACAAAGCCGTCCACGAACAGCGACAGCATGGAGCCCACGGCGAAATAGAAGATGAGCATGCCGCCGGCGATGACGAAGGGCTGGGAGATGAAGTAGATCGGGATCTGCGGCGTCAGCTTGTTGACGAAACCGATCGTGAGATTGACGAGAATGGCATAGGCGACGAAAGGGCTGCCGAGGCGGATGACCAGGAAGAAGGTGTCCGAAACGGTGTCGGCGACATCGACCAGTGCCGCCTGCGGGTTGAAGAAGACGTTGACCGGCGCGACCGTATAGGACGTCACCAGCGCGCGTATGATCTCATGGTCGAAGTCGAAGACGAACAGCAGCAGCAGCGCCGAGAACGAGATCATGGCGGCGAGCGCCGCCTGCGGTTCGGGCTCCTCGATCGCCGGTCCGCCCGAGCCGCCATAGCCGATCAGCATGGCGATGGCCGACCCCATGAAACGCAGGGCTTCCATGTAGAGCCTGGTCATGGCGCCGATCAGGCCGCCGACCAGGAGTTCGGAAACGATCATCGGCACCAGGATCTGCGGACGCGGATCGACGAAGGGAAAGATCTTGTCCCACAGGAAGGCGAGCAGGCCGCCGGTGGCGGCGACCGCAACGAACAGCCTGACCTGCACCGGGATGCGGGCGCTGGACAGGCCAGGCATCAGCATGAAGCAGGCGCCGATGCGGCAGAAGGCGAGGAACGCCGCGATGACGACCGCTTGCGAGAGAACGCTCACGATATGGTCCCGAGCACCCTGATCTCGACGCCCTTGGCGATTTCGACATGGGAGAGCACCGGCAGCGTGGTGAACAGCCGTTCGATGATCATACGCACATAGGGGCGTGCGTCGGGCGCGGTGACAAGCACGAAACGCTCGCCGGCTTCGAGGAATTTCTTGATCGCCTTGGTGGCGTCCTGGCCGAATTCTTCCAACTGGCGCGGATCGATGTCGAACTCGCGGACCTCGCCCTTGGCGTCGCGCTTGAGGCTCTGATGGAAGGCGAGGTCCCAGCGGTTGCCGAGACGCAGCACCTTGAGCACGCCGCCTTCCGAAAGGTCGCCGCAGATCTGCTGCGCCATGCGGATGCGCACATGCTCGACGATCTGCTCGGTGCGGCGCACATGCGGCGCGATCTCGGCGATGGCTTCGATGATCAGGTGCAGGTTGCGGATCGAGACACGTTCGGCGAGCAGCAGCTTCAGCACTGCCTGCAGGCCGGGATAGGAGATGTGCGTGGTGCAGATCTCGTCGGCGAGCTTGCGGTATTCCTGGTCCTGGCGCTCCAGCAGCGCCTTCATGTCCTTGTAGGACAGGAGCTGCGGAAGGTTGTTGCGGATGACCTCGGAGAGGTGGGTGAGCAGCACCGACATGTTGTCGGCAAAGGTGAAGTTCTCGCGCTTCAGATCCTCGGCGAAGGTTTCCATGACCGAATAGGCGCGCATGCCGAAGGCCGGCTCGCGGATCTCCTCGCCCGGAATTTCGGGAACGTCGCGGTTGCCGAGCAACACCATGATCTCCCCGACGCGCATCGAATATTCGGCGACCACCGTTCCGTGCACCTTGATCTGGTAGCTCTTCGGCGGGATGGCGAAATCGTCGGCGACGCGCACTTCGGGCACGACGAAGCCATATTGCTGGGCGAATTTCTTGCGCATCTTGGCCATGCGGAAGACCAGCTCCTGATGCGAGACCAGCAGCCGGGTCGAAAGCTGCTTGCCGATCAGAAGTTCGATCTCGGCGGTGGCCAGCGAGGCCTTGACCGAGTTCTTCTCTTCCTCGGCCTTGGTCGCCTTCTCCTGGTTCTTCAGCGCCTCGGCCTCGGCCATGGCCCGGTTGTGGCGCATCGGAATGACATAGCCGAGGCCGGCCATGCCACCGGCGAGCGCGAAGAAGGGGAAGAAGGGCAGGCCGGGCATCAGGCCGAGCAGCACCAGCAGCGCCGCCGCCACATAGAGCGCGCGCGGATGCGCGCCGAGCTGGCCGAACACGGCCTGGTTCGTCGAACCGCGCGTGCCGCCCTTGGAAACCAGCAGGCCGGCGGCGAGCGAGACGATGAGCGCCGGGATCTGGGTGACCAGACCGTCGCCGACCGACAGCTTGATGAACACGTCGGCGGCCTCGCCCATGCCCATGCCGTGCCTGATATAGCCGATGGCGATGCCGCCGACGATGTTGATGGCGGTGATGATGAGGCCGGCGATGGCGTCGCCGCGCACGAATTTCGAGGCGCCGTCCATCGAGCCGAAGAAGGAGGATTCCTCTTCCAGCTCGCGGCGGCGCAACTGCGCTGTCTTGTCGTCGATCATGCCGGCGGAGAGGTCGGCGTCGATCGACATCTGCTTGCCGGGGATGGCATCGAGGGTGAAACGGGCGCCGACCTCGGCGATACGGGTGGCGCCCTTGGTGATGACGATGAAGTTCACCACGATCAGGATCATGAAGACGATCAGGCCGATGACGAAATCGCTGGCCATGACCAGTTTGGAGAAACCGGCGATGACATAGCCGGCGGCATGCGTGCCTTCATTGCCGTGCGACAGGATCATGCGCGTGGTGGCGATGTTGAGCGACAGCCGCAGCATGGTAGCGATGAGCAGCACGGTCGGAAACGAGGAGAAATCGAGCGGCCGCTGGATCCACAGCGCCACCATCAGGATCAGCACCGAAAGCGCGATCGAGAAGGCAAGGCCGACGTCGATGAGAAAGGCCGGGATCGGCAGGAACAGCACGGCCAGGATGATGACGATGCCCAGCGCGAAGAAGACGTCGCGGCCGTTCTTGGCCACGGCGCCGGGCTGGATGCTTTCGCTTATCGCCATTCTATCCTCGAAAACCCTGGGGCTGCCGAGCATGCGACAGCCCGGCGAGGGTAGCTGGCCAAGCTTGCGCGAGGGTGGGAGAGTGGGTCTGCCCAACCATCGAAAGGAAATCTCATGCTGCTGATCATCGGTACGGTTCGTCTGCCACCAGACAGGCTCGAACAGGCAAGGCCAGCGATGGAACGCATGGTTGTTGCCAGCCGTGCCGAGCCCGGTTGCCTCGCATACTCCTATGCGCAGGATGTCCTCGATGCCGGGTTGATCCGGGTCACGGAAGTCTGGAGCGACAGGGCGGCGCTCGACGCACATTTCGCCGCGCCACACCTTGTGGACTGGCGCGCAAGCTGGCCGTCGCTCGGCATCGGCGAGCGCAATCTCGTGCTCTACGAGGCCGGCGACCCTAAGCCGACCTGAGCGCCTTGCGGTCCGATTTCCACAAGCCGTGGCGGAGGCTCAGGATATGGCGGCATCTGCCGTGGCAATTGCGACCAGCCAACGTCTGACTGTTCTTTCTTCCTCGGCCGACAGGCCTTCCGTCAGGTCGCGCTCGATTGCGCGCACCCGCTCCCGACACGCTCGCAGCAGCGCCCGGCCGCTGTCGCTGAGGTCGAGGTGCACTATGCGGCCGTGAATCGCGTGCGGCTTGCGAACCAGTGAGCCGGCCCGCTCGAGATTGGCGACAATGACGCTGAGCGTTTGCGGGGTGAGCAAGGCCAGCCGGGCGAGATCGGCATTGGAAAGACCGGGGTAGGCGGCCAGCATGGTCAGTGTCACGAACTGCGGCTGCGTCACGTCGAGATCGGCGAGCGCTCGTTCGACCCTGAGCCGATGGGCGCCCGCCGCCTGCCGCAGGAGATAGCCGAGATAGCCTTCTTCGCCACGTTTGCCTTCGCCCGGAGCCGGGATCGAGGGGCGCTGATTTGGCTTGCGCATAATGTAAGAGCTCTTATATGTTATTCGAACCCTGATATTATCGCAGTGCAAGGACGATGACGATGGCCTATCGAATTTTTCTCGCCGGCGCCGCAGGCGCAGTCGGGCAGCGGCTGATCCCCCAATTGCTGGCCGCCGGTCATCAGGTGACGGGCACCACGCGCAATGCGGACAAGGCCGCCAGGCTGGAGACGCTTGGCGTCGAGCCCGTGCTGGTCGATGTGTTCGATGCGCACGCGCTGTCGCGCGCCATGCTTGGCGCCCGACCCGACATGGTCATCCATCAGCTGACCGACCTGCCGGCGGGCCTCGATCCGAGCCGCATGGGCAAGGCGATCGTACGCAATGCCCGTATTCGGGACGAAGGCACCCGCAATCTGGCCGCCGCCGCTGCGGCGTCCGGCGTCCGCCGCCTGATCGCGCAGAGCATTGCGTGGGCTTATGCGCCCGGCCAGCAGCCCTACACCGAAAGCGACCCGTTGGATGCCGATGCCGAAGGAAACCGCGGCATAAGCGTCAGGGGTGTCATTGCGCTGGAGACGACCGTGCTGAACGGGCCGTTTGCCGGCGTCGTCCTGCGCTATGGCCAGCTCTACGGGCCAGGAACTGGAACCGAGGCGGCTGGCGGCGCGTCGCCGCTGCATGTCGATGCAGCTGCCTATGCCGCGCTGCTCGCACTCGACAAAGGCGCGCCCGGCATCTTCAACGTAGCCGAACCCAATGAGGCTGTCTCGACGCGGAAGGCGGTCGAGGAACTCGGCTGGCGCGCCGATTTCCGCCTGCCGCCTGAAGCAATCCACGCGGAGACATCGACATGATCAGCAATCAGGCTCGCCTGCGCACCGGCCAATTTCTCATCGGCATCAGTGCCGTCGCGGTTCTGTCCGCACTGTCGGCAAAGTGGGCCGGCCCGGGTTTCATCGGCGCCGTTCCCCCTGCAATGGAAGGGCACATGCATATGGAAGGCGTCGATGCCGGCAGTCCCTCCGCGGCACGGCCTAAGACCGTCGTTACGCCCGTTTCCTGTGAAAAGCTGCCGAATGTGCCGGGCAAGTCGATCACCACAGCCGTCGTCGAATTCCCCCCGAATGCCTATACGCCCCGCCACCGTCATCCCGGCTCGGTGAGCGCTTTTGTGCTGGAAGGCACGCTGCGCTCGCAACTGGCGGGCGGTCCCGTCGGCATCTACGTCAAGGGACAAACCTGGTTCGAGCCGCCCGGCGCAGTCCATCTCTTCGCCGAGAATGCCAGCACCACCGAACCCGCCGAACTGCTGGCGACTTTCATTGCCGACGACGATTGCGGGCCACTGACAATCCCGGACTGACGGCAACGCCGATCGCTTCGCAGACAGGGCAGAAAGACCGCAATCAGCTGGTTTCCTGGCCATAATGGCGCCTTTGATGTCGGCATTGTGGTTGTCATGCCGTGCCGCCCGGCGTATCAGGCGGGTCTTCCATTGCCTTTCATGTCGGCGAGCCGCCCCGGTGCTTTCCAGGAACCACAGCGAAGTCTACGCCCGCCGGCTGCGCGCGGTGCTCATCAATTCGATACCGCTGCTCGAAGCGCGAGGCATCGCGGTTGTCGTCCTTGCCGGCATCGTCGGCGTGATGGCGGGCATACTGGTCACCGCGATGAGCCAGATCGTGCAGGACCTGCACGGCCTGTTGTTCGGCGTGCAGCCCGGCGGCCGGCTTTCCGGCATGTTCTCGCTCGCCCACCCCATGCAGGCCCTGATCCCGGCGATCGGCGGCATCCTGCTCGGGCTGACGGTGCTCTGGCTGAGAAAGCGGAGATTCCGCACGCCTGTCGACCCGATCGAGGCCAACGCGCTCTATGGCGGTCGCATGTCGCTGACCGATACGTTCATCATCGCCGGCCAGACCATGATCTCCAGCGGTTTCGGCGCCTCCGTCGGGCTGGAAGCGGGCTACACGCAGGTCGGTTCCGGCCTGGCTTCGCGGCTGGCGCGGCTGTTCAAGCTGCGCCGCAACGATGTCCGCATCCTGGTCGGCTGCGGCGCCGCCGGTGCCATCGCGGCGGCTTTCGATGCGCCGCTGACCGGCGCTTTCTATGGTTTCGAACTGGTCATCGGCATCTATTCGGTCGCCAATGTGGTGCCTGTCATGACCGCGGCGATCTCCGCCTCGCTGACCGCCGAGATGTTCGGCGGCGTGCCGTTCCCGCTGGAGCTTGCGGGCCTGCCGGCACTCACGGCCAGCCAGTACGTGCCGTTCCTGCTGCTTGGGCTGCTTGGCGGGGCCGCCTCGATCGCCATCATGCATCTGGTCACGCTGGTCGAACGCGCCTTTGCCAAACTGTCAGTCGATGCCTCGCTGCGTCCCGTCATCGGCGGCGTCATCGTCGGCCTGCTTGGGCTGGTCACGCCGCAGGTGCTGTCGAGCGGCCACGGCGCGCTGCATCGCGAATTCGCCATGAACTATGGGCTGAGCGTGGTGGCCAGCGTCTTCGTGCTGAAGCTGGCGGCTTCCGCGATCTCGCTGGGTTCGGGGTTTCGGGGCGGACTTTTCTTCGCTTCTCTGTTTCTTGGCGCCTTGCTCGGCAAGGCATTCGCCGATGTGATGGCTTTCGTCTCGCCGTCAACCGGCATCGATCCCGCCGTCGCTGCCGTTGTCGGCATGACATCGCTGGCGGTCGGCGTCGTCGGCGGGCCGCTGACGATGACGTTCCTGGCGCTGGAATCGACCCGCGACCTGACGCTGACCGGCGTCGTCCTGGCGGCCTCGATCATGGCGGCGATCCTGGTGCGCGAAACCTTCGGCTACTCCTTCTCGACGTGGCGCTTTCATCTGCGCGGCGAGACGATCCGCAGCGCCCATGACGTCGGCTGGATGCGCAGCCTGACCGTCGGCTCGATGATGCGCAAGGATATCAAGACCATCAATGCCGACACGACGCTTGCGGCCTTCCGCAAGCAGGTGCCGCTGGGTTCGGCCCAGCGCGTCATCGCCGTCGACGCCGGCGACCAGTATGTCGGCGTGCTGATCGTTGCCGAACTGCACAGCGACCTGTCCGACGGCGAGACGACGGTGCGCGATCTCGCGCAATACAAGGATGCCGTTCTGGTGCCGAGCATGAACGTGCAGTCGGCCGCCGAGACCTTCCAGCGGGCCGGCGCCGAGGAACTGGCCGTGGTCGAGGATTTCACCGACCACATCGTGCTCGGACTGCTGACCGAGGGCCATTTGATGCGGCGCTATGCCGAGGAGCTGGAGAAAGCGCGCCGGGATCTGTCGGGCGAAGGGTAGGTCGGGCGAAGGTAGGCTGCCGAGTCGGCCCGGCTGAGCTCTTGCAAGGCGAAGCTGCGGTGGCCAAGCTTGCTCTCCACCCTACATCAGCAGACCATGGCCGACCGCACACCATATCCGCCGCTCAACACGTTAAAGCCGGTTTCGAAGGACATCTGGATCGTGGATGGCCCGGTCATCCGCTTCGGCATGCCTTGGCCGAAAATGCGGTTTCCGACGCGGATGACCATCATCCGCGTCAACGACGGCGATTTGTTCGTCCATTCACCCACCCTGCTGACAGAGGGCCTCAAGGCCCAGATCGCCGGGTTGGGCAAGGTCCGCTACATCATCGGGCCGAACCGGATCCACTATTGGTGGATTCCGATGTGGCGCAGGGCCTTTGCGGATGCGGGTATCTGGCTGGCACCGCGGATTCGCGAGCAGGCGGGCGACAGGATCGATTTCGAGGCGGCCGAGCTTGGTGCCGAGAGGGGCTACCCGTGGGACGATGACCTCAAGTCGCTGCCGGTGGAAGGCAGCTTCATGACAGAGATGGTGTTCTTCCATTCCGTCAGCCGAACATTGATCCTGACAGACCTGATCGAGAACTTCGAACCGCGGAAGCTTGGCTGGCCGTGGCGCTGGCTTGCCAGGGCGGCTGGTGTCGTTGATCCGGATGGCAAGACGCCGCGCGATTTGCGATTGACCTTCCCCAGGGTGCAGCTCAAGGCGGCGGTCGAAAAGATGATAGAATGGAATCCGGAACGCGTGATCATGGCGCACGGCCGTTTGTACGAACGCGATGGCGTCGCCGTGCTGAAGCGCGCGTTCCGCTGGCTGGGTCCGCTCTAACGCTTTGTCTTGATGCAAGCCCGAACGAAAACGTCTTCGCCTTTCCTGCACTCCTAATGCTCGATCGGCCCCTTTGCCATGACCAGCGCCGTGCCCGCGGTGGTCGGGCGCTCGATCACGCGGCGCACCCGCGGCGGCTCGTCGCCGCTGTGCAGTGCCCGCAGGCGCTCGCCGACCATGGCGTCGGCTTGGGTGATGCGGCCGTTGTGCCTGACATATTCGAGCCAGGTCGGCGTGTGGTAGTGCTCGATCCAGATCGCCGGATTTTCGAGATCGCGCGCCAGCGTCCAATTGCGGGCACCGTCGCGGCGGCGGATGCGGCCGCGCTCGGCCATGGTGGCCAGGAACTCCGGCACGTCCTCGTCACGGATGATGTATTCGATCATGATGGCGATGGGGCCGCTGCGCGGCTTCAGGTCGAGCGCGAGATGCGGCTCCTTGAAGCGGTTGAGCGGATCGAGGTTCAGCACCTGCTGCTGCGGCAGCGGCAGCACGAGGCCGATGGCGCCGCCAGCCAGCATGGCGATGGCCGCCGCGATCAGCGCTGTCCCGGCGCCATGCGCGTCGGCGACGATGCCCCAGATCCAGCTGCCGAGCGCGATGCCGCCGAACGTCGCGGTCTGATAGACCGACAGCACCCGGCCGACGACCCAGCGCGGCGTTGCCATCTGCACGGTGACGTTGAAGTGCGAAAGCGCGATCACCCAGCACGCGCCGCCGACCAGCAGGCCGAGCGATGTCTGCCAGGCGTTGTGGCTGAGGGCGGCATTGAAGGCGCAGACGGCGAAGCCGGCGAAGGCCGAGCGCACCATGGTCTCGCTGGACAAAAGCTGACGCAGCCGCACGCTGATCAGCGCGCCGCCGACCGCGCCGATGCCGAAGGCGCCCAGCATGATGCCATAGGTCAAGGCATCGCCCTTGACGACGTCGCGCGCCACCAGCGGCAGGAGCGCCAACACCGCGCCGGCGCTGAAGCCGAAGGCGGAGCCCCTGACCAGCACCTTGCCGATATTGGGCGACATGGCGACATAGCGCAGGCCTGCGCCCATGGCCGCGCCAAGCGACTCGCGCGGCAGCGTCGATGGCTGCACCTGCGGCTTCCAGCGCGCCAGCACGACGATGAGACCGATATAGCTCACTGCGTTGGCCGCGAAGGCGGCCGCCGCCCCGGCTGCGGCGACGATGATGCCGCCGATCGCCGGACCGACGCTGCGGGTCAGGTTGAAGCCCATCGAGTTCAACGCGACGGCGGCCGGCACTTTGTTGCGGGGCACGATGTCACCGACGGACGCTTGCCAGGACGGGCTGTTCAGTGCCGTGCCGCTGTCGATCAGGAAGGTGAAGGCAAGCAGCGTCCATGGCGTCATCAAGCCGGAATAGGTGAACAGGGTCAGAAGCACCGAGACGACCAGCATGAAGGTCTGGGCGACCAGCATGACCTTGCGCCGGTCGAAGCTGTCGGCGATGGCGCCGGCGACGAGCGCGAACAGCATGATCGGCAAGGTGGTCGAGGCCTGCACCAGCGCGACCTGATAGGGCGAGGTGGCGATCGTGGTCATCATCCAGGCGGCGCCGACGCCCTGAATGAGGCCGCCGAAATTCGACACGAGGCTGGCCGCCCACACGGCGCGGAAGATGCCGTGCCGGAACGGCGCCAGCGCCGAAACGCTCTCGCTCTCCGGCTTTTCGTCAATCATAGGAAAGGCCCTGCCATGGCTTGCCGATCGTTGCGGTGATCCGTTTCCCCGGATGGTTTGCCGAAACTATGGCATCGTGCCGCAAAGAGCGAACGTCTTGAAAAAAAGATTATAGTCCAACAAGGGGATAGAGGAGGACTACGCAGCCGTGCGACTTTGCTTCGATGCCGCGCCGCGCATGCACCCTATGCCCTACATGGTCCGCCATCGGCGACTGCCGAAACGTCGTGGGGACAGAACGGGCCGGCTGACAGCAAGCAGCGGCTAGAACCCGTTTTCAATGCGTTCGAAGACGACGTTGGTGAAGGCCGATATCTGGCTGCCGATAAAGGGACCGGTCAGCGCCGCCACGAGCATGATGGCGACGATCTTCGGCACGAAGGTCAAGGTGATCTCCTGGACCTGCGTCAGGGCCTGGATCAAGGCGATGCCGATACCCACCGCCATGGCGACCAGCACCACCGGCGCGGATGCGGTCAGCACCGTCCACACCGCGTACTGGACGATGTCGAGTGCGTCGGCCTCGTTCATGGGATCGGCCTGCCGGAGCCGTCAGCTTGCCGCCTTGACCGAGACGCCGGGGCCGACCGCGATCTCGGTGCCGTTGCCCAGCACGGCGATGAGGCCGCTGCTGGCAAGGCGCACGGACGCGACGGTGCCCGTCGTCTTGCCGTCGGCGGACGTTATCGAGCGCCCGATCAGCGCATCGGCCTGCGACAGCGCCGAGGACTGCATGATCTGGTCCAGCTTGGTATTGGTCTGCACAGACTGCTCGACCTGCGAGAAGGTGGCGAGCTGGGCGACATACTGTGTCGAATCCATCGGCTTGGTCGGATCCTGGTTCTTCATCTCGGCGATCAGAAGCTTCAGGAAGGACTGGTAGTCGACAGCGGTCTTGGAGGTCTGCTGGCTGGCCTGATTGGCGCCAACCGGTATCGTCGTCGTCATGTCCACGGTCATCAGCGTGCTCCCACAGCCAGCGGACGCGAGGCGCCCGGAACGTCGTCATTGCCGCCAAGCGCGCGGCGTTCGAGCGGATAGAGCGACCGGATCGCCTTTAGCGCCTCGTAGATGTGATCCTCGCCGACCATGCGGTCGATCTGTTTCAGCGCACTGCCGATCTCGGCGTCCTCGAAACTTGCAAGCAGCAGCGGCAGGGAGCGTCGGAACATTTCGCGCGCCTCGCCGGCGCCGGCCGGGTTCATCAGCATCACCTGGAGGATGAAATACAGCTGCTTGAGCGGTGTCGAGGCGTCATCGGCCTGGATCACATGGCTTTCGAGCAGGAACTGCACGTCGTTCATCAATTCGACGGTGACCTTGCGGTCGACGCGTATGACCGCACCGTTGACGTAGATCTTCTCGTTCGGCTTCAGCGATATCTTCAGCGTGTTGGTCATTGAATGCCGTCGCGGATGATCTGGGATACCTCGATCAGTCCCTCGAAATTCTGGGTGCGGCCCTGGCGAATGTCTTCCGCCTCGCGCAGCAGCCAAAGACCGATCGAAATCAGGTTGGCGCGCAGTTCCTTGGGAAGCGCGTTGTCGTTGGAGCCGAGATCCTCGACAAAGGCGGTCCAGACGCGGTTGGTGAAATGCAGCGCCTCCACTGCCTCCATCGAAGCGGGGCCAAGGGCGGCGGCCGCCGCCAGCATGTCGATCGAACGGGTCAAAAGCTCCCGTTCACGGTCCTTCGCATCGGCGACAGAGGTGCTCTGGATGTCGGCGTAGGAGAATTGGTACATCGTTGGCTCTACCGTTCCGGTTCAGAGTTGTCAGGTCAGGTAATTCAACAGGCTGAGCTGCTGGAGCCGCGCCGTCAATGCGAAGGAGGTCTCGATGTGCTGCGTCAGGTCGGCGACGCGGGTCGCGGCTTCGGCCGGGTCGACCGCTTCAAGATCGAGAATGTGGCGCTCGAACAGGTCGACCTGCGTCTTCATGCGGTCGACGGCGTCGGACACGCGCTTCTGGACGATACCGGTTTCGGACTGAACCTGGCCGATGCCGCTCAGCGCTTCGCCAACCAGCGACTGCGAGCGGCCGACGATGGTGTCCTTCGCCGCCTGGCTGATGTTGGTCGACATCAGGCTGGAGACCATGGCCGCCGCCATGGCGAGCTTCTTGATGCCGTCGCTGTTGGCGCTGGTCGAGGTCGCGGTGGTTTCGTTGAGCGCGATGCGGCTGACGATCTGCTGGTCGGTGGCGTTCGACCAGTTGGCCTGCCAGCCCGAGCCGAAGAACTGCGGCTCGACGTCGTTGGTGATGAAATCGTCCATCTGGGCCGCGGTAATGTTTGCCGCGGCAGGGTCATCCGGCGTGAAACCGAAATTGGCCACGAAGGAGGCGTCGAAGGCAGCCTTGGCGGGTGATCCGGCCGCGGTGAAATCGTTGATCGGCTTGACGTCGGTGTTGGTGCCGGCAAACAGATACTCGCCGTTGACGCTGGTGTTGAGGATCGAGGCGAGCTGCTGGACGGCCGTCTTGCCGGCCGACTCGGTGAGGTTGGCGGAAGAATCGCCCGACGTTGAGGAGGTCAGGCTCGATAGCAAGGTCTGCGCGACGCTGGAGAGCTGGCCGAGCGAGGTCTGCGTCGAGGAGAGCCGGGCGGCCACCAGGCCGTTGGAATCGATGATGACATTGAGCCGGTCGAGATCGCGCGAGAAGGTGACGGACTGGGCGGTGCGTCCGCCCAGCGCCAGGCCGACATCGGCGACCCTGCCGGTCGAGGACTCCTTCGTGGCTTTGACGAGTTCGGCCTGCATGCGCATCTGCTGATAGCGCATCGCGTTCGAGAGGGCGGCCGAAGAGACTGAGGTCATGGATTATCCCACCGCGCTGAGCAGAGCCGCCAACATGTCGTCGACGGTTTTCATCATTCGGGCCGATGCCTGATAGGTGTGTTCGAGATCGAGAAGCAGCGACATTTCCTGATCGACATTGACGCCGGTGGCGTTGGACAGCGCCTCGGCGCCGCGCGATGCCAAAGCTTGCTTGGCGTCGGCTGCGGTCGAAGCCTGCTGGCGCACGCTCTGGAGCCAACCGATCGAATTGGCGGCATAGTCGGCAACGCTCGACGTCGCCGAAATCCCGGCGGCGGGGTCGAATGTCATCGGCTGATCGAGCCGGTCGCCATAGGCGACCAGAAGGCTGGAATAAGAGGCGCCGCCAGTGTTGACGACATAGGCCGCGCCGTTGGCGCCGCCGTCGCGCAGCAGTGCCGGATTGCCGCCCGCGCTTGGATCCATGGCGGCATTGACGCTGATCGTGCCGGCAAGGCCATTGACCAGCGTGCCAGCGGCCGGCACTGCCGGCGCGCCCGACCAGGTAAACAGTCCGGCGGCGTTGGGCATCGACGGCGCGGTCTCGGCGAAGGCCGTGATCAGACCGCGCGCGGTCTCGTCGAGCTGGCTCTGCATGGTCGAGGCGACGCCATCGCGCAATTGCAGCAAGCCGGCAAGCTTGCCGCTGGCGCTGGTGTTGCCGCCGGTTCCCGCCGAGATCGGCACATTGTCGATGTAGAGCGCATTGCCGGTGGTACCGGCGCTGTAGCCGGAGGACGGGGCGAAGCTGACCGTGCGCGGGATCGTTTCGAACAGCGTCGTGCCGTCACCCGTGGTGATGACCATGTCATTGTCGCCGCGCGTGAAGGTCGAGACCGGAACATAGTCCGAGATCTTCTTCAAAAGCGCGTCGCGCTGGTCCAGCGCATCGGAAACGTCGGTGCCGGAGCGCGTGCCCGATATGACAGCCTGGTTGGCATCCTGGAACTGGCTGAGCAGCGAGTTGAGATCGTCTACCGCCGTGGCGATCTGGCCGTCGGTCTGGGTGCGAAAGTCCTGAATGGCCCTGGAGCCTTCGTTCAGGGAGCGCACGACCTGCTTGGCCGCGTCGATAACGCTGGAGCCGAGATTCTGGTTGGACGGCGAGGTGGCATAGAGCTGCAGCGCCTGCTGCAAATTGCCGATCGCGGTCGAGGGAGAGGACGCATTGTCGACACCATTGACCGAAACATCCAGCTGATCCAGGCCGCTGTAGAGCGCGTTCTGGCCGCTATATGCCGACAGGGCGCTTAGATTCTGGCGGAAGAGCAGGTCGTTGGCTACGCGCTGGATGTCAACCGAGCGCGCGCCCGGCGCCGTGCTGGTGACGACGGCGATGCGGCGCGTATAGTCCGGATTGGAAGCGTCGGCGACGTTGCGCGAGACAACGCTGGTCTGCCGAGCGGTGTTCATAAGCGCCGATTGGGCGATGCTCAATGCGGTGGAAAGCGACATGCGGCTCTTTCACGGGCGTTGCCCGGTTTCATCTCTTCAGGTTGACAAGGACGTCCATCAGGTCGGAACCCGTCTGGAAGACTTTCGAATTGGCGGTGTAGCTGCGCTGCGCCGCGATCATGTTGGTCAGTTCCTCGGCGATATCGACGTTCGAATTCTCGAGCGCGCCGGAGATGATGGAGCCGAGCTTGCCTTCATTGGCAAAGCCGACGCGGACCGCGCCGGATTCTGTGCCTTGCGAGTACACATTGCCGGGCAGCGCGGTGAGCTGGTCGGGACTCTGCACATCGGCCAGCGGGATCTTGTAGAGAGGCTTGGTGGAGCCGTCCTTGTACTGGGCGTAGATGGTGCCGTCCTTGCTGATCTGCACCTTGTCGATGGTGCTCGGCGCGTTGCCGTTGACCTGTGCGTCCGAAACCGTGAAGCCGGTGCCGAGCTGGGTCAATGCCGACAGATCCAGCGAAAAGGCGCTGCCGTTGGGCACGGTGAGCGAGACGCTGTCGACGGCGCCGGTGAGCTTGCCCGTGGTCGCGTCGAAGGTCAGGTTGGCCGAGCCCAGTGCGCCGCCTGCGTAGGGGAATGACGTTCCGGCTGTCGCCTTCGACTGGTCGAAGACCGACACCTGCCAGGTGCCGGCGCCGGTGTTGGTGAAATAGACGTCGAGCAGCTTCTTGTTGCCGAGATTGTCATAGGCGACCATCGAGGATTTCGAGGTGTACTGCGCGCCTGCGGCATTGGTGGTGGGCAGGTTGCCGGCCGCGACTGGCGTCGCGCCTGCGGGCAAGTTACCGCTGTAGAGACCCTCGGTGCTCGGCGTCGCGGTCATTCCCTGGTCGGAGATGACGACCGGGACCAATCCTTCAAAGCCGTTCACCGTAGCCGCCGGCACGCCATTTTCGTAGCTGTAGGCCATCAGCTGGAAGCCGGCCGAGTTGACCAGCCTGCCCTGTCCATCGGGAACGAAGGCGCCGGCGCGGGTCAGGAAAGGCGTACCGCTCGGGTCCTGGACGACAAAGAAGCCGTCGCCGCTGACGGCAAGATCGGAGACAGAGGTGGTGTATTGGAGCACGCCGGGATCGCTGACCGCCTGCCGGATCGTGGTGGTGATGCCGCCGGAATTATAGGCGCCGCCCGTCGAGGGCATGACCAGAGTTGAAAATTCTGCGGAGGATCGCTTGTAGCCGGTGGTATCGGAATTGGCGATGTTGTCGGCTGTCGTCGACAGACGGTTGGCCTGCGCGTTCATGCCGGAAACGCCGGTCCGCATCATCCCGTAGAGGCTCATCGAAATGTCTCCGCAATGTCCATGCCACTGGCAGCGAGGCTACGCGTCCTGTCTTGCGCGAGGCTGGCGCGGCGGCGCATCAGAACACCAGCCGGTAGCCGAGGAAGCGCTTGGAATCGATCGGATCGGTGCCCAGCTTCTCGCGCAGCTTCTTGCGCAGCTTACTGATGTGGCTTTCCACCACGTTCTCCTCGACCTCTTCGTCGAAGATGCCGTAGATGGCGTTGAATACTTGGGTCTTGGTGACGCGGCGGCCGCGATTGCTTGCCAGATATTCGAGAATGCGGCGCTCACGGCGCGGCAAGGGAAGCGGCTGGCCATCGATTTCGGGGTCGCGGCCATCCATGAAGATGCGCATGGCGCCGATCTCGGTGAAGGCGGCATCCTCGTTGGCGCGGCGGCGGATGGCTGTTATGCGAGCCAGGATCTCTCGGATATGGACCGGCTTGCGGATGACGTCATCGACACCGCTCTCGAACAGCCGCAACGTGTTCTCCAGCGAATGCTGCTCGCTGAGAGCAATCACCGGGGCTCCGGTGCGGTCGCGGATCTGGCGCGGAGAGATCGCGCCTTCGCGGCAGTCGCCGATGAGGAAGGCCCGGACCGAGCGCAGATCGGCATCGGCGGCCGAGTTCACCCACTCGCCGAATTCGCCGGAAGCGAAGCCTGCGCAGGCGATGCCTTCGCGGTCAAAAAGTGAATTGTATCCGTCTGTCACGAGCTCTCGCTCGTCAACGATAACGATCATCGGCCCCGCCTCCGAATCAGCTCATCTGCCCCGTGGGGAAAGCCGTATCCGCTGGCAGGAATCCTGAACAACCGTCATTTCTTGTAACTAGTTTCTTGGGAGTCCGGAATCGCATCGGTTGCATTAGCGTGGGGTGAGATATGCTTCGTGCTCCAAGTCCCGGCCAAGTCGAAGCGCAACGCCGAGACTTTGCGACTGATTGCATGAGATGCAAGAATACGCTCATGGGTTGCAGAACGTGCGGGCATTGCCGGTCCATTTGCCGAAGCCGGTGGCAACCATGTTTGATATCACGCGGCAGACATAGACCTTCTGCGCCGGGTCGTTGTCAGGCCCGGCATGATAGCGGGCGACGGCCATCGACCAGGTCACGTGACGGGCATGAAGGCTGGCCAGGAAACGCGCCGCATAGTCGACATTCTGACGCGGATCTAACATGTCCTCGACGCTGCGAAAATGCGCGCCGTGGTAGTGGTGATTGATTTGCATGCAGCCGAGATCGATCAGCGTCTTGCCTTCGCGTCGGGCATTGGCGAAGGTGGCAAGAGCTTCGGCGCGGCTTGTCGGGAAGACCGCTTTTCCTTCTATATTCAATGCGTTGGGCTGCAAGCTGCCCTTCTTGCCGGTCTCGGTCAAGCCGACGGCATAGAGGATGCCGGCCGGCACGCCATAGCGGTCGGCGGCGCGCAGGATTTCCGGTTCGCAAGCATTGGCGGCGGCAGCGGCGGCGCCCGCAAGACTAGATAAACATATCGCCGCCAGCGCGCTCGCGAGAAGGCGAAGCGGGGCGGCCGTGTGTTTGCGCGTCATCATTGTGCCTTCCCGCGGATTGCTGGCCCGGTTGCTGGCCGCCGGCGCCGCTGTTGCCGCCGGCGGAATTCCCGGGTTGAAAGGACGACTGGTCGCGGCCCACTGCCGTCTGCAAGGATGCGGTTGCATCAGTGCGGGTCGTTGCGGGGGGTGCTACCGAAGGTTGTAGTATCGTGACCTTGTCAACCTCGAAGCCGAGTCCGCGCAGGGACTTGACGATGGCATCACTATCCGAGGACAGCCGGTGGTAGGCGTCATGTGTTTGAGGCTTCAACTCAATCGAAAGTTGTTCTCCGGAGAGGCGAAGATTGGCGGTGACCATGCCAAGCTCGGCCGGATGAAGTTCGATCTTCAACACATGTGTCGCGGCGGCAACAGGGCCTGTCAGTTGCGCGGTTGCGGAGGGTGTCGAAGGTGCCGTTTTCGGGCCGCCATCGGCTGTTATGGCGCCGATCACGTTGAGGGCCGCCTGGCTCATCGGCGCCTGCGGCGGGGCAGGGAAGCTGCGCTCGGAGACCACGTCGATGCGCCCTGCCGCCGACAGTTGTTTTCCGGGCCCGGACCGCAAGGAGGACTGCACATCGGCGATGGATTTCAGCTGCGGTGCCGCCTGCTTCGGATCCACGCCCGGCACTTCGGCCGGCGCTGTCTGGGGCAGCGGCCCGGCGATCGCATTGTCGCGTTTTGGCGTGCCGGCGGCGTCGTGGACGGTCTGGCCATCGAGCTTGGTCAGCGGCCCATCGACGAGCGATGTCCGCTCGGGCTTCGACATCGGCTCAAGATCGTCATGCCCGGCGGCGGATTTCGGCCGATAGGCCTTCGGCAGGAGCTGCCCGTCGAGCGCCGGTTCCTGTCCGGTTTCGCTCGTACCGGCCGGTCTGGCCGATGTCGAGAAATGGCGCAGGTCATGGAACGCGATCAGCAACGGCAGATGGTCCTCGAGCCGCGTCGTACCTGTCTCGGCCGCCGCGCCATCGGCGTCGTTGTCCGGGGTGTCCTTGTCCGGCTCGGCGGTCTTGTCGTCCCTGGCTGTTTTCGCGGCCGGCATTCCGCTGGATGGGATCCTTGCCTTGCCAGCCGGCAGTGGCTCGTCCTTCTGCCCGGCAGGACCGGCGGCAAGCCTGCTCCAGCGCTCATCGCGCGATCCGGCCCCGGCTGCCGGATGCTTGTCCGGGTGGGCCGGGCCAGCCTTGTCGTCCAGCATCTTGCCGAAACCCGTGTCGTCATTCTTTCCGGTCGCTGCCGGCTGTTCCGCCGTCGTGCGCGCGGTGGCGATTCCCGGCAGCGCCGGACCGAGGCTGGGGGTCATTTCGGAGCGGCTCCAAGCATCTGGTCGATCAGGTCGAGTTGTCGACGAGTTTTGACCATGGCGGCATCGGTCGGGTCTGAAGTGTCCGTGCTGGCCGCGGCCGCCGGCGCCGATGCCGGCAGGACAGTTGCCGCATCGTCCGGAGCCGGTGCGTTCGGCGCAGCTGCCACTGTATCGCCGGATGGCGCGACGGCCGGCTGTTCGGAGAGAGCACCCTCGACGGGCGGCAATCCGGCGGCGTCGGCGGCCTGCGCGGCGGCAGGCTCGGGCTCGTGCGATGGCATGACCTCGGCAGGTGCCGGGCTTGCGGTCGGAAGGGAAGCGGGCGGCGCCACCACTTCGCCGGCGATGGCCTCGGCGGCGTCGAGCAGCGCGCGGTCGCCGTCCGACAACCGGCTGCGGTCGATCCTGCCCAGCTTGGCGCGCACATCCTCGATGGTACCCGATGTCACGGTGGACAGGCTGGAATACAGCAGGGCACGCGGATCGCCCTGATTGGTGTTGCCGTCGCGGCCTTGCTCGGCCCGCGCCGAGGCGAAGGCGGACAATTCGTTCAGGCCGTCGATCGCGGCGCGGCGGGCGATGCGCAGATAAATGACCTTCTCGCGCTCGGGATCCATCATCGAGGTGATATCGGCCAATTTGTCCTGGCTGATCGACATGTGCAGCTCAATCACGCCCGAGACGAAGGAGTCGGCGAACTGGCTGGCATAGGGCGAATAGAGATAGCGCTCGACATATTGTGTGGAGGCAAGCGCGAAGCGCGCCGCGTCGCGCTGCGCGACCGCAATGCCGACCGAGCGGCGCAATGCCGCCTCCTCCACCAGTGTCCCGGGGCCGAGCAGTTTCGCCTCGTCGAGCAGCACCAGCGCCGCGGCCGGCTGGTCGCCGGCGAGCAGCGAACCCTTGACCAGGGCAAGGAAGGCGCCGAGGTCGCTGGGCTCCGCCATCGGATCGACCGGCCTCAAGGCTTCGATGGCCTCGCCAGGGCGGCCGTTCAGGTAGTCGATGACGCCCCTGGCAAGGGCTAGGTCCCGCGCATCGGCGGCGGCGCGCGACACGGCCGCCTCGACAGTCACCGGGTTGCCGCCGCTCATGCCGTAGACCAGCAACGCGCGAAAATTCTTCGGATCCTTGAAATCGTCCTTGTCCGCCTCGCGCAGACGCGTATCGATCATCTCCAGCAGCTTGGACTGCATCGGCAGCGCTGCGTGGTCGCCGACGGCGATACGGTCTTGAATAAGCTGTAACGAGCGCACCAGCTGATAGGGTTGCAACGGATCCTGGGCGAGTGCGGCCATAGGCTGGCCGGCCGACAGCAAAAGGCCCATCAAGCGGCTGGTGAAGACCGCCCGCCTCATCCGCCGGTCGCCATCAATATCTCGATGCGGCGGTTCACCGCCGACAGCGGATCGGCGGGGTCCTTCGGCTGGCGGTCGGCGAAGCCGGCGACTTCGGTGATGCGGCGCTCGTCGACGCCGCCGCGCACCAACAAGTAATAGGCCGAATGCGCGCGCGCCGTGGAAAGCCGCCAATTGTCGTAGCCGGCGCCGCGGAATGGCCGTGCGTCGGTGTGGCCATTGATGCTGATCGTGCCCTTCTGGCTGTTGACGATGCGGCCGATCTTTTCCATCGCCAGCACCAGCTCACGGCGCGGCATCGCCGAGCCGACCTCGAACATGCCGAAATCGAGTTGGTCGGTGATCGAGATGACGACGCCCTTGTCGGTGGCTTCGACGGAAACCCCATCATGCAACTTGTCGCCAGGTTTGAAGGCATCGGCAAGCTGCTGCCTGACATCGGCCGCAGCCTTGAGCGCGGCCGCGCCCGGCATCTTTTCGCCGGCATCCGGCTTGGCCGCCTCCTGGGCGGCGGCAACCTTGGCGTCCGCGAGCCCGGCAGCGTCGGCTTTCGCATCACGCGCCTCGGCGATTGCCGTTGCGGGCTTGCCGTCCTTTGCCAGAGGTTCAAGCGGCGCTGCGATGACGGGCGGCGCCGGCGGCACGGCCTTGACCTTGGCGACCTGCGCCTCGGCGGCCTTGTCGCCGGGCTTCACCGGATCACCTTCGATCCTCGCGCGCTGCGCGCTGGCCTCGGCGCCCGGCGAGGCGACCTGCTGAGACCAGAAATCAGGCTCGAACGGATCGCGATAGGAGGCGCCGCCGGAAGCGCCTGTTGCCGGGCCGGCACTTTGCGCGCCGCCATCGCCCTTCTGGCTGACGTTCTGCATGACGCCGGTGTTGGTGGCGATTTCCGAAAGCACCGCATAGGGATCGGCGAACAGGTGTTCGTCGGACTGCTCGGACTGCTGTGGCTCCTGCTTTTCCTTTTTGGGATCGGATGAACCCGCGCCGCCGGCTCCATCCTGTCCGGCCTTGATGGCCGCCTCTTCCGGATTGTCGGCGGTCAGCCCGATGGCGCGGGGACCGTCGCCGAGATCTTCCAGGCCCTTGCGGCTCGACGTGCGGTCGACCAGCTTCACCGGATTGAAATAGCTGGCGACCGCCGCCTTGGTCTGTTCGTTGGCGGCGTTGATCAGCCACATGACCAGGAAGAAGCACATCATGGCCGTCATGAAGTCGGCGAAGGCGATCTTCCAGACGCCACCGTGATGGCCTTCCTCGTGGTCGTCATGGCCGCGACGCACGATGATGATCTCGTGCCTGGCCGGATCGGCATCGGCGACGCTCATGCCAACACCTCGGAGAGCGTTGCCGACCATTCGGCCATGCGCGTCTCGAACACCGCTTCGTCGATGGAGACCGTGAGATCGAAGCCGGGAGCTTCGATGAAGTCGAGATTGGCGGCGCGCGCTCCGAGCGATGCCTTCAGCGCTTCGAACAGGGAAAGCGGTCCACGAACGACTATGCGCACCGCTTCGCCATCGCCGACCGCTTCGCGGACCGCACCGGCAAGCGCTTCAAGCGAGCGCCTTTGCAGGTCGTCACTGACGATGCCGCCGATGATGCGGGCGACCGTGGCGGCGACGAGGTCCGTCACGCGCGCCTCCATGGCATCGATGCGCAGCGAGACCGCCTCGCCGACATCGCCGCCGAAGCTCTCGAGAAAGGCCTTCGCTTCCTCGGCATTCGCCCGGCGTTCAGCATCCATCGCTGCTTCGTGGGCAGCCGCAAGCCGTTCGCCAAGCGCTGCCTCCGCCTGGGCGACCGCTTCGGCGATCAGCGTGCCGATATCGGCTTGCGGCGCGGCTGCTTCCGGCTCGTGCTCGGCGGCGGCCTTCGGCTGGCTGACACGTTGCGGGCGCGCGCCGAAATCCGGCAGGAGGTCGAAAAGGGCTAGGGAAGGCATGGGCTACACCGCGACTTCCTGGGCCGCCCATTTGCGCAAGATTTGCGCGGTGCGCTCCTCGTTGAGGTCGACCATGCGGGCAAGCCGCTCCTGCGGCGCGGGCCTGATCTTCTGGCGCAGGTCGTCGAGGGGGGTGGAACCGGCCCGCACGCCCGGCAAGGTGCCGACCGCCGAGCCGGCTTCGGCGGAAGCCGTGGCCTCCGGCGTCGGCAGCGAGCGCTGGACCTCGTCGAAATTGGGACCCGCTATGGCCGGCGTCGCCTTTGCTGTGAGGGCCGCCGCCATCGGGCGCAGGCCGAAGAAGGCCACCAGGAACACCACGACGATGAAGGCGCCGGCATTGATCAGCGTGCCGGCATGCTGGCCGACGGAATCGAGCATTCCGGCCTGCGGGATCGCCTCGCCGTCGAGCCCGTCGATGAACTCGACCGCCGAGACGTCGATGACATCGCCCCGCTTGTCGTCGAAGCCGGTGGCAGAGGTCACCATCTTCTGGATGTCGGCGACGCGCTTGGCGATCTGTTCGGGCGTGGCGTCCTTGCCCAGGATAGCCTTCAGCCGATCCTGGTTGACGACCACGGCGATCGACATCTTGGTGACGCTGTAGCCATTGGAGACGGTGGCGATCTTCTTGGAGTTGATCTCGTAGTTGGTGATCTCTTCCCTGCGGTCGTTCTGCGAGGAGGATTGCGGACCCTCGGTGGCGGTCGTCTGTGTCTCGGGCAGGTTCTGCTCGACGCTGGCCGGCGTCGAGGCCTGCTTCTGGTTGTTGTTCTCGTTGGCGCGCACCGACTGCACCGAACGCTCGACGCGCGACTCCGGATCGAAGATCGTCTCCTCCGTCTGGCGGGTATCGGTGTTGACGTCGGCCTTGACGCTGGCGCGGAAATTGTCCGGGCCGAGATAAGGGGTGAGGGCGCGCCGGATATTGTCGCCGATCTGCGCCTCGACGGTCTGCTCGACGCCGAGCGTGCGGGCGGCACTTGTGTTGGAGGGATCATCTCCCGCCGCCAGCAGATTGCCGTTGGAATCGAGCACCGTCACCTTGTCGGCCGAGAGGCCGGGAACGGCGGCGGCGACGAGATGGCGGATCGACATTGCGCTTTTCTCGGCGTCGATGCCGGCGTAGCGGATGACGACCGACGCGGAGGGCTGCTGTTCGTCGCGGCGGAAATTGGCACGCTCGGACATGACGATGTGGACGCGCGCCGCCTTGACGCCCGCGATCGACTGGATGGTGCGCGATATCTCGCCCTCCAGCGCGCGCACACGCGTGATCTGCTGCATGAAGGAGGTCAGGCCGAGCGAGCCGACATTGTCGAACAGTTCATAGCCGGCATTGGCGCTGGTCGGCAGGCCCTTTTCGGCAAGCAGCATGCGCGCCTGCGCGGTGGTGCCGGCCGGTACCAGCACCGAGGTTCCGTCGGAGCCGACGTCGAAGCCGATGCCGGCCTCGCCCAGCACCAGGCCGATCTGGTTCACGTCGGAGCGGTCGAGCCCGACGTAGAGCGTCTCGTAGGCCGGACGGTTGAGATAGACGGAAGCGACACCGATGACGCTCATCACCAATGCGGCGATGCCCGCCAGCATGGCTAGGCGCTTCACGCCAAACCCGCGGAGATTCGCGATGATGCTCTGGATCTGTTCCGGCACGGTCGACTACTCCCAGCATGACTGTCCGCTGGAACACTAGCCCTCGAAGCTTGTGCGAAAATGAAATCGGGCCGCGCTCGGCGCGCGGCCCGTCAGGCTTCCGGTGAAGGGATCGAGTCGGTGGTTTAGCTCTTGAACAGCGACAGGATCGACTGCGAGGAGCTGTTGGCGATCGACAGCGACTGGATGCCGAGCTGCTGCTGCACCTGGAGCGCCTGGAGGCGGGTCGATTCCTTGTTCATGTCGGCGTCGACGAGCTGGCCGACACCACGGTCGATGGAGTCCATCAGGCTCTGCGTGAAGGTCTTCTGGAGGTCGATCGAGCTCTTGGCCGAACCGAGGATGGTGGCGGAATCGGTCAGCTGGCTCATGACGTTGTCGATCTTGGTGATCATCTGGGTGATGATGTCGTCGGTCACGCCCGCCGCAGTGATGTCGAGATTGTAGGCGGAAATATTGTCGACCTTGGCAACCGCCCCCGCCGCGGTCTGGCCGGCGGTATTGGCTGCGATGTCCGTTGATCCACCGGCGATCGACGCCGCATAGGCGGTGTCATACAGGGTCTGCGCGGCCGCGGTCGAATAGATCGATGTCTTGCGGTCTAGAATGCCCTGGTTCTTGACCTCGGTGGGGAGCCCGGAATCAAAAAGCTTGGTGCTCTCGACATCGATGTCGATCGTACCGAGCTGGACGGCGCCGGACGAGGTGCGGTTGAACGAGGACACGATCTTGGAGTCGGGCTGGACGCCGTCATTGGCGGCCGTCACCTGCTTGGATATCACCGACAGGAAATTCGAACCGGAGAAGGTGGCGGCATCGGCAAAGGACTTCATCTGCGCCTGGAGCGCCGTGATTTCGGTCTGCGTCTTTGCCTTGGCGGCATCCGTCTGGCCGACGGTCGAAAGCAGCTTGGTTTTGATCTTGCCGATCGTGTCCAGCACGTTGTTCATGCCGGTATAGGCGGTGTCGACCTTCGAGGCGCCGAGGCCGAGCGCATCCTGCACGGTCGAGAGCGCCTGGTTGTCGGAGCGCATGGTGGTGGCGATCGACCAGTAGGCGGCGTTGTCGGAGGCCTCGGAGACCCGGTAGCCCGTCGAGACGCGGGCCTGTGTCTGCTCGAGCGACTTGTTGGTGGCGTTGAGGCTTTGAAGTGCAGTCAACGCCGCAGCGTTCGTCATGATGCTCGCCAAGAAACTCGCTCCTTCTCTAAGCCGGCATGCCCACAGGCCTGATCGGCCTGTCCATCGGCTGCGATCGTGCCGGTCGGGCCGATTCGACAACCTGTCGTAAGCTATTGGTTAACCATACTTAGCGCGATATGGTTAACACCCTGTTAAAAGTCAGCTTTCGACAGTTAAGGAACGAGGATTGCGCGGGGCTGGAGCAAACGCAAATCGGGCCGCGCTTTTGGCGCGGCCCGATATCTTGGTGCTGTTCGTGGATGGTGAAGGCGATCAGCCGCGGAAGAGCGACAGGATCGACTGCGACGAACCGTTGGCGATCGACAGCGCCTGGATGCCGAGCTGCTGCTGAACCTGCAGGGCCTGGAGGCGGGTCGATTCCTTGTTCATGTCGGCATCGACGAGCTGGCCGACGCCGCGGTCGATGGAGTCCATCAGGCTCTGCGTGAAGGTCTTCTGCAGGTCGATGGAGCTCTTGGCAGCGCCGAGCGTGGTGGCGGCGTTCGTCATGTCCTTGAGCGCGGCGTCGACGACGTTCATCATCCCCGAGATCTGGTCGTCACTGAAGCCTTTGCCCGTTGCGGAGTCGAAGATCTTCAGGCTGGCGACCGAATAGGTGTCGCCGGCCGCAACGGTAGCACCAGCAGCCGGAGTAGCCGCCGTGGCGGTGACGCTGCCGTCGGTGCCCAGACGCGCGGCGTCGAGGATGCCCTTCGCGGTGCCGGCCGTGGTACCCGCCTCGTAGAGCTTGGTGCTTTCCACGTTGACGTCGATCGTCGAGATCGATACCGCGCCGGAAGCGTCACGGTTGAAGGCCGAAACGATCTTGACGTCCGCCACGGACGTGCCCGTGCCGCTGTCCACGGACAGCATGTTGGTGCCGGAGAAGCTGGCGCCGTCGGCATAGGCCTTCAGCTGCTTCTGAAGGGCGGCGATTTCGGTCTGGGTCTTTTCCTTGTCGGCATCCGTCTGGCCGTAAGAGGCGGTCAGCTTGGTCTTGATCTGGTTGATGGTGTCGATCGCGCTGTTCATGCCGGTATAAGCGGTATCAACCTTCGAGGCGCCGAGGCCGAGCGCGTCCGAAACGGTCGACATCTGCTGGTTGTCGGAACGCATCGTGGTGGCGATCGACCAGTAAGCGGCGTTGTCCGAAGCCTGGGAAACGCGATAGCCCGTCGAGATGCGGGCCTGGGTGGTTTCGAGGTTCTTGTTGGTGGCGTTCAAGCTCTGCAGCGCGGTCAGCGCCGAGGCATTGGTCATGATACTGGCCATGGCTACTCGTACCTTACTTTTTACAGGTGTTTTTTGACATACCGGATTGGCCGGTATGACGGAGCGGCATCATGCCAATGATCTGTCTGAGACCCGATCACCCGCCATCTGCGGGGAATATGGCGGCAAGTCCCTACCAAAGGACTAAACCGGACGGTTAATCGAAAAATATTGTCGAAAAAAACGAGAGAGCGCGGCCGGCGCCGGGCGCGATCAGTTGAAGGAGCGCACCAGGCTGCCGACAAGCAGGTTCCAGCCGTCGATCAGGACGAAGAACAGGATCTTGAACGGCAACGATACCACCGTCGGCGGCAGCATCATCATGCCCATCGCCATGGTGATGGTGGCGACGATCAGGTCGATGACCAGGAACGGCAGGACGATCAGGAAGCCGATCTCGAAGCCGCGCCGGATTTCGGAGATCATGAAGGCGGGCACCAGGATGCGCAGGTCGACGGTTTCCTTCGCAACGGTCTGGCCGCGTTCGCGGGCGAGGTCGGCGAAAAGATCGAAGTCCTTGTCGCGCACATTGTGCAGCATGAAGGTGCGGAAGGGATCGGAAATCTTCTCGAAGGCCTCGGTTTGGCTGATCTGGTTGTCCATCAGCGGCTTGACGCCGGTATTCCAGGCCTGGTCGAAGGTCGGTGCCATGACATAGAAGGTCATGAACAGCGACAGCGAAATGAGGATTAGGTTCGCCGGCGTCGACTGCAGGCCGATGCCGGCTCGCAGGATCGAGAAGGCGATGACGAAACGGGTGAAGCTCGTCACCATGATCAGCAGGCCCGGCGCCACCGACAGCACGGTGAGCAGGCCGAACATCTGGATGATGTAGCCGACGGTGGTGCCGTCGGCCTTGCCGATGCCGCCGAGGTCCAGTTGCTGGGCCGTTGCGATCGATGTGGCGGCGCCGAGCAGCGCCGCGGCAAGAAGAAATTTCTTCATTCGAGCAGCAACGTCCTGATGAGTACCTGCTTGGCATGCCCCTGGCTGCGGATCGAGGCGCGCTCCTCGATATCGGCCTTCAGGTGCTGATAGCCGCTGGCGCCTTCGATCTGGTGCATCTTCAGGGTGCGCACGAAGGCCAGGAGATCCTGATGGATCGCATCCGACATTGCCGGCGGCTGCGGCGCGTCGTAGACCACCGACACTTCCATCCTGATCCAGGTCTCGGCGGGCGAGGCGATATTGGTGGTGATCGGCGCCAGCGCGACGAGTGACGGTCCCGTGCCGGGCTCTACGTCGGCGGGCTTGGGCACCTTGCCCTCGTTTTCCGGCGCGACCGGTACCGATGCCGGTGCCCCCACACCCTTGAGATAACCGCCGGACAACCATCCCATGCCGATGGCGACAGCCGTCACCAGGAGCAGCATGGCGCCCTGGATGGCAAGGGAAGGACCCTTGCGAGACGGAACCTGTTCGACGCTGGCCACGGTGCTGCGGTCTCCAATGCCCTAGAACGGAAGAACCTGGTCGAGGATCTGCTGGCCGTAGGCCGGCTGCTGGACCTCGCTGACGCGGCCGCGGCCGCCATAGGAGATGCGCGCCTCGGCGATGCGTTCATAGGAGATGGTGTTCTCCGCGCCGATATCCGACGGGCGCACCATGCCGGCGATGGTAAGCACCCTGAGCTCATAATTGACACGCACTTCCTGCGAGCCCCTGATCATTAAATTGCCATTGGGCAGAACTTCGGTGACCACGGCGGCGACGTTGAGCTCCAGGTTTTCCGAGCGCTTGATCTCGCCGTCCGCATTGGTTTCGGTGCTGGAGCTCAGGCCGGCGTCGCCCTTGCCGCTCGTGCTCTTGTCTTCCCATCCGAGTGTGACGTCGTAACCCAGCTTGCGCGAGGCGGTGCGGCTCCTGTCGTTCTGGTTCTTGAAGTTGGCCTTGTCGTTGAGCTTGATCCTGACGGTGAGAATGTCGCCTTCGCGCAACGCCCTGGGATCGGTGAACAGCCGGCTCTGGCGATCGTCCCACAGCGAGAATTTCTTGACCGGCGCCGCAGGTGGCTCGGGGTAGCTGTAGGGCGAAGCTCCTTCATTGCCGATGCCGGAACCGACCGGCGACAGTGAAGGCTCCCTGCCGATCTCCTTGAGATTGGTGCCGCAGCCGGACAAAGCTGCGACCGCGCACAGGACAAGCGTTCTGCGGATCATGACGGATCTACCCTTCGGGCTGCGCTGGCCATGATGCCGGTGAGCGTCGCCGCCGCCTTCTGGTCCATTTCGTTGAGGATGACGCCGGCCTTGCGCGAATCGAGCTTCATCAGGATGGCCGCGGCGAGATCGGCATTGACGATGGCCAGGCGCTCGGCCGCCGCGTCGGGCTTCATGCCGGCATAGATCTTGACGACGCTGTCCTCGGCCCGGGCCAGGAACACCTCGCGCCGCTTCAGCCAGGTCTCGTATTCCGCCCGCTTGTCGTCCAGTGCCTTCATGCGTTGGTCGATGCCGGCCTGGAGCTGTTTCAACTCCTCCGCCTGCAAGACGTAGCGGCGGTCGCGGGCGGCGTCGGCTATGTTGGAGCAGAAGCGCTCGATCTCGCTTTGGTCGGGAGCCTTCTCCCGGGCCAAAAGCTGCGGCGCGGGTGCGGGCGGCGCGCCCGGCAGAACCTGGCGGACGGCTTCCTCGGCGTGCACGCCGCTGGAAAAGGCCGTCAGAGCGCAGGCCGCGAACAGGATCGCGGCGGGGCGGCATCCTTGATGGAACGAGGGGGATAAGATCATCGGCATCGCCTATTGGAGAACCAGATCGGCTTGCAGGGCGCCGGCCGACTTGATGCCTTGCAGGATGGCAATGATGCCGTCGGGCTTCACGCCGAGGCGGTTGAGACCGGAAACCAGGGTTTGCAGGTCGGGGCCGTCGAGCACGGCGACGCGCGCGTCGGGCCGGCTGGCGTCGATGGCAG
Organism: Mesorhizobium sp. BR1-1-2; assembly: GCF_020165435.1. NCBI lineage: Bacteria > Pseudomonadati > Pseudomonadota > Alphaproteobacteria > Hyphomicrobiales > Phyllobacteriaceae > Mesorhizobium > Mesorhizobium sp. BR1-1-2. The sequence continues at coordinate 460,844 of NZ_JAIUID010000004.1, forward strand.
TGAACGGCTCGACGGCGGTTTCGCCCTTGGAGAAGGGTTCGGGCTGCACGACGCGTGGCGCTTCGGTGATGCGCACCGTCAGCGTGCCGTGGCTGATGGCCACGCGCGAGATCTTGACGTCGTTGCCGATCACGATGGTGCCGGTGCGCTCGTCGATGACGACACGGGCCGGCGTATCGGATTCGACCACGAGGTTCTCGATCTCGGCGTAGAAGCGGGCCGCCGAGACGCTTTTCGGCCGCCTGATCTGGACGGTGCGGGAATCGCGCTCGGCCGCCACGCGCATGCCGAAGCGCTGGCTGGTATAGTCGTTGATGGCGTCGGCGATGCGAATGGCGGTCGAGAAATCGGGATTGCGCAACTGCAGCGTCAGTATCGGCTGGTCATCGAACTCGGCCTTCACGGCACGCTCGATGATGGCGCCGTTCGGCACGCGGCCCGCGGTCGGGACGCCTTGCGTCAACTGCTCGGCCTGACCCTGGGCGGTGAAGCCCGAAACGATGACCGCGCCCTGGCCGACGGCATAGATTTCGCCGTCCGCCGCCTTCAGCGGCGTCATGATCAGCGTGCCGCCGGCGAGCGAGGTGGCGTCGCCCATCGAGGAAACGTCGATGTCGATGCGCGCGCCCGACTGCACGTAGGGCGGCATGTTGGCGGTGACGATGACGGCGGCGACGTTCTTGGCACGCGCGCTGCCGCCTTCGGTGGCGATACCGAGATTCTCCAGCATGGCGCGGATCGACTGTTCGGTGAACGGCGAGTTGCGCAAGCTGTCGCCCGATCCGGCGAGGCCGATGACCAGGCCGTAGCCGACGAGCTGGTTGTCGCGTGAACTCTGCAGCTGCGCGATGTCCTTGATGCGCGAGGCGACCTGGCCCGGCGGCAGCGAGCTTGGCCCGGGCGAGACGCGGAACATGCGCGTGGTGGTGGCCGGATCATATTCAGGATCGTCATAGACGCCGCCATTCCTGGCGGCGAGTTCGCGCTTGGCCTTGGGCGTGAGGCCGTCGGCCAAGGCAGGCTGCAGGCCGAGCGCGGCCGCAAGCAGGATAATAAGCGGACGCGTCATGAAGCGCTGACCTGGATGGTTCCGTCAGCCATCACCGTGCCGGAGAGAATCTTGCCGCTGTCGCTGTTGCGAACCTTGATGAGATCGCCGGCCGAGCCTGGCTGCAAGGTCACGGCGGTGGCCGATATCGTCAGTCCGCCGGCGATGAAGAAAACCTGCACGGCAGCGCCTTGCTCGACCAGCCAGGCGTCGCGAATGGCGGCGGCGGGGATGTAGCGGCCGGGCAGCAGCGTGCGCTTGGCGATCTTGCCCTGGAGTTCCTCGGCAAGGGTCGCCACCGCGTCGGGCTTGTGCTTGCCGGGGATGAGGGTCACCTGCTTGAGGGCCGCGAGCTCGATGGTCTCGCCGGGATAAATGACCCGGTTTGGGATCAGCACGACCTCGCCGGCAGGCTGCCTGCTGGCGATCTGCGTTGCCGACCGGTTGGCCGCGTCCTGCGCGAAAGCCGGCATGCCGCCGGTCACCAGCGCAAGGACGAGCGCGGTGCGGCGGAACGCGGAGCAGGAGACCGGACCGGCCATTGTCGTTACCTGATGTTCTTGGAGACGACCGAGGCCATGTCGTCGGCGGCCTGGATGACCTTGGAATTCATCTCATAAGCGCGCTGCGCCGAGATCAGTTCGGTGATTTCCTTGACCGGGTCGACGTTGGAGGCCTCGAGATAGCCTTGCTGGATGGTGGCGAAGCCGGGATCGCCGGGCACGCCGGCATTGGCCGGGCCAGAGGCGGTCGTTTCCTGGAAGAGATTGTCGCCGAGCGGCGCCAGTCCGGCTTCGTTGGCGAAGTTGACGATCTGGAGCTGACCGAGATTCTGCAGGTCGGTCTGGCCGTCAATGCGGGCGAAGACCTGGCCCGTCTTGTTGACGATGACCTCGACGGCGTCGACCGGGACGTTGATCGCTGGAATGACGCTGGCGCCGTCCACCGTCACCAGCTGGCCGGTGGCGTTGGTGTTGAAGGCGCCGGCGCGGGTGTAGAGCGTGCCGCCATCGGCGCCTTCGATCTGGAACCAGCCCCTGCCGGTGAGCGCCATGTCGAAACTGTTGCCGGTGCTGGTCAGTTCGCCCTGGGTGTGGACGTTGCGCACGGCGGTGGTCTTGACGCCGAGGCCGATCGAGACGCCCTCCGGCACCAGCGAAGCGTTGGAGCGGTTGGGCACGCCTTGCGTGCGGTCGACCTGGTAGAGCAGGTCGGAGAATTCGGCCCGCGCCCGCTTGTAGCCAGTGGTGTTGATGTTGGCGATATTGTTGGCGATGACTTCCAGATTGGTCTGCTGGGCGTTCATGCCGGTAGCGGCGATGGCGAGTGCTTTCATGGCCGAACTCCTCAGATGCCCATGCGGCTGACTTCGAGATAGGCCGAAACGACCTTGTCGCGGATGGCGACGGCGGTCTGCAGCGCCTGCTGGGCGCTCATGACGGCATCGACGACCTGGCGGGTGTCGGCGTCGCCCTTGAGCGCCTGGACCGAGACCTGCTCGGCGTTCTGCAGCGTGTTGACGGTCTTTGTGGCCGCCTGGCTCAGCGCCTCGGCGAAGGAGGTGCCGAGGTTGCCTGCGGTCGCGGGCGCAACGCCGCCCTGAAGCAGCTCAGTCGCCGTGTCGCCAAGTCCAGGCTTCAGGTTTAGCGCGCCGATGCCGTTCACGATCATTGGTTCCTCATCAGGTCGATGGTCATTGAAATGAGATCGCGCGCCTGCTTCACGACTTGCAGGTTAGCCTCGTAGGAGCGGTTGGCCTCGGTCATGTCGGCCATTTCGATCAGCACGTTGACGTTGGGCATCTTGACGTAGCCCTTGTCGTCGGCGGCCTCGTTGCCGGGCTGGAATTCCACCGGAAAATCGCTGGGATCGCGGTCGATCGAGTTCACTTCGACCGTTGAGCTGCCAGTGGTCCGGTCGAGCTCGGAGACGAAGCTGATGGTCTTGCGGCGATAGGGGTCGGAGCCGGGGGTGGTGCCGGTCGACTGGGCATTGGCGAGGTTTTCGGAAACCACGCGCAGCCGCTCCGACTGGGCGCCGAGGCCCGAGGCTGCTACTTTGAGGGCTGCTGTGAGCGCGTCCATGGTCAGCTCTTCACCGCCATCATCATCATCGAATGGAATGCCTTGACGATTGCCGTGTTGAGCTCGAAGGAGCGGCGCACCTCACCGGCCTTGAGAAGCTGGTCCTCGAGCACGACGGTGTTCTTGGACGGCATGACGACGCCGTCGTCTTCCTGTGGCTTGATCGCGAAACCGGCATTGGTCGCGGCGCTGCCGAGGTGTCCGGCCTGTGTCGTCTGCAACGACACCGCCGCGCGGTCGAGCACCTTCTCGAACGGCTCGACATCGTTTGCCGTATAGCCCGGCGTGTTGGCGTTGGCGATGTTGCCGGCGACCGCCGACTGACGCACGGCCAGCCATTGCGCTTGCTTGGCGGCTAGATCGAAAAGAGAAACGGGCTCCATGGGAATCTCCGGGCGTGTGCCCAAAGACTAGGCCGCCAGTCTTGCGCGGACCTTGCGGGCGGACGCAACCGGCAAGCGCGGCCAACTTACCTGGAAAGCTCGATCACCTGGTTGGCGCTGGTGACCATCACCCATTTGCCGTTGCGTTGCTCGATCGACGACACCTTGTTGGAATCCGGCAGGACCGAGCCACGCTGGACCATCCACAGACCGGTGTCGTCCTCGATCATGGCGCGGCCATTGGCGACGTGGACCATGCGGAATTTGGTGACGTCGGCCGGAAAGGGCTGGTCATCTGGCGCCGGGGCGGCGCTGGGATCATCCTGCACGGTTCCGGTGGCAAGCAGGTCGATATCGGCATTCGGAACGTCCTTGGCCGTCAGCGGCGCGCTGCGCTCGGCAACCACGCCGCCGCCCTCGCGTCCGGAATTGGTGCCGGTGCCGCCGAACTTGATTGCCTGGACGCCGAACTGTTCCTGATTGAAGAAGATATACCAAGGAAACAGCGCGCAGATCAGGCCGAGCGTGATGCCGAGCGCTGCGATGACGAAATCGCTGCGCCGGTCGGCCTTCTTGCCCAGCCTGGGAAACGCGGTCTTGGGTGGCTGAGGCCATTGCGGCGCCGCGAAGAGCCCGTCGATGGCCGAGTTGCGGCTGGCTTCGATCTCTTCTTCGGCTTTCGCCTCCGCGATCATTTCGCGCAGGATACGCTCGGTATGCTGGAGCTCAGTCCCCTGGTTCGGCATTCTGCTTTCCCTTGAGATGGCGGGCGAGATCGGAGAACGGATCAGCGGACGGGCGGTCCTTCGGCGATTGCATCAGCGCCTCGTAGATCAGGGGTACCTGGCGCACCGCCATATCGAGTTCGGCGTCGGCGCCGCCCTGGTAGGCGCCGAGCAGGCGGATGTCGCGCGTGTCCTCGAAGCGGGAGATCATCGACTTCAACCGCGTCACCAGCGCGCGCTGCTCGACGCTCCAGGCCTTGCCGGCCAGGCGTGATATGGACGACAGCGGATTGACCGGCGGATAGCGGCCCTGCTCGGCGATCGCGCGGTCGAGTACGACATGGCCGTCAAGGATGCCGCGCACGGAATCAGCCACCGGATCGTTGTGGTCGTCGCCGTCGACCAGCACGGAAATGATCGCGGTGATCGATCCTTTCCCTTCCACTCCCGGCCCGGCGCGTTCGAGCAGCTTCGGCAGCTCGGTGAAAACCGAAGCGGGATAGCCGCGCGCGACCGGCGGCTCACCCGTTCCCGTCGCTACTTCGCGCAGGGCGTGGGCAAAGCGGGTGATCGAATCCAGCACCAGAAGCACGCGGTGGCCCTGGTCGCGAAAATGTTCGGCGACGCGCATCGCAGTGTCCGGCGCGCGCCGGCGCATCATGGCGCTCTCGTCGCTGGTGGCGACGACGGCCACGGTCTTGGCCATGCTGTCGCCGATCGTGTCCTCGAGGAATTCGCGGACCTCGCGGCCTCGTTCGCCGATCAGTGCCACGACGACGGTGTCGAAAGCGTCTGCGCCGGCGAGCATGGCCAGCAGCGTCGACTTGCCGACACCGGAACCGGCAAAGACGCCCATGCGCTGGCCGAAACAGAGCGGCGTGAAAATGTCGATGACCTTGACCCCGGTCATGAAGGCGGTGCCGACGCGCTGGCGCGCCATGGCGCCGGGCGTGGCGGCCCCGGACATGCCGTCGCCCCTGATCAATGGCGGGCCACCGTCGATCGCCCGGGTGAGCGCGTCGATCGTGCGGCCGCGCCACGAGGCATGCGGCGCCACAGCGAGCGGACCGCGACGGAAAACGGCGTCGCCTATGCCGGCATCGGCACTGCGTTCGAAGGGGGCCACGACAATCTCGTCGCGGCTGATCTTGACGATCTCGCCGCGGCGCGTGCCGGCATGGCCGCGCTGTTCGACAAGATCGCCCAGCCTGGCGAAATCCGAAAGGCCGCGCACCTTGTAATGCGTCGATGTGACTTCGGTGACGAGGCCGCCGCGTTTGAGCAGTCCTTCGGCATCGCTGAAGCGCCGCCATATCCGCTCCAGCGCGGCAAGCCGGTCTTCCGGCGTTGGCTGGGGCAGTCTTTCGGGTGCGCGCAGGGTTGGCTGGTCGAGCGACATGCTACTTCGAGCCGAGCGTCTTGATCGCCTCGTCGGTGGAGGAATCAGTCTGCCGCATCAGGGCGGCGGTGTTCTCGAAAGCGCGCTGGACCATGATCAGCCGCGTCATCTCCAGCACCGGATTAACGTTGGATTCCTCGACAAAGCCCTGGGCGACGCCGATATCGGCGCGATCGGTCACCGGCTCGGGCGTGCGCGCCGGCACTATGCCGGAATTGCCGTAGCGCACGAAATTTTCGCCCGGATCGAAATTGTACAGGCCAATGGAGCCTACCAGCTGATCGTTCTGGCGCAACGAGCCGTCGGCACCGGCCTTGGGGGGGCCGTTGCGGGGGTCGAGCTGGATCGGCGCGCCGCCGGCGTCGAGCACGGGATGTCCCTCGACCGACATCAGCTCGCCATTCTCGTTCATCGAGAAGCGGCCATCGCGGGTCATGACGGTGCCGACCGGCGTCTCGATGGCGAACCAGGCGTCGCCCTGTATGGCGAAATCGAACGGATTGCCGGTCTCGGTCAGGGAGCCATGGGCGCCGGAAAGGTAGGTCTTGCCCGAGGAGGCGAAGGACACGGATTTCGGCCCGCTGCCGGACACCACGTCCTCGAACTTCACCCCGGTGGCGCGAAAGCCGACGGTCGAGGCATTGGCGACATTGTCGGCGATCGTGTCGAGCCGGCGCTCGAGCGCGATCTGCGAGGAAAGGGCGACGTAGAGACTGTCCCGCATGGTCAGAACTTCAACTTCTGCATGGCCATCATCAGGTCGGTGGAGATCCCCGCCGTGACCGGTTTGGCGAAGAGCACGCTGATCGACGACACGGCTGACGAGGTTGGGTGGTTGATCTCGTACATGGAGGTGAAGCGGGTCAGGAACTTACCGAGCTTTTCGGGGTCGGAGAAATCAGAAATGTCGAGCTTCTGCTCGAACAGCTGCGCCTGCTTGTCGACGTCGGCGGTGGCGAAGGAATCGGGCAGGCCGAGCACGGTGCGCACCACGCTGGCAAGAGCGGTGTCGGCGAGCACATCGTACCAGCTGGTGATATCAGGCGCCTTGCGCTGGAAATAGAGCGCTAGCCGTACGCCCTCGTTGGTTTGGCCGGCATCCTCCTCCAGCGTCTGGCGCATGTATTTGTCCACGGTCGGCTGCTGTGCCGGATTGGTCGTGGTGGCCGCTTCGCCGTATTGTTCGAAGTTGAAGGCGGAGGCGAGCCCGGCATAGGCTTTGTTGGTCATCTTGTTGGCGACGCTGTCGGGGTCGCGGACGCCACCGGCCAGGACGCTGCGGATGAGATCCTTGCTCTCGGTCGCCGGATCGAGCGCGTAGGCCGAGAGGGCATAATTGTACAGGCGGCTGTTGGCCATCAGATCGTCGATGGATTTCACGTTCGTGATGTTGGCCAGGTAATATGCGGTCTCCGACTTGATGTAGTCCGCATTCGGCTTGATCAGGCCAAGCGCCGACCCTGTCGTGTAGATTTTCGGCGTATCTTTCAGCACTGCGTCGCGCGTGGTTGTCTGATCGCCATATTGGGCAAAATCGAAGGCCGTGACGAAGTTGGCGTATCGTTTATCGGTCAGCTTGTTTGCAGGGCTATTGGGATCGCTCACGCCGCCCTCGAGCATGGCGCGGATCTGCTGCGGGGTTTCGGTTGACGCATCCAGTCCATATGACGCCATGGCGAATGTAAGCAGGCGCTTGTCCGCCATGAGGTCGTCAATCGACTTCACCTTGGAAATGTTTGCCGCGTAGTAATCGGCCTCGCCCTTGACGTACTGCGCGCTCGGCTTGACCAACGTCAGCCCGGCTCCGGCCATGTAGCCCTTAGGCACCGCCTGCTGGACGCTGTCGCGCGTGGTCGTCTGATCGCCATACTGGACGAAGTCGAACGCCGAGACGAAGTTGGCGTAACTCTTGTCGGTCAGCTTGTTGGCGGGACTGTTGGGATCGCTGACGCCACCTTCGAGCATCGCCCTTACCGTTGCGGCCGGTTCGGTTTCGGCGTCGAGCCCGAATGCGGCCATCGCGTATGTCAGCAGGCGGCTGTCGCCCATCAGGTCGTCGATCGACTTAACCTTGGAGATGTTGGTGACATAGTAGGCGGTTTCGCTCTGATAGTAAGAGAAGCCCGCCTGCGAGGCGCCGATCTGTACTTGCAGCGCATAGTTGCCGGTCACCAGCTGCTGCGCCTTGTTGTAGACGGTGGTATTGGCGCCGTTGGCTGCGAAGTTGAAGGCGCTGACAAATTCGGCGTAGCGCTTGTCGGTCAGCTTGTTGGCGAAACTGTTCGGGTCGGAAACGCCTTCCTTGAGCGCCTTGATCATGAACGCCTTGGCGTAAGCCATGTCCTCCAGGCCATAGGCCTTCATGGCATATTTGAACAAACGGTCATTGTTGACGAAATCGTCGATCGATTTCACCTTGGTGATGTTGTCCAGATAATATTTGGTGTCGCGATCGACCGTCGGCTGCTTTTCGATGCGGTCGATCGACTTGTCGATGTCCCTGGTGATCATCTGGTAGCTGGTATAGGTACTGAGCAAGGACGCGCCTCCGGCCGAAGCTATGCCAGCACAATAAACTCACTTCCTTGCGCGAAACTGAATCGCGCCGATCGGCTCGATGCCGCTCCGATTCAAGCCTCACACAAGGCACGGGGACTATCCCTTGCAGCTGACTTGAAATGCGGAAGGACCTCTCGTGGGCATTCTGATTGGACTGGTGGTGACGCTCGGCTGCGTCCTTGGCGGCTTCATGGCCATGGGCGGGCATCTGCATGTGCTGATGCAGCCCTGGGAAGCGGTGGTCATCTGCGGCGCCGCACTCGGCACCTTCCTCGTCGCCAATCCGATGAAAACGGTCAAGGACACCGGCAGGGGCATCCTCGAAGCCTTCAAGCAGGCCGTGCCGAAGGAGCAGGATTATCTGGAAACGCTCGGCGTACTGCATAGCCTGATGCGTGAACTGCGTTCGAAGTCGCGCAGCGAGGTCGAGGCGCATATCGACAATCCCGAGGAATCGGCGATCTTCCAGGCATTCCCCACCGTGCTGAAGAACCACGACCTGACGCATTTCATCTGCGACTATTGCCGCATCATCATCATCGGCAACGCCCGTTCTCACGAGATCGAGGCGCTGATGGATGAGGAAATCCAGACCATCAAGTCCGACAAGATGAAAGCCTACCACGCGCTAGTGGCGGTCGGCGACGGCCTGCCGGCGCTCGGGATCGTCGCCGCCGTGCTCGGCGTGGTCAAGGCGATGGGCGCGCTCGACCAGTCGCCGGAAATCCTTGGCGGCCTGATCGGCGCCGCCCTCGTCGGCACCTTCCTCGGCATCTTCCTGTCTTACGCGGTGGTCGGGCCCGTCGCCACCAAGATCAAGACGGTGCGCGAGAAGAAGAACCGCCTCTACATCATCGTCAAGCAGACGTTGCTCGCCTACATGAACGGCGCCCTGCCGCAGGTGGCGATCGAGTTCGGCCGCAAGACCATATCGTCCTATGAGCGGCCGACCATCGACGCCGTCGAGCAGAGCACGATGAACACCGGCTCCGCCGAGAAAAGGGCCGCCTGAGCGATGCGCGACAGATCGGTGCCGACATTGTCATGACCAGTCCCGGCAGTCCCTCACAAGCGCGCTCGCTGATCATCGAGCGCCTGGTCGGCGACAGCGGCGAGGCCGCCCAGGTCATCGGCACCGGCCGGGGCATGGCAGAGCGCGCTGCGCCGCTGCTGCAGAAGAGCTTGACCAGTGAGCTTGGAGTTCCGGTCACCGTCGATCTCAGGGGCGTCGAGGTCAGCCGCGTCGCGGAGGCCCGCTCCCGTGCCGGCGATACGTTTGCCATGACCATCGTTGCGTCAGCAACGTCCTCCGATGCCATGACCCTGGTGATCGATGCGCCGGCGATCGCGGTCACGCTTTGCACGCTGTTCGGCGGTGACCCGGAGATGCCGGCATCTCCGATAGAGCGTGATCTGTCGCAGATCGAGGTCGATGTTTCGACCATGGTGTTCCAGCAGGTCGCGCAGGCACTGAACGGATCGGGACGACGATCGCTCGACCTGCGCCTGCCGGTGCCGCGGGCGATGTCGGGCACCGAAGCCAAACGGCACGTGTTGCGCGATGGCGCTGCAATCCGCATCGTCTTCGGCATCTCGACGCCGGCCGACAGCGGCACCGTTACGGTGACAATGCCGCAGCGTGTCGTGCTGGCCAGCCGGGACAGCGCTGCCGCCGGCGGCGAGAACGATCAGGGCGCCAGCTGGCGCGCGCGCTTTTCGGAAGAAGTGATGCGCTCCACGGTGGCGCTCGAGGCGACCATGCCGCTGGCCCGACTGACGCTCGGCGATCTTGCCGATTTCGAAATTGGCCAGATCATCGAATTCGAGGAAACGGCGCAGTCGCAAGCGCGTCTCGGCGCGCGCGGCCAGACGCTGTTCGTATGCGAGTTCGGCAAGCTGGGACAGAATTACACCGTCCGGATCAAGCATCCCTATGATGCCGGACAGGATTTTATCGACGGGCTCATGCCGGCTGGTGCCGGGCACGCCTGAGCTTTTGGAGACGATGCATGGCCAAGACCAAGGCAGAAGCCGAAATCGACCAGCCGGACGAGCAGCTCGACCGCGCCATCGAGGAATTGCGCGGGGTTCTGCATGAAGAGGAACAGCGCCCCGATATCGCGTTCAAGGCCGCGTCCGCGGCCAATTCAAGCGTCATCATGAACATCCCAGTCGACGTCCAGATCATTCTCGGCAGCACGGAGATGCCGGTTTCCGACCTGATGGCGCTGCAGAAGGGCTCAACGGTGGCGCTCAATCGCCGCATCGGCGAACCGGTCGACGTGGTGGTCAACGGCCGCAGAATAGCGCGCGGCGAGATTACCGTGCTCGAAAGCGACCCGTCGCGCTTCGGCATCAGGCTGACCGAAATCATCGCCGGCACGAAGGGCGCGTGAAGATGCGTCGCGGGTCTTGCGGGCGGCAGCGGGAGCGAAAGGCATGACAACGTCCCTTTCCCTGACGCGTCCGCAGAAGGCGGCCGCCATACTGGTGGCGATGGGCAAGCCGTCGGCCAGCCGCCTCTTGAAATTCTTCAAGCAGGAGGAATTGAAGGCGCTGATCGAGGGCGCCCGGCTGCTCAGGACCATTCCGCAAGGCGATCTCGAGCGCATCGTCGCCGAGTTCGAAGCGGAGTTCACCGAAGGCGCGGGACTGCTCGATTCCGCCGACAGGATGGACACCATCCTCAACGAATCGCTCTCGCCCGAGGAGATGAGCGCGATCATGGGCGACAAGAAATTCGAGGTTGCGCCGGAAGGTCCGCCGCCGATCTGGCCCGAGCTCGAGAAGCTCGAGCCGGTGCGCCTTGGTACTTTCCTGGCCGGTGAACATCCGCAGACTGCGGCCATGGTGCTGTCGAAGCTGGCGCCGCAGGCGGCGGCGAGCGTGCTGTTGACGTTGAGCAAGCCGACGCGCGGCGAGATCATCAAGCGCATGGTGACGATGGCCAATGTTCCCGACGCCGCCAGCAGGATCGTCGAAAACCGGCTGCGCACCAGCGTGCTGGCGGAAACCGCGACCAAGGATACATCGGCCGGACAGGCGCGCGTCGCCAGCGTTCTCAACGAATTGGACAAGCCGCTGCTCGAGGAGGTCATGCAGGATCTCGAGGCCGCCGGCACGCCCGATCTCGACGGCGTCCGGGCTCGGCTGTTCTCCTTCGACGATTTGCCGCTGCTTACCCAGAAAGCGCGCGTGCTTCTATTCGACGGGCTGTCGACCGAACTGGTCACGCTGGCGCTGCGCGGCACTTCGGCGATCCTTGCCGAAGCGGCGCTGTCGGCGATCGGCGCGCGCTCGCGGCGCATGATCGAAGCCGAACTCGGAGAAGGATCCGAAGGGGTTCCCCTCGCCGACATCATGGCGGCGCGCAAGACGATCGTGACGACGACAATCCGGCTGGCGCGCGAAGGCGCGTTCGAGCTTCCCGCGACCCAGAACGCCGCCGCCTAAGGCCGGATCATGGCAGAGGCGGTCGACAAGGATTCCAAAACCGAAGAAGCGACGGAAAAGAAGATCCGCGACACCATCGAACAGGGCAAGCTGCCCCATTCGAGGGAGACCGCGCTCCTGGCCTCCTTCGTCGCCATATTGGTGTTCACCGTCTTCTACGCCAAGGATGCCATTGTCGATCTCGGCATGTTCCTGTCGATGTTCCTGGAGAAGCCGGAAGCCTGGCCGATGGACACCGAGACCGACGTCATCGCGCTCTACAAGATCGTCATGCTGGAGGTGGGCCGTGCCATCCTCAGCCTGCTGGTGCTCCTGACCATCGCCGGCGTCGGCGCCTCGGTGTTCCAGAACATGCCGCAATTCGTCGGCGAACGCATCAGGCCGCAGCTGTCGCGCATCTCGATCGTCAAGGGCTGGAACAGGCTGTTCGGAGTGCAGGGCTGGGTCGAGTTCCTGAAGGCGCTCGGCAAGGTCGGCTTCGCCATTGTCGTGCTCGCCTTCACCCTGTCCGAGGATCACCACAAGCTGCTCGCCGGCATGATCACCAATCCCGTTGCCTTCGGCCTCGTCATCCGCGGCATCGCCGTCGACATATTGGTGGCGATCGTCTTCGTCATGGGGCTGATCGCGGCGATCGACATCGTCTGGTCGCGCTTCCACTGGAAACAGGACCTGCGCATGAGCAAGCAGGAGGTCAAGGACGAGTTCAAGCAGTCCGAGGGCGACCCGATCGTGAAGTCGCGGCTGCGCTCGCTGGCGCGCGACCGCGCTCGCAAACGGATGATGACGGCGGTGCCGCGCGCGACGCTGATCATCGCCAACCCGACGCATTTCTCGATCGCGCTGAAATATGTGCGCGACGAGGATTCGGCACCGCTGGTGCTGGCCAAGGGGCAGGATCTGGTGGCGCTCAAGATCCGCGAAATCGCGCGCGAGCACAACATCCCGATCTTCGAGGACGTGGCGCTCGCCCGCTCCATGTACAAGCAAGTTTCGGTCGATAGTGTGATCCCGTCGCAATTCTACCAGGCCGTCGCCGAACTGGTGCGGATCGTCTACTCGAAAAAGGCTGGGCGCAGACAGATTTCATGAACCGCCAACCGCACGCCAACTCCCGCGAGATCATCGTCGCCAGCGCCATCGAGCAAGTCGTGGCGGAGCTCAGGCTGATCGATGTCGCCGACTATATCGCCTTCATCCGGCTGGAGCATTTCGCCTGCCTGTCGGATCTGGTCGATTCGGCGGCGGAGCTGTTCTTCAAGCCGGGCACGCTGAGGCTCGGCCATGGCGGCGAGGCCCATGTCGACTGGAGCGGCAGCCCGCACATCGTGCTCGATCTCGAGCTCCGGCCGCCGGGCGTCACGGTCTATTTCCAGCTGACGCTGAGCGAAAAAGGCGCCTCGGTCGCCGTCAACTACGTGTCGTTCGAAAAGCCCGGCGAGGACCCCGAGCACAACACGGCGCTGCTCGAGGCGGTGGTCGAACAGGCGCGGATCCGCAAGGTCGAGCCGCTGGCGTTCTAACTATTCGATCAGGCCGAGCCGCAGCGCCTTGGCGACCGCCTGGTTGCGGTTGACGGCATTGAGCTTCTGCGTCGACTGGGTGAGATACTGGTTGGCGGTATGCACCGACAGTTTCAGGAGCCGCGCGATCTCCTCGCTGGTGTTGCCGTTGGCGGTCAGTTTCAGGCATTCGAGCTCGCGCTTGGAGATCGCGCGCGTCTTGCCGACATCGCCCGGACGCATGCGGGCGACGGCGGCGAACAGCGAAAAGCAACGGGCGTGGATTTCATAGAGCGCGTCCTGCGGCAGGGCGATCTCCGAGCCCAGGAAGACGACGAGGCCGCACTGGCCGCGGTCGGCGTGGACGGGAAAGGCGATGCCGCTGCTGCCGGGCGCCAGCGGCGCCATCTGCTCGGTCCAGGCAAGGCCGCCGAACATCTCGCTCATGGTCGCCACACCGTCATCCGTCCACCAGCGCGGTTCGGTCGAGATCCTGCTATGGCGCACGATCTCCTCGCCATTAGCGCCCGAAATGAACTTGGTCGCCACCGATATGCCGGGATAGTCGGAATCGAAGCACGGCACCAGCCGCGCCCGCTCGAGCGACGGGCTGACGAAGAACAGGCCGAAGGCCGAGGCATTGATGTCGACGGCGATCCAACGGCAGCGCCGCACAGCATCGGGAATGGTCACGGCGTGATGCGTTTCGGAGCCGAGCGAGAAGGCGCCGAACGGACTGCGCTGGTCGTTGAAAAGGGCCTCGGCGGCCTGCTTGACGTCGGCCTGTTTCAAATGATGCCGCTCCTGATCGCCGTGGCGATGGCCATCGCGCGGTTGCTGGCCGCGAATTTCTGAATGGCGTGGGTGATGTAGCTGTTGACGGTGTTGGAGGACACGCCAAGGATGACGGCAACCTCGTCCGTGGTCTTGCCTTCCGAGACCCAGAACAGGCATTCGCGCTCGCGGTCCGACAGCGGATCCTGCATGGCGGCGGCGGCGATCAGTTGCGGAATATGCGAGAGCGCGTAGCAGCACTTCAACTGCGCCTTCATCAGCGCTGGCTGGTCGATCCGGCCGGCGGCTGCCGCCGAGAACAGCGCGAACAGGCGTTGGCGGCCGACATTCAGCCTGAGCGAATAGATCTCGGCATGGCCGAGCACGTCGAGCAGACGTGCCTCTTCGCCGGAGACCAGCCCCTCGGCCTGTGGTGCCTGCGCCGACACCAGCGGCCTTGGACGCATGCCCGGCGCAACGGTGAGCGCGCCCTGGGCGAGGCCAGCGATCAGCCGCTTGCCGATCAGTTCGATGGCGTCGAAAATCCAGTTGGACGAGACGATGCGCGCGTCATTGCGGTCCTGATCGTGGACGATGGCGACCAGCATATAGCTGTCGGCACCGATCTCGGCGGTCAACTCCATGAAAAAGCTGGTGAGATCGCCGCGCGACGTCAGGCGCGAGCCCAATGTGTCGGATTGAAGAAGCGCGGCGGGACTGCTCATTTGCTGTTTTTGGCCGGAATCGATGCTGATGTCCGGATGCTGGAGAGCCAGCCGCCGAACCTGAAAACGCGTTACATTTACGAGACACACACAAGCGCGGGGTCGCGCCCGATCAGACGGAATCCATTCAGGGAACGCGAAGCCGTCCGCGTCTGGCGCCAGAAAATTCCGGCACTTGAGACTTTGGGTGGTCGCCGCGCCCCCCGAGGACCGGCTGATTCGGATCTAATCTACCCGTAGATGAATCTGACATCAAACGCGATTTGACAAAATCGAATCGAGTCGACTCAAGTCGCGACTCAGGCGCCGATTTTCGCGCGTTTCGGTGCGTGAAAATGTTCGAGCCGTGCAAGCCGGCCATCTCTGCCGGGGCCGTTTCGGTCGCGCCTGCCAAGGGCCGGAAGATGTCGCTGGAGGATGCCAAAGAGCGGCTGACGCCGCCCTTTTTCGTGGTTTTCCTGAGAGCTGCCGCGCTTCGGGCAGCCTGTTCTACCGGTCCTCGAAGCCGGTCAGCACGCCGACGGCGTTGATGCCGATTTCCTCGACGGCGTAGCCGCCTTCCATGACGAACAGCGTCGGCAGGCCGAGCCTGGCGATGCGGCGGCCGATCTTGGGATAGTCCGACGACTTCAGCTTGAACTGGCTGATCGGATCCTTCTCGAACGTGTCGACGCCGAGCGAGACGATGACGATGTCTGGCGCGTAGGCGGCGAGCCTGGCGCAGGCGTCTTCCAGCGAGGCGCTCCACGCGTGCCACCCGGTGCCGAACGGCATCGGGTAATTGATGTTGAAACCTTCGCCCGCGCCCGCGCCGCGCTCGTCGGCATGGCCGAGGAAGAACGGATATTCGACCATCGGGTCGCCGTGCAGGTTGAGGACCTGCACGTCGGCGCGGTCGTAGAAGATCTCCTGTGTGCCGTTGCCGTGATGATAGTCGACATCGAGGATCGAGATGCGGCTGGCCCCCTGGTCGCGGAACCATTGCGCGGCAACGGCCGCGTTGTTGATGTAGCAATAGCCGCCCATGAAGCCGGCTCCGGCATGGTGGCCCGGCGGACGGCAGAGCGCGAAGGCCGACCTTTCGCCGGCCTTGACCAGGCCGGCTGCCGTCAGCGCGACGTCGTAGGACGATTTGATCGCGGCCCATGTGCCCTCGACGAAGGTGGCGCCGCCGTCGAAGGAATAATAGCCGAGCAGGGCGTCGACGCGCTTGGGCGGCACGTCGCCGCGCAGGCCGCGCGTCGGCCAGGTGAAGGGCATGGCTGTGCCTGTGTGGCCCTCGGCGATCCATTGCGGCCAGACCGTCGGCAGGAAATCGACATAGTCGGCCCTGTGGATGCGCTTGGCGGCGGCAAGATCATGCTCGGCCGGCGCGATGATCGGCCCGAGATTCTCGCTCTCGACCCGCGCCTTGATGAATTCGGCTCGCGAGGGCTTTTCGAACCCCGGCACGATCGCCGATGTGACCAGTTCCATCTGGCCGGCATGGCCGGCATGAAGCGGCGAATAGACAGTCTTCATGAAATTCCTCTCGAATGCGAAATCAGTCAAGGTTGAGATAGGGGGTCACCAGAGCGAGCCACATGCTTTCGACATCGTCCTCGATAAGGTCGTATGTCCGGCGATCCTTTTTCAGGCCGACAAGACGGCAAGCGTGCCCGACCTCCATCATCAGCAGGCCGAGCCGGCTGGCGACCTTGTCTTCGAGAGCCGGGTTCACATGCCGCAGCCATGCCGCGTAGAGGGCGACGATCTGGTCGTCATACTCGTTCTGGATCGGTCTCAGGTCGGCGTTACCTGAAATCGCCTCGATCACAGGCATCAGGCTGGCATTGTCGAGATAAAGCCTGGAAGTGTCCGTGAAGAGCTTGCGTACCTCCCGCCGAAACTCCTCGCGGTTGGTGGGCGGATCGACCCTGATGCGTCTCGCGATCACTTCGGGAAAGGATGACAACCAGCGCCGGGCGAGGTCCAGGAGAATGGCTTCCTTGTTGGGGAAGTATTGGTAGACCGAACCGACAGACAAGCCCGCACGCTGCGCTATGGCGAGCGTCGTCGGTGTCCTGGTTCCTTGTTCGCGTGTCAAGGTCAGCGCCGCGTCGAGGATCCGGTCCACGACCTTGCTCGATCGTTGCTGCCGCGGCTGCTTGCGCGGTTCGAGCGCTATCCTGGTTTTGCGATCAAGACTGCGCTTCACGGCTTGACGTCCTCGTTCCCCGCCCGGTCCCAACATCGGGGCGGGGTTGTCCACAATACATTGCAAATTCCGCATGTTGACAAACGCGAATGATTAGTCGCATTCTTTTATCCACGCTGCCTTGGGGATAACAAGGGGAATTTCGAAGACAGCGCAGCGACATCATTTTTTCCCAGTGCCGCTCCTGCGGAGCGGCGGTCGTGGGCACAGGGTGTCGGTCTCAGCCAGTCGAAGGCGCGGAGTCGCGATGTCTGTAACGGGTGCGGGTCACAAGGCGGATCTGATCGTCATCAACGGTCGTGTGTTGACCATGGACGATGACAATCCGTCCACCGACGCCGTTGCCGTCAAGAACGGCGCCATCGTCGCCCTCGGCAGCCGTGCCTCTATCGAAGAGTTCAAGGGCCCGGCCACCAGGATTATCGACGCCAGGGGCGGTTCGGTGCTCCCGGGTTTCATCGAAGCCCACATGCATCTGTTTTCAGGCGCAGCCGAGCTTGCCCATCTCCAATTGTCGGGCGTCCACGGTTTTGAGGCGCTGCAAAGGGCGATCCGCGACTACGCATCGACGCACCCCGATGCCAAGATGCTGGTGGGACAGGGCGTCGATTACACCGTGCTCGATGACGAGCGAGTGACGCGCCATCATCTCGATGCGATCCTGCCGGACCGGCCCTTCGTCATGGCCGCGCCCGATCACCATACGATGTGGGCCAACACCAGGGCGCTGGACATGGCAGGCATCCTGAGTGGGCGCACGCTTGGTCCGGGCAACGAGATCGTCATGGGTGACGACGGCCTGGCCAATGGGGAACTGCGCGAGGGCGAGGCTTTCGGCCCGGTGCTCGATCTTGCCGGGGAGGGCCGGGTGCGGCTCGGGCTGGCGACAGGCGGCGAGCCAGATCCGATGCCGTCAGCGGAAGAACGCGCCGCCGACCGCGACATCATGCGGCGCGGGCTCGCCTGGTGCGCGCGCCACGGCATCACCTCGATCCAGAACATGGACGGCAATCTTTACCAGCTCGAACTGCTGGCCGAGATCGAGGCCGAGGAGGGGCTACCCTGCCGTGTGCAGATACCCTTCCACTACAAGAATTTCATGACGCTCGACATGCTCGACAAGGCGTCCGCGATGGCTGAACGCTACAACAGCGAATGGCTGTCGTCAGGCATGGTCAAGGTGTTCTACGACGGCGTGCTCGATTCCTGGACGGCTGTCATGATCGAGCCCTATGCCGATCGTCCCGACTGGGTGGGCGAACCCCTGTTCACCCCTCGACAATTTATCGATCTCGCCGTCGCCATCGACAGGCGTGGACTGCAGATCGCCGTGCATTCGATCGGCGACGGCGCCGTGCGCGCCGTGCTCGACGGCTACGAGGCGGCGCAAAAGGCCAATGGCAAGCGCGATAGCCGGCATCGTGTCGAACATATCGAGGTCATCGCCGCATCTGATGTGCCGCGTTTCGCCGAACTCGGCGTCATCGCCTCCATGCAGCCGCCGCATCCGCCCGGCGCCATGGATTTTCCGCTGGAGCCGACCGTGTCGCGCATCGGACCGGCCCGGTGGCCGCTGAGCTACGCCTGGCGCACCTTGAGGAGCGCCGGCGCGCATGTCGTGTTCGCGTCGGACTGGCCGGTGTCGCCGATCGACCCGATCCTGGGCATCCAGGCGGCAGTGATGCGCAAACCATGGGCATCAAGCGATCCGGACCAGAGCTTCTCGCTGCGTGAATCGCTTGCTGCCTACACGGTCGAGGGCGCCTATGCCGAATTCGCCGAGCACCGCAAGGGCACGCTGAAGCCGGGCTATATGGCCGATCTGGTGGTTTTGTCGGCCGACATCGAAAAGACGGCGCCGACTGACCTGCACAAGGTGCGCCCGATAACAACGATCTGCGGCGGCAAAGTCACCTACCAAGCCTGACATGGCATGCGGCTTGCCTGCTGAAATGGCAGACTGAAATGACCGACTGAACTGTGATTCATTGCCGGACTTGCCAACCTACCGGCCGTGTGGTCACATCCAACAGGGGAAAAGCTCCGCCAGCAAGAGCGGGGTCAACAGTGAGGCGTAATCGTGCCGGACAAACCGGATCGGAATGCGATTGAAGTAGTAAACGTCAGCAAAATTTTCGGATCGGGTGAGGGGCAGGTCGCTGCTCTCGACACAGTCTCGGTATCCATCCGCGAGAACGAATTCTTCACACTGCTGGGACCATCCGGCTGCGGCAAGACCACCTTGCTGCGGCTGATCGCCGGCTTCGACTTCCCAACCGCCGGCGAAATCCTGCTTTACGGCCAGGACATCGCACCATTGCCGCCCTTCAAGCGGCCGGTCAACACCGTCTTCCAGTCCTATGCGCTGTTCCCGCACATGACGGTGGCAGACAATATCGGTTTCGGCCTGGAGATGCTGGGCAAGCCCAAGGCGCAGATCAAGGCGCGCGTCGCCGAGATGCTGAAGCTGGTCAAGATGGAGGCGCTGGCGGGCCGGCGCACCGGCCAGATTTCCGGCGGCCAGCAGCAGCGCGTGGCGCTGGCCCGGGCGCTCGCGCCGCAACCGAAGGTGCTGCTGCTCGACGAGCCGCTCTCGGCGCTCGACTACAAGCTGCGCAAGGAGATGCAGATCGAGTTGAAACGGCTGCAGCACGAGACCGGCATCACCTTCATCTTCGTCACTCATGACCAGGAAGAGGCGCTGACGATGTCGGACCGCATCGCGGTGATGTCGTCGGGCAAGATTCTGCAAGTCGGCTCACCCTGGGATATCTACGACAAGCCTGCCGAACGCTTCGTCGCCGACTTCATCGGCGAGACCAACTTTCTCACCGCGGCCATATCGGGCACCGGCAACGGCAAGGCGCGCGCGACGCTCAAATCCGGCACGACCATCGAGGCGACCGTCGCCGAAGGCTTCCAACCGAAGGACAATGCCACCGTGGTGGTGAGGCCGGAGCATGCCAAGCTGACCAAGAGCAAGGGCGACCTGTCGGGCACGGTCGACAACATCGTCTATTTCGGCACCGACACGCATATCCATGTCCAGCTCGACAGCGGCGAAGCCTTCACCGTGCGCCAGCAGAACACGCGCAGCGCAGGCTGCGGTTTCGAGCGCGGAGACAAGGTCGGCATCCTGATCGGCAACGACGCCGCGCAAGTGCTGAGGGACTGATGGCCACCGCCGAAGAAGTCGCCAAGGCAGCGGAGCGGCGCGACGTCCGCGACCGCTGGCTGCTGTCAGCGCCGGCCTTGCTGGTCATTTTTCTCGCCGCGACCGGCCCGTTGCTGATCGTGCTCGTCTATTCGTTCCTGACGCCCGGCGCCTATGGCGACGTGAAGTGGCAATTTTCGCCGGAAGCCTGGGTGTCGGTGTTCATGGAACGCGACATTTTCGACGACACGCTGTCGCTCGCGGCCGCCCACGTCACCATCTTCCTGCGCTCGATCAAGCTCGCGGTGGTGACGACGCTGGCGACTTTGGCGCTCGGCTTCCCGACCGCCTATTTCATGGCGACGCGCAGCGAGAAGACCAGGGATCTCTGGCTGTTCCTGATCACCATTCCGTTCTGGACCAACCTCCTGATCCGTACCTTCGCGGTGCTGCAGATCATCCGCAACGAAGGCATCGTCAACACCATCCTTCTGAAGCTCGGCATCATCTCGGCGCCAATCCAGATACTCTACACCGACACGGCGATCCTGATCGGCATGGCCTATGTCTACCTGCCGCTGATGGTGCTGCCGATCTATGCCAGCATGGAAAAACTCGATTTCCGGCTGGTCGAGGCCGGCTACGATCTCTACGCGACACGCTTCAAGGTGCTGCGCAAGATCATTTTTCCGCTGGTCAAACCCGGGGTCATCGCCGGTTCCATCCTGGTCTTCATTCCGGCCCTTGGCGCCTATGTGACGCCGAGCGTGCTTGGCGGCGGCAAGAACATGATGCTGTCCAACCTGATCGAATTGCAGTTCGGACAGGGCCGCAACTGGCCGCTTGGCTCGGCGCTGTCGATCACGGTGATGATCATCGTCATGGTGGCGCTGCTGGCCTATGTGCGCAACGCCGGCAAGTCGGGGGTGCGTCATGGCTAGCAACTTCTCCATCAAGCACCAGCCTGGCTTCACCGCGATCGCGGCAACCTGTTTCGTCGTGCTCTATTTGCCGATCATCGTGCTGGTCGTCTACGCCTTCAACGCCGCGAGCTCGACCTCGGAATGGGGCGGGTTTTCGCTCAAATGGTTCCAGTCGGCCTGGCAGAACACGCAGGTAATCGATGCGACGCTGCGTTCCTTCCAGATCGCCGCCATAGCGGCGGCCCTTGCCACCATCTTTGCCACGATGGCCGCGCTCGCCACCACGCGCACTCCGCCCTATCCCGGGCTGACATTCAAATACGCAGCCATCAACCAGCCGCTGATGGTGCCCGAAATCGTCACCGGCGTTGCGCTGCTGATCTTCTTCTCGCGCATCAAGATCTTCACCGGCTATTCCGGCCTTGGCTACCTGATCGCCGCGCATACGGCGTTCTGCATCCCGTTTGCCTACCTGCCGATCCGGGCGCGGCTGGAGAATATGGACCTGACGCTGGAACGCGCCGCCGCCGACCTCTATGCGACGCCGTGGAAGACCTTCCGCCGCATCACCCTGCCGCTTTTGTGGCCCGGCATCCTCGCCGGCCTGATGCTGGCTTTCGTCATCTCGCTCGATGACGTCGTCATCACCGAATTCGTCAAGTCGGGCGGCCAGGACACGCTGCCCACCTACATGCTCGGCCAGATCCGCCGCGGCATCACGCCCGAGATCAACGCGATATCGACCGCCTTCCTGCTGCTTTCGGTCGCGATCGTCACGTTGTTTTTCTTTGTCAGCAGGAAACGAGACTGAAACCGATAATGGGAGCTAAAACGATGAACAGGAAGACAACAGCGTCCGCCATGGGGTTGGCGTTGCTCGCTTCGACGGGCCTTGCCCGCGCCGACGGCGTGCTCAACATCTACAATTGGGGCAACTACACCAGCCCTGACGTGATCAAGAAGTTCGAAGCCAAATACAACGTCAAGGTGACCATCACCGACTACGATTCCAACGACACCGCGCTCGCCAAGGTGCGCCAGGGCGGCACCGGTTTCGACATTGCCGTGCCTTCGCAGACCTATGTACCGATCTGGATCAAGGAAGGCCTCGTCCAGGAAACCGATCCGGGCAAGATGGAGAATTTCAAGAACGTGGCGCCGGAATGGGCCAATCCAGACTTCGATCCGGGCCGCAAATACACGGTTCCGTGGGCCTGGGGCACGATCGGCGTCGTCGTCAACACCGACGCCTACAAGGGCCCGGCCAACACGTGGGGCATCATCTTCAACACCCCTGATGAGCTGAAGGGCAAGGTCAACGTCGTTCCGGAGATGGGCGACGTGATGTTCGCCGCGATCAAATATGTCGGGGGCCAGCAGTGCACCGACGACAAGGCGGTCCTGAAGAAGGTGCGCGACCTCCTGGTGGCGGCCAAGCCGAACTGGATCGCGATGGAATACAACACCATCGAGAAGATGGGCGCCGGCGACTTCAAGGCAACCAGCGATTGGAACGGCTCGGCTTTGCGCCAGCGCCTCGCCAACCCGGCCATTCACTACAATTATCCGAAGGAAGGCTTTGGCCTGTGGAGCGACAACGTCGTCGTCCTGAAAGAGGCCAAGAACGTCGAGAATGCCAAGCTGTTCCAGAACTTCATCATGGATCCGGAAAACGCGGCCGGCCTCTCGGCTTTCCACCGTTACGCCAATGCCATCGCCGGTTCGGACAAGTATATGCCTGCCGACATGAAGGACGCGCCGGAAGTCGTCATTCCGGCCGACGCCAAGCCGCTTGGCGAACTGCAGCAGATGTGCGCACCAGAGACGCAGGAACTTTACACCAAGATCTGGACCGAACTGCAGAAGTAATCGCTGCATGACGGACCCGGCGGCACATGCCGCCGGGTCTTTTCCGTTTCCGGGAATGGCTTTCATGGACTCCTATCGCAACAGCGATCCGCGGCCGCCGATCATGCAGGGCTCGCCGCCCGCCATGGTGCCACCAAGGCTCGACTGGGACAGGCCGCCCTGGAACCGCTGGGCCTTCCAGCACATCAGGGGAATTCTGCCGACCGTCGAAGTCTGGCGCGGCAGCGGCCATCGTCACCGCCTCGAACGCGCCGAGGTCGATCTCGACGGTCTGCCGGTCGAGGACAGCACGGGACGGAAGACGACGCTCGCGGGCCTGCTCGACGAGACCTATACGGATGGCTTCCTGGTGCTCAAGGACGGCAAGATCGCCTATGAGCGCTACTTCAACGGCATGGACGAGCGCACGCTGCATCTGTCGCAGTCCATGGCCAAGTCGGTCACCGGCTCGGTGTTCGGCATACTGGCCGGGCGCGGGCTGGTCGATCCGGCAAAGCCGGTTACCGACTACCTGCCGGAGCTGAAGGCAACCGGATGGGCCGGCGCCAACGTCCAGCATGTGCTCGACATGACGAGCGGGGTGCGTTTTTCCGAAGAGTACACCGATCGCTATTCCGATATCGGCCAGGTCGATGTCGCCACCGGCTGGAAGCCGGTGCCGCCAGGCAGCGATCCGGACTTTCGCTGGCCCGCGCACATGTTCGAGCTGATCCTGGGCTTGAAGGACATTGTCCGGCCACATGGGGCGGCATTCGAGTACCGCTCGGTCGAGACCGATGTGCTGGCCTTCATCATGGAGCGCGTCACCGGCAAGCGGCTGGCGCAGTTGGTTTCGGAAGAACTCTGGCAAAAGCTCGGCGCCGATGAAAGCGCCTGCTTCACCGTCGACAGCGCCGGCTACGCGCTGGCCGATGGCGGCTTCAACGCGACGCTGCGCGATTATGCCCGCTTCGGCCAGTTGATCCTCGACGATGGCGGCGGCGTGATACCGGCCGACTGGATCGAGGCGACGCGCAGCGGCAGCCACGGGCCGGGCTTCAGTCCGAGCCTGCCGGAGGGCAGCTACCGCAACCAGTTCTGGATCGAGAATCCGCATTCGCGCGCGCTGATGTGCCGGGGCGTGTTCGGGCAGATGATCCACATCGATTGGAGTACTCGGATGGTCGTGGTCAAACTTTCGAGCTGGCCGGATTTCAGCAATGTCGCCTACTCCATGGCGACGCTGAAGACCGTACATGCCATCGCCGCCGCGCTGAGCTGAATCCCCACAAGGAATGACCCGGAAGGAAATGCCATGACCGGCAAGACCGCGTTCGAGACCCGTTACGGCTTCCGCCGCAACCAGGTGCTGCTCGCCAACTGGCGCGAGAACCCGTTCAACCGATGGTCGTTCCAGAACGTCGGCGAGCTGGTGCCTAGCGCGCGCGTCGCCGCCCTGCGGGTCAACGAGGCGCCGGCGGAGGATTTCGGCGGATTGCTCGACGAAAAGGTCGCGCTGGCGAGCACGCCGGAAACCGTCGCCGCTTTTCTCAACCGCTCGCACACGGACGCGCTGACCGTCATGAAAGGCGGCAGGATCGTCGGCGACTGGTTTGCGCCGCATATGGATTTCGGCGCCCGCCACATCATCTTTTCGATCAGCAAGTCGGTGACGGCGATCGTCGCCGGCATATTGGAAGGCGAGGGCGTGTTCGATTCGGAAGCGCCGGTGACCGCCTACATGCCGGAAGCCGGCGATTCGGCCTATGGCGAGGCTACCGTGCGGCAGGTGCTCGATATGAGTGTCAGCCTCGATTTCGAGGAAGCCTATCTCGATCCCGAAAGCGCCTTTGCTCGTTACCGTCGGGCCACCTTGTGGAACCCCGGCGGTGGCACGGAAAGCCTGCGTGAATTCCTCCTGACCTTGCAACGCCTCGCCGAGCCGCACGGCCAGACCTTCCGCTACCGGTCGCCCAATTCCGACCTGCTTGGCCTGCTGCTCGAACGGGCGTCCGGCCAGCGCTTCGCCGACCTGATGCGCGAGAAACTGTGGCTGCCGCTGGGTGCTGCCGGCGAAGCTTCGGTGGCGGTCGACATGGAGGGCACGGCGCGCACCGCCGGCGGCATCTCGGTGACGCCGCGCGATCTGGCGCGCGTCGGCGAGATGATGCGGCAAGGAGGCACTGCGAATGGCCGCCGCATCGTGCCCGAGGCCTGGGTGCGCGACACCACGGTAACCGGCGGCAGTGCTGAAGCCTGGCAGCGCGGCGCCATGCTGCCGCTGTTTCCCAAGGGCCGCTACCGCAACAAATGGTACCAGACAGGACATCAGAACGGCGCCTATTGCGGCATCGGGATCCATGGCCAGTGGCTCTATGTCGATCCTCGGACGGAAGTGGTGATCGCCAAGATGTCGTCGCAGCCCAAGCCGGTCGACGATCCGCTCGATCTTGAGATCGTCGCGTTCTTCGAGGCGCTGAGCCGGATGGTCTGAGCGCGGCTGCATCGGTGCGCGCTTTCCTGTGGACCTCTGTCGCCGGTGAAAACGCGAAGGTTGGCGGACCGGATATCTGCGCCTATGGTCGCCGCTCTTTTCGAGAAGAGCAGGAACGGCATGGCATCCGACATCAAGCGCATCGCAGCCATTATCGCGACCGAGATCACAGCGCGGCCCGAACAGGCCGCCGCTGCCATCGGGCTGCTCGATGAAGGCGCGACCGTGCCGTTCGTGGCGCGCTACCGCAAGGAGGTGACGGGCGGGCTCGACGACACGCAACTGCGCCTGCTGTCGGAGCGCCTTGCCTATCTGCGCGAGCTCGACGCGCGGCGTGACACCATCCTTGGCTCGATCCGGGAGCAGGGCAAACTGACCGACGAGCTTGAATCCAAGCTCGCCGCCGCCGTCACCAAGGCCGAACTCGAAGACATCTACCTGCCTTACAAGCCCAAGCGCCGCACCAAGGCGGAGATCGCCCGGGAGCGTGGGCTGGGACCGCTGGCGGAAGCCATCCTGGCCGACCGCTCGCTGGTGCCGGCGGAACTCGCACTGGCCTATCTGACCGAGGACGTGGCCGACGCCAAGGCGGCACTTGAGGGCGCGCGCGACATACTGTCGGAACAGTTCGCCGAGAATGCCGACTTGGTCGGCAAGCTGCGAAGCTACATGAAGGAACGCGCCTTCATGCGCGCCAGGGTGGTCGACGGCAAACAGGAGGCGGGTGCGAAATTCTCCGACTATTTCGACCATGTCGAGCGCTGGGCCACCGTGCCGAGCCACCGCGCGCTGGCGATGCTGCGCGGCCGCAACGAGGAGGTGCTGTCGCTCGATATCGAGGTCGATGCCGACGACTCGTCGCCGGTGAAGCCGGTCGAGCGGATGATCGCCAATGCCTACGCGATCGGCGGCAGCCTGCCGGGCGACCGCTGGCTGATGGAGGTTGCGGGCTGGACCTGGCGCATAAAGCTGTCGCTGCACCTGACACTCGATCTGATGCGCGACCTGCGCGAACGGGCCGAGGAAGAGGCGATCCACGTCTTCGCCCGCAATTTGAAGGATCTGCTGCTCGCCGCCCCCGC
Organism: Mesorhizobium sp. BR1-1-2; assembly: GCF_020165435.1. Lineage (NCBI taxonomy): Bacteria > Pseudomonadati > Pseudomonadota > Alphaproteobacteria > Hyphomicrobiales > Phyllobacteriaceae > Mesorhizobium > Mesorhizobium sp. BR1-1-2. Next base: position 487,194 of record NZ_JAIUID010000004.1, read on the forward strand.
CGGGTCGCGGCCGACGATGGGGCTCGACCCCGGCATCCGCACCGGCGTCAAGGTCGCGGTGGTCGACGGCACCGGCAAGCTGGTGGCGACGACAACGGTCTATCCGTTCCCGCCCAGGAACGATGTGCGCGGCACGCAGGCGGAACTCGCCAAGCTCGTTCGCCTGCACAAGGTCGAGCTGATCTCGATCGGCAATGGCACCGGCAGCCGCGAAACCGAGAAGCTGGTGGCCGACATGCTGTCCGACATGCCTTCCGACGGCGGGCCGAAGCCGCTCAAGGTGATCGTCAGCGAGGCCGGCGCCTCGGTCTATTCGGCTTCGGCGACAGCGGCGGCGGAATTCCCCGGCCTCGACGTGTCGTTGCGCGGTGCCGTGTCGATCGCGCGCCGCCTGCAGGATCCGCTGGCCGAACTGGTCAAGATCGAACCGAAATCGATCGGCGTCGGCCAGTACCAGCACGATGTCGACCAGTACCGGCTTGGCCGCTCGCTGGAGGCGGTGGTCGAGGACGCCGTCAACGCGGTTGGCGTCGATCTCAACACGGCTTCGGCGCCGCTCCTGGCGCGGGTTTCAGGGCTCGGGGCGTCGCTCGCAGACGCCATCGTCGCGCATCGTGATGCCGCAGGCCCGTTCGCCAGCCGCAAGGATTTGCTCAAGGTCTCCCGCCTCGGGCCGCGTGCGTTCGAGCAATGCGCCGGCTTCCTGCGCATCCCGAACGGCTCCGAGCCGCTCGACGCCTCGGCGGTGCATCCGGAAGCCTATGGCGTGGCCAAAAAGATCGTCGCCGCCTGCGGGCGCGACGTGCGTTCGCTGATGGGCGACAGTGCGGCGCTGAAGGCGCTCGATCCGCGCGTTTTCGTCGACGAGCGGTTCGGCCTGCCGACGGTGCGCGACATTCTGGCCGAGCTGGAAAAGCCCGGCCGCGATCCGCGCCCCGGCTTCAAGACGGCGACCTTCGCCGATGGCATCGACGACATCAGGGATCTGAAACCCGGCATGCTGCTGGAAGGCACCGTCACCAATGTCGCCGCCTTCGGCGCCTTCGTCGACATCGGCGTCCACCAGGATGGGCTGGTGCACGTTTCGCAACTGGCCGACCGTTTCATCAAGGACGCGCATGAGGTGGTCAAGGCCGGCGATGTGGTCAAGGTGCGGGTCGTCGATGTCGACATCAAGCGCAAGCGTATTGCGCTTTCCATGCGCAGGGATGGCGGCGAGGGCGGCGCATCGAGAGGCCCGCGCGACAATGGCGGCGGCAGGCCGACGCCACGCTCGCCAGCGCCGCAGCGCCAGCCCGAGCGGCCGGCGCAGCAAGGCGCGTTCGGCGCGGCACTCGCGGATGCGTTTAAGCGGAAGTAGCTACCACGCCAGAACAGCCGGGTCCTTTTCAACCTGGCCCATCAGCCAATCTCGAAAACTTGCGACCGGCGGATGGCCGCGCTTGTCATGCGGGACGACTAGATAATAGGCGCTGCTGCTGTGCATAGGCTGGCCGGGCGCGGGCACCAGCTGGCCGCGCTGCAACTCGCCTGAGATGAGGACTTGCGGCAGCAGAGCCACGCCCAGACCCGCCATGCAGGCCTGGGCGGCGGTGCCGAACTGTTCGAACTGCATGCCCGGGCCGGTCGGCGCGCTCAGGCCTTGATGCTCGAACCATTCGGTCCAGGCGCCGGGCCTGGTCGCCATGTGCAGCAGCGGCAGACGGCCGATGTCGGCGGGCGTCGCGATGGCGCGCTCGGCGAGGAATTCGCGCGACACCACCGGGGCCACCACCTCGCGCACCAGCAGCGTCGAGTCTGCCTCGGGCCAGTCCGGCAGGCCATAATGAATAGCCGCGTCCAGCCGCTCCCTGGCGAAGTCGAAGCGGCCGATGCGGGTGACGAAGTTGATGGTGATGTCGGGATTGTTGTCGACGAAATTTGGGATCATCGGCATCAGCCAGCGCGTGCCGAAGGTCGGCAGGATTGCGAGATTCAGGATGCCGCTATGCCGATTGCTCATCAATCCAAGCGCTGCGTCGCGCAATTGGCCAAGCGCCGAACGCACCGCTTCGGCGTACGTTTCGCCCGCCGCCGACAACCGGACATTGCGGCTGTCGCGCTCGAACAGGCGGCGGCCGAACTGGTCCTCAAGCAGCCTGATCTGCCGACTGACGGCGCCTTGGGTCAAATCCAGCTCCTGGGCTGCGGCGGTGAAACTGCCAAGCCGGGCCACCGCCTCGAAGGCGGCAAGCGCGCTGATGTTGGGCAAAAGGCGGCGTTGGACACTCATGATCCATTCCTAACGCTCATTGATCGGTGAAGCAATTTCGTTTGATTTTTCCAAGCCGCGAGCCGATAAGCCGGGCTTCACCCGTTTTTGAGGATCGAGAGCCATGGCCGCCGACAAGAATGCATTCGTCTGGGAAGACCCGTTCCTGATCGAGGACCAGCTTTCGGAAGACGAGCGCATGGTGCGGGACGGGGCGGCAGCCTTCGCCGCCGACAAGCTCGCGCCGCGCATCGAAGAGGCCTATCTCAACGAAACCTTCGACACGGCGATTTTTCGCGAGATGGGCGAGGCCGGCCTGCTCGGCATCAACATTCCGGAAGAATTCGGCGGCCTCGGCGCCAACTATGTCACCTACGGCCTGGTCGCCCGCGAAGTGGAGCGGGTCGATTCCGGCTATCGTTCGATGATGTCGGTGCAGTCGTCGCTGGTCATGTATCCGATCCATGCCTACGGCTCGGACGAACAGCGCAGGAAATACCTGCCCAAGCTCGCCAGCGGCGAGTGGATCGGCTGTTTCGGCCTGACCGAGCCGGATGCCGGCTCCGACCCAGGCGGCATGAAGACGCGCGCCGAGAAGACCGCCAACGGCTACAAGCTCACGGGCTCCAAGATGTGGATCTCCAATGCGCCCGTCGCCGACGTCTTCGTCGTGTGGGCGAAGCTGAAAGACGAGAGCGGCAAGGACGAGATTCGTGGCTTCGTTTTGGAAAAGGGCATGAAGGGGCTGTCGGCGCCGAAGATCGCGGGCAAGCTGTCGCTGCGGGCGTCGATCACCGGCGAGGTGGTGATGGAAGACGTCGAAATCGGCGAGGACGCGCTGCTGCCCAACGTGTCGGGACTGAAGGGGCCGTTCGGCTGCCTCAACCGGGCCCGCTACGGCATTTCCTGGGGCTCGATGGGCGCGGCCGAAGATTGCTGGCACCGCGCCCGCCAATATGGCCTCGACCGCAAGCAGTTCGGCAAGCCGCTGGCCGGCACGCAGCTCTACCAGAAGAAGCTCGCCGACATGCAGACCGAGATCGCACTCGGGCTGCAGGCCTCGTTGCGCGTCGGGCGGCTGCTCGACGATGGCAAGATGGCGCCGGAGATGATCTCGATCGTCAAGCGTAACAATTGCGGCAAGGCGCTCGACATCGCCCGCCAGGCACGCGACATGCATGGCGGCAACGGTATCCAGATCGGCTATCACGTGATGCGCCACGCGCAGAATCTGGAGACGGTCAACACCTATGAGGGCACGCATGACGTGCACGCCCTAATCCTGGGACGGGCGCAGACTGGGATCCAGGCGTTTTTCTGAGGGTTGGGTAGCCGTTTAAGTTAGGTGCAGCGCAACATCCGCTTGGAGAATGACGGCCAGATGTGTCAGGGTTCGGCCAGCTAAACGCCGATCTCCGGGGCTCCATGGCAACTCTGGCCGCCGTCTATCACCTGACCCATTACAAATACGACCGGCCGGTGGTGCTTGGTCCGCAGGTGATCAGGTTGCAGCCGGCGCCGCATTCGCGCACCAAGGTGCTCAGCCATTCGTTGAAGGTCGAGCCGGCGAACCACTTCGTCAATCTCCAGCAGGACCCTTACGGCAACTTCCTTGCCCGTTTCGTCTTTCCCGAGCCGGTGAGTGAACTGAAGATCGAGGTCGACCTCGTCGCCGACATGACGGTCTATAATCCGTTCGATTTCTTCGTCGAGGAGACGGCGGAAAATTTCCCGTTCGAATATCCGGAAGAGACACGCGACGACCTCGCCATCTATCGCACACCGGAAGCGGCGGGCCCGCTGCTCTCGGCGTTCCTGAAAACCATCGATACCAGCCCGAAAAACACGGTCAATTTCCTCGTCGACCTCAATGCCCGGCTGCAGCGCGAGATCACGTATATCGTGCGCATGGAGACCGGCGTGTTCTCGCCGGAGGAAACGCTGGCAGCGGCCAAGGGCTCATGCCGCGATTCGAGCTGGCTCTTGGTGCAGATCCTGAGGCATCTAGGCATCGCCGCACGCTTCGTCTCGGGCTATCTGATCCAGCTTAAGCCCGACCTCGTCGCGCTCGATGGGCCGGCCGGTACATCAGTGGACTTCACCGACCTGCATGCGTGGTGCGAGGTCTATCTTCCCGGCGCAGGCTGGGTGGGTTTCGACCCGACTTCGGGCCTGCTCACCGGCGAGAGCCATGTGCCGCTTGCCGCCACGCCGCATTTCCGCAACGCGGCGCCCATTTCCGGCATGGCGAGCTTCGCCAATGTCGAGTTCGGCTTCGAGATGCGGGTCGACCGCATCGCGGAGCATCCGCGCATTACCAAGCCGTTCTCGGATGAAAGCTGGCAAGCGCTCGATGCGCTGGGCAAAAACGTCGACGCCGCGCTCGATGCCGGCGACGTACGGCTGACCATGGGCGGCGAACCGACATTCGTGTCGATCGACGATTTCGAGTCCGCCGAGTGGAACACCGCCGCCGTCGGCCCGACCAAACGCGAGAAGGCCGATGCGCTGATCCGGAGATTGCGCGAGCGCTTCGCGCCCGGCGGCTTCCTCCACTATGGCCAGGGCAAATGGTACCCCGGCGAGAGCCTGCCGCGCTGGACGTTTTCGCTCTACTGGCGCACCGACGGCCAGCCGGTGTGGAGCGATCCGTCGCTGATCGCGCGTGAGAAAAGCGAAGCGGAGATCGGTCCCAGGCAAGCCCAGGGTCTGCTGACCGCGATCGCCGGCGAGCTCGGCATCGATAGCTCCATGGTCAGCGAAGCCTATGAGGATCCGGCCGAATGGCTACTCAAGGAAGGCAAGCTGCCGGAGAATGTCGATCCGACCAATTCGAAGCTGGAGGATCCCGAAGAACGCAGCCGCATGGCGAAAGTGTTCGAACGCGGGCTGACCAAGCCGTCGGGCTATGTGCTGCCGGTGCAGCGCTGGAACAGCCAGGCGTCGGGCCAGCGCTGGCGCTCGGAAAAATGGACGACACGGCGCGGGCGGCTGTTCCTGGTGCCGGGCGATTCACCGGTCGGCTATCGCTTGCCGCTGGGAACGCTGCCTCACGTGCCGCCGGAGCAGTATCCCTATGTCGTGCCGGTCGATCCGTCGCAGCCGCGCGGTGAGTTGCCCGCGCGAGAGGCGATCTTGCCTGGCCCGGCCCCGGCCGAACGCGAGGGCGCCGATGAAATGGCTCGCCGCCAGCAGGCGGCCTCGTTCACGGCCGCGACCGCCCAGCAGGACCGGGTCGAGCAGGAGCTCACCGAGATCGGCGGCGCGGTGCGCACCGCACTTTCGGTCGAGCCGCGCGACGGACGGCTTTGCGTGTTCATGCCGCCGGTCGAGGCGCTGGAGGATTATCTTGAGCTGGTGGCGGCAGCCGAGAACGCGGCCAAGGCGATCGGGTTGCCAGTGCATATCGAGGGCTACGGCCCGCCGCACGATCCGCGCCTCAACGTCATCCGCGTCGCGCCGGACCCCGGCGTCATAGAGGTCAACATCCACCCGGCTTCCAACTGGCAGGATTGCGTGGCCACGACCACGGCGATCTACGAGGAGGCGCGGCAAACGCGGCTTGGCGCGGATAAATTCATGATCGACGGCCGCCACACCGGCACCGGCGGCGGCAACCATGTGGTGGTCGGCGGCGCGACGCCCAATGACAGCCCGTTCCTGCGCCGTCCCGACCTGTTGAAGAGCCTGGTGCTGCAATGGCAGCGGCATCCCTCGCTGTCCTATCTGTTCTCCGGCCTGTTCATCGGTCCGACCAGCCAGGCGCCGCGCTTCGACGAGGCGCGCCACGATACGCTCTACGAGCTCGAAATTGCCATGGCGCAGGTGCCACATCCCGACAAGGGCGAAGCGCCCTTGCCGTGGCTGGTCGACCGGCTGTTTCGCAATTTGTTGACCGATGTCACCGGGAATACACATCGCTCGGAAATCTGCATCGACAAGCTGTTTTCGCCTGACGGACCGACGGGACGGCTGGGGCTGGTGGAATTCCGCGGCTTCGAGATGCCGCCCAATGCGCGCATGAGCCTGGCGCAGCAACTGCTGGTCAGGGCGATCATTGCGCGCGCCTGGAAGAACCCGCTCGACGGCCGCTTCGTGCGCTGGGGCACCTCGCTGCACGACCGCTTCATGCTGTCGCATCATGTCTGGGCCGATTTTATCGACGTGCTCGACGACCTCAAGCTCAACGGCTTCGCGTTCCGACCCGAATGGTTCGACGCCCAGCTCGAGTTCCGCTTTCCCTTCTACGGCGAAGTCCGATATGCGGGCGTCAAGCTGGAACTGCGGCAGGCGCTGGAGCCGTGGCATGTCATGGGCGAGCAGGGGGCCATCGGCGGCACCGTGCGCTTCGTCGATTCCTCGGTCGAAAGGTTGCAAGTCAAGACCGAAGGGCTGAACCCTGAGCGCCATGCCATCGTCTGCAATGGCCGCATGGTGCCGATGAAGGTGACCGACAACAGGGAGATCGCCGTGGCGGGTGTGCGCTTCAAGGCCTGGCAGCCGGCTTCGGGCCTGCATCCGGCGCTGCCGGTCAACACGCCGCTGGTGTTCGATATCTATGACCGCTGGTCGGGCAGGGCGGTCGGCGGCTGCGTCTACCATGTCGCGCATCCAGGCGGACGCAGCTACGACACGTTCCCCGTCAACGGCAACGAGGCGGAGGCGCGGCGGCTCGCCCGCTTCGAGCCGCGTGGCCATACGCCATCCAGCTATGTGCCGCGCGAGGAACAAGCTGCGGAAGATTTCCCGATGACCCTTGACCTTCGGCGTCCGCCAAGATTCTGATCAGCAATGGCAAAGGGGACTCACAAGCGGGTACGCGGCAAGGCGCAGATCCATCGCCTGCTGGAGCACTACCAGCCGATCGACGGCGTCGTCGACGAAATGGTCGACGCGTCGGGCAATCCCCGTCCGGCCTGGAAGCATTTCATCGAGGCGCTCGACGATCTCGGCGCCGAAGAGCTCACCCAGCGCTTTGCCCGCGCCGACCAGTATCTGCGCGACGCCGGCGTCTATTACCGCGTCTACGACAAGGCCGGCGCCAACGAGCGAGAATGGCCGCTGGCGCATGTGCCAATGCTCATCGAGGACGGCGAGTGGGAGACGATCAGCGCCGGTCTCGTGCAACGCGCCGAACTGTTCGAGGACATCATCGCCGATATTCATGGGCCAAACCGGTTGGTCGAAAGGGGCGTCCTGCCGGCGGGTCTGATCGCAGCGAGCCCGGAATATTTGCGGCCCGTGATCGGCACCAGGCCGGCCGGCGGCCACTTCCTGCATTTCTGCGCCTTCGAGCTCGGTCGCGGGCCCGACGGGCGCTGGTGGGTGCTGGGCGACCGCACTCAGGCACCATCCGGCGCCGGCTTCGCGCTGGAGAACCGCGTCGCCACCACACGCGCCCTTTCCGATATCTATGGCGAAATGCATGTGCACCGGCTCGCCGGCTTCTTTCGCCGTTTCAGGGACGCGCTGATCGGCATGGCCAAGGAAGCCGACGGCCGCGTCGCCATATTGACGCCGGGGCCGCTCAACGAAACCTATTACGAACACGCCTACATTGCCCGTTATCTCGGCATCATGCTGCTCGAAGGCGAGGACCTGACCGTTTCCGGGGGACGGCTGATGGTGCGCACGGTTTCGGGCCTGATGCCGGTCAGTGTGCTATGGCGACGGCTCGATGCCGCTTTCGCCGATCCGCTCGAACTGCGCTCGGATTCGCAGATCGGCACGCCGGGGCTGGTCGAGGCGATCCGGCAAGGCAGCGTCTCCACCGTCAACGCGCTCGGTTCGGGCCTGATGGAGACTCGCGCACTTCTTGCCTTCCTGCCCAGGATCGCGCGCGAATTGCGGGGCGAGGAATTGAAGCTGCCCACCGTCGCGACATGGTGGTGCGGGCAAGCGAGCGAACGCGCCCATGTGCTGGCCAATATCGACCGTATGATGATCGGTCCGGCCTTGTCGACGAGGCTGGCATTCGAGGACGATGACCAGACCAGGCTTGGCTCGGCGCTGTCGGCCGGGGAGCGGGCGGAACTGGTGGCGCGCATCGAACGCGACGGCGACGCTTTCGTCGGCCAGGAAGCGGTGACGCTTTCGACGACGCCCGTCTATGTCGACGGCCGACTGGAGCCGCGGCCGGCGAGCCTGCGCGTCTATCTGGCGCGCACGCCCGAGGGCTGGACGGTGATGCCGGGCGGGTTCGCCCGCGTCGGCCTGTCGCTCGATCCGACGGCGATCGCCATGCAGCGCGGCGGCCAGGCGGCCGACGTCTGGGTGGTCAGCGAGCGGCCGGTGGAGCGCGAGACGCTGCTGCCGCAAGAGGGCGACAGCTTCAGCCGCACCAGGCCGGGCAGCCTGCCCAGCCGCGCGGCCGAAAACCTGACCTGGCTCGGCCGCTACATCGAACGCTCGGAAGACACGGTGCGCATCCTGCGCGCCTATCATGTGCGGCTGGCTGAGACCTCCGATCCCGATATGCCGTTGCTGGCCGACATCAGGGATTATCTCGAACCGTTCGGCATCGATGTCGAAACAGCGATCCCATCGAGGCTGATCGGCACGCTGGACAGCGCCGTCTACAGCGCCGGCCAGATCCGCGACCGTTTCTCGCCGGATGGCTGGCTGGCGCTCAAGGACCTGTCGAAGACCATTCATCAGTTCGCGACGACGGTGGCGCCGGGGGATGATGCGACACGGGCCATGACCGTCATCCTGCGTAAGCTCGCCGGTTTTTCCGGCCTGCTGCACGAGAACATGTACCGCTTCGCGGGCTGGCGCTTCCTTGAGATCGGCCGGCGGCTGGAGCGCGGCATACAGATCGCCAGCACGCTCGCCCGGCTGACCAACGACAAGGCGCCGGACGGCTCGCTCGACATGATGCTGGAGATCGGCGACAGCGTCATGACGCACCGGCGGCAGTACCCTGTGCAAGCCGGCCGCCGCACGGTTATCGACCTTCTGGCGCTCGATCCGCTCAATCCGCGTTCCATCCTGTTCCAGCTCGAAAGGCTGAAGGCCGAGATCGGGCTGCTGCCGGCGATCGGCGGCGAAGGGCACATGTCGCCTGCGGCCAAGGAGATCCTGCAGCTCAACACGGCCATCGCCATCAAGGAGCCAGCGGACATGACTGTGAAGGCGCTGAACGATCTCGCCGGCGAGATAGGCGGGCTCTACAGCAGCCTCGCCAAGGCCTATTTCGGTTAAGGCGGCGCTCCGGCATGCTCTACGACATCAGGCTTCACCTTCACTACGATTACGCCGCCGTCGCCGGCGGCGGCCGTCACCAGGTGCGTGTGCTGCCGCCGACCATCGACGGCGTGCAGCGCGTCGTCGCCGCGTCGCTGTCCTTCGCGCCTGCGCCAAACGAACGCTCGGATTTTTCCGATTTCTTCGGCAACAACGTCACCTCGATCGCCTTCCGCGACGCGCATGACGCACTCGACATCAGGATGAGCGCGCGCGTGGCGGTGTCGCGGCCCGAGCCCGGGCTCGACGTGTCGCCCGACCTTAGCCGGCTGCGTCAGGAGCTCGCCGCCGTGCGCTCGCTGGCGCCCGATACACCGCATCATTTCCTGGCCGCCAGCGGTCACGCCGGCATCGATGCGGCGATTACCGCCTATGCGCGCGACAGCGTCGGCGGCTCGGCTGCCGGTACGGCGATGAACCTCTGCAATCGCATCCACCGCGATTTCACCTATGACAACGAGGCGACCACCGTCCGCACCAGGGCAGGCGATGCCTTCCGGCTGAAGCGCGGCGTGTGCCAGGATTTCTCGCATATCATGATCGCCGGCCTGCGCGGGCTCGGCATACCGGCCGGCTACGTCAGCGGCTTCCTGCGCACCATTCCGCCCAAGGGCAAGCCTAGGCTGGAGGGTGCCGACGCCATGCATGCATGGGTTAAGGTGTGGTGCGGGCGCGATGCCGGCTGGCAGGAGTTCGACCCGACCAACGGCATGCGGGCCTCCAACGATCACATCACCGTTGGCCATGGCCGCGACTATTCGGATGTCGCGCCGATCGTCGGCGTTCTCAAGACCACGGGCGGACAGGTCGGCGAGCAAGCCGTCGACGTCATTCCGGTGCTGCTCGAGAGGGCCTGACGTCAGGCCTGCTTGCGCAACGCTCCGTGCAGGGTTCCGCCGCCGGCGTGGGTGGCCGCCGACTTTTCGGACAGGAGTGGAACCAGTGCTCGGCCTAGAGGCTTATCTACGGGTGTTTCCGTGGGGCCAGCATGCTGCAGAAATCCGGATTGACTATCGACGGCGACGCCGCACCAAAGAACGGTGCTCAGATTTCTGCCGAGCACGCCGCACTGATCTATGTCAGCGATACCGAGCCCGGTATCCGCCGGCTGAAATCGGGCAAGGGATTTTCCTACAGGGGACCTGATGGCGGGCCGGTCTCGGATGCCACCCGAGCGCGCATCGAGGCGATCGTGATCCCGCCGGCCTGGACGGATGTTTGGATCTCGCCCGAGGCGGACGGACATATCCAGGCGACCGGCAGGGACCAGCGGGGACGCAAGCAATATCGCTATCATCCGCATTGGGCCGAGGAACGCGACAGCGCCAAATATTCGAGCCTTGTCGCCTTCGCCGAAAGACTGCCGGAGCTTCGGCACAGGATCGACAGCGACCTGCGCCGCCACGGCCTGCCGCTCGAACGCGTCGTCGCCGCAATCGTCTGGCTGCTCGACAACACCATGATCCGCGTCGGCAACGCCGCTTACGCCCGCGACAACAAGAGCTTCGGCCTGACGACATTGCGGGACCGCCATGTCGACATCAAAGGATCGAGCCTGCGATTCGCCTTCAAGGGCAAATCGGGCAAGGAATGGAAATTGAAGCTGGTCGATCGCCGCATCGCGCGAATCGTGCGAGGCGCGCAGGACCTGCCGGGCCAAAAGCTGTTCCAGTATCTCGACGAGGACGGCACCAGACACCCGGTGCGCTCCGAGGACGTCAACCGGTACATCAGGGAGGCCATCGGCGATGCATTCAGCTCGAAACATTTCCGTACATGGGGCGGCACCATCCACGCCGCGTCGCTGTTTGCGCAAACGGTGCTGCCCGACAGCCAGGCACAGCAGAAACGGGCGATGAACAGCGTCATCGACAGGGTCGCCGAGCGGCTGGGCAACACGCGCGCCGTCTGCCGCCAATGCTACATCCATCCGCAAGTCTTCGAAGCCTGGCTGCAGGGACGGCTGCTTGCCGAAATGGCGGAAGCCAACAAACGCAAACGATCGATAGACGGTCTCGATGATGAGGAAGCGCTCGTGCTGCGATGGCTGAAGACGCACGAAAGCGGACCCGCCGTAACCACCGGCCGCTGAATCCGCGGCGCCTCGATTTTTTTATCGACGTCGTGTCGGGATCGGTCCTAGTGTTTCGTCCTTTGACACAGAAGAGGACAAACCATGCTCTACGCGATCTTGTGCTATGCTTCCGAAGACGTCGTCTGCTCCTGGAGCAAGGAGCAGGACGACAAGGTCATGGCCAACATTCTCGATGTCCAGCAGAAATACGCGGACGCCGGCCGGCTTGGCCCGGTGGCGCGGCTTTTGCCGACGACGGCGGCGACGACGCTGAGGAAGGTCAAGGGCGAATCGATCGTCATCGACGGGCCGTTCGCCGAGACCAAGGAACAGTTCCTCGGCTTCTACACGCTCGAATGCGCCGATCTCGACGAGGCGGTGGAGTTCGCGCGCGAACTTTCCGAGGTCAATCCGAGCGGCGGCTCCTACGAAATCCGGCCGGTATCCATCTTCAATCCCACCAGGGTAGCCGTATGACCGAACTTGCCTGGATCAGCTCCGCGATCAGCGCCGCCCGCCCGCAGGCGATGGGTGCGCTGCTGCGCTATTTCCGCGACCTCGATACGGCGGAGGAAGCTTTCCAGGACGCTTGCCTCAGGGCGCTGAAGAACTGGCCGCAGAACGGTCCGCCGCGCGATCCGGCGGCCTGGCTGATCTTCGTTGGACGCAACAGCGGCATCGACGCGGTGCGCAAGCGCGCCAAGCAGGCGCCGATGCCGGAAGAGGACCAGATCTCCGATCTCGAGGACGCAGAGAGCGACATCGCCGAGCGGCTCGATGGCGCGCACTACCGCGACGACATATTGCGGCTGCTATTCATCTGCTGCCATCCCGACCTGCCGGCAACGCAGCAGATCGCGGTGGCGCTGCGCATCGTCTCGGGCCTCACGGTCAAGCAGATCGCACGCGCCTTCCTGGTCGGCGAAAGCGCCATGGAGCAGCGCATCACCCGCGCCAAGGCACGTATCGCCGACGCCGGCGTGCCGTTCGAGACGCCGGGCGCGGTGGAGCGCTCGGAGCGGCTCGCCGCGGTCGCGGCCATGGTCTACCTGATCTTCAACGAGGGCTATTCGACCAATAGCGGCGAGGCGCCGGCCCGCGCGCCGCTGTGCGAGGAGGCGATCCGGCTGGCCCGGCTGCTGCTCAGGCTCTTCCAGACCGAGCCGGAGATCATGGGGCTGACGGCGCTGTTGCTGCTCCAGCATGCGCGCGCACCGGCCCGCTTCGATGCGGACGGCGAGATCGTTCTGCTCGAGGATCAGGACCGCAGCCTGTGGAGCCGCAAGATGATCGACGAGGGGCTGGCGCTGGTCGACAAGGCGCTGCGCCACCGCAAGCCAGGCCCTTACCAGGTGCAGGCGGCGATTGCCGCGCTGCATGCGCGGGCCGAGAAGGCCGAGGACACGGACTGGGTCGAGATCGACCTGCTCTACGGCCTGCTCGAACAGATGCAGCCGTCGCCAGTCGTCACCCTCAACCGTGCCGTCGCGGTCTCCAAGGTGCGTGGCCCGGAGGCGGCACTTGCCATGATCGAGCCGCTGGAGCAGAGGCTTTCCGGCTATTTTCATTTCTTCGGCCTCAAGGGCGGGCTTTTGATGCAGCTTGACCGGGGCGAGGAGGCGCGGGTCGCCTTCGACCGCGCCATCGCGCTTGCCAACACGGCGGCGGAAGCGGCCCATATACGCATGCATATCGACCGGCTGATGAAGGACGGCGCCGCGCGGACGGCAAGCTGACCCTGGTTCAATGGTCTGGCCCGGGCTTGGACCATGCCGGGGTGGCGATTTTTCCCTGGAACCGCTATTGGCACGCCAGACAGCGCCTCCTTGCGCCTGATGGCATAGGGAACGCATGGCGCAATGCTTTGACCACGCCACATGAATGGCGGGATCTGAAAGGGACAGACATGACGATAGCGAAGGAAACCGCCGAGCTTCTGGCGAAACTGGGTGTTGCCAAGGAGGCGCTTGCCGGCGGCGACCTGATCGTGCGCAGCCCGGTGACGGGCGAGCAGATCGCGGCGTTGAGCACGATCTCGCCGGCCGACGCGGCCAGGACCATCGATGCCGCGCACAAGGCGTTCCAGGTCTGGCGCCTGGTACCGGGGCCGAAGCGCGGCGAGTTGGTGCGGCTGCTCGGCGAAGAATTGCGCGCGCACAAGGCCGAACTTGGCCGGCTGGTGTCGATCGAGGTCGGCAAGATCCCCTCGGAAGGGCTCGGCGAAGTGCAGGAGATGATCGACATTTGCGACTTCGCCGTCGGTCTTTCCAGGCAATTGTACGGGCTGACCATCGCCACCGAGCGTCCGGGACACCGCATGATGGAAACTTGGCATCCGCTCGGCGTGGTCGGCGTCATCTCCGCCTTCAACTTCCCGGTCGCGGTGTGGTCGTGGAATGCGGCACTTGCACTGGTTTGCGGCGACGCGGTGGTGTGGAAACCTTCCGAAAAAACCCCGCTGACGGCGCTTGCCTGCGAGGCGATCTTCAAGCGCGCCGTCAAGCGCTTCGGCACTGATGCGCCGGAAGGGCTCGCGTCGGTGCTGATCGGCGACCGCACCGTTGGCGAGATCCTGGTCGATCATCCGAAGGTGCCGCTGGTCTCCGCCACCGGCTCGACCCGCATGGGCCGCGACGTCGGGCCGCGCCTGGCCAAGCGTTTTGCACGCGCGGTGCTGGAGCTCGGCGGCAACAATGCCGGCATCGTCTGCCCGACCGCCGATCTCGACATGGCGTTGCGCGCAATTGCCTTTGGTGCGATGGGCACGGCGGGCCAGCGTTGCACGACGCTGCGGCGCCTGTTCGTGCATGACAGCGTCTACGACGCCTTGGTACCGCGGCTGAAGAAGGCCTATCAGAGCGTCTCTGTCGGCAATCCGCTGGAGACGTCCGCCCTCGTTGGGCCGCTGATCGACAAGGCGGCCTACGAGGCCATGCAGAAAGCGCTGAAGGAGGCTGCCGCCCACGGCGGCAAGGTGACCGGCGGCACGCGGGTCGAGAACGGCCATCCGGGCGCCTATTACGTGCATCCGGCGCTGGTCGAAATGCCCAGCCAAGTCTCGCCAGTGACCGAAGAGACCTTCGCGCCGATCCTCTATGTGATGAAATATACCGATTTCGACGCCGTGCTCGACGAGCACAATGCGGTGGGAGCGGGGCTGTCGTCGTCGATCTTCACCCGCGACCTGCAGGAATCCGAGCGCTTCCTCGGCGTCGACGGATCGGACTGCGGCATTGCCAATGTCAATATCGGCACGTCGGGCGCAGAAATCGGCGGCGCCTTCGGTGGTGAAAAGGAAACCGGCGGCGGCCGTGAGAGCGGTTCCGATGCGTGGAAGGCCTACATGCGCCGCGCCACCAACACGGTGAACTATTCCAAGGCGCTGCCGCTCGCCCAGGGTGTCTCCTTCGACATCGAGTGAGACTGCGGGTTCCGGCTCGGGTGACGTTGCGCACCCGGGCCGTTCTGCGACCTGAGGTTCACTGCTGAGGGCAGGTATGCTGTCATTCTTCGTATGGTGCTGACGACCGGCCGCCGAAGCGGCTTTTTGTTTCGAAGGATAAGCAGCGGCACGGACCGCCTTCATTGCCCGGGCAGCGGCGAGTCTCTCTCTCTCTCTCTCTCTCAGTGGTCGGTGGAAAAACACGCTGCGAAGGCGGCATCCACGATCGCCAGCTTGGCGGCCTGGACGGTCATGTATTCCTGAAAGAAGCGGTGCGAGACCCACATCACGGAATTGCCGCGCTGGCCCAGCCAGCCGATGCTGCCGAGCGCCTCGGCATCGCGTAGTTTTCGGGCGAGGTGGGTGCGCGACAGTTTGAGCCAACTGGCGAATTCCGCCACCGAGACCACGCTGGTCGGAATCCGATCTAGGCCGGCATGGTCGGGGTCGATGCCGGACATGAGCCGATCCATGACGATGCCGCCATTGTTGAGCCAGATGAACAGGGAAAAGGTCTGGTTGGGTTCGCGCACCGGTTTGGACGAAAGCAGGCCGTCGGCCACGAGGGGCTGCAGGGCGGCGAGCATATCGGGCCGCTCCAGGTATCTCGCCAGCCGGTCCGCGCCGTCGAGTCGGTCAAGGGTCCGTAGATGTGCGTGCACCCATCCTGTGAATGTCCGCACCGTGTCCGCTGTCGGCTGCAGCGGGTGGGTGCGCCCGTCTCCGCCCGCTACGTATTCGGCGATGCGGTAGTGCAGCATCTCCTTGATGAAAGCGTCGGCGGTGTTGCGGCTGGCGACCTTGTGCTGATGTACGAACTCGATGAAGCGCGACACCGTCAACGCGCTGCGGCGGTCGTCCGGGTCGCGCCTGAAGTGCATGGCAAGGCCGACATGGCCCATCAGCCAGCGCTGCTGCGTGGCGAATATGGAAGCAAGGCGCGGGCTGGCTTCGTAGATGTGGATCAGCGCCAGCGACTGCTCCTTGACGTGGCGGTGCAGATCCGGATGAGCCGCTATGTCCTCGATGTCCAGCATCCGCCTCCTTCTGGTTCGCCACATTGTGCGCTCCAGGACATTTTCAGCCTTGCGCATTGGTGTCCAGACGAGACGGCTCGAACTATAGTCCAGTTCCATAGGGTCGAAGACGGTGACGAGACGCCGGCGGCTATGCTGGCGGCGGTAAGCACGGTCCGTTCAGCGGCGATCCGGGCAACCGCAGCTACGAGCGTCGTGCCGCTCGGCTATGACGGCTGAAGCGGGGTCGCCGCCTACTCGGCCGCCTGAACGCGATGTGCCTGGATGATGGCGCGGATCTCGGAGCGGCAGGAGCCGCAATTGGTGCCGGCCTTCAGCGCGGCACCGATGGCTTCCAGATTCGTGCAGCCGGAAGCCACCGCCGCCGTGACCTGATTGATCCCGACGTTGAAACAGGAGCAGACGGTCGCGCCGGCATCGGGCCGTTCGGCACCGGCGCGGCCGGCGACGATGCGGAAGCGTTCGCGTTGGCTGGCGTGGGCCTCTTCGAGCTGCTGCGTCGCCCAGCCGCGCGACACGGCCACCGGGCCGGGCGCGACGAACAGGGCACCGGCAAGACGCTCGCCGTCGAAGGCGCCGATACGGTGCTGGCCGGCGTCGCGGTCGTGATAGGCAAGTACTTCGGCATCCGCGGTGCCGAAGAGTGAGACGGCGAAGGCAGCCCAGTCGATCTCGTCATTGGCAAAGGCAAGCTCGACCCGCCAGCCGCCCCGGCACCTGGCAACCGCCCAGTAGTCGGCGGCAACCGTCGCGGGCTTCCGGCGCGTCACGGCAAAACCGAACGCCCTGGCGGCGAATTTCTCGATGCGGGCCGCGACATGCTTCAGCGCGGGCTGGCCGGAAACCGGGTCGGTGAGCGGCGCAGTGAGCGTGTCGAGCCGGCCCCTGGCGGTGAACTGGTCCGTCCAGTGCATCGGCGCGAAGATGCTGCCCCGGCGCTGGCGGGACGTGACCAGCGCGCGCACGAGCACGGCGCCGCGCGGGCTGGAAACGCGCACGATGTGGGCGTCGCCAATGCCGTATCGCGCGGCGTCGTCGGGGTGGATTTCGACGAAGGGTTCGGCGACGTGCTGCGACAGACGCGGGCTTTTGCCGGTGCGCGTCATGGTGTGCCAATGGTCGCGGACACGACCGGTGTTGAGGATGAGCGGGAAGTCGGGCGAGGTGCGGGATACGATTGTGGGACGGACGGCGATGAAGCGCGCCTTGCGGTCGGGGGTGTAGAAGTTCCCGTCAGCGAAGAAGCGGGTGGTTTGGCTTCCAGCCGTGCTGTCCCCCTCTGACCGGCGTCGAGCTTGAGCGCCCCCCTCTGGCCTGCCGGCGCCGGCAGGCCAGAGGGGGGCGCCTCGGCTCGGCGCTGGCCATTGGAATGGCCTCAACGCCTCATATCGCTCGGCATCGATATCGGCATACGCTCCAATATCGAAATCCCGTTCCCCGTCATTCTCGAAACCCGACAGCGCGGCATGCTCGGCGAAAACCTCCGCCGGCACATCATAGGAAAACGCCTCGCCAAAACCCATCCGCCGCGCCACTTCCGCAATGATCCACCAGTCGGGCCGCGCCTCGCCAGGTGCTGCCAGGAACGGGCGCTGGCGCGAGACGCGGCGCTCGGAATTGGTGACAGTGCCGTTCTTCTCACCCCAGGCGGCGGCCGGCAGCCGGACATGGGCATGGCGGACAGTATCGGTCTCGGCCAGCACGTCCGACACCACCACAAACGGACAGGCCTTGATCGCCGCTTCGACGATATCGGCATCCGACATCGAATCGACCGGATTGGTGGCCGTGATCCACAACGCCTTGACGCGTCCGTCGGCTACTGCCTGGAACATATCGACCGCTTTCAGGCCGGGCTTTTGCGCGATGTCAGGCGCATTCCAGAAGCGCTTCACGCGTTCGCGATGCCCGGGGTTTTCGATCTCCATGTGGGCGGCCAGCATGTTGGCCATGCCGCCGACCTCGCGTCCGCCCATGGCGTTGGGCTGGCCGGTGACCGAGAACGGCCCGGCGCCGGGCCTGCCGATACGACCGGTGGCGAGATGGCAGTTGATGATGGCGTTGACCTTGTCGGTGCCCGAGGACGACTGGTTGACGCCCTGACTGTAGACGGTGACGGTCTTTTCGGTCCTGGCAAACAGGCTGTAGAAGCGGCCAAGCTCGTCCTCGCTCAGGCCCGTGGCGGCAGCGATGCCGGCAAGGTCGAGCGCCGAGGCGGCGAAGAGGGCTTGTCCGAAGCCGGTCGTGTGCGCCGTGATGTAGGCGCGGTCGAGTGCATTGTGTTCACCCAAGTAAGCGAGCAGGCCGGTGAACAGGGCGACGTCGCCATCCGGTGCGATCGCCAGGTGCATGTCGGCGATATCGGATGTCATGGTGCGGCGCGGGTCCACCAGCACGATTTTCATCTCCGGGCGCTTCTCACGTGCGGCAGCTATGCGCTGGTAGAGCACCGGATGGCACCAGGCGAGGTTGGAGCCGACCAGCACGATCAAGTCGGCGAGCTCCAGATCCTCGTAGGTTCCGGGCACCGTGTCAGAGCCGAAGGCGCGGCGGTGGCCGGCGACGGAGGAGGCCATGCAGAGACGCGAATTGGTGTCGATGTTGGCCGAGCCGAGAAACCCCTTCATCAGCTTGTTGGCGAGGTAATAATCCTCGGTCAGCAACTGGCCCGAGACATAGAAGGCGATGGCATCCGGCCCGTGCTCGACGACGGTCTGCGTCAAGGTCGACGCGACGAGATCGAGTGCCTCGTCCCAGGAGGCGCGGCGGCCGTGGATCTCGGGATGGAGCAGCCGGCCGTCGAGCTCGATGGTCTCGGCCAGGGCCGATCCCTTGGAGCAGAGCCGGCCGAAATTGGCGGGATGATCGGGGTCGCCGCGGACCGACACCTGCCCGTCCGCGGCGACCTTCGCCAGCACGCCGCAACCCACCCCGCAATAGGGGCAAGTGGTCCTCACCTCGCCTGCTTCGCCA
Source organism: Mesorhizobium sp. BR1-1-2 (assembly GCF_020165435.1). Classification (NCBI taxonomy): domain Bacteria; kingdom Pseudomonadati; phylum Pseudomonadota; class Alphaproteobacteria; order Hyphomicrobiales; family Phyllobacteriaceae; genus Mesorhizobium; species Mesorhizobium sp. BR1-1-2. The sequence continues at coordinate 506,216 of NZ_JAIUID010000004.1, forward strand.
ATCTGCATGGGTCAGGCCGCGCGGCTGGCCAGCGCTTCGAGCGCGATGAACAGACGCTCGCCCTCGATCTTGACCGGAATGGTGCGCACCGCGCCCTCGTCGGCGCCGAGCGCGTTGCCGGTCTCCAGCGAGATGACCCAATTGTGCAGAGGGCAGGTGACCGTCGCGCCATGCACGATGCCCTGGCTCAGCGGGCCGCCTTTGTGCGGGCAATGGTCGTCAATGGCGAAGACCTGGTCGTCAGCGGTGCGGAAGATAGCGATCTTTCCCTGCGGCGTGGCAACACAGCGCGCGCCCCGGCGGGGGATGTCGGAGAGGGTGCCGATCGGTGTCCAGGTCATTGTCTCACTCCGCCGCCTGCGCGAACCCGACCGAGGCCATTGGCCGGAACTCGTGCTTGTCCTTGCCCGACACGCGTTCCGACCATGGGTCGACCTGGGCGAATTTCTGGGAAAAGACGAAGCGCTCGTAATAGGCCTTGCGCTTCTCGCCATCATCCATGATTTGGCGCTTGATCTCGGGGATGCCGACGCGCTTGGCCCATTTGTAGATACGCTCGAGATAGCGGGCCTGTTCGCGGTACATCTGCGTCAACGCCACGATATGCTCCAGCGCTTCGTCCTCGGTCCTGACCAGGCCGAGCACTTCGGTACCCTTGATGTCGAGGCCGGCCGCACCGGCGAAATGGATCTCGTAGCCACTGTCGACGCAGATCACGCCGACATCCTTGCAGGTCGCCTCGGCGCAGTTTCGCGGGCAGCCCGACACCGCCATCTTGACCTTGGCCGGCGTCCACGAGCCCCACATGAATTTTTCGATGCGGACGCCGAGGCCGGTGGAATCCTGCGTGCCGAAGCGGCACCAGTCGGAACCGACGCAGGTCTTCACCGTGCGCAGGCCCTTGGCATAGGCATGGCCGGAGACGAAGCCGGCCTGGCCGAGATCGGCCCATACCGCCGGCAGGTCCTCCTTGCGGATGCCGAGCATATCGATGCGCTGGCCGCCGGTGACCTTGACCATCGGGATCTCGAACTTGTCGACGACATCGGCGATGGCGCGCAGCTCGGCGGCATTGGTCACGCCGCCCCACATGCGCGGCACCACCGAATAGGTGCCGTCCTTCTGGATGTTGGCGTGGACGCGTTCGTTGATGAAGCGCGACTGGTAGTCGTCGGCGTATTCATCCGGCCAGTCGCAGACGAGATAGTAGTTCAGCGCCGGCCGGCATTTGGCGCAGCCGCAGGAGGTCTTCCATTCCAGTTCCTGCATGATCGCGGGAATGGTCTTCAGCGCCTTGGCCTTGATCAGCCGGCGCACCTCGTCATGGCCGAGCGTGGTGCAGGAGCACATGGGCTGCACGGCGGCGGGGTTGTACTTGTCGCCGATGGTCAGCACCATCAGCTTTTCGACCAGCCCGGTGCAGGAGCCGCAGGAGGCGGATGCCTTGGTGTGGGCGCGGACGTCGTCGAGCGAGGTCAGGCCCCCGGCCGTGATCGCGCCCGTGATCTTGCCCTTGCAAACGCCGTTGCAGCCGCAGATTTCCGCATCATCCGGCAAGGCTGCAACGGCCGCCATAGGGTCCAGCGGGGCACCCCCCTGGTAGGACTGGCCGAAGATCAACGTATCGCGCATCTGCGAGATATCGGTCTGCTTCTTCTTGAGGTCGTTGAACCAGGCGCCGTCCGATGTCTCGCCGTAGAGCACGGTGCCGATGATGCGGTCGTCCTTCAGCACCAGGCGCTTGTAGACGCCGGCGGCGGCATCGCGCAGCACGATCTCCTGGCGGTCCTCGCCATCGGCGAAGTCGCCGAGCGAGAAGAGGTCGATGCCGGTGACCTTGAGCTTGGTGGGCGTATCCGAATGCACGAAGGCGGCGCTCTCGTCGCCGGCAAGCTGGCTGGCAGTGACGCGCGCCATCTCGTAGAGGGGGGCGACTAGCCCATAGACCTGGCCGTTCACCTCGGCGCATTCGCCGAGCGCATAGATGTCCGGATCGTTGCTGCGCATGCCCGGGTCGACGACGATGCCTCTGTTGACGGCGATGCCCGCCTCCTTCGCCAGCGCCGCGTTCGGCCGGATGCCGACCGCCATCACGACCAGCGTCGCGGGAATGACGGTGCCGTCGGCGAGTTCCACTCGCTCGACCTTGCCGTTGCCCGTGATCGCCTGGGTGTTGGCCTTGGTGATGACCTTGATGCCGCGCTGCTCGACGGCGCGCTGCAGCAGGTAGCCGGCGGCCGGATCGAGCTGGCGCTCCATCAAAGTCGGCATGACATGCAGCACGGTGACGTCCATGCCTTGCGCGTTGAGGCCCGCCGCCGCCTCCAGCCCGAGCAGGCCGCCGCCGATCACCACCGCCTTGGCGCGCGACTGGGCGGCGAGCATCATCGCCTGGACGTCGTCGAGGTCGCGATAGGTGAGAACGCCGGGCAGGTTGTGGCCGGGGACCGGAATGATGAATGGCACCGAGCCGGTGGCGATGACCAGCTTGTCGTAGGGCTCGGTGACGCCGTGGTCGGAGGTGACGGTCTTCGCCTGCCGGTCGATGGCGACGATCTTGTGGCCCTTATAGAGGGTGATGCCGTGTTTGATGTACCAGCCGTCGCCATGGATGATGATTTCTTCGTAGGCCTTCTCGCCCGAGAGAACCGGCGACAGCATGATGCGGTCGTAATTGACCCTTGGCTCGGCGTTGAAGATGGTGACCTGGAAACGGCCGGGCGCCTTCTCCAGCAGGTGTTCCAGCATGCGCCCTGGAGCCATGCCGTTGCCGATGATGACAAGTTTCTCGGTCATGTCCTGATCCGCTCCGGTGTCATTCTGCAGCATAGGAAAGGGTCGACGCCTTGGTTGATGCGGCGCGCTCCATGCGCCTGACGCTGACATGCATCCAGGCAAAGCAGGCGGCGACGATGACGAAGAGCAGCATGAAGCAACTCGACCAGATGCCGGTGAGGTCGTTCAGCACTCCAAAGGCGATCGGCAGGATGAAGCCGCCGAGGCCGCCGATCATGCCCACGACGCCGCCAACGGCACCGACGCTCCGCGGATAGTAGGCGGGGATGTGCTTGTAGACGGCGGCCTTGCCGAGGCTCATGGAGAAGCCGAGCACGCTGGCGACGGCGATGAAGGCGAGCGGGCCGATCTCGAAATGGAAGGAGATCGGCCCGCTGATGCCGCGCACGACATAGTCTGCCGAGGGGAGAGACAGCACCAAGGTCGCGACGGCACAAACCGAGAAGGTCCAATAGAGCACGGCGCGGGCGCCGACGCGGTCGGACAGAACGCCGCCATAGGCGCGGAAGATGCTCGCGGGAATTGAATAGGCGGCGCCGATCATGCCGGCGGTCGCCAGCCCGAAGCCGTAGACGCCGATCAGGTAGCGCGGCAGCCATAGCGACAGCGCCACGAACGCACCGAAGGCGAAGAAGTAGTAGAAGGCGAAGCGCCAGACCTGCAGGTTCTTCAGCGGCGCGAATTCCTGCCAGAAGCTCCTCGCGGGCGCGGTGTTGCCGGCGCGGCGCTCGCGGATGACCGGATCGTCGCCGGTCGTGAACCAGAAGATGGCGGCCATGATGACAAGTGCCGCCGCCCAGATCAGCGCGACCGACTGCCAGCCCCAGGCGAGAAGCACGAAAGGCGCCAGGAATTTGGTGACGGCGGCGCCGACATTGCCGACACCGAAGATGCCGAGTGCCGTGCCCTGCCGGCCGGCCGGGAAGAAGCGTGAGACATAGGCGACGCCAACGGCGAAGGAGCCGCCGGCAAGCCCGACGCCGAGCGCAGCGATCAGCATCTGCGCGTAAGTGTGCGCAAAAGCGAGCAGGAAGGTCGCGACCGCCGCGGCGAGCATGGTGGCGGTGTAGACCAGCCGTCCGCCATAGCGATCGGTCCAGACGCCGAGTACCATGCGCACGAGGGAGCCGGTGAGGATCGGCGTGCCGACGAGCAGGCCGAATTCCGTCTCGTTCAGCCCAAGTTCCTGCTTTATGCGCACGCCGATGATGGAAAAGATCGTCCACACCGCAAAGCAGACGGTGAAGGCGATGGTGGACATCACGAGCGCTTGCCGGGGCGCGCTATCCTGGCTGGGCGCGGCTTGGAGATTTGCGGTCATGTCAGGCTCCGGTTTGCGGTAGGAGGCACCGCGCGTGTTTCTTGATCGATGTTTTGCGGTCTGGCGTCAGCGCGGCGAGCCTGGCGCGTTCACTTCGGGCCCTTTGCCTTCGGCCACGGCGCCGGCGGGGAACAGCATCTTTGCAGCGATGAACAGCGCCGCCGTCAGCGCGCTGCTGGCGACAAAATCGCGGCGCGTGAAATCCTTCAGGTTTGTTCCAGTTCCGATCCGTTTCCTCATCGTCGTCTCCGGTTGGGCGCTGCCTGGGACCAGCGCCTTCGATTGCGTGTTCGGCCAAAACAAAAAAGCCGCCGGCCAAGTCCGCGCGACCCGTACATCCGGGATCGTGTCGTGACCTGAGCGGCAGCTTTGCCTGTGGCGCCCGCCATTGGACGCCTATTCGGTGACCCGCGAAGGGCCTGGTTATTTCAAAGCAGGAACCGTGCCAGTCTCGCTTCAGAAAAGAATTTCGAATGAAATCAGCTGAATAACCGAATCATGGGTAGATCCGGCCGACTGTTAACAAGGCCAAACATTGGTCAGCTATCCGATCAGTGCGCATAAATTTTGTGCAATGCAAAAGAATGGCGCGTAAATGATCACGCTTGCTTTTGCGCGCCGATATAGGCGTCGATCTGGTCCGGATCGAAGATACGCCGGTCGAAGAAGCCGTCGGGGCCGAGCACCAGGCTTGCCCCCGCCGAGCCGACCGGCGTTGCGATCTTCAACGCCCCCTCGACCTTGGCATTGGCGCCAGGCAGCGCCACGCCGAGCGGCTTCAGCGCCGCCCGATACAGGTCGGGCCGGTAGCAGTCTCGGGCGATGGTGAGGTTTTCAGGCGTGTGCGTGATGTCGCCCCAGCGCACCATCTGGGTGTAGAACCACAGCGCATGGCTCTTCCAGGGAAAGTTCGCCGCCTTGTCGAAGGGAACGAAGAAGTCCTCGACGTTCCGCTCGGCGCCGCTGCCGAGGCGGAGATGTCCGGTCAGGACCGGCATCTGGATTTCGGCTGACTGGCCAAGGAAGCCGGGCTGCGCCATCAGCGCCGCCAGTTCGCCTCGATTGGCCGGGTCCTGGCACCAGCGGGCGGAGTGGTGCAGTGCCCTGAGCAGCGCCGCCAGCGCCTCCGGCTGCTCTTCGGCCCAGGCCTTGCGCGCGCCGATGACCTTTTCGGGGCTGTTGCGCCACAAAAGCGCCTTGACGGTGACGATGTGGCCGGTGCCGGCCGCGACGGAGGCGCTGTTCCAGGGCTCGCCGACGCAATAGCCGTTGATGCGGCCGGCAGCCAGCGCGTCGGCCATGAAGGGCGGCGGTACGATGACGATCTCGATCTCACCGTCGGGGTCGATGCCGCAGGCGGAGAGCCAGTAGCGCAGTTCGAAATTGTGCCCGGAATGCGGATGCACGACGGCGAAGCGCAGCGGGTCACGGCCGGCCGCCGCGCGTTCGCGGATAAACGCGCCAAGCGCCGCGCCGGCGCGGGCCGGATCGAGATCCGATACGCCGCCATGCGCCGCCATGCCTTCCCAGACGGCGTTGGAGACGGTGACGCAATTGCCGCCGAGGCCGAGCGAAAAGGGCACGATCGTCTCGGACGCCAGGGGCGTGAGCCCGAGGTTGCAGGCGAGCGGCATCGGCCCAAGCATGTGGGCAAGGTCGAAATGGCCAATGGCGATGCGGTCGCGAATGTTGGCCCAGGAGGTCTCGCGGTGCAGGACGAGATCGACGCCTTCGCGCGCGGCAAAGCCCATTTCGCCGGCCGCGACCAGCACGGCGCTGTCGAACAGGGGCATGAAGCCGGCGATAATCTGATGCGCAGCAGTCATGCTCATTCGTCCTCCAGCGATCCGAGCAGCCCGGCTGTCGTCACCAAGCTGTGGGCAATGTCGCTGATCTTGCGGTTCTGGTTCATCGCTGTCTTGCGCAGCAGCGTGTAGGCCGCGTCTTCGCTCAGACCCCGCGATTTCATCAATATGCCTTTGGCGCGGTCGATGACCTTGCGGTTCTCGAGCTCGCTGCGCGCTTCTTCCAGTTCGCGCGCCATGCGCGAAAAGGCGTTGAAGCGGCTGACGGCCATATCGAGGATCGGCTTGACGCGTTCCTGCCTGAGACCGTCGACGACATAGGCGGACACGCCGGCATCGACGGCGGCCTCGATCGAGGCCTGGTCGGAGCGGTCGACGAACATCGCAATCGGCCGCTTCACCGCGCGCGACAGCTGGAACATGTTCTCCAGCATGTCGCGGTTGGGGTTCTCGAGGTCGATGACGATGACGTCGGGTTCGATCTCGGCGATGCGGCGCGCAATGCCCGCCACGTCGTGGACGACGGTCACCCGCTGATGGCCGGCCTCGCGCAGTCCCGCCTCGATGATCGAGGCGCGGATGCGGTTTTCGTCGATCACCAGGACGGCTAGGGAAGATCTGACCATGCCCCGCATTGTGGGCAAGGTCGCGGAATTGTGCAATGCGGCATACCCAGTGCAGCGGGGCGTGGCCGCAGCTTACCGCATTGCAATCAGGCCACGCAGATGCGCCTCAGCGCGATCCGCGGGTCAGGTGCAGACACGAACCTCTTCGACCACCCTGTGGTGGTGTCGCCAATGTTTGACCAGCTCGATGTGGCAGCGGTGATGCCTGTGATAGCGGCGGTATTCGCGGTCGCTGTAACGAACATCGCTGTCGTCGTTATAGCGATTGTCGATATAACGCTGGCGATCGTGATGGCGGCGCACGACGACCTCGCCATTGTCATAGTCGTCGTCAGGCGAATACTGGGGCTCGTCGCCGGACTGGATGGTGACGCTCGCAGCCTGCGTCGGCGCAATGACGGAAGCCGAAGCGGCCAGCGCCATCATCGAGGCCAGGAAAAAGCTTTTCATGTCTCGTCCTCCTGTTGTTCAAGCCATATCAACTCGCAAGAACAGCCGCCGTTCCGACGCGGCCCTACACGCTTTCCAACGCGGTCGACATCAAGGCGTTATCGGTGTGCGGCTACAGGCGGACAAAGGCGGTCAGCGGCAGATGGTCGGAGGCGACCCGCGACAGCGGCGTGTCATGCGCTTCGACGGCCGCGATCATTCCGTGCCGGTTGGCCATGATGCGGTCGAGCGCCAGCAGGGGCAGGTTCGAGGGGAAGGTAGGAACAGCCGGCGGCAGCGGTCCAAACGTCAGATGCAGCGTGTTCAGCGCCGAGCGGTTTCCGAGGCGCCATTCGTTGAGGTCGCCGAGCAGCAGCGTCGGCTTCTCGTCGGGGCTGTTCATGATATCCAGCACGACCTGTGCCTGCTGCGACCGCGAACGGCGCAGCAGGCCCAAATGCGCCGCGATGACGCGCAGGGACTGGCTTCCGTCGAGATCGATTTCCGCCACCAGTGCGCCACGCGGTTCCAGCCCGGGAAGCCTGATCTGATGCACGTCGCGCACGACGCCCTTCTTGAAAAGCAGGACGTTGCCGTGCCAGCCATGGCCCTTGCCGGTCGCCGAAATCGGCACCGGCACCAGGCCGGTTTCCAGTTCGAGCCGGGACAGGTCGAGAAGTCCGGTCCGGTCGCCGAAACGATTGTCCGCTTCTTGCAGGGCGATGACATCCGGGTCGATCTCGCGGATGACGCGGCTGGTGCGCTCGGGATCGAACTTGCGGTCGACGCCGATGCATTTGTGGACATTGTAGGAGGCGACCAGCGTTCCGGTGGCGTCCGCCTTGTTCGTCGACGTGGCATTGGCCTTGCGCATCCGCTTGTCGCGAATGGACAAAAGCATGCTTGCCGGCAAGCTGCGCCCGTTCACCCGCATCGTTTGCCCGCCATTCCTGCTGCTGTCACCGTGCACCTCAAAAGATAGAACCTTTCGGCATCTGTTCCACCGTTCACGTCAAGCTATCTGGCAAACACGTCCTTTTGTTAAAGATAGGGCGAGCCCAGCCACAGGATGCGATCGAACAGACGGATGACGAATGGCCGCGCCCGTAATGCTTCCAGCGTGACGGGGACGGCCGTCTCGATCGCCGCCGCGATCCGCTTTTCGACCTCGCTGGCGAAGCCGGCGTCGAGTACCTCCAGGTCGATCTCGAAATTGAGCCGCAGCGACCTGGCGTCCAGGTTGGAAGACCCGACATAGGCCCATGCGCCATCGATCGAAAGCAGCTTCGAATGATCGAAAGGTCCTTCCGTGCGCCAGACGCGGCAATAGTGCTTCAGAACCTGGTCGAACTGCGCCGTCATCGCACGGTCGACGAGGAAAAGATTGTTCACCGCCGGTACCACGATGTCGATTTCGACACCGCGTCTTGCGGCGGTCGTCAGGGCGCTGATCAGTTCGCGGTCCGGCAGGAAATAGGGCGACATGAGGCGGATCGATTTGCGCGCGACGGAGAAGGCGCCAATCAGCAGCTTGTGATTGGTCTCGACGCTGGCGTCCGGGCCGGACGCGACCGCCCGCACCAGCATGGGCGTGGCGGGCGCCGGCGACAGCGGGGCAATTCGCCAGGCATCGCCCTTCAGCGCCTCGTTGCTGGCGAAACGCCAATCTTCGGCGGCAACCGAAAAGAGGTCGGCTACCACTGGACCGGTCACGCGAAAATGCGTGTCCCTGGAACTGTTGGAGCCGGCAAACTCGGCGGAAAAGCCCTTGCGAATGTTCATGCCGCCGGTAAAGGCAACCGTGCCGTCGACCACCAGGATCTTCCGATGGGTCCTCAGATTGGCATAGGGCAGGTGCAGGCCCATGACGATGTTGCCGTTGAAGAGCCCGGCGGTGATGTCGGCGCCGCGCAGGTGGCCCAATATGCTTGGCACGGAATAGCGGGCGCCCACGGCGTCGATCAACACGCGCACGCTGACGCCGCGCCGGACGGCCCGGGCAAGGGATTCCACGAAGAGCAGGCCGACTGGGTCATTGTCGAAAATATAGGTTTCGAGGAGGACGCTGCGTTCGGCGCCGTCGATGGCCGCGCACATAGCGGTATAGGCTTCGTCACCTGTTTCCAGGACAGTGATCGCGTTTCCCGGATGGAGCGCGCGCCGCGCCACCCTGTCGCCCAGCGTCCTGAGGCCGATGAAGCGCAGCCCGTACCGTTCGACGATCAGGGCCTCCTCGGCGGCAATGTCGCGGTCGTGCCTGGCGGACGCCAGATCGCCGGCAAGCGAGCGCTGCGCGCTGATCGAGGCGCGACGGATGCGGTTGATACCGGCCACGGCATAGATCAGCACGCCGAGGATCGGCGACAGCACCATCACGCCCACCCAGCCAGTAGCGGCCCGGACGTCCTCCTTGGTCATGACGGCATGGGCAATGCCAACGCTCGCGATCACCACGGAGATGATCGCCAGGATTTGAGGCCAGTGAGTCGCCAGGCTCTGCAGCATGGCCGGAACTATCCAGCGAGCGGATACAGAAGGCAATGCGGACGATCATTCGCCGCGTTCCCATGCGCCACGCGCTGCGGCCATTCATGATCGCGTCAGACCGCGCGGCCCTCGCCGTCGAAGAAGTGCAGGTGCGCGGGGGCTGCGTTCAGGCCGATCTCGACGCCGATCTCGGGCGCCGTCCCTTGATTGTGGATGACAAGGCAAGTCTGGCCTGCCTCCAATTCCACGTGGATGAGCGTGACGGCGCCGGTGTATTCGGCAAGCTTTACCTTGCCGCGCAGCGTGGCGGACGAAGGCTGGGCCAGCGACAGGTGCTCGGGCCGAATGCCGACCGAGACGGCCGTCGGGGGCACGGACGCCCCGTGGGTGATTGGCCGCCCATCGGCGAGCGGCAGGATGTTCATCTTCGGGCTGCCGATGAACTGGGCGACGAAAATGGTTCGGGGGCTGTCGTAGAGTTCGCGCGGCGAGCCGACCTGCTCGATCCTTCCGTCGCGCAACACCACGATCTTGTCGGCAAGGGTCATGGCCTCGATCTGATCGTGGGTCACGTAGATCATTGTCGTCGACAGGCGCTGGTGGAGTGCTGCGATCTCGGAGCGCATGTGCACGCGCAATTCGGCGTCGAGGTTCGAAAGCGGCTCGTCGAAGAGGAAGACGTCGGGGTTGCCGACGATGGCGCGGCCGATGGCGACGCGCTGGCGCTGTCCGCCCGACAACTGACGCGGGAAACGGTCGAGCAACGGCTCGAGCTTCAGCGTCGCGGCGGCTTCCGAGACGCGCCGGGCGCGCTCGCCGGCCGGCACTTTGCGGACCTTGAGGCCAAAACCCATATTGTCGCGGACAGTCAGGTGGGGGTAGAGCGCATAGGACTGGAACACCATCGCCACGCCGCGCCTGGCCGCCGGAACCTCGTTGACCAGCCGCCCGCCAATGTGGAGTTCGCCCTCGCTGATGTGCTCCAGGCCGGAGATCAGCCGCAACAGCGTTGACTTCCCGCACCCCGACGGGCCGACGAAGACCACGAACTCGCCATCTTCGATCTCGAGATCGACGCCACGGATGACCTCGACCGTTCCGAACCGCTTGCGGATGTCCTTGAGCAGAAGCTTTGTCATGACTCCCCTTATCCCTTGACGCCGGAGAGGGCGAAGCTCTCGATGATCTGGCGCTGGGCGATCAGATAGATGATGAGGATGGGAACCACGGCCAGGCTGGTCGCCGCCAACTGCAGGTTCCACAAGGGCAGGCCGTAGCTGTCGTTGAAGTTGGACAGCGCCAGCGGCAGCGTAAATTTTTCGAGCGAACTGAGGAAGATCAGCGGCTCGAGGAAGAGGTTCCACGAATGTAGGAAGGTGATGATCGCAACCGCGGCAAGCGCCGGCCGCGCCATGGGCAGGGCGATCTTCAACCAGACGCCGAACCGCGAAAGGCCATCCATCTTGCCGGCTTCTTCGAGTTCCCTGGGCAGCGCCAGAAAGAACTGACGCATCAGGAACGTCGCCACCACGCCCTGCGGGCCGAAGACCGGCAAAAGGATGAGCGGCCAGTGCGTGTCGATCAGGCCCATGGCGCGGATCAGGAAGAAGTTAGGGATGATGGTGACCTCTTCCGGCACCATCAGCGCCATCACCAGGAACAGCATCAACAGCCCGGCGCCGGCAAAGCGGATGCGCGCCAGCGCGTAGCCCGCGAGCGAGGCAATGAACAGGGTCAGCACCGTCACCGTTGCGGCGATATAGAGCGAGTTGAAATACTGCCGCGCGAAGGGCTGATAGGTGAACACTTCCGCGAAGTTCTCGAAGCGCCAGACGCGGGGAATGAGGGTCGGCGCGCCGAATATCTCGGTGGTGCTCTTGAAGCCGCCGGAAATCATCCACAGGAACGGGAACACGAAGGGCACGGCCAAAAGCAGCAGCGCCATGGTCCAGCAGATGCGATAGAGAATCTCGATCCGACGCGGGGTCACTCCATCTCCTTCCGCCGCAACATCACCTGCACGAGGGTGAGCGCCATCACGATGGCGAACATGATCAGAGCGAGCGCGGCCGCGTAGCCGACGTTGAAGAATTTGAAGCCTTGCTGATAGATGTAGAAGGCCAGCACCAGGGTGCCGTTTTCCGGGCCGCCGCCGGTCATCTGGTAGATGTGGTCGAACACCTTGAACGAGCCGATCGTCGTCAGCACCATGATGACCAGCGTCGTCGGCGCGAGCAGCGGCCAGGTGATCATGCGAAAGATCTGCCAGCGCGAGGCACCTTCCAGCGCGGCTGCCTCCTCGTAGTCGCGCGGTATCGACTGGAGCGCGGCGATGTAGAGGATCATGTTGAGGCCGACCATCTTGATGACGCGGGTGACGATGACGGCCGCCATCGCCCAGTTGGGCTCGCGCAACCAGTTCGGGCCATCGATGCCGATCCAGGCGAGCATCTGGTTCACGGCGCCGCCTTCGCCCTGCAGCATGAATTTCCACACGATGGCCCAGGCGATCGCCGATGTGACCACCGGCGCGAAGAAAACCGTGCGGAAAAAGACGACGCCGAAGAACGGCCGCGAAAGCGCCAGCGCAAGCGAGAGCGCCAGCGCCATGTTCAGGGGAACGAGCCCCAGCGCGAAGATCACGGAATTGCGCACGACATGCCAGAAGTCGGGGTTTTCCAGCAGCGCATTCTGGAAATTGCGAAGCCCGACGAAGGTCGCCTGCTGGCTGAGCAGGTTCCACTCGGTCGTGGAATAATAGAAGATAGCGACCAGCGGCCCAAGGAAGAAGACCACGAAGCCGATCAAGGTCGGGCTGACGAACAGCCACGCCTCCAGCATCTCCCTGGCCTTCAAGCTCAGCCACGGCGCGCTGGCAGGGCGCGCCGCATTGTCCCGGGATGCCATGCCGGCCATGAACCGAAAACCTGTCAGAGCAATGGCTGAATGGCGGCGCAGACGCTCTTCAGCGCCTCCTCGACATTGGCGTCGGCCCGCCACAGCGCGTCGACGCGCGGCGCCATCGCGGCGAATATCTGCGGCACATGCTCATGCGAAGGGTGAACGCGGCCGTTGACGATCGCTGCGGCGACGCTTTTCATCTGCTGCGGTGGGATCAGCTTGTTGGAGTTGACGAAGGCGTCGCTCTCCAGGACGCTCTTGCGGGCCGGCGGAAAGAATTGGGCCATGACAGCCACATTGTCCTTGCTGGTCATGTCGGCCACCAGTTGCGCGGCAAGCTCTTTGTTCTTGCCGGACGCAAAGACGGTCAGCGCGGCCTGGCCGATGACCGGAGCCTCGCCGGCGGGTCCCGAAGGCAAGGGGGCGATGCCCCATTTGAAGCCCGCCTCGGGCATCTTCGAGGCTCGCGAGATCTGGTTCACGGTCATCGCCGAATTGCCGGAGAAATAGTCGCCCTGCTCTCCCGGCGGCACAATCGACTTGTCCTTGAACACCATGTCGTGGAGCTGCTTGATGGCGGCTACCGCCTCCGGCTTGTCGAGGCCGCACTGGCCCTCGGCCCACAGATCGCCGCCGTAAGCGCGAACGGGCGGCAGCAAGGCATGCGTCATGCGCGATGCGTAGCCCTCGCCATCCTTGAATTCGAAGCCCCATTTGCCGGGATTGGCCTCGGCGATCTTCTTGGCGACCTCCTGGAATTTCTGCATGTTCCACTCGCCCTTCGCGGCGAGCTGGTTGGGATCTTCGACACCCGCTTTGTCGAACATGTCCTTGTTGTAGTAGATCAGGAACGGCGAGGTGGAGAAGGGCACGCCGTAGACCTTGCCGTCCTTCTGCCAGAGCGCCATGGCGGGCTCGGAGAAATCGTCGAAGTTGTATCCCTGCGTCGCCTTGAGCGTCGGGCCGATGTCCATCAGCAGCCCGGCGTTCTCGAAGGCGGGTGCGGCATCCTCCATCATCCAGGCGACGTCGGGGGCGTTGCCGCCGGCGACCTGAAAGGTGAGCTTCTGCGTGTAGTCGGCGACCGGAACGGTCTCGAATTTCACCGTCACACCCGGATGCTTGGCGATGAAGCCCCCGGCGATGCCGTTCAGCATCTTGAGATGGGCTTCACTGCCGGTCCACACGGTCACCCGCAGTTCCTGGGCCAGTGACTGCGCCGACAGGGTGCACAGCGCCAGGGCCGATATTGCAAGCTTCATTGCGGTCTTCATGGTTTCCTCCCGAAACGCTGATGGTCCAATCAACAACTGCGGTGCGCTACGAACGGCCCGACAGGCGGCTTGTCATGCTGTTGTCCCCGGCAGCGCGCCGGGCGCGTCGCCGATCGTCCAGCCGCCGTCGACGGGCAGGTCGGCCCCGGTGATGTAGCGGGCGGCGTCGCTGCACAGAAAAACGAAGGCGCCGACGAGGTCGTCGGCCTGGCCGTGGCGGCCGGCGGGAATCTTCGCCGCGACCGCCTGGCGAAAGGCGACGTCCCGGTAGCGCTCGGCCGTTGCCTCCGTCTCAATGGCGCCGGGCGATACCACATTCATGGTGACGCCATGCGACGCGACATCGCGCGCCATGGCGCGCATCGCCGTCAGTTGCGCCGCCTTCAGCGAGGCATAGACGATCGTCTCGGCGCGCGGACGCCTCGCCATCACGCTGCCGGTCGCGACCACGCGTCCCCACCCGCGCGTTGCCATGGCTGGAACGAGACGCGCGGCCAAGGTGAGCAGGGCCGTGAAGTTTGCCGCCACATGGGCCTGGATATGGGCCTCGTCGACCTCGTTCCATGCACGGCGCCGCTCGATCGCCGCGTTCGCGACGAGAATGTCGATGGGGCCGGCGCCGGCGGCTTCATCGGTAAAAGCCGACATTGACTTGCTATCGGTGAAATCGGCCCCGAGAACCACGGTGCCCGGGCCGATGACCGCCGCCGTGTCGCGCGCGCCGACGGCGTCGCCGAAGTGATGCAGCGCGACGCTGGCGCCATGCTGCGCCAGGGCAATCGCAACCGCGCGCCCGATGCCGGAGTTGGCGCCGGTCACCAGCGCCCGCCGTCCGGCAAGGGAAAAACGGTCCTTGCTCACGGCGACGGCTCCCCGAGCTTGCCGGCCACCTCGAACGAGGCGATGTCGGCCGCGTCGAAATGCTCGTGAATGCGCCGGTCCGCGAGATCGGTGTCGCCCGCCACGATCGCGTCGTAGATCGCCTGGTGCCGTTCGACGGTGGCCCGCCAATCCGCTTCCGTGCGGTTGGAGCGCTGGGAGAACAGTTCCGAAACCTCGCGTTGGACCGACCGCATCCCTTCCATCTGGATGCGGATCATGGAGTTGCCCGTGGCCGTCGCGAGGCCGAGGTGGAACAGAATGTCGGCTTGCGTGAAATCGCCGGGCCTGCCGATGCCGGCATGCATGTCGAGCACGGCCTGGCGCATCATTTCCAGGCCGCGCGGATCGCGGCGCTCGGCAGCCAGCCTGGCTATGCCAACCTCGATGACGCGGCGCATCTCGTTGGCTTCCTGAAGCCGCGTCAGGCTCGAACGGACCGCATAGGCGTAGATGCGCTCCATCGGCTCGCCGCTGAGCGCCTTGGCGCGGGCCACCTTTCCTTGCTGCGTCGAAACGAGGCCCGCGCTGGTCAACTGGCGCAACGCCTCGCGGGCGATGGGCTTGGAGACGCCGAATTCCCTGGCGATCTCGCCTTCCGGCGGCAGCGCTTCACCAGGCGCGATGCGTCCGTCGAACAACGCCGCGGCGATCGCGTCCGAAACGCCGTCCGCGAGGCGGGAAGGGCTCGCGAGTTTCGCGGCGAAAATCGGCTTTCGTGCTGCGTCCAGGGGCATTCGGGATCCTTTCCGCGGATCACTAGCACGGTTTCCTCAAACATAGCAACTAAGTTTTTTGGTTGCTAAGTTTACAAGTGAGAGCTATGAGGGCGGTGCGAGAGGACAAGGGAGAAATCTGGAGCCGATGCACGTGAGCGATCCAATCGCGGCGGGGCCGCTGAAGATTGCCGAGGTGATTGCCCATCCCCTCAGCCAGACATTGCCCCGGCCCACGGTCACGTCCTGGGGCGTCTATGAAAAGGTCTCGCTGGTCCTGGTCGAAGTGCGCACGAGCGAGGGCATTGTCGGCGTCGGCGAAACCTTGGCGCGGTTCTCGCCCAAGGCTTATGTCGAGCTGATCGAAAGCTCGCTCAAGCCGCGCTTGCTCGGCCAGGACGCGCGCAACATCGGCGCCCTGTGGCAGTCCATGCGCCGCGCGCTGTCGGGCAGGGCAGGCGGCATGCTGATCGAGGCCATCGCCGGCGTGGACATCGCGCTCTGGGACATACTGGGCAAGGCGACTGGACAGCCGGTCGCGAAGCTTCTCGGCGGTGTTGGACGCGACCGCATCGACGTCTACGCCGCCGCGGTCAACTGGGTCGACGACGATGCCGCCGATGCTGAACTCGATCGTTATGTCGGCGAGGGCTTTACGCGCATCAAGGTGAAGATGGCGCGGCCCGTGCGCGAAGCCTGCAAACGGATCGAGCGCATCCGCAAGCGCGCCGGCGATGCGATCGGACTCTGCGTGGATGCGAACTGGGCCTACAATCTGGACGAGGCGGTCGAGGTAGGCCGTGCGCTTTCGGCAAACGGCTATTTCTGGTTCGAGGAACCGCTGCAACCGGAAAACGAGCAGGGCTATGAGGAACTGCGCCGGCGCTGCGACGTGCCGCTGGCCGCGGGCGAGAGCAATTTCACCTTGGACCAGGCGCAGCGCCTGATCGCCAACCGGACGCTGTCCGTGCTGCAGCCCGACGTGGCGCGCGCGGGCGGCATCTCCGAGACGCGTCGCATGGCCGACTACGCCGCCGCGCATGACGTCCGCTATGCGCCGCATATCGGCATGTCGGGCATTGTCTGCGAGACCGCAAGCGTCCATCTGGCAGCCGCGATGCCGAACTTCGGCGTCATGGAGTGCGAGTGCGACGCCAGCCCGTTCAAGACCAGTCTGGCCGATCTCGCGCCCGGTTGCGTCAGGCAGAAGAACGGCACGCTCGACGTCCCGCAGAAACCGGGGCTGGGCATCGAGATCGACTGGGACGCCGTCAAGAAACTGAAAGCCGGATGAGGCCGAGATGAAGAACCAGTCTCCAAACCAGGGCGCTGACCTCGCCGAGGCGATGCGGCTGGCGTTGTTGCGCGCGGACCCCGCGCTCAGCCGCTTCGACCCGCTGCCGCGGATATTGTCGTTCGACAATTTCGCGCGCGGTCATTGCGGCTGGTCGCAGCTTGTCGGCAACTATGAGGACGATCTCGACACGATGCTGCCGGGCTACGCGCAGCACACCAGCGCCATGCTGTCGACGCTCGCGCACTGGGACGCCGGCTCGCATGGCGGGATGGATTCATCCTATGCCCTGAAGATCGCGACACGCCCGGTGGCGGGGGCCCGCAACGTCGCCATCAAACGCCACACATTCAGGAAGCGCGGGCCGATCCGTTTCGAAATGTATTTCACCTTCAAGCCCGAAGCCAACACGTTGAAGCTGTCCGAAACCGATGTGCGCTCCGTCGGCTTCCTGTTCGACCTGCAAGGCGGAGACCAGGACGGCAACAGCGGCAACCATCGCGTCATGCCGCATCTGCGCTTTCTTAACGCGCTCGACGGCCAGCATCTGCAGAAATGGCAGTACAAGCGCGAGACCGAAAGGATCGTGCCGATCGGCACCGACGACAAAACGATCAGCCACTATCATCTGTCGCCGGAGGGCTGGCTCGATCTTCCCGGCGGATCGCAGCGCCTGTGCTACAACGAGATCCCCACCAAGGTGAACTGGACTTATCTGTGCTTCGATTTCGATCTGGAATCGATGACGGCGCTCGGGCTGCGCTGCAACGATCGCAGCTTCGACCTCTCGGGATTTGATTCGATCCGCATTCCGGCGATGAAGAACCTGTGGTGCATGCTCAATTTCGGCCTCTTCGCTGAAACCGACGTTGCCAAACGGGCCTTTCTCTATGTCGACTCCATCTGCATTTCCGGAGACTTCTGATGCTGCCCGAGAACATCACCGCAGTCGTCTCGCGCAACGAGCGCTGGCGCGGCGAGGCCGCCAGCGAGCCTTATGAGGCAGGATGGGCGCGCGAGGCGATCTTCTTCGTGCGCGCGTTGAAGCAACCTGTCGGCCCTGCGGCAACGGCGTGGGTCGAGATCTCGCCGGATGGAATGCACTGGCTGCGCGAAGGCACCGAGTTTGCCATGCCGGCCGAGCGCGACGGCATGGCAATGGCGCGGCTTAGCCATTTCGGCAACTGGCTGCGCGTCGCGGCGCGTTTCGACAGCGGCGCGGAGTGCAGCGTGCTCGTGACGCTGCACCTGAAGGCCTGAACACGCCGCGCCGGAAACCTTGCCGCCGGCCACCTCTTATCGGTTCACGGAGACATCATGATCGACCCATACGCCACATTTTCCCAGGACAGCTTCGCCGGCAAGACCGTGCTGGTGACCGGCGCCGCGAGCGGAATGGGTTTCGAGACCGCCCGTGCCTTTCTCTCCAAGGGCGCCGAGGTGGTGATGTGCGACCGCGACGCGGAGGGGCTGGCCAAGCGCCATGACGAACTGAGCGGAATGGCCGGGACACCGCACAAGGTGGTGGCCGACATGGGTGACCCCGACAGCATCGGGCGCATGTTCGACTATTGCGACGCCCGGCTGGCGCGGCTCGACAATGTCGTCACCTGCGCGGCGATCATCACGGCCAAGAGAATCGCGGAGCAGGATTGGGCGCACTGGCAGCGCGTCCTCGGCGTCAATCTGCTGGGCACCTTCTTCACCGTCCAGGGGGCGGTGCAGCGCATGCAAGGCAATGCCGGCGGGGGGAATATCGTGTGCGTGGCCTCAGACGCCGGCGTGCATGGCGGCGGCGGGCTCATCGCCGACACAGCCTATGCGGCGTCCAAGGCCGGCACGCTGTCGCTGGTGAAGTCGGTTGCGCGCGAATTGGCGGGAAAGAAGGTGCGCATCAACGCCCTCAATCCGGGGCCGACCGATTCGCCGATGCATTCCCATATCGACCAGGCTCTCAAGGACCGCATCGCGGCCAATTTGCCGATGCGCCGCATGGGCCGGCCCGACGACATGGCCGCCGCGATCCTGTTCCTCTGCTCAGACGCCGCGAGCTTCGTCTATGGCGCGGCCCTCGACGTTGATGGCGGCTCGATGTTCCGTTGACCGGCACCGAGCCATGGCGATCGGCGTTGGCCACCGGTCACCGCGCCTGTGAAAGGGTGAACTGTCCCAAGCGCTCTCAGAACCTCACTTGCCTTGAAAACCGAAGGTCGCGCGAAGGTTCTCCTCAGGCGGAAACGCCGCCTCTGCCCGTCTTGATCCCCGCCATCCAGGGTATGGAGGTCGAGACGTCTTCAAGTATCCTGGCCGAGCGGGCAAAGCCGGCAAAGGCATCGCGCGCCAGCGAGACGGGGACCTGGCCGTCATAGGCGCGTTGGCACGCGCGCAGGGCGGTTTCGAAAATCGGACCTCTGCGGTTCCGAGGCCAATTCTGCAGAAAGTCGAATGCATCTTCGAGGCACGCTACTTCCTCGATCATGAAATCCCCGTTCTTCACCAGAACGGGCTGCTCGAACATTTTGACGTTCATGAACTTCCTCCATTGGCTGGATGCTTTTTTGAGGGTTGGCGCCAACCTCTTCATTAGAGCAGTTCTCGTTTCACGAGACGCCGAACTGCTCTAACTGTTTGTTTCCACGTAATTTCCAGGGAAAGCGGTATGCGCTTTTCCCTGGATTGCTCTAGGCTGCTTCAGGTTCCGGCAGGGAAAATGCCCCGCCACCGCCTGCCTTCGGCGGGATCGCCGCGCAGACCGGGCTCGGAGGTGGATCGTCATCATCGTCTTCACCTCGGATGCCCGCGACCCAGCGGGACCAACTCCCTCGACGGAAGCGGCCGAAAGAACGCCGCTGCGATGGAGACGCAGCCCTATGCGGCGGATTTCCTTGCTCGCGCTCATCCAGTGCCTTCAGCGCGCGAAGGGTCTCATCCACATTCATGACCGAGCCATCATCCAGTCTGCGCAGCGACGGAGCGTCGTCAACCGCATGCCTGTCCGAGGCCCATGAGGCAAGCAAGGCACGCTTCGCCGCAAGGCTCATGGTTGAGCAGTTGAGGACGTCGCCGGGGTTTTTCGGTAACGACGAGACGTCGATGCGGGTCGGTCTTCTTGCGCCGGTTTGAAGAAAGATATCAGCTTCGCTTGTCATCTCCGTTCTCCGCAATCTTGGCTTCCCGGCGTTGCCGGGAGGCGGACCGCAGGTTGTTGCCACGTCCTAGGCCGCCTTGCGCGGCATATCCTGGCTTATCGAGTTAATTGTATTTTTGGGGTCGCGGACGCCAATCTCGATGCGACGCGGCTTGAGTTCCTCGGGCACCTCACGCACGAGGTCGATGGCAAGCAAACCGCAGTTCAGCGTCGCAGCCTCCACCCTTACGTGGTCGGCCAGCCTGAAGGCCTGTCTGAAATTGCCTATTGCAAGGCCTTGGTGGAGAACTTGCCGCTGCTCTGGATCGGGCTTCTTGCGTCCGGTGACACACAGTTCGGCGCCGTTCTGCACGAGTTCGATCTCATCCAGGTCATAGCCTGCTACCGCCATGGTGATGCGGTAATCGTTCTCATTCTTCTTTTCGATATTGTAGGGGGGCCAGTCCGAGCGAACGCTGCTGTCGAGCATGTCGAAGAGACGGTCGAAACCGACCGTCGTGCGGTAAAGGGGGGCATAATCCATGCTTCTCATAGCCATATCCTCCGAAAAGCAACATGGGACGCCGCGGATGACGCGACGCATTTTCGTCGAGCCGAAGCCTCGACGCGAAACGATCTGGGAATGGCCAAAAATCTCTTCAAGAGGGTCCCAAAAATTTTTTTGATGCTAGATTTCCGCGCAAGAACAGTGGCTTGCGGCAGCTTGTGCCGCACAAACCTTTCATTCTCGCAGCAGCAGGATCCGCCCGGAAGCCGTACATGGCCCGAGACTTCCGGATGGTCGGGACGCCGATACCGATCGCGCGGACTCGGTAGACGCATCCCTATGCAGTGTCGACAGGCACGTCGCAGACGTGGGGGCGAGACCGGCTGTGCCTACGCCTCCTCGGATACTTCGCTCATCATGGACTTCAGCGGTTCCTCGCCGACATTGTCCTCGATCTGGTCGTGTCCAGGTGTGTCCGGCAGCGCCTTGCGGAAGTTCCTGGCGTAGTCCGGTGGCATCCTGGGCGGCATCATCGGCTCATAGGCGTCCACCACCGCCTCGATGATCACCGGTCCCTGCGTGGCGAAGGCCGCCTCCAGCACACCCTCGACCTCTTCCGGCCGCGAGACGCTGTAGCCGATGCCGCCCATGGCCTCGGCGGCCATGGCGAAATCGATCGGCTGCAGCTCGCAGCCAAATTGCGGATTGCCAAGGAACATCATCTGCTCCCAGGCGATCTGGTTCAGCATGCCGTTCTTGAGCACGAGGACCTTGAGCGGAATGCCGTGCCGAACCGCGGTCGAGAATTCGCCGAGTTGCATGGCAAGCCCGCCATCGCCAACCACCGCGAAGATAGGGCGCCCCGGAAAGGCAATGCCGGCGGCGATCGCATAGGGAAGGCCACAGGCCATCGAGGCGAGCGCTCCAGAAACCCCGAACGCCTGTCCGGCCTTCATGTCGATGTGCCGGGCAGCCATCTCGGTATTCTGTCCTGAATCGGCTGCCAGGATCGCGTTCTCGGGCATACGCCTCCCGAATGCCTTGACCACGAGTTGCGGCTTCAGCGGTACATCCGGCTTGGCTTCGGATAACGCCATCGCGTCGCGCCAGCGGGCCATTTCCCGCCGTGCCTTTTCCAGGAACGAGCGGTCGCTCTTGCGCTCGAGGCGTTCGTTGAGGAGGCGCAAGGTTTCGGCGGCATCGCCGACGAGCCCTGCCTCTACGGGGTACCGCAGGCCGATCCTCTGCGCGTCACGGTCGATCTGGACGCCGCGCGCCTTGCCGGGTTCGGGATAGTATTCGATGTAGGGAAACGTCGATCCGACAATCAGCAGGGCGTCGCATTCGCTCAGCGCATCCTGCGAGGCGCGGGTGCCGAGAATGCCGATGCCGCCGGTCGTGTTCGGATGGTCGTCGGGCAGCACGGCTTTGCCGAGCAGCGCCTTCGCGACGGGTGCCGCCAGCAGGTCCGACGCGCGTTCGAGTTCTTCGCGTGCGCCGAGTGCGCCGCGCCCGGCCAGGATGGCGACCTTTTTTGTCGCGTTGAGAATCTCAACCGCCTGGTCGAGCTGGTCGGCGGCCGGAAGCCGGCTGCCTTCGAACCAGCGATCGGGGGTGTGCGAGGGCCGGTTTCGCTTCGAACGGTCCGCCTCGGGCAACTCGTTTTCCTGGACATCGCTGGCAATCGACAGATGGGCGACGCCGCGCCGGGCAAGGGCCGACCGGCAGGCGAGACCGGCCAGGTTTTCCATATGGGCGGCATCGGAGACCTGTGCGTTGAAGATTGCGACATCGTTGAAGGCGCGGGTCAGGTCTACGTCCTGCTGCGTAAAAGTCTCGATGAGGTCGTGGAACTGCATGCCGGTGATGGCAAGCACGGGAGCCTGGTCGAGCTTGGCGTCATAGAGCCCGGTAAGGAGGTGTGTGCCCCCAGGTCCCGAGGTGGCCAGGCAGACGCCCAACCTGCCGGTCCATTTGGCATAGGCGCACGCCATGAAGGCGGCAGATTCCTCGTGCCTGACCTGGACGAACCGGATGCGGTCCTGACGGGTGCGCAACGTCTCCATGATGCCGTTTATGCCGTCGCCCGGCAGGCCGAAGACGACCTCCACTTTCCAGTTGATCAGGGTGTCGACGAGAATTTCGGCAGCGTTGGGCATGGCGAATTTCCTTCATTAAGCGCGACGGTTTCTAAAACCGTTCGCTTGATGGGAGCTTCAGGAGTTCGTGTCGGGATCGAAGCAGAGCTGCCGCACGTCCTCGGGCAGCGCCCATAAAACCTGACGGCAAAACCATCGGTGGCGGGGAAAGTTTCATGCCCGGGTGAAATTTCCTGGCTCCGGCAGCTCTCCGCGAGGCGGTGTACCGCCCGCCCGCCATTTGCTACCCCATGATCACGACGGCCGGAGTGTCCGCAGCGTGATCGAATAGCGATGCTCCGTCAGCGGCGGTATGCTGTGCTCCCACTCGGTTCGGGAGGCGCCGGTCATCAGATATGCGGATCTCGGCTCGACGGTAACGGTTTCGCGGTCCCATTTCGCACCGTTTCTGCGGCGCAGGCGAAAACTGCAAGCAGCCAACAGTGACACGCCGGCGACAATGCCGAAATGCGGCTTGTCGCGATGCCACCCGATGCCGGCGCCCGGCCGATATTCGTTGATGAGGACCTGCACGAAATCGGTGGCAGGCAGGCCGGCAAAGCCGGCTACCTTGTCCCTCAAGGGCAGCAAGAAACCTGGTATGGGCGGCGCCTCCATCACCTGGCGCCGCTCATAGTCGTAGCGCAGGCCGAAGCCTGCCACGCGCCTATTGGCGAGATAGCCGTGGAAATCGAATGGCTGGAAGGGCAGGCTCCCGAGCTCCCGCGCCAGTTCAGCTTCCTGCGCCGGCGTGATCAGTTCGGGCCGGTAACGAAATCCTTCCGGCAAGCTGTCGGGCGCACCAAAGAGGTCGTCCTGGCGAGGGTCCGTGGGATTGCTGGATCCGGGCGATGGCATCGCTTTTAGATGGTGAAATCCGCGGCTGAGGCAAGATTTCCCCGGCCAGCCACGTGGCGGCTCGCATTTCATGGGAACCTCGACTTCGCTGTCGGATTATTCAATGCGGGCGGGACGCATCGTATTTCACCAGCTTTGCCAAGGAGAAACTCGTCGGGGCAATGCGTAGCCAGCCTGAACAAGGAGAGCTCGATCTTATCGACCGTTATTGGCGGGCCGCGAATTTTCTGTCGGTCGGACAGATCTACCTGATCGACAATCCGCTGCTGAAAGAGCCGTTGCGGCCGGAGCATATCAAGCCTCGCCTGCTTGGCCACTGGGGCACCACGCCCGGCCTGAACTTCATCTACGCCCATCTCAACCGCATCATCCGGCAGCGGGATGCCGACGTGATCTACATCTGTGGCCCAGGCCATGGCGGACCGGGGATGGTCGCCAATACCTATCTCGAAGGGACCTATACCGAAATCTATCCCGAGGTCAGTCGCGACGAGGATGGGCTGCGCAAGCTCTTTCGCCAATTCTCCTTTCCGGGCGGCATCCCGAGCCATGCGGCCGCGGAAACTCCGGGGTCGATCCACGAGGGCGGCGAACTCGGCTATGCGCTGGCTCATGCCTATGGCGCCGCTTTCGACAATCCGGAGCTCATCGTCGCTTGCGTGATCGGCGACGGCGAGGCGGAAACGGGGGCGCTGGCAGCGTCCTGGCATTCGAACAAATTCCTCAATCCGATCCATGACGGCGCCGTCCTGCCGATCCTTCATCTCAACGGCTACAAGATCGCAAACCCGACGGTGCTCGCCCGGATCGACGCGCAGGAGTTGCGAAGCCTGCTGGTTGGATATGGCTATGAACCTTTTTTCGTCGAAGGCGACGAACCGGGGGCGATGCACCGCCTGATGGCCGAAACACTCGATACGGTCTTCGATCGCATCGATGAAATCCAGAAGGAAGCGCGCGAGACCGGCAGCGTGGGTCATCGTCCCCGCTGGCCGATGATCGTGCTCAGAAGCCCGAAGGGGTGGACCGGCCCGAAGGAGCTGGACGGCAAGAAGGTCGAGGGTTTCTGGCGCGCGCACCAGGTGCCGATCACCGACCCGCGAAAAGATGCAGGCCATCTCGCAGCTCTGGAAAGTTGGATGCGCGGCTACCGGCCCGAGATGCTTTTCGATCAAGCGGGCAGGTTTCGAAACGATCTCCAGGCCCTGGCGCCGGACGGTGAGCGGCGCATGGGCAGCAATCCGCACGCCAATGGAGGGATGCTCAAGCAGGAATTGCGATTGCCGGATTTCCGTCGCTTCGCGGTGCCGGTACCGAAACCCGGCGGCGCAAGGGCCGAGGCGACGAAGCTCATGGGAGCGTTCATCGAGGAGGTCGTACGGCTGAATGCCGATGCCCGCAATTTCAGGCTCATGGGGCCGGACGAGACATCGTCCAACAGGCTGGATGCGGTGTTCGACGCGACCGAGCGCGTCTGGATGGAAAAGATCGAGCCCTATGACGAGCATCTGGCGCGCGACGGCCGCGTCATGGAGGTGCTGAGCGAGCATCTTTGCCAGGGCTGGCTGGAAGGGTACCTGCTGACCGGCCGGCATGGCCTCTTCTCATGCTACGAGGCGTTTATTCACATAATCGATTCCATGTTCAACCAGCACGCCAAATGGCTGAAGGTCTCGCGTGAACTTGCCTGGCGGCGACCGATCGCGTCGCTCAACTATCTGTTGACCTCCCATGTGTGGAGGCAGGACCACAATGGCTTCAGCCACCAGGATCCCGGCTTCGTCGATCTCGTCGCCAACAAGAAGGCGGATATCGTGCGCATCTACTTCCCGCCGGACGCCAATACGCTGCTCTGGGTCACGGATCATTGCCTGCGAACCTACAATCGGGTCAACGTGATCGTTGCCGGCAAGCAGCCGGCTCCCCAGTGGCTGCCGATGGACGACGCCATACGTCATTGCGAGGCCGGCATCGGGATCTGGGATTGGGCGGGAACCGAGCGTGGAGGAGAGGATCCCGACGTGGTGATGGCCTGCGCGGGAGACGTGCCGACGCTGGAGACGCTCGCGGCTGTCGACCTTCTTCGCCGGGCGATACCGGATCTCGCGATACGCGTCGTCAATGTGATGGACCTGATGGCGCTGCAGCCCAAGGAGCAGCATCCACACGGCCTGGCGGACGCGGAATTCGACAGGCTGTTCACGACCGGCAGGCCGGTGGTTTTCGCCTATCACGGCTATCCCTATCTCATTCACCGGTTGACCTATAAACGGGCCAATCATGAGAATTTTCACGTGCGCGGTTTCAAGGAGGAGGGCACGACGACCACCCCGTTCGACATGGCGGTGCTAAACGAACTGGACCGCTTCCACCTTGCCATCGAGGCGATCGAGCGGGTTCCGGGGCTGAGCGCCAGGGCAGCGGATGCGAGGGCCCGATTTGCCGACCGCCTGAGCGAGCACACGCGTTATGTCCGCGAACATGGCGAGGACATGCCCGAGATCCGGAACTGGGTCTGGCGCGACAGTGCGGGCGCGGCGGATGATTGAGGCCGCGCCCGCCGGGGAGCGCCGCTCGTGACCGGCGCAATACTCGCCCTCAATGCGGGCTCGTCCAGCCTGAAGTTCGGCCTGTTCGAAGCCGGATCAAGAGAGGGGCCAGTGCTCAGGCTGAGCGGCGCGTTCGAAGGCCTGGATGACGAGCCAAGCCTCGTCGCCAAGGACGCGTCGGGCAAATCCATCGTCAAACGCGCCGTCAAGCCCGCAAGCCCGGCCGTAGAGGTTCTCCTGCGGGACTTGTTCGATGTCCTCGATCCGCATCTTGCGCAGGCTCCGCTGAGCGCGGTCGGCCATCGCATCGTCCATGGCGGCGAGCGGTTTTCGGCTCCGGTCCTGCTGACCGGCGAGATCGTCGAGGCGCTCGACTCGCTGACGCCGATGGCACCGCTCCACCAGCCGGCCGGCCTGGCGCCGGTTCGCGCAATCTCCAAACTGCTGCCCGGCCTGTCCCAGATCGGTTGCTTCGACACCGCCTTTCACCGCACGCTGGAGCCGCCCGTCAACCGCTATGCGCTTCCGCGCGAGTTCGAGGAAAGCGGGATCCGCCGTTACGGCTTCCACGGCCTTTCCTACGAATTCGTCGCCGGCCAGCTGCAGGCGCTCTCGCCCGGGCTCCTCGGCAAGCGTTGCGTGGTCGCGCATCTCGGCAGCGGATGCAGCCTGTGCGCCATGCGCGAAGGCAGAAGTCTCGACACCACCATGGGGTTCACCGCGCTTGACGGGTTGATGATGGCCACGCGGCCGGGCGCCATCGACCCCGGCGTGCTTCTCTACCTTCAGCAGGCGCGCGGCATGGCCGTGAATGAGTTGGAGACC
This sequence comes from Mesorhizobium sp. BR1-1-2, assembly GCF_020165435.1. Taxonomy (NCBI): domain Bacteria; kingdom Pseudomonadati; phylum Pseudomonadota; class Alphaproteobacteria; order Hyphomicrobiales; family Phyllobacteriaceae; genus Mesorhizobium; species Mesorhizobium sp. BR1-1-2. The sequence continues at coordinate 532,749 of NZ_JAIUID010000004.1, forward strand.
TTGCTCTACCACAAGTCCGGCCTGCTCGGCGTTTCGGGAGTGTCGGCAGATGTGCGGACCTTGCTTGGCAGCAAGGATCCTCGTGCGGCAGAGGCAATCGATCTCTTCACGTTTCGGATCGCCCGCGAGATCGCGGCGATGGGAGCCACGCTCCAGGGCTTCGAGGCGCTGGTGTTCACGGGAGGGATCGGAGAGCATTCCTGGCAGATCCGTGAAGCGGTTTGCGAGCGCCTGCGATGGTTGGACGTGTTGCTCGATGCGAATGCAAACCGGTCGGGAAAAGGGCGGATCACCGGCGAGGGCAGCGCGGTCGAGGTTTACGCAATCGCCACTAACGAAGAATTGATCATCGCCCGCCAGGTGCTGGCGACCGTGCCGATCTGACCGCTGAACTCGGTCCGCGGCGACCCGCCGGGACCATCAGGCAGGAACCTCCAGCCTTGGGGATTGTTTATGGACCAACCAAGAGTTGATATGGAAGGACTTCCCCATGGCAAGGGAGAATCCGGCTTCCACGGCCAGCATCGCCGGCCATCCCATCCATCCGATGCTCGTGCCCATTCCCATCGCCTGCTTCGTCGGCGCATTGCTGACAGACCTGAACTACTGGCGGACGGCGGAGATGATGTGGGCGAATTTCTCCGCCTGGCTGCTGACGGTGGGCGTGATCGTCGGCGTGCTGGCCGCCATTGCCGGCCTCACCGACTTCCTGGGCGATCGCCGGGTGCGCGCACATAAAACCGCGTGGCTGCACATGCTGGGCAATGCGCTGGCGCTCATACTCTCCTTCTTCAACATGCTCATACATACCCGTGATGCCTGGACCTCAGTCCTGCCGACAGGCCTGATCCTGTCGGCGCTGGTGGTACTCATCCTGATATTTACCGGCTGGCTGGGCTGGGCCCTTGTCTACCGCCACCACGTGGGAGTGGCCGATGAAACCGTTTGATCGATCCGGCAAGCGACGCGCTTATGGTACAGGGCTTGTGTTCCTTTGCTTTGCGACGCTCGGCGCCGCTGGCTGCAGCGACGATGCCGCCGACCCAAGCACTCAGATAGGCCCTAACCCGAATTTGCCGGAGATAAAGCAATATCTGTTCCCGCCGATGCATCTTGCATCCGTGGTTGGCTGGAAGAAGGATGAAACGCCGACGGTAGCGCAGGGCCTTCAGATCCATGCGCTGGCGACCGGGCTTCAGCATCCGCGCTCGCTCTACATCCTGCCGAACGGCGATGTGCTGGTCGTCGAATCGAAGGCCCCGCCGGAACCGCCAGCCAACCGGCCGAAGGATATCGTGATGGGCCTGATCGAATCGCTTGTCACCTCGGGCGGCGATACGGGACCAAGCAACCGCATCACCTTGCTGCGGGACAGCAATGGCGACGGCGTGCCTGACGTCCGGGATGTGTTCCTTGATCACCTGAATTCGCCCTTCGGCGTCGCCCTGGTGGGAAACGACCTCTACGTTGCCAACACCGACGCGATCATGCGCTACCCCTACAAGCCAGGCGACACCAAGATCACCGCGCCCGGCGTCAGGTTGACGGAATTGCCGGGCGGCCCGATCGATCATCATTGGACCAAAAGCCTCGTCGCCAGTCCGGACGGTTCGTTGCTCTATGTCGGCGTCGGTTCGAACAGCAACATCACCGAAAACGGCATCGGCGCGGAAAAGGACCGCGCCGCAATCTGGCAGGTGGACAGGGCCACCGGGCGATCGCGCATTTTTGCCAGCGGATTGCGCAATCCGAACGGCTTGAGCTTCGAGCCGCAGACGGGAGCACTCTGGACCGTCGTCAACGAGCGCGATGAACTTGGGCCAAATCTGGTTCCAGACTACATGACATCGGTGAAGGACGGCGGCTTCTACGGCTGGCCGTACAGCTATTACGGCCAGCATGTCGATCCCCGAGTAATGCCACAGCGCCCGGATCTGGTCGCCAAGGCGATTGTTCCCGACTATGCGCTGAGTTCGCATGTGGCACCGTTGGGCATGGCTTTCTACACGGGAACCAGCCTGCCGCAGACATACCGGGGCGGCGCCTTTGTCGGCGAGCACGGCAGTTGGGACCGTCCCGGGCTGAATGGCTACAAAGTCGTCTTCGTGCCATTCAGCGGTGGCCGCCCGAGCGGCATGGCTCAAGACGTCGTCACAGGTTTCCTCAACGACCAGGAGGAGGCGCGTGGTCGGCCGGTCGGCGTTGCCATCGACAAAACCGGAGCGCTGCTGATCGCGGACGATGTCGGAAACACAGTGTGGCGCGTCACACCTTCGGGGTAATGATTGCCGCGTCAGGCATGTCGCTCTCCCGCCGGTCGGCCATCAAGCTCGGTCCGCCTTCGCCCCTTTGGCAGGATGGTCACGAAATATTACGTGAGGGAACGTCGGTGCCGAAATCTGCATTTTCCGGGGGAGACAACTGTCGTCTCGAAGTTGGACTGAAGGAGAATTAGCATGCCCAATCAAGGTGGTAGCCACGAGCAACATGTGAAGGCAGGCCAGCAGAGCCACAAGAACACGGAAAACAAGAACCGCCAGCAGCAACAGGCCGCCGGCAACAATGAGCGGCAACAGGGCGACGGCTCCAACATGCGGGGCGGCTCGCACGAACAACATGTAAGAGCGGGCCAACAGAGCCACAAAAATCGCTAGAGGATTTCGGCCAGACGCTGACCTCTCATGACGTGAGAAGGCCCATCCCGAGGAATCGGGATGGGCCTATGTCCGCCCAGGTTCAAGATCAGTCCGCGGGAGCAGTGTAACGGCGGCCGATGGCTTCGGCGATGGCGGCGCGGCTCTCCTGCATGTCCGTGCCGGTATCCGCTTCTATGTCCGCCACCTCGTCGGCGAGGTTCTCGTCCTTGATCTTGTTGCGGAACCATTCCGAATAATCGCCGGCGCGCAGGTGATGTTCCCAGGTGCGATCGTCGATGCCTTCGGCGATGTGAAGGAACATCATCAGGTTCTGCGCTTTCAGGTTAAGCGCTCCGTCCGGCCCCCGGAAATAGAAGCTGTTGTCGCCAAGGTCGCCCTCGGCATATTTGCGCATGTGCCGCTTGCGAACCTGGCGGGGCCGTTCGACCTTGACCGTCCCGATCGGCTCGCCCGACGATCGTTTCCAGAACAGGACTTCGTCCTTGGGAGGCGGCACGGCGCCGTCGGGAACGTCGATGCCGACCGCGGCACAGAAGCTTGCGACGATCTTGTCGGCTTCCGGTCCAAGCGCCAGAACGGTTTCGACGCCAGCCAGGACGTCGCGCGAAACCAGATCGGGGTGCACGGTGATCAGGATGGTCGCGGGGAGGCTCTTGGGCAGCGCAAAAGACGCGCCGTCGCGGGCCCGGGGCAAAAGATGATGCGCCTCGTCGATGATCAGCCAATGCGGTCGGCCGGTGCGCGCGCGAATGCTGGCCATGTCCGGCAGCAGCTTGGCAAAATTGCCAGGCCGTTCGGCGGTCTTCAGCCCCAGCATGTTGACAGCGACATTGTTGGTTGGCTTGGACAGAAGATCGAAGACCTCACGCGAGATCGGCGGGGTCTTGGCGTCGCCAACCACCACCACATTCTCGAGTTCCTGATAGTCGCCTTCGGGGTCGAGAACGCAAAACTGAAACCCCTTCTCGACAAAGCGCTCGGTCAACGCGGTGGCAAGCGTGGATTTGCCGATACCGGACGTGCCGGCCAGCAGCACGCCGCCGCCATGCGGTGAAAGGTGCACCTGCGCGCCCGCTCTGTCGGTTCCCACCTCCACGTGTTGGCGAGCCGTCTCCACGAAGCCGGCATCTCGCGATATGAGCTGTTCGATCAGTTCCACCACGCCGGCACCTCGAGGGCTGGCTGTGACGAAATCCGCCGTCTCCTTAACGGTCGGCAATGCGTTGGCTACGGCGACGCCGAAGCCGACGGCGCGCAGGAATGCATGGTCGTTCTCGGCATCGCCGACGCCGACGACGTTATGGGCGGAAAACCCCAATTCCTCGAGCGCGCAGGCAAGGCCGGTGGCCTTGTTGACCCCGCTTGGCAACACCATCACCGCGCCCTTGTTGAAGATGATCTCGAGCTCAAGTCCAAGCTCCTTGATCTCCGACAGCACGGCGGCTTCCTGTGGTTCCCAGGTGGCCACGACGCAGCGTCCGACCGACAGCGGCGCGACCCCGCGACGTTTCAGCCGGTCGACAAATTCGGCCGGGGGCGCCGGCGCCAAAAGCCGTTCCTTCTTCGAAGCGGGCGTATAGAGCAGCGCGCCGTTTTCGGCGACCACCCTGTCGAAAATGTCGAGTGCCGGAAAGACCCGCTCGAGATCGGCAAGCTCGCGGCCGGTCACCATGATCAGCTTGCGGCCCGTCTGCTTCAGCCGTTCGAGCGCGGCATAGGTCGCATCGGAGACGGCCCCGTCTTCGGCGAGCGTGCCGTCATAGTCTGTCGCTAGGGCAAGAACATACATCCTGGATATCGTCTGCGCTTGAAACCAGACACCCCGATCGCCCGAAGGCAGCTTCGGCTGGTCCGGGCTAACGGCGCCAGATGGCGTTGGTTCCAATGCAGGAAACGGTCCCCGCAACATGCGGAAGCCCGAGATCCTGCGGGTGATTTTGCCCGCCGCCACCGGATTTTCCCCAGCCGTGACGCGACGATGGCGGAACCAGGCAAGGTCCCCGCTGTTAACAACGCGGGCGATCAATCGGTTGCCGATGTGTGGGAGCCATGCGTGTCATGACCAACGATCCGTTGCCGGGAACTGTTCCGGCATCCCTTCCCACGATCGATGCAAAGGCCGCGCCGACGCTCAAGAACGCCGAGGCCGAGGTGTTCTATACCGAGGCCATTCGCGAACTCGCCGCCACCGACATTCCTTTCCTTGTCGCCGGAACCTATGCGGTAAGCGCCTACACCGGCGTCATTCGTCAGACGAAGGATCTCGACATCTTCTGCAAGGCAGGCGACTACGCGCGCATCCTGGCTCATTTCAAACAACTCGGCTACGCGGTCGAGATCGAGGACGACCGATGGCTTGGAAAGGTCTTCAAGGGTACGCATTTCTTCGACATCATATTCGCCTCCGCGAACGGAACGGTGCCGGTAAGCGACCAGTGGCTGGAGCATGCCCGCCAAACCGAACTGTTGGGAAGCCGGGTGAGGATCATCAGCCCGACCGAGCTCATATGGTCCAAATGCTTCATCCAGGACAGAGGGCGCCATGATGGCGCGGACATCGCCCATACGATCCTCAAGGCGCAGGACCAGATCGACTGGCACAGGCTTCTGTCCTACCTGGAAGTCCACTGGGAAGTGCTGCTGATGCAGCTTCTCAGTTTCAGATGGATCTATCCGAGCGAGCGCGACCGCATCCCCGCGTGGCTGCTTGATGAACTGCTCGACCGTCTTGCCAAGCAACGTCAATTGCCTTCCCCCAGAATGAAGATCTGCCGCGGCCGCCTGCTTTCGCAAACCGACTACGAAATCGACGTCAAGGAATGGGGTTTTGCCGGCGTCGGCGGTACAGGAGAATTTCGCGATGGCTGAACGGGCCGAAAACGCTGCGGCGATGGATAACAACACTACACTCAAGGTGGCTGCCGTTGGCGACCTGCATGTGAAGGAGGACGTCCAGACGTCGTATCGCGATCTCTTCAGCGAGATGTCACGCGAGGCCGATATCCTCGTCCTTCCAGGCGATCTGACCAATCTGGGCAAGCCCCGCGAGGCCGAGATCCTCGCCGAAGACCTGCGCGCCTGTTCCATTCCGGTGGTCGGCGTGCTCGGCAACCACGATTATGAATCCGGAGCGGTCGAGGACGTCGCGGAAATCCTACGTCAAGCGGGCGTCCATCTCCTCGACGGGCAGACGACGGAAATAGAGGAGGTCGGCTTCGTCGGCGTGAAGGGGTTCGTCGGAGGGTTTGGGTCACGCATGCTCGGCTCCTTCGGCGAGCCGGCCATCAAGTCAATGGTCGCCGAGAGCGTCAGCGAGGCGATGCGGCTTGAGAACGCGATGCGCCAGGTTCGCGCAAAACGCACACTTGTCATTCTGCACTACGCTCCGATCGTCGAGACCATCGCCGGCGAGCCCTTGGAGATATTTCCGTTTCTGGGCTCGTCGCGGCTGGCGGAAACGATCGACCGGTTCCAGGTCAGTGCTGTCGTCCACGGCCATGCGCATCGGGGAAGCTATGAGGGCCGCACGCCGGGCGGGGCGAGGGTCTACAACGTCGCCATGCACGTCTCCAAACCGACCGGCCGACCATATGCCTTGCTTGAAATCTGACGGAGTGGGACGCCGTCCCGACGATCAGCTTACCGCTTTGATCGATTTGGCCAATTCTTCGAGCTTGTGCGGATCGTTGCCGTGACGGCGCACGAGCTCGCGTGCCTGATTGGACGGCAGATCGGCTGTTGCCGCCAGCTGCCGGACCTGTTCACTGTCGACCGCGACCTGCGGCAAGTTGCTGCCGGAAATTCTCTCGTCACCAGCCATCGTCTTTCTCCTCGATCGATTGTCGAGAGAACGGATTGGAAAATCGTCCGGTTCCGAAAGACGCGGCTGAAGTCGATCGCGGATGCGATCGGCAGTGCGTCACCTCCATGGAACAAATGACGCCGGCCAGGAGTTGCGTCCCGAATGAAGGGAGGTGATCCCGTGCCAAACCCAGGAAAACCAGATCCCAATCGCGACGTGCCGATGCCGGCGCCGACCTGGAAGCCGGAACCGATCGAGGAGCCGGATCCGGAGCAACTTCCGGACGAGACGCCTTTGCCCAATCCCGACGAGAACGAAGAGTCGCCGATGCATGCCGGGAGCCGCGTCGTCTGACCGTGCGAGGCGTGAGATCCTGATCCCGGGTGGCAATGGAACGTCTCGTGCCAGCTCCATCGTCCCTTCATCGTGTTTCCATTGCAACAATGGCAAGGGGCGCATCAAGCAAAGGAGAACATCATGAAAGTTGCCAACTGCATGACGCAAGGCGTTCAGGTCGCCAGTCCGGACCAGACCCTACGGGAGGCCGCCGCCGCCATGGCCAGCCTCGATGCCGGGGCTCTGCCCGTAGGCGAGGACGACCGACTGGTCGGAATGATTACCGATCGCGACATCGCCGTCCGTGGCGTCGCCCAGGGCAGGGGCCTGATACCCGGGTGCGCGAAGTGATGAGTGCCGAGATCAGGTACTGTTACGACGACGAGGAGATCGAAGACGTGCTCCAGCAGATGGGGGACCTTCAGGTTAGGCGGCTGCCGGTGATCAACCGTGAAAAACGGCTGGTTGGCATCATCTCGCTTGGCGATCTCACGAAGAATGGCGAGGCCGCCCGAGCCGGCGAAGCGCTGAACGGCATCTCGCAGGCAGGCGGCGCGCATTCGCAGACGGCGCACTGACTATCGCCGACATGGCGAGGTTCGCCGCCCGCGGAACGCGGGCGGCGGTGAATGTTCAGCGATCGATCTCTCCAAAGACGATGTCGAGGGAGCCGATGATCGCGGAGACGTCGGCGATCATGTGCCCCCGGGACAGATAGTCCATCGCCTGCAGATGCGCGAAGGACGGCGCGCGAATCTTGCACCGGTAAGGAACATTGCCCCCGTCCGAAACCAGATAGACGCCGAATTCGCCTTTCGGCGCCTCGACGGCGGCGTAGACCTCGCCTTCGGGCACGTGATGGCCTTCCGTGTAAAGTTTGAAATGGTGAATGGTCGCTTCCATGGAGCGTTTCATCTCCGCGCGGCGCGGGGGCGTGATCTTCCGGTTGGGAATTGCCACCGGTCCCTGGCCTTGCGGCGACCGCAGCTTGTCAAGACATTGCCTCATGATCCGGACCGACTGGCGCATCTCCTCCATTCGTACGAGGTAGCGGTCATAGCAATCGCCGTTCTTGCCGATGGGAATATCGAAATCCATCTGCGGGTAGCATTCGTAGGGCTGCGCCTTGCGCAAATCCCATGCCGCGCCCGATCCCCGCACCATTACGCCGGAAAATCCCCAAGCCCAGGCATCGTCGAGACCGATGACGCCGACGTCGACATTGCGTTGCTTGAAGATGCGGTTTTCGGTGAGTAGTTCTTCGAGATTGTCACAGACCTTGAGGAACGGATCGCAGAAATCCCAGATGTCGTCCAACAGGTCCGGTGGAAGATCCTGATGTACGCCGCCGATCCTGAAATAGTTGGCATGCATGCGGGCGCCCGACGCGCGTTCATAAAACACCATCAGTTTCTCGCGTTCGGCGAAACCCCACAGCGGCGGCGTGAGGGCGCCGATATCCATCGCCTGCGTGGTGACATTGAGCAGATGCGACAGCAGCCGGCCGATCTCGCAATACAGCACGCGGATGAGCTGGCCACGCTGTGGAACCGAGATCTGGAGCAGCTTCTCCGCCGCCAGACAGAAGGCGTGCTCCTGATTCATCGGCGCCACATAGTCAAGCCTGTCAAAATAGGGCAGGGCCTGCAGGTAGTTCTTGTACTCGATCAACTTCTCCGTGCCTCGGTGCAGCAGCCCGATATGCGGATCGACGCGTTCGACGACTTCACCATCGAGTTCGAGCACCAGCCGCAGGACGCCATGCGCCGCAGGGTGCTGCGGTCCGAAGTTTATCGTGAAATTGCGGACCGTCGCGTCAGCCATGACGCCCTCCTTCGACCTTTGCCGCCTGGCTGCGGAGCTGGGATATCCGCCCCGGCATCGGGTGCTGACCCATGCCGTCAGGTCGTGGTCTGTATGATCAGCGTCAGCGTGCCGTCGCCGTCAATGTTGGCCGCCACCACTTCGGAGGCATCAAGCCCATTCGCGGCCAGCACCGACGAGGCTTCCGGCGATGCGCTGACCGAGCTCTGCAGGACGTGAAGGTCTTCCTGGCTGGTCTGGGCAACCACGGTCTCGACCTTGGCCTTGAGGTCGGGGGGCAAGTCCGCCAATGCGACGATGGCTACGTTGGTGAATGTCTGTCCGGTAATGCCCTGGTCGGGACCGGTCTGATCAGGCACGGCTTCCGGTGCCGGGGCGGCTGGGGGAAGTGGCGCGTTTTGGGACTGTGCATGGGCAGGCAAAGTCAAAGCGAACGCCGCCAGGATGATGATCGTCTTGTTCATGATGTTTCCTTCCTTGTTCGAGGAGGATCGATCGGGATGCCGCGCGACAGGAACTGCCGAATGCAGCCATCGTCTCGAACAGCGTTGCGTGTTCAAAGCGCGAAGCCCGGATTTGTTCCGGCTCCAGTCGAATCCGGAGCCAGGGACAAGGACGCAACCGGTTCCGCTGCCTGCCTATGGTCAGGGGCCTTTGTCGCTGGTCGCCTCAAACCGTTCGATGTCGTAGCGCGGACTGATCCGCGCCAGTATCTCGACGGACGGCTTGGCCGCATCGGGCTGTTTCCAGCTCAGCTCGAAGGAGAATATGAAACGGCCGCGCTCGATGTCGTGCTGCATTCCGAGAAAGCGCCAGCGATAGCCCAGCGGTTGAACCAATGGATCGAGGTCAGGCGGAACGCCGTTCGCCGACGAGATCACTAGGATCGCATGATGGGTGCGTGGGATCCACAGATCGACCTGCTTCAGCACCTGAAGCGTTATCAACGTCAAAACCGTCCCCGCTTTGCCAAGTGCCAGTTGCCCGCCGCCGAAGGCGAGGCCGATTGCGGTCATGACCCACAAGGTGGCGGCCGTGGTGACACCCGTCACGAAATCGCCGCGGCGGAGAATGGCTCCGCCGCCAATGAAGCCAACGCCCGTCAGCACGCCCAGCGGAAAACGCAGCACGTCCATCACACTGAACGAATCCGGATCCTTGCCGCCCACCTAGAGCAGGATATTGGCCTGCATCATCGCGATCGCGGCCGCCAGGCCGACGAGGATGGTGGTTCTGAGCCCGGCGGTGTGGCCGCGGGCTTCCCTGTTCATTCCGATGATCACGCCAGCAACAAAAGCAAGAGCCAGGCGCAGGGCGAGGTCGGTCAAGGTTGGATGAAGCGGCATGGTCATGGCGAGGACGACTCACGCAATGGGCTCGTTCTCCAACACCGCGAAGCGTTCGATGGTTCCCACGGTGGAAGGTGAAGCTTCTTGTCGGGTTTCAGGCAACCCACGGCGACCCGGTGCGTTTGGCACAGAACGCACTCGGGAGATCTTTCCATGCCACTCACCGCCTTTGCGCTCAATTGCACCTTGAAGGCCTCCGACGACGCCGAGAGATCGTCCACGGACCGCCTGCTGGCGGATCTGCTGGCGGCGATGGTGCCGCATGGGGTTCGGGGCGAAATCGTTCGCGCGCTCGACCATGAGATCAAACCCGGCGTGCTGTCGGACATGGGCGAGGGAGACGGATGGCCACAGCTCCGCAGAAAGATCCTCGAGGCCGACATCTTCGTGCTGGGCCTGCCCATCTGGCTCGGCCAGCCTTCGAGTGTCGCCAAGCGCGTCCTGGAACGAATGGATGCGTTTCTATCGGAGACCGACAAACAAGGCCGGATGCCGGCCGCCGGCAAGATCGCGATCGTGGCGATCGTCGGCAATGAAGACGGCGCCCATGCCTGCCATGCAGCGTGCTTTCAGGCGCTAAACGACGTCGGCTTCACGATTCCTGCCAATGCTGGCGTGTATTGGGTTGGGCAGGCTATGGGCGATGTCAACTATGTCGACCTGCCCGGAACGCCGGAAGCCGTGGTCGAGATGATCGAAATGACGGCTTCGAATGCGGCCCATCTGGCTACCGTGCTGAAGGAAAGGCAGTATCCCGGCGTCGGAAAGTGAAGAGATTTTCGTAGCGGCTTCTCCATTCACGGAGTGCCTGTTGGCCCTGACGCCATCGGCCACTCGATGGTTGCCGGTTGGCGTCCTCTTGTCTCACGTCTCGTCAAAAGGCCCGGCCCGCCTGGCCAGATCGCGCGATATGGCACCTTCCTCTTCGTCGTCGGGCAACGCCTCGTCGCTGTTCTGGTAGGCGTTGTCATCGTCCTCTTCCGGCAGGTCCCCTTCCTTCTCGACGTCGACGACGGCGTCGACATTGTCGGACACCTTGTCTGGAAGAACCCTGCCGCCCTTGATTGCATCCCAGTCCGACTGCTGGATTGCCGGGGCTTCAGTTTCGTCCGGTTGTTCGGATCGTTGCTTCTTGCGCGGTTCCATCTCATGTCTCCAGTATGAACGGGGTGCCTCATGTGGGCCCCTTTGTAGCCAGTGCGTCGCTTTCCGCCGTCGGTTATCCTGATGGGTCGTGGAATTGGAAAGGCTAACGGATAACCGCCAACCCGGCCCGTTGTTCCTCTCAGTGGGATCGGTTGGTGTTTCGCCGCGGGCCTGGGATGCCGCATCGGGGGGCAGCCGCCGCATTCGCGCAACCAATCCCGCATTACCTCGTTTTGCCTTTGAGACCGCCCTTGATCGACTGTACCGATTGGAAACCTCAGAGACACTCAAATGAACCCTTCAGCCGAGCCCCGATCACCGTCGGGAAACAATCTCCATATTCAGCCTTTCCATGGAACGGTGACCGTCAGATTCTCCGACGCCATCATCGCTTCCACCGAACATGCACTGCAGGTCCAGGAAGCGGGGAGGGATCCTGTGTTCTACATCCCGTTCCAGGATATATATTTCGACCTGCTCGAGAAAACCGATACCACCTCGATATCGCCAAAAGGCACTGCGAGCTATTGGCGCGTGCATGCCGTTGGCGGATCGGCGGATGATTTCATGTGGGCGTATGAAGAGCCGGAGGCGCCTGTCCGGATGCTTGCTCGCCACGCCGCCTTCGATCCCGGCAAGGCTCGCATAGACGCCGATCCCGCTGAAGACGAGCGCCACACGCCTCACATCGTGGAATAGCCGGGCACCGCGGCCCAGGTCGCCTTCACGCTGCGCGGTCTTCGTCGAGAATGCGCAGGCCCTCTTCAAATTTCGCGATGGGAATCCCGGCCTGCCGCGCTTGCCACAGGTTGTCGGCCAGATCGGCACGCTTGACCGGTCGCGCCAGAGGATTTGACGCAGCCCGGCGCACGAAGGCGATTTCATTCTCGCCACGCCTCTTCGTCAGTGCATCGACCGCGGCGACAATCGAGGGACCAAAGCCTGCGGATTTCAGCCTCGTCCTTGTCCAGCCCTCCCCTTTTTCGAGGACGTCATGCAGATAAGCCACGATCTTCTGGTCAAGGGTTTCGACGGCGTCGACCACGCGCCTGCAGTGTTCGATATAGGGTTGCCCGGTCTTGTCGGTCTGCGATCGATGCGCGTCCTCGGCAATCTTGGCCGCCCGGTAGAGCATGCTCATTGCCAGCCTCCCTTCATTCGATCTGTTCGAAGCGGCATTGCCGCGGCGCCTTGTCCGGCCGCCATCGCAACAGTTTGGTTCCATGGCGAAACCGATTGCCGGTGACATGATCGAAACGGACTTCGACAACCAACTCCGGCAGCACGGGCTCCCATTCCCCGCTGCGTTCGGTGCTCCAGCGGCTCGGCCCACCGGGAGCCTTGCCGGTGAAGCCGGGTCCGCCTCGCAGTTTCTCGAGCTTCGCGGTAATTTCCGTCCTGTCGTCCTTGCCGATCGTCGACGTAAACCCGACATGGTCGAGCTTGCCGTGGTCGTCATAGAGTCCAAGCAGCAGGGATCCGACCTGGCTGCTGCCCGTAAGATAGCGGAACCCGCCGACGACACAGTCCGCCGTGCGCAGCCGCTTGACCTTGATCATGGTGCGCTCGCCCGGCCGATAGGGGTCCGTCAGCAGTTTGGCGACAACTCCATCGGTGGAGCCGTGGCCGGCCTCGCCCAGCCAGCGTCTGGCGGTGGTCACGTCGGTGGTGCGCGGCGACAACCGCAACGAGGAAACGCCAGACCTCGTGACGAAGCGCTCGATCGCGGCCCGTCGTTCCGTCAAGCTCCTGTCGAGCATGATCCCGCCATCCGGATCGGCGAGAATGTCGAACAGGACGAGATGGGCCGGGGTCTGCGCGCTCAGCATGCGAATCCTGCTTTCAGCAGGGTGAAGCCGCATCTGCAAGGCCTCGAAGGAGGGATCGCCGTTCACTTCGATGACGATCTCGCCGTCGACAACGAAAGACTGGGTATCAAGATCGCGCAACAGTGTCGTTATTTCCGGAAAATACCGGCCGAGCGGCTTGCCGGACTTGGCCCTGAGATCGACGCTTGCGGCGCCTTTGAAGGCCAGGCAGCGGAATCCGTCCCACTTCGGCTCATACTGCCAGAGACCGTCGTCGCCCGGCAGCGCGTCGGCTGCCTTGGCCTCCATGGGGCGGGTATCCAAAGGCAGTGGAAAAGCAGCGGTCACGGCCTCTACCACCGCTCTTCGGCGTCGTGGTGCGGCAGGTCCACACCGCAGCATGTCCATCCGAGCCGTTGCGCGGATCCGTAGTTGTATTGTGGCTCAAGATCGGCGGGATGATCGAAGGTTCCGACATGCAGGGCGATTTCATCCGGCGATGCATCATAGGCCAACGCGATGGGCGATCCGCAGTCGCGGCAGAAACTTCTTTGTGCGATGGGCGATGACCGGCGGCAGAAAGGCTGGTTGGAAAGCCATTGCAAGCTGGCTGAAGGGACCCAGGCCAGAACGGCAAATGCACTGCCGGTCGAGCGCCGGCACATGTCGCAGTGGCAATAGTGAGCGCGCGGCTTGGAGATGGTGCGATAGCGGACATTGCCGCACAGGCATCCCCCGGTTCGTTCTCTCATTTCTTCCAGCGCGACCATTGGCCGATCTCTCGAACCTCGATGCTGGTCAACGTTCCACCGATGATGTGGTTTCCGAAAGCCCGAGGGAACGAGTTTCGTTGCCTCGCGTTTGGTCGGTACTCCAGAAACCGGGGACCAGCGTAAGGATGTCGACTTGAACGGAACCCGTATCCGGCTGGCATGTGCGTTCGGGTATCCGTCCCGGGCCGCCTTCTGCCGGCTCGACGCCGGACACGATAAAGCGGGCCGCTGTTGATGTCGGCTCCGGGCCTGGCATATGGGCCCTTGGGGGATCATTGCGCTCATCTGTGTGTCGACATGCAGCGGCTGTTCGCCGAGCCGTCGGAATGGGCGACACCCTGGATCACCCGTGTCCTTCCCCGGATCGTCAGCCTTGCCGAACGGTATCCTTCGCAAACGATCTTTACGCGCTTCCTTCCGGCGCGAAGCCCGGGGCAGGGCGCCGGCACCTGGAAGCGGTACTATGAACGTTGGGCATCGATGACCATCGACAGGATCGGCGAGGAGATGATCGAACTCCTGCCGCCGCTGGCGGCATGCTGCCCGCCGGCGGTCGTCGTCGACAAGCACATCTATTCACCGTGGCCCGAAGGGCATTTGCACACGCTGCTTTCATCTCGCCGGATCGATACTCTGGTCATCACCGGCGGCGAGACCGACGTCTGCGTTCTGGCGACGGTGCTTGGCGCGATCGATATCGGCTACCGCGTGGTTCTGGTGACGGATGCCCTGTGCAGCTCTTCGGATGCAACACACGACGCGTTGATGACCGTCTATCATCAGCGGTTCGCGCAGCAGGTCGAAACGGTCGAGATGGAGACGGTTCTTTCCAGCTGGACCTGATCTCGAAGCAATGTCCAGGTCAGGCGCTCAGGTCGATCAAGGCGATGCCGAGATCGGCGTGTTTCCTGCGGCGCAGATGAGTGGGGGACTCGACCAGTGTGACCTCCAGCGTCGGTCGCACGACGCCGCCCAGCAGATGTCCGCCCCGCGTCGCTCCGTCGCTCAGTCCGAGCACGGCATGTAAGTGGAGGCTGGGCTTGCCGTCATCGCCCACGGCAATATCGCCGATCGCGCTGAGAACCTCGCACTGTTCGTTGACCGGTATCTTGCGATAGTCCTTTGCCTCGAAGTCGAACCAGCCGACGGCTGCTCGCTCGAACGCGCCGAGTGCCGTCAGCGATGCGCCGTCGATCTGTTCTTCGCTGGCAAAGGCAGTGAGCGCGCCAATCGCCTCCTCGCCAGGCTCCAGCACCACCACGAAGGTCCTCTGTCCCGCGACTTTCGAAACCAGTTTCGATTTCATTGCCGTTGTCCTGTAGCCAAGGCGCAGAAACCTTGGCGGTGAATTTTCAGGCCGGCCCACTTATTTGAACGAACCGTTCGCGTCCTTGTTCCATATTGCGGCAGGCTTGCGGCGTCGAAGCGACCGGCTAATATCCGAACGCCTACCCCTCAGCCTTGAAGTTCTTGGCTTCCTTTTTCACCTCTTTCCTGTCGTTGTTGTGCTTGCGGATGAGATCTTTCGCCTGCTTGGGCGAAACGTCGGTCGTTTCGGCCAGATGCACGGCTTCGCGATCTTCGTCCTGTGGCCGGATCTTTTCCTTGGCCATCGGTCTGTCTCCTTTTTTCCGTGTCATGGGACGTAACCAGACAAGCGCCGCCCGGTTCCATGAAACTGCCCTGCTCGAGGGAGCGCCTGCCTCGGCAGAAGCTATTTCGCGGAGGAACTCGACTTCGGGGAGCGCAGCAAAAGTGCGAGCGGCACGAGAAGGGCGGTCGCGATCGCCGAGTAGCGAAACAAGTCCACGTAAGCCAGAAGCGTCGCCTGCCGGCCTATCGTCTGGCCAATCCAGCCGACCGCCTGGACTTTCGCCTCGACCGCGGGCGAGCCCTGAGCGACGAAATAGTCCGTCATGCGCCGAAGCATCTGCTGATAGACAGGCGAGGACTGCGCCGTGTTTCCGATCAGATGGGATTGGTGCAGCTGCGCGTTCTGCGCCACGACGGTGTTGGAGAGCGATACGCCGACGCTGCCGCCGATATTGCGTGCGACATTGATCAGCGCAGAGGCCTGGTTGGTCTTTTGCGGCGGTAGGCCGACATAGGCGGCCGTCGAAATGGGGATGAACAGGAAGGGAAGCCCTACCGTGATGAAAATGCGGGCATAGGTGAAATAGCTGAAACCGGCATCCGGCGACAGTGAGGTCAGATGCCACAACCCGACGGCAACCGCCGACATGCCGATCATGATCAGGTATTTCGGCTGCACGAAGCCGGAGGCGAAGCCGGAAATCGGCATCAGCATCAGCATGGCGATGCCGCCGGGCATCATCGAAAGCCCCGAAAGCGTCGCGGTGTAGTCGAAGGTGGTCTGCTGGAGCTGCGGCAATATCTGCGTGGTGCTGAACAGCACCGCGCCGACCGCCAACATCACCAGAAAAGATGTGCCGAACTGGCGGGTGAAAACCAGCCGCATGTCGACGATCGGATCGCGATGGCGAAACTCCCAGGGGATCAGGAAAAGGAAAGAGACGGCCGAGATCACGGCGAATGTCGTGATGAAGCCCGACGCAAACCAGTCATTGCGCTGGCCCTCGTCAAGGAAGATCTCAAGGGATCCGAGCGCCAGCACGACGAAGATGAAGCCGACCCAGTCGATCTTCAGGCCACCCTTCAGCCTCTCCTGCCGCTCGCGCTCCAGCACGTCGGGTTCGACCAGCAGCCATTGCACAAGGGCCAACGACATGATGCCGAACGGCACGTTGATGAAGAAGATCCAGTGCCAGGAGAAATGATCGGTCAGCCAGCCGCCGATGGTCGGCCCGACCGTCGGTGCCACAATCACGGCGATGCCGTAGAGGGCAAAGGCCTGCGAGCGTTTTTCGGGCGGGAAGGTGTCGGCGAGGATCGACTGCTCGCTGGGCGCCATCCCACCGCCGCCCAGTCCCTGGAGGATGCGAAACAGGATCAGCATTTCCAGGTTGGGCGCCAGGCCGCAGAGCAGCGAGGCGAGCGTGAAGGTGGCGACGCAGATCATGTAATAGCGTTTGCGACCGATCACGCCGGCGAGCCAGCCGCTGATCGGGATGACGACGGAATTGGCGACCAGATAGGTGGTGATGATCCAGGTGCTTTCGTCCATTCCGGCCGCGAGGCTGCCCGCTATGTTGCGCAGCGCCACATTGGCAATGGAGGTATCGAGCACCAGCATGAAGGTGGCGATGGAGACGACGATGGCGATAAGCCAGGGATTGCGGCCGCCGGCGGCGGACCGGCTTTCGTCGGCTTGCGCGGTCGCCTGGCCGGTCATCGCACCTTGACCGTCGGCACCACGGACATGCCGGGCCCGAGCAGCAGGCCGGTCTTCTTGTCGAAGACGATCTTCACGGGCACGCGCTGCACCACCTTGACGAAATTGCCGGTCGCGTTCTCCGCGGGCAACAGGCTGAAAGCGGTTCCGCTGCCGGCCTGGATGCTGTCGACGTGGCCCCTGAAGGTCTGCTCCGGATAGGCGTCGATATTGATCTCGACGGGCTGGCCAGGCCGCATTAGGTCGAGTTGTGTTTCCTTGAAGTTGGCCTTCACCCACACGTCTTCGGGCACGAACATCATCAGCACTTGCCCCGGTTGGGCATATGCGCCCACGGCGGCGGATATGTTCGTCGCCCGTCCGGCCACCGGAGCGGTGATCGCGGTACGGGAAAGCGCGGTGCGGGCCTGCTCTTCGCTGGCATGGGCCTGGTCGAGTTTTGCCGCGGCGCTCTTGCGTTGGGCCTCAAGGACGGCGACTTGTCTCTGGGCGGCCACCACGTTCGCCTGCGAACTGTCGAGCGTCGCCTGGGCCTGGCGAAGCGTCGAGGCAGCCTGTTGCGCCTGCTGCAGCGTTCCGGTTCCCTTGGCGAGCAATTCGCTGTTGCGCTGATTTTCGGCCTTGGCGAAATCAAGCGCTGCCCGGCCTTGCGACACCTGTTTTTCGGCCTGGTCCACCTTGGCCTGCTGCGCTTCGATCTGGGCTGCAATGTCGGCGGTTTCGGCGTCGGCCTGCGCCACCTGCGCCTGAGCCTGCTTGAGGGATGCCTGATAATCCCTGTCGTCGATGCGCAGCAGGACGTCGCCGGCCTTTACGCTCTGGTTGTCGGTTACCGCCACATCGGTGATGCGGCCGGCGATTTCGGCGCCTATGGTTACAGTGCGGGCGTCGATGAAGGCGTCATCGGTCCATTCATACTGTCGCGCCTGGAGCCACCAGATGATCACTGCGGCCGCCGCCAGCAGCAGAACAAGGATAACCGCCGCGGTGACGTAGGGGTGCCGCCTGAGTGAGCCGAACAGGCCCTCTTTTTTCCCGGAGGAAGCATCGGAGTCCTGTTTTGCTTGTGGGCGCGACGAGGCGCCCTTCGGTCGTGAATCGGGGCGCCGCTTTGTTTGAGGTCTTTCGTCGACTGGTGCGACGTCTGGAGAGTTCGTGTCCACGTTAGCGGTCCGCGGTAGGGTTGGTGCGGCAAAGCCGCGTACTGGAAGGACGTAAATCAACGGATCCGCGTCCGAGAAAGTTCCTGTTTCAGATCGAGTGTTTGTGGCCGGCCCGCGCTAAGCGAAGCGCAGCAGCACCATCAACAGGACGATGCCGACAAGTCCCGCAATGAAGATGATACGGCGCGTTCGCGTTCGCAGGATAATCTCGCCTTGCCGCGCATCCTCTGCGGAAAAGACAGGCCCCTCCTTGTCGGGATCGTTGCTCATGAGCTGCTCCTTCCGACGAATTTGGAGTGTCTCAGGCAGCTAAAACCTGCTCATCCCGGCAAGGTTCCCCAGAAATCGCCGGGCCGGCGGGCGGGATCACGCTTTACCAGCCGAAAAGCGCAAGCCAGTCCGGTTCAGGCGCGATCAGTCCGCCGGCAACGCATAAGCGATCACGTCGTCGCCGACCTTCGTCTCCATGAAATGATGACCGCCGGGCGCGATGACGACATATTGCCGCCCGCCGACCTCATAGGTCATCGGGGTGGTCTGACCGCCGGCCGGCAGGTCCGTCTGCCAGACCACCTTGCCGGTCCTGATATCGATGGCGCGCAGCTTGTCGTCCGTCGCCGCCGCGATGAAGATCAGGCCGCCGGCGGTCACGAGCGGCCCGCCATTGTTGGGCGTGCCAATATCCAACGGCAACATGGATGGGATGCGCCAGGGGCCATTCTCGACCGCCTCGCCAAGCGGCTTGTCCCAGAGCGTCTTGCCCGTCTTCAGCTCGATGGCCCGGATATGGCCATAAGGCGGCTCGGAACAAAGCAGCCCCGTCGAGAGGCGCCAGCCCGCGTTGACGGCAATGGCGTAGGGCGATCCCATCTGCGGGTCACCCATGTCCTTGGCTCTTTTCGAAGCGCCGCCCTGTTCGATCGACCTGAAGCCTATCTGGTCCGCCTTCTGGCGCGGTATCAACTGATTGTAGTTGGGCATGTCGTTGTAATTGGCGACCAGGATGCCGGAATCGGTATCGACGGCGACACTTCCCCAGTCGGAGCCGCCATTGTAGCCGGGATATTCGATGAACGGCTTGTCCACCGTCGGGGGCGTATATTCGCCCTGGTAGGAAGCCTGCCGGAACTGGATGCGGCAGTAGAGCTGGTCGAGCGGACTCATGCCCCACATGTCCTTCTCGGTCAGCACAGGCTGGTCGAGATGCGCATAGCCGGAATAGGGCTGCGTCCTGGACAATTTCTCTGGTTCGACGCCGCCCGACGGCACCGGCCGTTCCTCGACGGGGAACAGCGATTTTCCGGTCTTGCGGTCGAGCACGTAGATCTGGCCCTGCTTGCTGGGCACGATGATTGCGGGAACCTTTCCATTGGCTGACGGAAAATCGACGAGCGTCGGCTGCGAACCGAGGTCGTAGTCCCAAAGGTCGTGATGGACGGTCTGAAAATGCCAGACCGGCTTGCCCGTCGTGACATCGACGGCGACGATTGAGGAGTTGTATTGGTTTTCGAAGTCCTTGCGATCGACACCATAATAGTCGACGGCGGCGTTGCCGAGCGGCAGGAAGACATAGCCGAGCTGCGGATCGGCGGCGGCTACGGTCCACATGTTGGGCGTGCCGCGCGTGTAGGTATCGCCCTGGGGCGGCGCGCCCGTGCGGTCCGGATGGCCCATGTCCCAAGCCCAGACTAGTCTCCCCGACATCACGTCATAGCCGCGCACGACGCCTGACGGGGCATCCTCGGCCTGGCCGTCCTGCACCTGAGCGCCAAGCACGGCAATGCCGCGCACGATGGTCGGAGGCGCCGTCACCGAATACCAGCCGGGCACGGTTTTGCCGAGCCCCTGGGTGAGATCGACGACGCCCTGCTGGCCGAAATCGCCACATGCCTTCCCGGTCCTGGCGTCGATGGCAATCAGCCTCGCATCGAGCGTGCCCCACAGGATGCGTGTTGCGCATGGTCGATCGGCGCTTGCGCCCGGAACGGCGTAGTAGGCGACGCCCCGGCAACTGGCGCCGTATGGGATGGCGGCGTCGGACACCTTCGGATCATAGCGCCACTCCTCCCTGCCGGTTGCCGCATTGGCCGAGATGACGATGCCCTTGGCCGAACATGCAAACAGGTGCCCGTCCACTTCGAGGGGGGTGTTTTCCGGGGAGTATTTGTCGGTCGCCGCCTTGCTAGGCATATCGCCCGTGTGGAAATCCCAAACTTTGGTCAGCTTCGCGACGTTGTCGGCGGTGATCTGTTTGAGAGGCGAATAGCGGGTGGCAAGTTCCGAGCCGCCATAGACGGGCCAATTCGGTCCAGCCTGGTGTATCGCGACATCGGGCTGAGGGCTGACCGGAACCTGACCAGATGCGCTTCCTGCGGCCGGTGGCGTGACCGGGGCAACCGGGGATGCCTCCTGGGATTGTGCCGAGGGCGTGAAATGCTGAAGCCCGATCGCGCAGCCAACAATGAAAAGGGCAACGGATGCGGTCGCGCAGCCGCGGTCGCGAACCCGTTTCGCGCGCCCGGCGCGGAAGGCGGGCAAGGTCAAAAGAACGAAGATCAGGATGACCGTCGGCGCGAGTACCCGGGGCATCAACCCCCAGCCGTCCATGCCGACTTCCCAATAAGCCCAGGCGAGCGTCGCGATCCAGGTCAGGACGTAGAGCCAGACTCCGGCGGCATTGCCGCTCAAAAGCAAAACCCCCGCCGCCAGGAGAGCCACCCCGGTGGGCAAATAGTACCAGGAGCCGCCCAGCGCGACGAGCCAGGCGCCGCCTGCGCCAATCAGCAAACCAAGTGTTGCCAGCAGCACACCCACGAACATGGTCCACCAGAAGGCGACGCCGGAGCGACGCCTGCCGGCGAGATTCGGATTGGCAGAAGTCATGACAGCATTTCCATTACGACAGGCTCATGATTGTTTCGAACGCTGGCCGTCTCGCATGGTTGCGATCGGTCGCGGTTTTCGAGGGCGCTCCCAACTCACCATTTTGTGAGCATTCCGCGTTGACGGAACCTTTGTCGCTTTGCCGCCGTTAGGCGCTCGATCCAAAAGCTTGTTCCAAGCGAAAAATCGGCGAGGATGCCGCAGGTTTTTTCCAGCAACGCCAATGGGATTGCCCGCTTTTTTCTGTGGGGTGTTTGCTGTTTCGCGCTTCTGGCGGCCGTCGGCGGCACGGCGTTTTTGCGTTCAGGGTTCGTTACTGGCGTGGGGCAACCCGTGGCCCAGGCCGTTCCCTTTAGCCACAAGCATCATGTCGGCGATATCGGACTGGACTGTCGTTATTGCCACAACGGGGTCGAGACGTCAGCCTCGGCGGGACTGCCGGCAACGGAAGTGTGCATGACCTGTCATTCGCAGCTCTTCACCAATGCCGAGATGTTGGCGCCGGTGCGCGCAAGTCTCGCTTCGGGACAGCCGCTGCAATGGCAGCGGGTCAATGCGGTGCCGGATTTCGTTTACTTCAACCACTCCATCCATATCGCCAAGGGCGTCGCCTGCGAGACCTGCCATGGCGCGGTTGACGAGATGCCGCTGACGCGACGGGCGCATTCATTGTCGATGGAGTGGTGCCTTGGCTGCCACCGCGACCCAGGTCCCAACCTTCGCCCGCCGCAAGACGTTTTCCTGATGCACTGGAAGCCGCCTGACGACATCGAGCAGATCCGGCGTTCCCTGATCAGCGTGCTCGACATTCATCCCGAGACGATGACGGATTGCTATGTCTGCCACCGCTGACCGAAACCCGGCTTTCGATCTTGCGGCATTGCGGCTCGCCGCGGCGGGGCGCGAGCCATGGCGAAGCCTGGACGAACTGGCTGACACGGCGGAATTCCAGCGCTTTGTGGAGGCGGAATTCCCCGCGATGGCCGATCGCCTTCAGCCTGGCTTCGATCGGCGCACCGTCTTGAAACTGATGGGAGCATCGCTGTCGCTGGCTGGGCTGACTGCCTGCAGCGAGGCCGAGAGCATCGTGCCTTATGTCCGCCAGCCGGAGAATATCATCCCCGGCCGGCCGCTCTACTACGCGACAGCCCTCTCCAGCGATGGCTACGGCATCGGAGCCGTGATCGAGAGCCATGAAGGCCGGCCGACAAAGGTCGAGGGCAACCCGGATCATCCGGCATCGCGCGGCGCCACCGATGCCGTCATGCAGGCGGCGGTGTTGTCGCTGTTCGATCCCGAGCGGTCTCGCACGCCGCTCAGGAAGGGCGAGCCGGCGAGTTACGACGAGTTCCTGAAAGAGATCGCCGAACTGGCTGGTGGATTCCTCGCTTCAGGCGGGCAAGGGCTGGCACTGCTGCTCGAAGCGACGACATCGCCGACGACGAAGGCGCAGATCGCGGCGCTGAGGGCGCACTATCCCAGACTTCGTGTCTTCCGGCACGATCCGCTTGCGGCCAATTCCGGTGAACAGGCAACGGGTACATTGTTCGGCAGGCCGTTGACGTCGATCTACCGTTTCGACCGCGCCGATGTGATCGTCAGCCTGGATGCCGATTTCCTGGGCGATGGCCCGGGGCGCCTGGCCTATGCTCGTGATTTCGCGCAGCGGCGGCGGGTGCGCAAATCGACGGACACGATGAGCCGCCTCTATGTCGTCGAGGCGACTCCCACCATCACGGGTGCCGCCGCCGACCATCGCCGCGCCGTCAGGCCAAGCGCCGTCGCAAGCGTCGCGGCGGCAATCAAGGCCGCTCTCGAGGGCAACAATGCGGCGGCTGGCTTGTCGCCGCTCGGTCCGGAGTGGACAAATGCGCTTGCCGACGATCTGCGCGGCGCCGGCCGCGACGCGCTCGTGGTGCCCGGGGCGCACCAGACACCGTCCGTGCATGTCTTGGCCCTCGCGATGAATGCCAGGCTTGGCGCCCTTGGCAACACGCTGCAACTGATCGAGCCGCCTGATGCCATGCCGATCGATGGTGATCTTGCAGCGCTCTGCCGGGTCGTCACAGATGGTTCGATCGACAAGGTCGTCGTGCTCGGCGCCAATCCCTTGCACACGGCGCCATCGGACATCGATGCGCGGAAGGCTTTTTCGAGCCTGAAGCTTCTTGTTCATTGGGGACTCTATCGCGATGAGACCGCGTTTCTGGCTCAATGGCATATTCCGGCCGCGCATGAGTTGGAGAGCTGGAGCGATATCCGGGCCTATGACGGTACGGTCTCGATCGTGCAGCCGCTCATAGAGCCTCTGTTCGGTGGCAAGAGCCTGCATCAGTTGCTTGCAGCGCTGGGCGGTGAATTCGGCGCCAATGCGCAGGCACCGGTGCGCCGGACGTGGGCCGCCATGGACGCGGTGGCCTGGCGCAAGGCGCTGCGCGACGGTGTCGTACCGGACAGTGCTGCCGCCCCCGCTGTCGTTTCGGCACCGCCGGATAGCGATAGCTCCGAACCGAATGCCGTCGCCAAAGGGCTGGAGGTTCGCTTCGTCGCCGATCCCTGGCTTCGCGACGGCCGCCACGCCAATTCATCCTGGCTTCAGGAATTGCCCAGGCCGCTAAGCAAGCTCGTCTGGGGCAATGCGGCGCTGGTGTCGCCAGCCACAGCGCAGCGCCTGGGGCTCGAAAACGGGCAGGTGGTCAACCTAGCGCAGGACGGCAGGACGCTAGACGCACCCGTCTGGATCACGCCGGGACAGCCTGACGACACGGTGACGCTGTCGCTCGGATTTGGACGCAAGGCCGGCTCGGTGGCGGCACTCGCTGGCGGCTACGATGCCTTCGCGATCCGGACCAGCGATGCGCCATGGTTTGCCGACAATGTCGTCCTG
Organism: Mesorhizobium sp. BR1-1-2; assembly: GCF_020165435.1. Taxonomy (NCBI): domain Bacteria; kingdom Pseudomonadati; phylum Pseudomonadota; class Alphaproteobacteria; order Hyphomicrobiales; family Phyllobacteriaceae; genus Mesorhizobium; species Mesorhizobium sp. BR1-1-2. The sequence goes on from NZ_JAIUID010000004.1 coordinate 556,690, forward strand.
ACCCCGCGCGGCGGTTCGGCGCGCGTGGTGACGACCCAGCATCATCAGGCGATGGAGGGCAGGGCGATCATCCGCCATGCCTCCCTCGATGCGTTCAGGGCAAATCCCCATTTCGTGCGCGACGGCGTGCCGCCAGCGCCCATGGAATCGCTCTACCCCGACTGGAACTACGACCAGGAAGCCTGGGGCATGTCGATCGACCTGTCGGCTTGCATCGGCTGCATGGCCTGCGTTTCGGCCTGCCAGGCTGAGAACAACATCGCGACGGTGGGGCCGGACGAGGCGGCACTCGGCCACGAAATGCACTGGCTGCGCATCGACCGCTACTATGCAGGCGGGATCGACGATCCGGACACCTTCTTCCAGCCGGTGCCGTGCATGCATTGCGAGAAGGCGCCGTGCGAGGTGGTCTGTCCGGTCAATGCGACCATCCATACGCATGACGGGCTGAACGCGCAGGTTTACAACCGCTGTATCGGCACGCGCTACTGCTCGCAGAACTGTCCCTACAAGGTGCGGCGGTTCAATTTCCTGGAGTACCAGGAGTTCGACAAGGACAGCGCGGGGCCCGAGCAGGCCGTCCACAATCCCGATGTCACCGTGCGTTCGCGCGGCGTCATGGAAAAATGCAGCTACTGCGTACAGCGCATTTCGCAAAAACGGATCCGCGCCCAGATCGAGAACCGGGAGATCGAGGACGGTGAAATCGTCACCGCCTGCCAGCAGGCGTGCCCGACACAAGCCATCACCTTCGGCGATCTCAACAGGAAGGATTCGCAGGTCGTCCAGGAAAAGGCCTCGCCGCACAATTACGCGCTGCTGGAAGAACTGAACACAAGGCCGCGCACCACCTATCTGGGCAAGGTCAGCAACCCGAACGACCGGCTCGCCGCGGCATCCAGCCCGGAGGGCGGCGATGGCTGACGTGGCCGCCCGCAGGACGAGCAAAGGCGTGACACCTGTGCTGCGCGGGCGTCACGATTTTCCAGAGATTAGCGGCCGTATCAGCGCGGTGGTCCTGCAAGGGAAGCTGCCGCGTTTCTTCTGGTCGGCGTTCTTCGTCTGCTTCGCCTTCGTATTGCTGTTCCTCTACTCCATCACCTACCTGGTCTCGGTCGGCGTCGGCGCCTATGGGGTCAACGTTCCCGTGGTCTGGGGCACGATGATCTCGAGTTTCGTGTGGTGGATCGGCATTGGCCATGCCGGCACGCTGATCTCGGCGGTGCTGCTGCTGCTGCGCCAGCCCTGGCGCGCCTCGATCAACCGCTTCGCCGAAGCGATGACGCTGTTTGCGGTGGCGATGGCCGGCCTTTACCCGATCCTGCATCTTGGCCGGCCGTGGTTCTTCTATTGGCTGCTGCCCCTGCCCAACACCCACATGCATTGGCCGCAATGGCGCAGCCCGCTGGTCTGGGACTTCGCCGCGATTTCCACCTACGCCACCGTCTCGCTGCTGTTCTGGTACACGGGACTGCTGCCCGATCTCGGCGTGCTGCGCGACCGGGCGAAGTCGCGCGCCGGGCAACTTTTCTACGGCATACTGGCGCTTGGCTGGCGCGGCTCGGCCTATCATTGGGCGCGCTATCGGACGGTCTATTTCCTGATGGCGGCGCTCGCGACACCGCTGGTCGTCTCGGTGCATTCGATCGTCGCTCTCGATTTCACCTTCGCCATCACGCCGGGCTTCCATTCGACGATCTTCCCGCCCTATTTCGTCGCCGGCGCGCTCCTCTCCGGCTTCGCCATGGTGCTGACCATCGCCATTCCCTTGCGCTGGGCATTCGCTGTGGAGGACCTGATCACGCCGCGCCACATGGACAACGCCGCCAAACTGATGATCGCGGCTGGCATGATCGTCATCTACGGCTATGCGTCGGAAGCGTTCTTCTCCTGGTATTCGGGTGAGCCTTACGAGCGCGCGATGATGGTCCAGCGCGCCGTCGGCCCTTATGCACCGCTGTTCTGGACCATGCTCTTCTGCAATTGCGCGGTGCTGCAACTGCTTTGGTTTCGCCGCGTGCGATCCAATATGCCGCTGCTGTTTTCGATCGCGCTGGTCATCAACATCGGCATGTGGCTTGAGCGCTATATCATCGTGGTGACCGGCCCGAGCCGCGACTACCTGCCGTCGTCCTGGGGCGAGCAGTCGCTGACCTGGCTCGATTTCGGCATCCTGTTCGGATCGATCGGCACCTTCTTCGCGCTTGTCTTCCTGTTCATCCGCATCCTGCCGGCGATCACCATCTTCGAGGTCGAAGAACTGGCCGAGCAGAAAGGCCGCGCGGCATGAGCGTCCATGGTGTCATCGCGGCTTTCGCCGATGCGGATGCGCTGACCAGGGCGGCGCAAACGATGCGCGACAAGGGCTACCGGCATATGGATGCGTTCTCGCCGTTCGAGGTGCATGGCCTGATAGACATATTGGGCATGCGAAAGACACGGTTGCCGTGGGTCATGCTGGCCGGCGGCGTCGCCGGCGGCGTGCTGGCCTATGCATTGATCCTTTATTCCGTCGAGATTGACTATCCGGTCAATGTCGGCGGCCGGCCGCTGCATTCCTGGCCGCCGTTCACGGTCATCGCCTTCGAAGCCGCGATCCTGGCCAGCGTGTTTGCCGGCTTCTTCGGCATGCTGGCCGCGAACCGGCTGCCGCAATACTATCACCCCGTCTTCAACGCCGAGAGCTTTACCTACGCGCGCGGCGGCAAGTTCTACCTGCTGATCGAGGCCACCGACCCGAAATACCGCAAGAGCGTCACCAAGGGGCAACTGACACGGCTTGGCGCCGAGACGGTCGAGGAGGTGGCGACATGAACCCGCGGCTGCTTTTGCCGGTTTGCCTGCTCCTCGGCGCCTGCAAGCAGGACATGGCCGACCAGCCTCGCTACGATCCGCTCGAAAACAGCAGAGTGTTCGCCGACGGCATGTCGGCAAGGACACCGGTCGAAGGTACGGTGACGCGCGACGCTGACCTGGCGGCGACGCCGGACAAATCCCCGTACCCGATCACCATGGCGCTGCTTCAGCGTGGGCAGCAACGCTTCGATATCTTCTGCTCTCCCTGCCACGGCCGCACCGGCGACGGGCACGGGATGGTGGTCAGGCGCGGTTTCCCGCCGCCTCCGACCTACCATCAGGATGCCCTTCGCAAGGCGCCGGACCGGCATTTCTACGACGTCATCACAAACGGCTACGGTGCGATGTATCCCTATGCCGCGCGTGTCGAGCCGCGGGACCGCTGGGCGATCGTGGCCTACATCCGGGCGCTGCAATATTCGCGTCATGCTGCGGCCGGCAGGCTGCCCGAATCCCTTCGCGCGAAACTCGATGCGGAGGCGGCACGATGAAGCGCGCCGCCCGGCCCGACGGCTACCTCGTCCTGCTGCTCGTGGTGGCCGCCGCGGGGCTCTGTCTGTGCGCGGCCGGGCTGTTCGTCGCCCCGCGCGCGACACTGGCCGGCTGGCTGATGATGGCGGTATCCCTGCTCGGATTGCCGCTCGGTGCAATGACCCTGCTCATGGTGCACGGGCTGACCGGGGGGCGCTGGGGCGATGCGTTGCGGCCGCCGCTGCGGGCGGCCGTCGCGACCTTGCCTGTCGCGCTGCTGTTGATGCTGCCGGTGCTTGCGCGGCCCGATCTGGTCTTTCCCTGGGCAGGAGCCGATACGACTGCGCTGACGGAAGTGGCGCGCCAGAAACTGACCTATCTCAACGTGCCATTCTTCGTCGTTCGTTTCATTGCCTGTGCTCTCGTCTGGCTGGCGCTGGCTTGGCTTGTGATTGGCTGGACGGCGCCCGGTTCGGAAAGGGTTGCAAGCAGGCCTGGCGGCGGCTACGCCATCGGGCTCGTCGCGCACGGCTTTGCCGTGACGGTGTTTGCCATCGACTGGATGATGTCGATAGAGCCGGATTTCTACTCCACCATCTATGCGATGCTCGAAGCGGCGGCCGAGGTCGTCGGCGTGTGCGGGCTGGCGCTGGCGGTGCTTTCGGCGGGCCGCACGATCGAGTCGGCGCCGGGTGGCGAGGAGAACGTGGCGCTCGGCGAAGACCTCGCCAACATGCTGTTCGGCTTCATGCTCATCTGGGCCTATCTGGCATTCATGCAGTGGCTGGTCGTCTGGGGCGGCGACCTGCCCGACGAAATCCATTGGTATGTCATCCGTGGTCGAAATGGCTGGCAGTATCTGCTTTGGCTGCTGATCGCGCTGCAATTTGCCTTGCCCTTCGCCGGTTTCCTGAACCGCTCCGTCAAGCGCAGCCGCGTTGGCCTGATAGGGCTCGGCGCGCTCCTGCTGGCCGGACATTTCGCCGATGTCGCCTGGCGCATCCGCCCGCCTTTGTCCGTCCTCGGTGCAGGAGTGTCGTGGCCGGATCTCGCGGCAATTGCCGGCGCAGGCGGCATCTGGTGCGGATGCTTCGTCTATGTCTGGACCAGGCCGGATCGCATCGCTGTCTGGCGCGGGAGGCCGGCCCGTGGCTAAGGTCGTGCGTCATCCCGAAACACGCGATGTCTGGCCGAGGGCGCTCGTGCTCATTGGCCTCGGCCTACTTGTCTTCCTGGCGCTCGCCGCGCTTGGGCTGAGGCTGATTTTCGATACGGCCCCGTTCTGGCCACTTGCGGGCACGCAGATGAAGGGCAGCGCCGCAGGTCCTGCCTTGCAGCATTCTCCCGGGGCCGATCTTGCCGCGTTCCGTCAGCAGGAAGACCGTGAACTCGACACACTGGGCTGGGTCGACCGCAATGGCGGCATCGCGCGCATTCCGATCGACGACGCCATGAAGCTGGTCGCCGCGCAGGGGCTGCCGGACTGGGCGGGAACGCCCGCTGCGGCCGGTGAGGACTGCGCCTTGCTCGAAGGCCAGGTTCCGCGTGCGCCGCAGGCTGGCATTTGCCGCGCCAATGCGGACGTGGCGCAGCCAAACCCCACGACGCCGCAGCACCAGGCCGCACCGGCCACGGGGGCGAGGCCATGAGGCGTTCGGCCCTGCTGCTTGTGCTCCTTGCTGCAATGACCGCCGGCGTTTGCGCGCGGCCGGCTTTCGACCCGCAGATCGGCGCGCAACTCAGCCTCGACACGGTCTTCCGCGAGGCTTCGGGCGGACGGCAGACGCTTTCCGGCATCCTCGGCGGGCGGCCGGCGCTGCTCATCTTCGGTTACGACAAATGCCCCAACCTCTGCGGCGTGACCCAGCAGGCGGTTGCCTCGGATCTGAACAAGACCGGCCTCGATCCTGCGACCTACCATGCTCTCTTCGTCTCGATAGATGCTTCCGAGACCAGCGCGGATGCGGCGTCGGTGCGAACCGAGGTCGGGCGTTCCGCCGGTCAGGCAGGGTTGTCCGCGTGGCGCTTCCTGACCAGCGAGGATGGCGCTGGCGCGGCCCTTGCCGCGGAGGCCGGGATCACATTCGATCGGCGCGACCGGATCTCGCAATATGTCCACCCGATCGCGGTCATCGCGCTAACGCCGCAGGGCCGGATCGCGCAAGTCCTTCCGGCGCTGAGCTTCGAGCCGCGGGACCTCAGGCTTGCCCTGGTCGAGGCGTCGGCCCGGCGGCTTGGCTCCATCGCCGATCACGTCTTTCTGCTGTGTGCCGGCTTCGACGCGTCAAAGGGCCAGTACACGCCAGCGATCTGGGCAGTCGTGAAAGTGACAGGCATGGCGACGCTGCTTGGCCTTGGCGCCACTATCCTCGTACTTTCGCGAAGGAGGCCGATTTGACGTTCGGCATCCCCTTTACGCCGCCGGAGGCCTCCTCGATTGCCAGCAGTGTCGACGCGCTGTTCTACGTCCTGCTTGCCTTCACCGTCGCGCTGGGCGTCTTCTTGACCAGCCTGGTCGTTTTCTACGCGATCAAATATCGCGCCGGCTCCAAGGTGGAACGAACGGGGGAGCGTGCGCGCAGCACGCCGCTCGAGGTCACCTGGACAGTCGCCAGCCTGCTGATCGCTTTCACCATCTTCGGATGGGGAGCCGTGCTGTTCCTGCGCCGCGAGCATCCGCCGCTCGACGCGCTCGAGATCGCCGGCCTCGGCAAGCAATGGATGTGGGAGTTTCGTCATCCTGGCGGTCAGCGTGAAATCAACGAACTGCATGTGCCGGTCGGCAAGGCGGTGATCGTGTCGCTGGCATCGCAGGACGTGATCCACTCATTCTTCGTACCTGCCTTCCGGGTCAAACAGGACGCGGTGCCGGGACGCACGACGCATGTCTGGTTCATCGCCAGCGAGCCCGGACGGTATCATTTGTTCTGCGCGCAATATTGCGGCACCCAGCATTCGGAGATGGGCGGCTGGGTGACCGTGATGCCGCCGCAAGAATATGCGGCGTGGCTGGGCAACCAGGGCCAGGGTGAAACGCTTGCGGCCGACGGCGAAAAACTCTTCCGCGCGCTCGGCTGCTCCGGCTGCCATGGCAATTCCAGCAAGGTGAGGGCGCCGGATCTGGCCGGGGTCTTCGGACGGCCGGTGGCCCTTGACAATCAACAGACCGTCATTGCCGACGAACGCTATCTGCGCGATTCCATCCTCAATCCGAAGAAGGAGATCGCCGCAGGATATGAGCCCGTGATGCCGAGTTTCGATGGTCTTGTCGACGAGCAGGAGTTGCAGATGCTTTTGGCTTACCTGAAATCCCTGTCACCGCGGGCAACCAGGGAAAGCGGGGCGACCCAATGAGCAGGCAAGCCTTGGCGCCGTCGAGCTATCTGCATGGGGAGGCCGGACCTGCCGCCTGGCTCTTGACCACCGACCACAAGCGCGTCGCCTGGCTCTACTTGATGTCGCTGACGGCATTCTTCTTTCTTGGCGGCGCCTTCGCCGTGATGATGCGGATCGAACTCGCGTCGCCTGCGGGCGATCTGGTGTCGGACGATGTCTATAACAGGCTGTTTTCCCTGCATGGCATCATCATGGTGTGGTTCTTCCTGGTGCCGTCGATCCCCGCGACGCTCGGCAATTTCCTGCTGCCGCTGATGATCGGCGCGCGCGATCTCGCTTTTCCGCGGCTCAATCTCGCCAGCTGGTACGTGTTCATCTTCGGCAGCGCCTTTGCCCTGGCCGCGGTGCTCGCCGGCGGGGTCGACACGGGGTGGACCTTCTACACGCCGCTCTCCACGCTCTATGCCAACGGCTTCGTATCGATGGCCGCGCTGGGCGTCTTCATCGTCGGCTTCTCGACTATCATGACCGGCATCAATTTCATCGTCACCGTCCACACGCTACGGGCGCCGGGGCTGACCTGGTTCAGGCTGCCGATCTTCGTCTGGACGATGTATGCCACCGCGCTGGTCATGGTGCTGGCGACGCCGGTGCTGGCCGCCTCGCTGATCCTGATCGTGCTGGAGCGTGCCTTCGGTATCGGCATCTTCAATCCCGCTCTGGGCGGCGACCCGCTGCTGTTCCAGCATCTGTTCTGGTTCTACTCGCACCCCGCGGTCTACATCATGATCCTGCCCGGCATGGGCGTTGTTTCCGAAGTGCTGCCCTGCTTCAGCAAGCGCCCGCTGTTCGGCTACAAGGCGGTGGCAATGTCTTCGATGGCGATTGCCGTGTTCGGCTTCCTGGTCTGGGGTCACCATATGTTCGTATCAGGCCAGTCGGCCTATGCCGGCATCGTGTTCTCGTTCCTGTCGTTCTGCGTCGCGATCCCCTCGGCGATAAAAGTGTTCAACTGGACCCTGACGCTGCGCAAGGGCGAGATCACTTTCGAGACGCCCATGCTTTATGCGCTGTTTTTCCTGGCGCTGTTCACTTTCGGGGGGCTGGCCGGCCTGTTCCTGGCCGCTCTCGCCGTCGACGTCCACGTTCATGACACCTATTTCGTCGTGGCGCATTTCCATTACATCATGGTTGGCGGCATGGTGACGGCCTATATGGCGGGATTGCATTTCTGGTGGCCGAAGATCACCGGCCGCGTCTATTCCGAAACCTGGGGCCGCATCGCCGCGACCGTGACCTTCCTCGGCTTCAACCTGACTTTCTTTCCGCAATTCGTGCTCGGTTTTCTCGGCATGCCGCGGCGCTATCACACCTACCCGCCGGAGTTTCAGTTCTGGCACGTATTGTCCTCCGCCGGTGCAGTCGTGCTGGCCGTCGGCTACCTGATGCCGCTGCTCTATCTTGGCTGGTCGCTGTTTCGCGGCGCGCGGGCGCCGGCCAACCCGTGGGGCGCGACCGGCCTTGAATGGCAGACGGCTTCGCCGCCGCCCCCGCATAATTTCGACATCGTGCCGGTGGTCAGGCGGCCGGCCTATGACTATGCCATGAAAGGCCTGAGGCACGAGACGTTCAGCCCGCACAGGGACGAAGCCTCATGAGCGGGTCGACCGAAAGCATTGCCTTCGACACACGGGCCCGCGAGAAGGCCGCCGATGCGTTCGGCATGTGGATTTTCATCGGCTCCGAGGCGATGCTGTTCGGCGCGATCGTGCTGGTGTTCCTCTACGCCCGATTAAGCTATGGTGCGGCATTCGCCGCGGCGTCACAGCATCTGTCATTGCCACTCGGCACGCTGAATACGGCGGTCCTGATCACCAGCAGTTTCGCGATGGCACTTGCCCATATGTTCACCGCGGCGCGGCGTTGGCGGCCCGCCTTCTGGGCCCTGATGTCCACGAGCCTGCTTGGCTGCATGTTCCTGGTGATCAAGGCGATCGAATACGGCAAGGAATTCAGCGAGGGCCTGGCGCCGGTGCTTGGCGCGCCATTCAGCTTCGCAGGCCCCGATCCGGCCCATGCCGAGTTCTTCTTCGCGCTCTATTTCGCCATGACATCGCTGCACGCGCTGCATCTGATAGGCGGCATCGCGGTGATCGCCGGCATGCTGTTGCTCTGGCCGGGGAGCGCGCAGGCCAGCCGGGCGCGCCGCGTGCAGGCGATCGGACTCTATTGGCATTTCGTCGACATCGTCTGGGTGTTCCTGTTCCCGGTCCTCTATCTGATCAACCGGGCCTGACGACGATGAGCGACCTCGCCAAGCTCACATTCGCCTATCTCGCGCTGCTCGCCTTGCTGGCGCTTACCGTCGGCTCTTCGTTTCTCGACCTTGGCGGATTCAATTCCGCGATCAACCTCGCCGCGGCGGCCGCCAAGACAGTGGTGATCGCGCTGCTGTTCATGCATCTGGCGGGCGAGGGCATCCTCCCCAGGCTTGCGGTCGCGGCGGTGGGCCTGTGGCTGGCCATTCTCTTCGGCCTGACCCTGATCGGGCAATAGCCTGGGCCTTGTAGTAGAGCGGTTCTGTTTGAGGGCCATCAACGGTCGCGCGGATTGCCCAGGGCTGGATCGCGGCGCCTCGTGTAGCCGTCGACGCGGGGCAAGCCGTCGGCCATTTCGATGAATGGCAGGCGCATATCCCAATAGGCCTGTGCCTGTGGCGGAAACCGCTCCGGCGCGTCCATGAAGCCGATCGAGACATAGAGTTCGTCAGGCAGGCCTTCGTCGGCATAGAAGATCGAGGTACCGCAATCGGCGCAGAAGGAGCGAACGACCCCCTTCGTCTTCGAAAAGGTCTTCGGCTTCCCGGCGGTCAGTTCGACTTGGTGCGGACGATAGCCGATCCAGATGGTCATAGGTCCGCCGATCGCCCGTCGGCAATCGTCGTCATGGTCGAAGCAGATCCAGAAGGGCTCTCCTTCCATCACCGCCGTGACGGCACCGCAGAAACAATGTCCGCGCTCGATGCGAGCCATGTTGCTGCTCGTTATCAGAGACTGTCGGTCGTCAGGACGGCGCTTCCGCTGCGGTCGAGCATGGATTTTCTCCGAAGCTGTTGGGGGATCTGATCCCGCGGGGTCAACGCAACGCCGCCAAATTGGTTTCCGGCCATAGGGGCGGCGGCGGATTCAAATCCGCGCTTCCGGCTTAGCCGCTGGAACCTGCCGGTCGAAACCAGGTTATGACTGTGCCAAAGGAGGATCGGCCCATGACTGGACACGAAAATCGCCGCGAAACTGGTGCCACCAAATATCCTGCCAGGAGCGACGGCGATCCCGCCGATTCATTCTCCCAGGACGCCGCAGGCAACAAGCCGCCGGCGTCCGGGCAAGGCCTGACGCGCCCTTCAGGCGAGGTGAATGAGAAAACGCATCAGTCCGATGGGCAGAATCCATCCCGGCGTGCGACCCCAGACCAACCCCGGAAAAAAGGCGCCGGCTCGGCCACTTCCCAAGACGACAAAGTGCCGCCCGGAGATCGGGAGCCTGGTCCGTAGGGTAAAGAATGAACGATTCACAATTGACAAACCGGCGGTGCCTGTGGATTAGTGAGAACGTTCTCAGAGAACGTTCTCACCGCTGCGGCGGACTTACCTTTCGGGAGGAGGTATGGGTACCGACGAGATCCGGCTGGCTGTTCGCATCGCGAACATTGCAAAATCCTACGGACCGACAGTCGCACTCGATTCCGTCTCCATTGATCTGCGGCCAGGCGAAGTCCATGCGCTGTTGGGCGAGAACGGCGCCGGCAAATCGACGCTCGTGAAAATCCTCAGCGGCGTCGTGACGCCTGACGGCGGATCCATGTCGATCTTCGGCAAGCCTTACGCGCCGCATGGCATCGTTAATGCGCGGGCGCAGGGCGTGGCGACGGCCTTTCAGGAACTCAGCCTGCTGCCGAATCTCAGCATCGCCGAGAATCTCGTGCTGCCGAAAATGCCCAAGGGCAAGCTAGGTCTCGTCTCGCGCCGCACCGCCACGGCATCAGCTGGCAAGATTCTTAACGACTACGGTCTCTCCCACTTTCATCCCGACACGCCGGCCGGCGTGCTTTCGCTTTCGGATCGTCAGCGGCTTGAGATCGTGCGCGCCTTCACCCATGCCTCGAAGCTGCTGATCCTCGATGAGCCGACGGCCGCGCTGGCGGACGTCGAATGGCTGTTTGAGCTCGTGCGCCGGCAGAAGAACCTGCAGACCGCCATCCTCTACATTTCCCACCGCCTCGGCGAGGTGCGCACCCTATGTTCGCGCGCCACCATCCTGCGCAATGGCCGCAGCATCGGCACGGTCGAGTTGTCCGGCGCTTCGGATGAGAACATTTTCGAGATGATGGTCGGCCGCAGCGCGCGTGAGACGACCGCCTCGCAGCCCTCGATCCCCGACACCGCGCCCGTCGCGCTCAGTGTTCGGGGCCTCTCCGGCGGCATCTTGCGCGACGTGTCGTTTGATGTCAGGCGAGGTGAGATCGTCGGCATCGCCGCGCTCGAGGGGCAAGGGCAGCGCGACCTGTTCAGGACGATGATCGGCCTCTCCAAAGCGAAAAGCGGCGGCATCGAGATCGACGGCATGCCCGCCCAGATCACCGGCCCGGGCGCCGCGCTTCATTTCGGCAACGGCCTTGCCTACCTGCCGGAGGACCGCAAGTCGGAAGGGATTTTCGCCGGCCTCAGCACCGCCAGCAACATGGTGTTGCCTATCATTTCGCGTATCGCGCAGGGCGGCGTCGTCTGGCCGGCCAGCGAGCGTCGCATTGCAAAAAAAACCGCTGAGGCGGTCGAACTGCAGGAGCGCTATCTGCAGTTCAAGATCGACGAGCTTTCCGGTGGCAACCAGCAGAAGGCGCTCCTGGCGCGCGTCATGATGACGGGCGCGCGCACTCTACTGCTTTTCGATCCGACGCGTGGAGTTGACGTCGGAACCAAGCAGTCGATCTACGAGGCGATCCGGAAGTTCGCCGCCGATGGCGGCTCGGTGCTCTTTTACTCGTCCGAACTGCCGGAACTCGTCCATCTCGCGCATCGCTGCATGGTGCTCTATGGCGGCCGCGTCTTCGCCGAATATCAAGGCGATGCCATCGATGAGCCGACTATCGTCGGCGCGCTGATCGGCCACGCTGCGGGCGCGGTGAATGGAGTGGCCGCATGACCGCGGTCCAGGCAAATCCCGCGCGCCGCCGCTCCGCGTTATGGAGGGCTGTCATCAGCGGCACCGGCATCGTGGCGATGATCTATGTCCTGCTTTATGCGCTCTACGCGTTCTGGCAACCGGATGCGCTTTCGGTCTACACCTTCACCGACCTCGTCAACAACTCGACGCCATTGGCGCTCGCGGCAGCGGGCGAGACGCTGGTCGTCATCAGCCGCGGCTTCGACCTGTCCGTCGCGGGCGTCGTCTCGCTGACCAATGTGCTTATGGCGGTCTATCCGTTGGATGGTCCGGGCGGTGCACTGGCCAGCCTCCTGATGTGCTGCGCGATCGGCGCTGCCGTCGGTGCAATCAACGGCATTCTCGTGGCCAGGCTTGGACTTCAGACCATCGCGGCGACGCTCGGCACGATGATCGTCTGCCAGGGGCTCGCGCTGGTTATCCTGGACGCGCCTGGCGGTATGGTTGCCGACTTCGTCACCTATACGCTGACCGACACCCTGTTCGGCATCATCCCGATCGCCGGGCTGTTTCTGGTTGCCGCCATCGCGCTTTGGCTTGCCTTCAGGCGGACCAATACCGGAATCGGCCTCTATGCGATCGGAGCCGACGAGCAGTCGGCTCGCTTCTCCGGCGTGCCCGTGGCAGGGGTACGCATCACGGCCTTTGTCGGCGCCGGCATCCTCTACGGCGTCGCCGGCTTCATGCTGAGCGCCCAGACGGCGACAGGAAATCCGACAGCCGGCACGCCATTCCTGATGCTCACCTTTGCCGCGGTGGCGCTCGGCGGCACGCCGTTGAGCGGCGGCCGGGGCAGCCTCATTGGCTCGATCGTGGGCGCCGGTACGCTGATGCTTTTGCAGAAGGTGCTTTTCTCGGGTGGGGTCTCGTCCTTCTACACCGGCATATTCCAAGGTTTCGTGCTGGTGCTTGCGATCGTGTTCGGTAGCGCCGTGGCGCGCCTGCTCAAGAAGGAAGAGATCCGGTGAACGCGCATAAGGACGTCGCGACGCGTTTCGAGGCCGATTCCGACCGGCGCGGCAGGCAAAGGCTCGACCGGGAGGTGGTCAATACGCTCGTGGTGTTTGGGCTGAGCATCGTGCTTGTGGTGTGCTCGCGCTTCATCAGTCCGGCGCTGGGTTCCTGGGATCAGGTGCTGACGGTTCTTATCCTCGCGTCCTTCCTGATCGTCTTGTCGTTCGGGCAAGGGCTCGTCATCCTGATCGGCGGGCTTGACCTATCGGTCCCCGCCCTCATCACGCTCGGCGGCGTGTTGACGACGACCTGGATTGGTAACGGCAACGCCGGCATCTGGTACATGCTGCCGGCCATTCTGGTCATTTGCGCGCTGGTCGGCACGATCAGCGGACTGGGGATTGTCTGGCTGAAGGTTCCTCCCTTCATCATGACCATGGCGACCTCGATCGTCGTGGCGTCGGTGGCGCTCGGCTATACCAGCGGGACGCCGCGCGGGGGTTCCCCGTCCGTCTTGCTGTGGCTGATGAAGGAATGGTTCCTCGGCGTGCCGCTGGTCATCTACTTCACCGTCGCTTTCATCCTGTTCGGCTGGTTCCTGCAGAACTTCACTGCGCTCGGCCGCCGGCTCTACGCCCTTGGCACCAACAGGAACGCCGCCCTCATCGCCGGCATCGCTGTCAATCGGCTCGAGCTCGTCCCCTATGCGATCAGTGCCACCTGCGCAGGGTTCGTCGGCATGATGCTGGTGGGCTATTCGAACGGGGCGACGCTGAGGATGGGCGACAGCTACATGCTGCCTTCCATCGCTGCCGTCGTCGTCGGCGGCTCCTCGATCCTCGGCGGCAGCGGAACTTTCATCGGGACGGTCGGCGGCGCAATTCTTCTGACGACACTTGGCACCGTTATCTCCGCTATCGGCCTCAACGAGGGATGGCGCACCGTCATAGAGGGCGCAATCATTGTCGCCGCCCTGCTGGTGCTGCGCGGTGAATTCCTGGCCGATCTCGGAAATCGAATGCTGACGCGGAGGAGGTGACCATGCCTGTGCGTGAAATGTGTTTTGTCCAATTGTGAGAACGTTCTCACAAGCTCTGGTCCGGCACCTGCAGGGGCCAAATTCCAACGGGAGGTTGATCGAAATGAGGCTGTTAAAAAGACTGGGACTGGCCGCGTCGCTGACGCTTGCCACCGCCATGGGCGTTGGGACGGTTGTCGACCATGCCCAAGCGCAGGACAAGAAGTTCAAGATATATCTGTCGCTGAGCTACAGCGGCAATTCGTGGCAGTCGGAGGCTGCGAACATCGTCAAGGCGTTGGCGCAGACGCCGCCCTACGACAAGACGGTGGAGCTGAAGGAAGTCATCTCGGGAACCGACCCCCAGGCTCAGATCTCCGCCTATGAAAGCATGATACAGGCTGGCGCCGACGGCATCATCAGCTTCCCGATCTCCTCGACGGCGCTGAACCGCACGGTCCATCGCGGCTGCCAGAAGGGCGTGCTCTTCTTCATGTACGACGCCACGGTGACCGAGCCTTGCGCATACAATGTCAGCTATATCACCGCAGGCTTCGGCGAGAACACCGCTCAGGCCTTGGTCAATATCCTGGGAGGCAAGGGCAAGATCTTCCTGAGCCGTGGCGTCCCGGGCAACTCGGTGGATAAGCGCCACACCGACGGCGCGATGCACATTTTCAACCAGTATCCCGGCATCAAGGTCGTCGCGGAGTACTACTCCTACTGGGATGACCGCACCACACAGCAGGAGACAGCCAAGGCTCTCGCCGCGCATCCCGACGTCGACGGCATCTGGGCTCAGGCGGGCGAATACGGCGCCGTACAAGCGCTGCTCGACAAGGGCAACAAACTGGTTCCGATGACCGGCGAGAACTCGGATGGTTTTCGTCTCGGACTGGCAGACCCGAAGATGCAAGGCATGGGTCTCAAGGGTGTATCCGCCGGTTCGCCGCCTGCTACGTCAGGCTATGCCTTCAAGCTGATGATGGAGATCCTGACCAAGAAGCGCGACCTGAAGCCGATGAACATCGAGTATCCGCTGCCATGGGTGCCAGCGGATCAAGTCAAACCTTGCAAGGGCGATACGTTCGCCGACGGGTGCAATGCTTTCCCGTCCGACAAGGTCCCGAGTTCCTTCGTCACCGAGGTCTTCAATCCCGATTTGCTGCCGGAGCTGTCGCTGCAGTCGGCGCTCGAGGGCAAGCCAACGCCAGGAGCGACCATTCAGGCGTTGCCCGCGGACGTGAAGCAGGCGCCCGATGCGCCCGGCATCAACTGCTCGTCGTGCAAGGCTCCGGCCGACGAATACAAGCTCACCAAGATCGAGCCGACGGTAAAACCCTGACGATCAGCAATGCAACAGGTGGACGGCATCCTGCCGCCCACCTGACTCAACATAAGGATGAGAATATGCCGACTTTTCTGAAGCGGGGCAGGGATCCCGAAGCTGTCGCCCAGAGCGATGCGGCCGTCCGGACGACCGTCGAAACGATCCTTGCCGACATAGAAAAGCGAGGCGATACCGCTGTCCGGGAGTTGTCGGAGCGTTTCGACAAATGGTCGCCGCCCACCTTCCGGCTCAGCGACAGCGAGATCGAGCAGGCGATGTCCAAGGTGTCGGCAAGCGACATCGAGGATATTCGCTTCGCCCAGGCCCAGGTTCGCAATTTCGCCGAGAAGCAGCGCGCCTGCTTGCAGGACCTCGAAGTGGAAACGCTTCCCGGCGTTGTCCTCGGCCACAAGAACATTCCGGTGGAAACAGTCGGCTGCTACGTGCCTGGCGGGAAATACCCGATGGTCGCCTCCGCGCATATGAGCGTGGTGACGGCCAAGGTCGCCGGGGTGAAGAAGATCATCGCCTGCGCGCCGCCGTTCCAGGGCGGTCCGCATCCGGCTATCGTGGCCGCAATGCACATGGCCGGCGCGGACGAGATCTACGTTCTGGGCGGTGTGCAGGCCGTCGGCGCCATGGCGCTCGGAACCGAAACCATCGGCCGCGTCGACATGCTCGTCGGTCCTGGCAATGCCTTCGTCGCTGAAGCCAAGCGGCAATTGTACGGCCGCATCGGCATCGACCTGTTCGCCGGCCCGACCGAGACGCTGGTCATAGCCGACGACAGTGTCGACGGTGAGATCTGCGCGACCGATCTGCTCGGCCAGGCCGAGCACGGGCCAACCAGTCCCGCCGTGCTTTTGACAAACTCGGAGAAGCTCGCGCGCGACACCCTGGCCGAGATCGAGCGGCAGCTGAAGATCCTGCCGACCGCCGAGATCGCCGCCAAGGCATGGGCGGACTATGGCGAAGTGATTGTCTGCGCTTCCTATGAGGAGATGGTCGCGGAGGCCGACCGGATCGCATCCGAGCACGTCCAGGTCATGACGCGCGATCCGGACTACTTCCTCGACAACATGCGCAATTACGGCGCTCTGTTTTTGGGACCGCGCACGAATGTTGCCTATGGCGACAAGGTCATCGGCACCAACCATACGCTGCCCACCAAGAAGGCGGCCCGCTACACAGGCGGTTTGTGGGTTGGCAAGTTCATCAAGACCTGCACCTATCAGCGCGTCCTGACCGACGAAGCGAGCGCCATGATAGGCGAGTACTGTTCGCGCCTGTGTGTCCTCGAGGGGTTCTATGGGCATGCCGAGCAGGCGAACATCCGGGTCCGCCGCTATGGAGGTCGCAACCAGGCCTAAGCAAGCGCGCCAACGGAGTTTTCATGTCGATCATTGCCCGCAACAAGAACAGCAAGCCCCGCCTGACCGTGAAGGATCTGGCGCGCGATCTCGGCATGTCTGTTTCGACCGTATCCAGGGCCTTTCACGCCGATGCCGTGATCGCCAAGGATACGCGGGATCTGGTGCTGAACCGTGCGAGGGAGATCGGCTATTCGCCGAATCCTTTCGCGCGCAGCCTCATCACCAAGAGGACGCGTATCGTGGGCATCGTCGTCGCGGACATCAAGAACCCGTTCTATCCGGAAGTGCTGACGCGGCTGACCACCGCCCTTCGCGCCATCGACATGAACGTGATGCTCGTCGCCGCCGACCAGTCGGGAGACGTCGACCAGGCGCTACGCCTGCTGCTCAACTACCAGCCAGATCTTGCCATCATCCTGGCGGCCACCTTGTCTTCGGCGGCCGCGCAGGAATGCCGTAGGGCCGGCACTCCGGTGATCTTTTTCAACCGGCTCTCGGCCGACGACCACGCGTTCGGCATTTCCTGCGACAACATACGCGGCGGCCGCAGCATCGCCGACTATCTCGTCGACACCGGCCACCGGCGCCTGGCCTACATCGCCGCCTTGCCCGATGCCTCCACCAATGTCGCGCGCCACAGGGGCTTCAGCGAACGCGCCGTCGAGCGCGGCCTCGCCGCGCCGGCGGTTATCGAGGCAGGCCAGTTCAGCTATCATGCCGGCTACGAAGCGGCGCGCAAGCTACGTGACCTGAAAGAGGTTCCCGACGGTGTTTTCTGCGCCAACGATATTCTCGCCATCGGCTTTCTCGACGGCGTGCGGCGAGAGCTGGCCCTCGGCGTGCCGGACGACATTTCGATCGTCGGCTTCGACGATATCGAGATGGCCCACTGGCCCTCACACGGGCTGACGACCGTCCGGCAGCCCATCGACCAGATGCTCGAGGCCACGGTCAGCCTGGCGAAGGAATTGAGCACGAATTCCGGCCGGGAACCGATCGTCCAACTAATCCCGCCCGGCGCGGTGATCGAGCGCGCGACGACGCGAAAAAGGCACCATGGCTGATATCTCCGGAAAGCGCTTCTTCGAGCGGGCGGTAAGCGTCCACCGTTATGACTGCGAGGTCGTCGCGGCGCCCCATGTCTCCGTCACCGGAAGCGAGGAACCCGTCGCGGCCATCCACGATGCCGCGTTGGCCGACGAAGCCATCGTCCGCTACGTCGTGGCAACCCGCCCCGTCTACGAAGGCCTGCGCCGGCTGATCGGCCAACTCGCCGGCCTGCTGGTCCTGGCTCAGGCCGGCGGACGCCGCGACGTGCTCGACCTGCCTGACATCCCGGTGGCCCGCGAACGGTGGACGGAGATGGAGCAGCGGCTGGGCGCCTTGCAGGCGCCGCATGGGCTCGAAAGCCATTGCGCGCGTCTGCGGGCCGCTCATGCGACGCTGGGCGAGGTCCTGGACGATTTCGGTTCGGTCCGACTGCGGCGCGACTGGCAGCAGGAGCTCGACCGGGCTGGGCAGAGGATCAAACGCGCCTACGCCGGGCTACAGGCGGCGTCGGAACCGCGGGCCGGTATGACGCCGGTCGATTTCAATCACGCCTGCTGCAGCTGTGCGCAGCGTTGGCGACAACAGGGAGGAAGCAATGGGCCAATATTCGATCTGGGTGCTTGAGTATAGCTATGTCAGCAACTACCACAAGAGCGGCGTGCTCTACGGCGCCCACAACCAGGGTTACGTCAAGCTTCCCTACTGCTACGCGCTGATCAAGGGCAACGGTCGCGTCGCGATGGTCGATGTCGGTTACAACAACAAGGACTACGGCAAGCATCTCGCAGACAAATTTGGCGTCGAGAACTGGCACTCGCCAGAGGCCGTTCTTGGCGAAATCGGCCTCTCGCCCAAGAACGTCGACACGGTTTTCGTCACGCACGCGCATTTCGACCATTTCGGCAATGTCGAGGACTTCCCGAATGCGACCTTCTACATCCAGGAGAGGGAGATCGCGAAGTGGGTCTGGGCGATGTCGCTGCCGGATCGCATGCGCTGGATGAACGTAGCCGTCGACCCCGGCGACATCGTGCGCGGCGTCGACCTGGCCCGTCAGAAGCGGTTGGTGACGATCGACGGAGCGAAACAGGACGTCCTGCCCGACATCGATCTCCATGCCGCCTTTGACAGCCATACCTACGGATCGATGTGGGTCACCATACGCAACGGCAAGGACGACACTTGGGTGCTGGCTGGCGATCTGGTCTACGTCTTCGACAACATCGAGGGCTCGGGAGCTGCCGTCGACATCGAGACGCTCTACGTTCCGGTGGGGCTTGCGGTCGGCAGCCAGACCAATCTCGTTCTCGCCACCGAGGAGATGATGAAGCAGGTGGGCCATGAAGCGCGGCGGGTCATTCCCGTCCACGAAGAGCGGCTGAAGGACCGGTTCCCGTCCCGCATCACTCAGGATGGCCTGCGGATCACCGAAATTTGCCTCGCGGACGGCGAGACATCGCGGGTGCAATGATGGATGCAATCCGCAAGGTCGCCATTGTCGGTGCCGGACTGGTCGGCCGTGGCTGGGCGATCGTCTTCGCCAGGGCCGGCCATGATGTGATCATCTATGACGGCAGCGCCGACATCCGCGCCGCGGTGCTCGACAAGATCCGGGCCAGTCTTGCCGATATGCAAGAGGCCGGGCTGGTCGATGCCGTCGATGCAGTCATGCGGCGGCTGCACGTTGTCGATACGCTGGAGGGTGCGGTAGCGGACGCCGACTACATCCAGGAGTCGGTTCTGGAAGCGCGCAACATCAAGGAGGCGGTCTGTCTGGAGATTGACCGGGCGATGCGGCCCGAAGCGGTCGTAGGCAGCTCCAGCTCCGGCATTCCGGCCTCGGCCTTCACCGGGTCCTGTGCCAACCGCCGGCGTTTTCTTGTCGCTCATCCCGTCAATCCACCGCATTTGATCCCGTTGGTGGAACTGGTCCCGGCGTCCTGGACCGACGCGGAGGCCGTTGCGTGGCTGCGGGTGCAGATGCAGGCCATGGGGCAGGCTGCGGTCATCGTGCGCAAGGAAGTCGAAGGGTTCGTCCTTAACCGGCTTCAGGGGGCATTGCTGAACGAAGCCTGGGCCCTGCTCGAGGAGGGCGTGGCAAGTGCCGCTGATATTGATCTTACGGTGTCGCATGGGCTCGGCTGCCGGTGGTCCTTCATGGGGCCTTTCGAGACGATCGACCTGAATGCGCCCGGCGGGATCGCGGACTATGCGAGACGTCTGGGACCGCTCTACCATTCGATCGCCCTCGCCAGGCGCGATCCAGCCCCCTGGTCGGAAGGGCTGATTGCCAAGGCCGAGGAAGCGCGCCGCGAAAAGTTGTCCGCATCCCAACTCGCCGAACGCAGCGCCTGGCGCGACCGCAATCTCATGGCGCTGGCCGCCCATAAGCGAAGCACCGGGGTTTGACACTCAGGAGACGGCCATGACAGGCACACTCACGGGCAAGGTCGCCCTGGTCACCGGAGCAACCGGCGGTATCGGCGCGCGGATTGTATCCAGGCTTGCTGCGGAAGGGGCTTCGGTTGTCATCGGCTACAACCGTTCGCGGCAGGTGGCCGACGATCTGGTTTCCTCACTGGCGCCCGGCGGTCACTTTGTCGCCGAGGCGACCGTGACGGACAGTGACTGCCTCGCGCGTCTTGCCGGGCAGATCGAGAAAAGCGTTGGCCGGCTGGATGTCTTGGTCAATTGCGCCGGGACAACCCGCTTCGTGCCACACCCGGACCTCGACAGCCTGGACGACGAATTGATCGACCGCATTTTCAGCGTCAACGTGCGCGGTGTGATCGCTGCGACGCGGGCCATGCGGCCGATGCTCGACCGCACCGGCAGCGGGGTTGTCGTCAACATCTCGTCGATCGCAGGGGTCACAGCCATGGGAAGCAACGTCGCCTATTGTGCGTCGAAAGCCGCTGTCGACAATTTGACCAAGTCGCTGGCGCGTGCCCTGGCCCCGAGAATCAGGGTCGTGTCGGTCTCGCCCGGCGTCGTCGACACCGACTTTATCAAGGGTCGCGACGAATCCTGGCGGGACGAACAGGCAAACCGGACGCCGCTGGGGCGACTGGGCACGCCCGACGATGTCGCCGAGGCCGTATTGGCGGCCGCAACCCACCTTCGTTTCGTGACCGGTGTTATCATTCCGGTCGACGGCGGTCGGCCCCTGGCCTAGAGCCCGGCCAACCGCTTGACAAGACCAGTGCGGTGCTTCTGGAGCGGGTATGTCGTCAAAGGGTATGGACAAGACCCAACGTGTTCGCATCCGCTGTTCCTTTCAGGGGCATCACGCTCGACAAGCAGGCCACGAACCCGAACATCGTCGTCGGTCGTTACAGCTACTATCACGGACACAGTTTCTACGACTGCACCGGCTTCCTTCTTCCTGAGGAGGAAGCAGACCGTCCCATTATCGGATCAGCTCGATCAAGCCGGTGCGGCCCTCATCGTGGCGAGTAGGAAATGAATCCTTCACGGATGCGCAGGGCGAATTTCATTTGGCGAAATTGTTGCAAACATCGATTGATCGGCCGATCGCTGCTGCTAGCGTTACCCGGCGTTCTAGGAGCGCTGTGCTTGTCCCGGAAAGACGCAAATCCGACGGTGCTGCAACGCGCTTGAAAAGCGTCCCATAAATCTCCGGTGATGAGCGCTGAATGCACAATGACATAATACTTTCGGCTCGCGGACTTGGAAAAGACTTTGCTGGTTTCCGCGCTGTCGATCAGGTGGATCTCGATATCCGCCGCGGCTCTGTTCACGCATTGATCGGGCCGAATGGCGCGGGCAAGACAACCCTTTTCAATCTTCTTACAAAATTCCTGCAACCTTCCCGTGGCACGATTTCCTACCGCGGGCGCGATATCACCCGGATGCGCCCCGCAGATGTCGCGCGTTTGGGCCTGGTTCGTTCATTTCAAATCTCGGCCGTTTTCGGCCATATGACGGTCCTCGAGAATGTCCGAGTCGCGCTGCAACGCAAACGTGGCGATAACTTCGATTTCTGGCGGCCGCAGAAGGCGCTCCATGCGCTTGACGCAAGAGCCGTGGAACTGCTGGAGGCGGTCAATCTGGCCGACGTCGCAGACAGGGCAGCGGCCGAACTGCCCTATGGGCGAAAGCGCGCGCTGGAGATTGCGACCACGCTGGCGCTCGATCCCGAATTGATGCTGCTGGACGAACCGATGGCCGGGGTCAGCCAAGGGGACATCAAACTAATCGAGGACCTGATCAGGACATCTTCGGCAAATCGGACAATTCTGATGGTCGAGCACAATCTCTCGGTGGTTGCTGCGCTGTCGGACACCATCACGGTTCTGGCGCGCGGCGCAATCCTGTCGCATGGCGACTATGCCACGGTGTCGGCCGATCCGCGTGTGATCGAGGCATATATCGGGGCCGGTCATGTTTGATATGGCAGCAGACCCACCTTCCTTGCCACCTGCTCTTTTGCAGGTAAGGGGCCTTGAGGGAGGCTATGGCGATGGCTCAGTCCTGCATGGTGTGAACTTCGATGTTCATGCAGGTGAAGTCGTTACCCTACTTGGACGCAACGGCGCCGGCAAATCCACGATCATGCGCGCGCTGATGGGTATTCTTGCCCATTCTAAAGGGTCGGTCATGTTTGGCGGGGTGGAGATGATTGGGCTTCCCTCGCGCAAGATTGCCTGTTTGGGCATCGGATATGTGCCCGAGGAACGGGGAATATTCTCAAGCCTTTCTACCGAGGAAAACCTCCTTCTGCCACCGCAAGTGAAACGTGGCGGCCTGACCGTCGAGCAGATCTACGAGTTGTTTCCCAATCTTGAGGAGAGAAAAAAGAGCCGCGGGACGAAGCTGTCTGGGGGCGAACAGCAGATGCTTGCACTTGGGCGCATTCTGCGCACCGGCGCAAAGCTGCTTCTTCTGGATGAGCCGACCGAAGGGCTAGCTCCGGTCATCGTGCAACAGATCGGCAAGACCATCGAGCGGTTGAAGCAGGACGGCTTCACCATCCTTTTAGTCGAGCAGAATTTTAGGTTCGCGCAGACGGTCGCGGACCGGCACTACATCGTGCACGAGGGGTCGATCGTCGAGATGCTCGTCAATGATGAAATAGAGGACAATCTGGCCAAGCTCCATTCCTATCTTGGAGTTTAGCATGGCTGGAGGCCGTATGGGTGGTCCAGGGCCAGCGGAAGACTGACAGCAAACGGGAGGGAAGATAATGAAACTCATGTTACGATCGTTGATCGCCGCATCATTTATCGCGGGAAGCGCTTTAGCCGCTTCGCCAGCGATCGCGGCCGACGGTCCTATTCGGATTGGAGTTCTGGGAGATCAGTCCAGCAACTTCGCTGACTCCGGTGGGCCCGGTTCGGTAACCGCCACGCGCATGGCGGTGGAGGATTTCGGAGGAAGCGTTCTCGGCCGCCCGATCGAGGTGCTCGTGGCCGATCACCAGAACAAGGTCGATGTCGGTGTCGCCATCGCACGCGAATGGTATGAGAAAGAGGGCGTCAACGTCATCGTCGATTTCGCCTCCTCCGCAATCGCTCTCGGCGTCCAGGATATCGCGCGTGAACTCGACAAGATAGCGCTTTATACAACGGCAAGCTCGTCCGATATCATCGGCAAGGCCTGTTCTCCGAACGGCCAGCAGTGGGGCGCCGAAAACTGGTCGAACAGCGCGTCGCTGATGACCGCCCTTGCATCCGGCAAGCCGGGAACCACCTTCTTCTTCATCACGGTGGACTACAATTTCGGGCATCAGCTTGAAGACGTGTCGCGCGCGGCGATCAAGGCGGCGGGTGGCGAAGTCGTCGGCAGCGTGTTGGTGCCACTTAATACCATGGACATGTCGTCTTATCTGCTCTCGGCGCGGGCCTCTGGCGCCGATGTCATCGTACTGGCTCAATCGGGGACAGACCTCGTCACGTCGATGAAACAGGCGACGGAGTTCGGCATCGCCGCCAAGCAGAAAATCGCGGCGCCGATCCTGTTCCTGACCGATATCAAGGCTATCGGGCTGAAAAATCTGGCCGGATTGCAGTTTATCCAGACTTGGTACTGGGACCAGGACGAGTCCAGCCGTGCTTGGGCTCATCGATATTTCGACCGCATGAAGAAGATGCCGAACGAAAGCCACGCGGCGCTTTACGCGGCGGTTACTCATTATCTAGAGGCGGTGAAGGCTGCGGGCACCGACGAAACCCAGGCGGTCCTGAAGCAGATGAAGGAAGCGCCGATTGACGGCCTGATCTCTAAAAACGGTCACATCCTTGAAAACGGCAGGGCGGCCTTTGATCGCTATCTCGTCCAGGTGAAGACCGAGGATGAGTCGAAATACGATTGGGACTTCCTCAAGGTGGTGTCGCGCATTCCCGCCGACAAGGCTTTTCGTAGCGCCACCGACGCTGGCTGTGTGATCAAGTAGCCCTTTTATTGAAACCGATCCCGGCGACGGCCATCGAGGTGTTCCATGCCTCGATGGCCCTGTGCCCGTAAGGACAAAGCAAATGGATGCCCTCCTCGCTCAATTGACCGTCGGTCTGATCAACGGAGCATTCTATGCTATGCTGAGCCTTGGGCTCGCGATCATCTTCGGTATGCTCAACATCGTTAACTTCGCCCACGGGGCGCAGTACATGCTGGGCGCGTATATTTCCTGGATGCTGCTGAACTATCTTGGGCTCGGTTACTGGTGGTCGCTGCTTCTTGCGCCGCTGCTGGCCGGTGCCTTCGGCATCGCGCTTGAAAGGATGCTTATCCGACACCTCTACGACAAGGCCCATCTCTACGGGCTTTTGCTGACCTTCGGCCTGGCGTTCATCATTCAGGGCCTGGCCCGCGTTTATTTTGGCAGCGCCGGCCTTCGGTACGAAATTCCCGCGGAATTTTCCGGTATCTGGGATTTCGGTTTCATGATTCTGCCCATCTATCGCGGCTGGGTCATCGCGTTTTCTCTGGCGGTCTGCTTTCTGGTGTGGCTTGCGATCGAGAAAACCAAGCTCGGTTCCTATTTGCGAGCGGCGACAGAAAATCCGGTTCTTGTTGGCACGTTCGGTGTGAATGTGCCGCTGCTGATCACACTGACATATGGCGGAGGAGTGGCGCTTGCGGCACTTGCAGGCGTTTTGGCAGCGCCCATTTTCTCGGTTAGCCCGAATATGGGCGTTGAGATCATCTTGGTCGTGTTTGCCGTCGTAGTCATCGGCGGCATGGGCTCGATCGGCGGCGCGGCGATAACCGGCCTGTCGCTTGGTCTCATCGAGGGACTTACCAAGTACCTCTACCCGCAGGCGGCATATGTCGTCATTTTCGTCGTGATGATCGTGGTGCTTGTGGCGCGTCCGGAAGGACTGTTCGGCAAGATGGGGGGCATGAAGATCGATGCGCATCTGGAGCGCCCAGATGGCGAGCGCTGGTGGCGCGAACTTTCAGCCTCGACCAAGAGATTGTTCTGGTATGGTCTTGCCATCATCGCCGTGATTGCTCCATTCTTTGTCTATCCCATATTCGCGATGAAAATTCTTTGCTTCGCGCTATTTGCGTGCGCCTATAACCTGCTGCTCGGTTATGGAGGACTTCTTTCATTTGGTCATGCGGCCTATTTCGGGGCTGCGGCCTATGTTGCCGGTTACCTTCTGAAAGAATGGGGGCTTACGCCCGAACTGGCAGTTCTGGCGGCGACTGCATCCGCGGCGCTGCTTGGGCTTGCGTTCGGAGCCTTGGCAGTCCGGCGTCTCGGCGTCTATTTTGCAATGATCACGCTGGCATTGTCCGAGCTTGTGTATTTCATCTGCAACCAGCTTAAAGCTACAGGTGGCGAAGACGGCTTGCAGGGCCTGCCGCGCAACAAGCTATTCGGTTTGGTCCCGCTTGAGAACGACCTTCTTCTCTACTTTATCGTCCTGGCCGTTGTCACGACGGCCATTTTCGCCACCTACCGGATCGTGCATTCGCCGTTCGGTCAAGTAGTCAGGGCAATACGAGAGAACGAGGATCGCGCGGTGTCGCTCGGCTATCGCGTCAATCATTACAAGATCCTTCTCTTTACCCTGTCGGCCGCGCTTTCGGGCTTGGCGGGCAGTCTCAAATCGGTGGTCTTTCAGGTGGTGTCCCTGGTCGATGTTGTCGGCACCACCTCGGCCGAAGTTGTCATGATGACGCTGGTCGGCGGCATCGGAACAATGTTCGGTCCGATCATCGGTGCGACGGTCGTGACGACTATGGAATACTACCTCGCCCCGTTCGGCGCCTGGGTGACGATCATCCAAGGGATGATCTTCGTGGTCTGTGTCATGAGCTTCCGCGAAGGCATCATCGGTATTATCGGTTCATTGACGACTGCGTTTCGCCGGTCCCGGCCGCTGTGGCGCGATCGTGAATCATGAGGCAAGGCTTATTCCCTTTTTCGCCGGGGTATCGGTCTCGGACGGTCGACACGTTGTTACGACAACTCTAGGGTGCGCCTGATGACGCCGTCGAATATGCAAGACGGTCATACGGCCGGTGCAACGCTATATGCGGTCTTTATCCGAGAACCGACGGCGCCAGGTGTTCATCGGCCAAAGGCCGGCCGGCGGTTGCGGCCATTTCCGCTACTTTCGCGACACGCTCCGCATTGCTGACAGCCAGCTTGCCATGGGCGTCGACTATCGCATTCTCGAATCCCACACGGACATGCCCTCCCAGTTCGATCACGGCTTCCAGGCAAGCCATTTCCCCGCGACCGAAAGCACAAGCCATCCATTTGCCCTGGCCTGAGAGACCTTCCGCGCTCAAAACGCGGTAGAGGTCGTCGACCATATCCACGGTGGCGTCGTCGATGACACCGTACCGACCGGCGACAAGCAGGGTACTGGGCTGCCGATCGTCATCGAAGAGCCGCCCGCGCAGGCCGGAGAGGGTGCGAATGTCTTCGGCCGAATAGAGAATGTACTGGATGGAGATTTCGGAAGCGATGGCGCGCTGGACGATTTCGATCGCCCTTTCTTCACCGTCACGCAAGATCTCCGCTATCGAAACCGATGCATAATGCGGTTTGAGCTCCGAAAGGACCCGCTCTTGATCGCACACCGTGCAAATGGACGCCGCTTCTGTCGTGACCTGTACCGTGAGGCGGGGGACCGCCGTCGAAACCACGCGCACGGCCTCGGCGTATCCGGAGACGTCGAGACTATGCCTGCCGAACGGGTCTCGTATATGAAGGTGCATGGCTGCGGCGCCTGCCGCACGGCATTCGACGGCAGTGCTTGCCAGTTCATTGGCTGAAATCGGGAGCGCCGGGTGGTCGGCCTTGGTCCGGCGCGCACCGTTCGGCGCCACCATTACGAACAACGGCTTTACCAATATCTGACTCCCGACAATCGCTCGTCTTCTGCCTTTCGATCTAGTAGGCGTCGCAAAAGGTGCGACTACTCATCGATGATCCGGGCATTGCGCCTCTTCAGGATCAGCGCCGATGCGCCGCCGCGCAGCGACAGGGCAACGATCATAAGGCCCAGAACGATGAACGTGCCGCTGATCGGCTCCTGCAGGAAGACGAAATAATCTCCATCCGAAATCAGCAGGGCGCGTCGGAAATGCTCCTCTAGGATGGGGGACAATATGACCCCCAGTATGAGAAGCGCCGGCGAATACCCGAAGGAAGAGCATATGTAGCCCAGGATTCCGAATATCATCATCGTGTAGATGTCGAAGACGTTGTTGTTGACGCTGTAGACACCGATACACATCACCAGCAGAACGATGGGGCTCAGGATGTGCGAAGGCACAGAAAGCAGTCTGACCCATATGCCGATGAGCGGAATGTTCAGAACCAGCAGCATCACGTTTCCAACCCACATGCTCGCGACCACCCCCCAGAAAATATCCGCATGCTGCACCATCATCAGCGGTCCGGGCTGGATTCCATGAATCATCATCGCGCCCATCAGCACCGCCATGACCGCGCCGCTGGGGATTCCGATGCCGAGCATGGGGATGAACGAGGCCTGGACCGTCGCATTGTTGCAGGCCTCGGGCGAAGCGATCCCTTCGATCGCGCCGGTGCCGAATTTAGACGGATCGCGGGAAATGCGCTTCTCGATCGAGTAGGCGATGAAGGTTCCCAAAGTGGCGCCCATGCCAGGCAGCAGTCCGATCACGGAACCCAGAACCGAACCCCGCAGGGTCGGCATCGTCAACTCCCGTACCTCCTGGCGTGTCGGGATGAGTGAGCGGAGCGTTACCCGCTCGGGCTTTGAAGCGCCGTCCTCGTGCAGGTAGGTAGAAATGATCTCCGACACCCCGAACAGCCCCATCATCATTGCTACGAGATCGACACCGTCGATCAAGGATGGGACGCCCAGCGTGAAGCGTGCCTGCCCTGTGGTGACATCCGTCCCGACCATGCCGAGCAGCAGTCCCACAGCTACCATGGAGAAGCCTTTCACCGGCGACCCAAGCCCGAGCATCGAGGCCCCAATCAGGCAGAAGAGAATGAGCGCAAAGTAGTCGGCCGAGGAAAAGCGCAGCGCGATGCTCGCCAGAAACGGCGTGAAGCAAACCAGCAGGACGAGCGCAAGCGTCCCACCCACGAAAGAAGCGCCAGCCGTAATGAACAGGGCGGCTCCCGCTCGACCTTTCTTGGCCATCGGATGCGCATCAAGGCAAGTGATCGCGGTTGACGGCTCCCCGGGGAGGTTGAGCAGGATCGCCGTGATCGACCCGCCATACTGGGTTCCATAGAAAATGCCGGACAACATGATCAGCGCAAGCAGCGGATCGACATAATACGTCAACGGCAGACTCAGCGAAATTGCGGCTAGCGCGCCGATGCCGGGCAGAACGCCCACAAGCGTGCCGATCGTTACACCGATCAGGCAGAATAGAAGAGCCTCAGGCGTCAGGGCGTGCCCGAAGCCATGCATGAGATTTACAAGGGAATTCGTCATCGCGTCACCAGGCAATAGCGCGCAGGGGAAGCTCGAACCCCTCGATGAAAATCACCACGGAGGCAGCCGAGGCGATGAGCGCGGTGAGGATCATGGCTCGCATCCTGACCTTGTTGCGCCCTAGCGACCCGAGAATCACGAGCAGCATTGAACTTGGAAACAGCCCGATGTGCTCGACCAGGAGAGCCCAGATCAGGAGCGCCGAGAAAACACAGATGAAGGCCCGCCAGGGAATTTCGGGCGCTGGAGTGTCCGAGTGCCGGACCTCAAGCAAGACCGCGATGCCGGCAGCCGCAGTGGTAATGCCAAGGAGGACCGGGAAATACCCGGCCCCCATATTTTCAAGAGAGCCAACGCCATAGAAACTCCCGAAACAAGCCATGGCGATACCAAAAATAACAATGGAGGCAGCTACGGCGCATTCCGGTTTATTTAGTTTCATTTTCGAAACTCTCTGGAATCATCGACGATGTAATGCGATCTTTGGATGTCAGAATATCTTCTTGTAAACTTCTTCCTGCTTCGCGAGATACGCTGTCAGATCGGGGGAGTTCATATATTCGACGTTGGCACCGATCTTTTTCATTGAATCAAGGAAGTTTTCGCTTTTCACGGCGCTTGCAACCGCGTCGGAGACCTTGGAAACAATTTCGGCAGGCGTGTCCTTCGGCATTCCCACACCTCGCCAGGTGGCGATATCGAGCGGATAGCCCAGTTCGGCCGACGTCGCCACTTCGGGCAGCTCAGGGTATCGCTTCGTTCCCGCCACGGCGAGCATGCGTAGCTGTCCCGATTGGATGTAGGGCAACGTCTCGGTGACACCGTTGACGGTGCTGTCGATATGTCCGCCAAGCAACTGAACGATGGCCGCCGGTCCTCCATCGAACGGCACGTGCTTGAACTTCACGCCCGCGGCTTCCTCCAGATTGCGGGCAAGCATATGGAAGCTGCCGCCCTGGCTGCCGTTGCCAACCGTTATCGAACCTGGATCGGCCTTTGCGGCGTCCAGAAACTCGGGCAGCGTCTTCCACTTGGAATTGGCCTGGACGCTCAGGCCGGCATAGTCAATCGTCAGCATCGCCACGGGCGCGAAGTCCTTGTAGGACGTTTTCATCACGCCACGCAGGTTCGCCGTGATCAACTGCGCCGTGAGAATGCCGAGCGTATAGCCATCGGGTTTTGCCGCCTTGATGTCCTCGAAGCCGACAACGCCGCCACCGCCCGCGCGATTGACGACTTGCACGGGCACGTCAAACTGCTTTGAAAGTTCATCCGCCAGCGCCCGCGCCAGAAGATCGGTGCCGCCTCCCGGCGCAAACGGAACGATCAGTTCGATCGGCCGGGACGGCCATTGCTCGGCAAGCGCGCCTGCCGAGGAAAAGAGCGCCAGTGCCGCCGCCGATCCAAGTATCACGCTACGCCGGGTTGGCCGGCTGCGGTTGATCGCGTCGATTTCAGTCTTGTCGTTCGTGCCCATAGTCTCCTCCACTTTTGAACGTTTTCTGCTTCCGAGCTGGACAGCCCCTCCCACGTTTCTGCACTTTACTTCCGTGGTCGATGTGTCGGTGATGGCGACGGCGCGCCATTTCGCTGTGGTCCGACGAGCAGCGCGGGCGCGCCTGGTCCACCTGAACCCCCTCAGGTTCGATAAGCGGTGAAACTCGCGGTGGTGGACTGCGCACGCCAGTCAGTCACGACGTTGATGACGGCGGTTTGCCCCTTCGAGACTGCCACGGCGCCACGTTCGAGAGCCGGCCTGATGTCTTCTGGGCGCTCCACATATTCGCCATAGCAACCAAGGGATTCGGCCATCTTGTCGAAACGCGTGTAACCGAGATCCCGGCCAGGCTTGACCTTTGTAGGATCGGCTGTCCACCCTCCGTTCAGGCTGATGACGACGAGGAGCGGCAGGCCATGCCGGGCCGCTGTATCGAGTTCCATCGCATTGAGGCCAAACGAGCCGTCGCCATGCAGCACCACGACTTGAGCGTCGGGTCGAGCGGCCTTGGCGCCCACGCCGAAGGGCATGCCCACGCCCATGGTGCCGAACGGCCCCGAGTTCAGCCTGTGGCCTGGCCGGTAGGTTGGAATTGTCTGACGGCCGAAATTGAGAATCTCCTGGCCGTCCACAACCAGTATGGCGTCCCGGTCGATGAAATCGCGAACCTCCTTGCAAAGCCGGAGGGGATGAACAGGCATCTGGTCGGCAGCGATGGCGTCCTCGTGCTTTGGCGCCCGCTTGCGCTCCACCGTGGCAAGTTGCTCCCGCCATTCTGCGAACCCGTCCGGCGTGAGCGACGACTTCACGGCGTCGCGGAGTTGTTCCAGCACCGCGGCGGCATCCGCCACGATGCCGATATCCACCCGGTCGCTTGCTCCGACGGCATCGGCGTCCGTGTCGATCTGAACGATCGTCGCGGTTTCCGAGAAACGTGGCGGGCGGGCGTGAGAAATGACGTAGTTGAGGCGAGTACCGACAATCAGCACGAGGTCGGCTTCTTTGAAGGCCGTGGAACGCGCATGAGCGTAGAAATAAGGATGGTCTTCGGGAATCACGCCGCGGCCCTGAGGCGTGGTGTAGAATGGAATGCCGGTCGCATCGACGAAGGCGCCAAGCTGCTCGGAAGCCTGCGACCACAGGATGCCGCTGCCTGTCACGATGACAGGGCGTTTTGCCTTTGCAAGCGCGTCGGCGACCTTGGACAACGTAGCCGCGTCGGCAGCCGGTCTGCTGCGTGCCGCACTTGCCGGCGTCTTGGGCCATACAACTTCGGCCTCGTCCACTTCGGCATAAAGCACGTCTCCGGGTAGATCGATATAAACCGGGCCTGGCTTGCCGGCCATGGCGCGCCGGAGGGCAATGTTGACGTACTCCGGAATACGTCGAGCGTCATAGACACGTTCGGCCCATTTCGTGACTGGCCGCATGATTGCCAACTGATCTACCTCCTGAAACGAGCCCTGCAGATACTGCCCAACTGGGCTTGCTCCTCCGAAGGCGACGACGGGCGCACAGTCGACCAGTGCATTGGCGAGGCCCAGGGTAAGATTGATCGTCCCCGGCCCGGATGCGCCCATGCATAAGCCAGGCTTGCATTTTACTCGCGCGTAGGCCTGCGCGGCCATTGCAGCCGCCTGCTCGTGCCGGGTATCCACCATGCGCACACCGCCGCTGATGGCAGCCTTGACCGCATCGTTTATCGGTCCTCCCATGATGTAGAAGCCAGTTTCTACACTCTCTCTCGCGAGAGCTTCGCCAAACAACGTATATCCACGGACCATTTTCGTCTTCTTCTGTTCAGGGGCAGGAAGTGGTTAGATCAAGCTGTCTAGATCGCGCCAGCTTCCTGCAGGCGCGCGATTTCATCTTCGGGAACGCCAAGCAGATCCCGATAGATCTCGATATTGTCGGCGCCGAGCAAAGGTGCGGGTTTCACCGGCACGTGGCTGGCCGATAGCTTGATCATGGCTCCGGGGAGAACAAATTCGCCACGCACTGGATGATCGACCGTAACGAACGTGCCTCGCTCGCGCAGGTCTGGATCCTGCGAAAGCTCGACCGTGTCGAAGGTGGCGCTGACCGGGATTCCGGCGTCGCCGATAAGCTGCATGACGGTGTGTTTGTCATGCTGGACGGTCCAGGCCGATATGACTTCGTCCACGCTGCGGAAATTGGCCGCACGGGATTTGGCGTCGATGAAACGCGGATCGTCCAGGAGATCATTGCGGTCCACGACTTCCAGCAGGCGATGCCAATGGGCATTGCTGGCGCGAGTCGTGTAGACATAGCAGTAATCGTTGGGCCCGCCGCCCTTGCAGGGATAAACCTCGCTTGGCGACGTACCGGCGATGATGCTCTGGTTGCCGCAGCGTGGCGCGGGGGCGCCGAACATATATTGCGCCGCATAGGCGATGCGGCCGAAATTGATGACGGCGTCCTGCATCGTGACTTCGATGCGCTGGCCCTTATTGGTTGTATGACGTTGATGCAGCGCGGCCAGAATGCCGATCGCGCAGTGAAGCCCCGCTCCGGTATCACCGATGTTCGGCCCTGGCTTCAAAGGGCGGCCGCCGTCTTCACCCGTGATCGACAATGCCCCACCGGCGGCCTGGGCTATCGGATCGAATGCGAGGAAGTTCCTGAACCGACCCGTCGGTGCAAACCCCTTGATCTGCGCATAGATGATACGCGGGTTTATCGAGTGCACGTGTTCATAGTCGAAGCCAAGCCGCTCGATCGCGCCGGGCGCGAAATTCTCGATGAAGATGTCGGCCTGCGCGATCAGCTTCTCAATCAGCTTACGGCCTTCTTCCGTCTTCAAATTGCATGTCACGCTGCGCTTGTTTGCATTGAGCAGAAGGAAATAAGGGGAGTCGGAGCCGAGCTTGTCGGTGGTCGCGCCGCGACCCTGTTCTCCGCGCTTCGGCGGCTCGACCTTGATGACGTCCGCGCCAAGCCAGGCCAGGGTTTCGGTGCAAGACGTTCCCGCCTCAAATTGCGTCAGATCCACGATCCTGATGCCGGCCAACGCCGGTTTGCCGGTGCCTGCTTCTTCCGGGTTGGACGCATTGTTGCTCGACCTCATTACCCCTCCCAAGGCATTAGAATATTAAGGAATGACGAGTCTCAGCCGAACGAACTCGAGGCAGATCAGCCGCTTGAGGCTGGGTTCCAGTAGCCCGCCTGTCCGCGTACCCGGCCGCTGCTTGCAGGGTCGAATACTTCCTCGCAGGGCCGGATAGCAATGCGGACTGTCTATAATTTCATCAAGTGAAATTATACCGGCGATCGGTGGCGACGATTTTGGCGGCCAGGCCGCAGTGGCCTCGTCATGGTTGTTGATCGTCAATGGCTGCCGAAAGTGCGGCGGGCCGACCTTTCACGATCAATCCACCGAGAAGATGCTGCGGGCTATGTAGCGCACGCCGCCCGCACCCCAAAGAGTGTCGGCCGGCTTTACCTGGATGGGATCGTTAATATCGTTGTAGTGGTAAACCGTTCCAACCCTGCCCGCCTCAACCTCCCAAGCGCGCGGATAGCCGATATCCCAACTGCCGCCATCGCCACGGATGATGATTTCCGGACCCCATGTCTCTCCCTCGTCCTCGCTGACAATGGCGCGCATGCCATAGGGCGGCAGCCGATAGGTGTAGACGACCACCAGGCGCCCGTCGTTCAGCAGCACAGGGGAGCCTGGCGCCCCGAAATCGTTGACTCGCGAAAGGAACTGCCAGGTCTGCCCGCCATCGTCGCTCTTGAAAGCTTCGGTCCACATGTCGCCTGACCAGTTCCGATCGACACGCAACGTGCAGAAGATTCTGCCGCTCGGCAACATGATGCCGCGCGGATACATTCGCTGCATTCCGCTGAAATCGGGATCGTCTCGCGGGGTTATGAAGGAGAGAAAGTGGAATTCGGTGCCATCTTCAGTGCTGCGGTAGACAAGTGGCCGGTTGGGCGCGCCGTGTTCGGGCCCGGCAGGGAACCGGTTGTGCTGTCCTTCGCTGGTCTCGCCGCCCGTCAGGAAGAGCAGACATCGTCCATCGGGTCGGACCAATGAGGATTCCACGGCGCTTAGCGAATAGAGGCCGTCGAGCGGCAGCATCGCCGAGCGCGACCAGGTCTGGCCAGCGTCTTTTGAAATGCGGAAAAAGACTTGGTTGTCCGGGGGGCCGAAAGCGGTGGTCAGGGTCGGCACGAAATCCCTGATTTGTGGATCTTCCTGTGTGTACTGGTAATAAAAATTCGAGACGAGGACATCCCTGTCGGTGAAGTCGATCGGCCCGATTTCCACCAAGCCGCCGGGCTTTCCGTCTATCCCCGGCTGCGGGCCTCTAACGTCCATCCCGGGGCGGTTCCTGTCCTCGTTCCAAATATGCCATGTCCGGCCCCGATCCTCCGATCGAATCGTGACGCCACGCCTGCCGCCCGGATTCTTGATCAGATTGTGGTGGGCGAGGCCGCGGGGGTCTCCGGAATAATCGGCGGCGGCAACCGAAAAATTGCAGATGAGATGGCCCGCCGCGGTTTCCCAGAAGCCGCGGGAAAAGGGGTGGCTCGCGAACTCGTTTTCACGCCGGTAAACGACGGCGTGCTCGGTATCCGTGGCGAAGCGTGGAGGAAGCAATTTCTTGATCATCAGTATTTCCGGAAGACGCGTGGCTCGGCTCTTGAATCGAACAAGGCGTTCGAGCCAGACGGAAAATATCGATGGAGGCAATAAGCACCATCGTCACTTTCAGCGAATGAAACTGGAGCATCCGAGGCTCCGGACATCCACCGGAGCACCGGCCGCGTTGAGCATTCGGCGGTTCAGCCCCAGCGTGCAGGTAAGACACGCGATGCGTTCGATCGGTCTTTCGGAAAGGCTACATTCTGCGCCTTATCGCATCGGCGGCGGATGAAGCTTCCGCACGAAGCGCATCGGCCATGACCGTGATCTGCGAACGTTTAACGACCCTTCGAAAGTAGGTTACACCGATAGTGGCAACGACGTGCCCGGGCTCGACCACGATTGGCACCGCCAATGAATTCGTGAAAGGATCGGCCCTCGAAAGTCGACTTGCATATCCTGCCTTGCGCGTCATTCGCAGCGCTTTGCGCCACTGATAGTTGGTGCTGACGATCTTGTCTTCTTCGAAGTCGCGCTCCAGTGCGAGCCTCAGGAGCAGGGTTCTTTCGCGGCTGCTGCAGAATGCCATGTAAGCGAGCCCGTGAGCCCGACTGATCAGGGAGGCGCGCTTGTGCAGCGTGCTTCGCACATGTGCCAGCGGGCTAAGCGGAATCGAGGAGTATTGGACAACCATCGCATTGTGCTCGAGCGTCGCCGCGGCAAAGGGCCAGAGATATTCCTTCGTCAGGGCGTCCACGGCAGGCTTCACGATCTCGACGATCAGTGATTTGCTGTGATAGCCCGCGCTGAGCGCCTTGACCTTGGAGGTGAGCGAATATCCGCCCCGCCGCGAAACATGTTCAAAATAACCTTCCGCGCAAAGCGTTTCGAGGATGCGTACGACGCTGCTGGGCGGGATCGCGCATTCGTCGCTGATCCGTTGCACCGTGATCAATTCAAGCCGGTTGGCGCATTCCAGCACCGCAAGCGTTCGCTGCACCAGGCTCACATCCGCGTAGCTGCGCCGCTTCGAAGAGCTGGGAGACTCTTCGTCGGTTTCCTGTGGCTGAGGGGTTACCAGCGGCATGGGAAAACAGCTTATGTGGCCTGCCATTTTTCAACAATCCTCATATCCGGGTCACAACCCAGTCCTGGGCCGGCGGGAACAACCGTATGTCCGTTAGCGACCACGGGCATCGTGAGGAAGGGAGATTCTTCCAGCTCGATATAGAGGCGTTCCACCGGAATTTCCGGCTGTAGCGATGCGACGATGTGCAGGTTGGCGAGATAACCGGAACCCATATATCCGCAATGGGGGATCGCTTCGACGCCATACTTATCCGCCATCGTCAGTATTTTGAGCATTTCGGTGATGCCGCCAACCTTGCAGACGCTGGGTTGCAGGACATCCACCGCCTTGGCGGCGAGGAGCCGTTCAAAATCGTCGACGGATGCCGTGTTCTCTCCGGCGGAAATCGGCGTCCCGGCCCCGCGCAGGCGCGCAAGCCCGGCATAGTCGTCCGGCGGCCATACGGGTTCCTCTATCCATCGCAGGTTCAGGTCGCGGACCGCCGCAAGCACTTCCTTCGACTGTTCGACGCTCCACGGGCAGTTCGTATCGACCGCCAACGCGGTCGGTTCGCCGAGGCTGCGCCGCGCCAGCCGTATCCGTTCAAGGGTGATCTCATGCAGCTTGACGGTTCCATAGCCTTCGCCCAGCGCGCTGGAACAGGTTTTCTCCAAGGCCTCGTCCGACGAACACCGCAGGAAACTTGCATAGACCGGCAATTCATGCCGCCTCTTCCCGAGAAGGTCGGACACTGATTTGCCCTCTCGTTTACCGCGGAGGTCCCACAGGGCGATGTCGATGCCGGAAATCGCGTAGACTGCCGGTCCGCTGAGCCCAAACAAATGGATCTTGCGGCGGACGCTCTCCATCAGTGTGCCGATGTCGCGCGCGTCTTCGCCCACCAGCAGCGGCGCCACCAAACTGTCGATCATGGATTTTGTCGCGACCGCGCCGGCGTGGCCAAAGGCTTCGCCCCATCCCGTCAACCCATCCGTGGTCCTGATTCGGACCAGCAGCATCGCAAGCGCATTCGACGGCCGGCCGGCAATATAATGAAAACCTCCGCTCGTCCGATACGGCAGGGAAAGCATGAAACTGTCGACGGTTTCGATCTTCAAGTCGTCCTCCTCATGGTTCCGCTTCCTTCTATCACGGGCGTGCGCGGCGGATCGGATTGCCGATTTGAGTTTCAGTGGTCGAAATTGGAGCGCAAGTCGTTTGCGTCTGGAGGGTCTCTTTGCTGAATTCGGGCATCAACAAGCTCCAAGCGGGCGTTTGCCTGGCAAATCATTGGCGGCATCAGGCAGATTCAACGCGGCCAATATTCGTGCCGCGCCGTCAATAACGAGAAAGGTGCGGGATTTGAAAATCGCAAGTGTGAAAGCAGCGGGAGCCGATATCCTGGTTACCGAGGGCCCTGACGGTCGGATTGCAAGTCTCGCGGACGCCCTGAAGGCTTTCACGGGCGCTTCGCCGGCCTGGAGCGGCGACATGGTGTCGTTGATCGAGGCAGGCCCGGCTGCTCTGCAAGACCTGGCTCAGGTCCACGACGCCTTCTCGGCCAATCCCGATGCGATACCGGCGATAGCTCCGGAGGCCATTCAGTGGCACCCGCCAGTCCGCAGGCCGTCAAAAATCTGTTGCCTCGCGCTCAACAACAGCGCCAATTCGGATCGGATCCTCTCGGGGCCGAACCATCCGGCGATCTTCGTGAAAGGCGCGAACGCTTTGGTAGGGCACGGCGAATCGATTCTGGTCAAGGAACATTACGGACGTGTCCACCCCGAGCCGGAACTGGCGCTGGTTATCGGCAAGACGGCAAAGGACATTCGCGCCGCCGAGGCAATGGATTACGTCTTCGGCTATACAATCCACAACGACATCACATCTCCCACCATGCGGGCCGAGGATACGTTTCACTATCGTGCGATCCATCCGCGCAAGGACGACGATACGGTGATCGAATATGTCGACACCTTCGTATCCTATTCGGGACGCTACAAATGCAGCGACACGTTCTCCCCCATGGGGCCTTGGATCGTCTTGCGAACCCAGGTGCCTGATCCGCACGCGCTTTCGGTTAGATGCGACCATAAGGGCGAGCTCGTCACGGAAGACAGCACCCGCAACCTTACCCACAAAATCCCCGAAGTCCTGGAGTTCATCTCCGGCTACATGACGATGGTGCCGGGTGACATCGTCTCAATGGGAACCGCGCTCCAGCGCGCGAACGGAACCGGTAGGGCTGTGCAGAATGTCGATCTGCGCACACTGGGGGGGCCGGTTTCCGTCTCCATCGAAAAAATCGGGACTCTCTCTAACACCGTAATAGCGATCGGCTAGAATGACTGCCATGGACTTTCGCAACCTGCTCTTGCTGCGGCTCGAAATCGAAGCCCTGAACTCGGAGTTCGCCTACCTGATCGACCACGATCAGTCCGAAAGGGTCGCGGACCTGTTTACCGTCGATGGCGTCTATGGCCGTTCGACGGGAGGCCGCAGCGTCGGCAGAGAGGCAATCCGCAACAGCTACAGTCTCCGCAAGGACAATGGCCCGCGCACGGCGAGACACATCTTTAGCAATCTGCGCTTGACGCCTCTCGATGATGGCCGCGTGGGTGGATCATGCGTCCTGACACTCTTTGCCAAAGACGGCCTGCCGCCGCATCCCGCCGAACCGATGGTCGTGGCCGACTACGACGACATTTACGAGTGCGGGAAGGACGGGCGCTGGCGTTTCAAGGAGCGCATCATAACCTGGATTTTCGTGCGCGAGGGCGCGTCGTCTCCACTCGCCTTGGGTGCCGGGCAGGAGAAGCGCTGATGTCCCCTCGCAGCCATCCCGCCGCGCCCGGCGAAACTTGTGACTACCTGATCATCGGTGGCGGTTCTGCCGGTTGTACCTTGGCTTCCCGGCTCTCCGAGGATCCGAACGTCTCGGTCGTGCTGGTGGAGGCCGGCAAGAATGTGACCCGTGAGACCGCGTCCGACGACGTGCTTTCCAACTATCCGGGCAAAGCATATTTCAATCCGGACTACACATGGCCCGGATTGAAGGCGCGCCTGGGCGGCGGCCGGCGAAACGATCCCGAAGCCGGGCGCATCGCCCGCTACGAGCAGTCGCGGCTTTTGGGTGGCGGCTCGACGATCAACGGTCTCTGCGCCAACAGGGGCGCGCCATCCGACTATGATGAATGGGAGCGCCTCGGGGCGGGCGGATGGGATTGGGAGTCCGTTCTGCCCTATTTCCGCAAGCTCGAACGCGACCTGAATTTCCACGACGACCTGCACGGTGCCGATGGCCCGGTGGCGATCAGCCGCTTTCCCACGGATGACTGGACAGGCTTCGTCCGGGCGGTGACGGGCGAACTCGGCCGGCAAGGCTACGGGCTGGTCGATGACCAGAACGGCGCCTGGCGCGACGGCTACATGCCGGTGGCGACTTCAGTCGATGAAAACGGGCAGCGCGTTTCCTGCGCCTATGCGTATCTGACGCCGAGCGTGCGTGCGCGATCCAATTTGTCGGTGCTGACGGAGACGATGGTCGAACGGATCATGTTCGACGGCAAGGAAGCCACGGGCGCCGTCCTGCGGGACGGCCAAGGCCGGCATCACACCGTTGCCGCGCGCGAAACCGTGTTGAGTTGCGGAACCATACACAGCCCCGCAATGCTTTTGCGTAGCGGCATCGGGCCGGCGAGCGAAGTTGCCGCGCTGGGCTTGAAGGGCATCGCCGATCGTCGTGGCGTCGGGCGCAACCTGATTGAGCACCCGGTCATCTCCGTGTCGTGCCTGCTCGACCGCTCCGCCCGCATGCACAATCCCTTTCGCCATCATACCCAAGCCCATCTCAGATATTCGTCCGGGCTGGAGGATTGTCCCGACGGCGATATGAGCCTCGCCATAATTGCCCGCTCCGGCTGGCACGCGATGGGATATCGGATCGGCACGCTCTATGTCTGGGTCAACAAATCCTATTCCCAGGGAAGCGTGCGATTGGCCAGCGGCGGCGTCGACGCTGAGCCAATCGTTGATTTCAGGATGCTTTCTGACGATCGCGACATGCAAAGGTTGAGAGAGGCATTCCGCTTCGTGGCGGCGCTGGCACAATCCGAAACCGTCTCGGGCATTTCCAGCATAGCCTTCCCCGCCAATTATTCCGACCGGGTCCGGCACTTCTCCGTGCCCGGTATGCGCAACCAGGCGGTGATGCAGATCTTTGCCTCGATGCTTGACGCCCTTCCGGCCATGCGGCCGTGGCTTGTCAGGAAATTCGTGACCGAGGGGGCAACGCTTGCGGAAATCCTTTCCGACGACACGGTCCTCGACAACTATCTGACCGAGTGCGTGACGGGGGTCTGGCATCCAGTGGGTACCTGCCGGATGGGCAGGCAGGACGATCCGCTGGCGGTGACGGACAACAGTGGCCGTGTCTACGGCGTTGGAAGGCTCCGCGTATGCGATGCATCTGTGATGCCGTCCATTCCCCGCGCCAACACGAATATACCGACGATCATGGTCGCCGAACGCATGGCGGATCTGATCAAGAAGGAACGCGCGTCCAATACGGTTCCTAGCGAAGCTTCGGCCGCGTGATATGGGAAAATGATGATGCTTGTGGAAGCCACGACCGCATTCCTGCTGGTCATCGACGTCCAGGAGCGGCTGCTTCCGGCGGTCGCAAACAATGTCGCGGTGGAACGCAACTGCGCCGTGCTCTTGAAGGCGGCAAGCGAAATGGAGGTTCCCGCGGTCGTTTCGGAGCAGTATCCCAGAGGGCTTGGAAAGACGGTTCCGGCTCTCGCGGAGCTTGTTGGCGACGATGCCATCTTTGCCAAGGTGGAATTCTCCTGTGCCCGCGACCTGGGCCTCATGGCGCATATCGAGGGTTTGGGGCGGAAGCAGGCGATCCTGTGCGGTCTGGAAGCTCACATCTGCGTTCTCCAGACCGCGCTGGAACTCAAACGTCGAGGCTTCGAGGTGTTCGTTGCGGTGGACGCCACCGGCTCGCGGGCCGATTCCAGCAAGGAGATCGCCCGCGACAGGATGAATGCTGCGGGTATAGCGATTGTCACGGCCGAAATGGTCGTGTTCGAGATGATGAAGACGGCCGCCGCGCCGCAATTCAAGCTCCTCAGCAAACTGATCCAGTAGTGCTGGGGAAGCGCTGCGCCGCAAACCAAGGACTGACAGATTATGGGTGAAACGGTTCAACTTTATATCGACGGCATGTGGCGCGACGGCGCGACGCGCGAGACTACCGATTTCTGGGATCCGGCAACCGGCGCCACGGCGGGAGCGGTGGCCGTGGCGACCTCCAAGGATCTCGAAGAAGCTTGCAGCGCCGCCGACAAAGGCTTCCGGCTGTGGCGGGCGAAATCGGCCGTCGAACGCAGCGCCCTTCTTCGAAAGGCATCGGCGCTGATCCGTGAGCGAAGCGCCGTCATAGCGCCTCTTCTGACCCGAGAGCAGGGCAAGCCCCTCGCACAGGCAAGGCAGGAGGTGGAATCTTCCGCCGACATCTTCGAATGGTTCGCAGAGGAGGGGCGCAGGGTCTATGGCAGGATCATTCCGTCTCGGGCTCCGGATGTAAGGCTCTCCGTCACGCGCGAGCCGGTCGGTCCGGTGGCATCGTTCAGCCCGTGGAACTTTCCTCTCGCACAGGCTGCCCGCAAGATCGGCGCAGCGCTTGCCAGCGGCTGTTCCGTGATCCTGAAGGGACCGGAAGAAGCCCCCGAAGCGCTTGCCCGGATCGTCGGCGCCCTGCATGACGCGGGTATTCCCGCCGGCGTCCTCAATCTGGTCTATGGCGTGCCGAGCGAAATATCGTCGTTTCTCATCCCCCATCCAGCCATCCGTAAGATTTCCTTCACGGGATCGACCGTCGTCGGCAAGCAACTCGCCGCCATGGCCGGTGCGCACATGAAACGCGCCACGATGGAACTGGGCGGACATTCGCCCACGCTCGTGTTCGAGGACGCCAATCTCGAGCGTGCCGCCGACCTGCTCACGGCGTTCAAGTTCCGGAATGCCGGCCAGGTCTGCACCTCGCCCGCGCGCATCCTGATCCAGGACAAGGTTTACGGTGAGTTCAAGTCCAAGCTCGTCGAGCGCGCGGCCCGGCTGAAGACCGGCAATGGCTCCGACCCCGGCACGGAGATGGGGCCTTTGGCCAATCCCCGGCGCGTGCAGGCGATGGAGGCTTTCGTGCAGGACGCCACGGACCGTAATGCATCCGTCGCCACAGGCGGCCGCCGAATCGGCAACCAGGGAAATTTCTTCGAGCCGACGATCCTGGAGGACGTTCCGCAGCCGGCAAGGATCATGAACGAGGAGCCCTTTGGTCCGATCATGACGCTGCAGCGCTTCGCCGATTTCGACAGCATGGTCGAAGAGGCGAACAGGCTTCCCTATGGGCTGGCCGCCTATGCCTACACGCGTTCCGCACGCACGGCAGCCATGGTGAGCGATGCGATGGAGAGCGGGATGGTTTCGATCAACCATCATGGCCTCGGTCTTCCGGAGACGCCGTTCGGAGGCGTGAAGGACAGCGGCTACGGCTCCGAGGGCGGCTCGGAAGCCATGGAGCCGTATCTGGTTTCCAAATTCGTTACCCACTCCTTGGCGGACTGACCACCCGATGATGATTACAGGCTTCGAGGTTCTGCTGCTCGGCCTGCCGGTCAATGAGCCTCTCGCGGGCGGACCATCCAGGCCGAACGCGAGCAGGCCCACGGTATTGCTTCTGCTGCGTACCGACGAAGGCGTGGAGGGTATCGGTTTCACCTTCCTTGGCGCGGGCCTTTCTCGCGCATTGAAAGTGGCCGTGGAGGACATGGCGGAAATGTGCCTCGGGCATGACCCGCTTGATCCTGCGCCACTATTCGAAAAGATCAGCGCACTCGCGGGTGGCTCTGGCCCAGCGGGTATTTTCACGCTTGCTCAGGCGGCGCTCGATAT
Organism: Mesorhizobium sp. BR1-1-2; assembly: GCF_020165435.1. Classification (NCBI taxonomy): domain Bacteria; kingdom Pseudomonadati; phylum Pseudomonadota; class Alphaproteobacteria; order Hyphomicrobiales; family Phyllobacteriaceae; genus Mesorhizobium; species Mesorhizobium sp. BR1-1-2. The sequence continues at coordinate 599,361 of NZ_JAIUID010000004.1, forward strand.
CGCTTTGTGGGATATCAAGGGCAAGGTGGCGGGACAACCGCTATGGCGATTGCTTGGGGCGAAGGGCACACCGGTGCCGGCCTATGCCAGCGGAGCCATGATGCGGGATTTCGATCTCGACATAGTCCTGCGGGCATGCCGTCGCCTGACCGACGACGGCCACCGGCAGGTCAAGATGCAGCTTGCCCTGCCTGGCGCTTACGATCGGCACAGGGAGGTGGATCGAATTCGTCGGGTTCGGGAGGCGCTCGGCCAGGATGTTGAACTGATGTGCGACGTCAACCAGCGCTGGACTGTCCAGCAGGCGATCGAAATGGGCCATGCGATGGCTGAATTCAACCTTTGCTGGCTCGAGGATCCGATTGCCCATGACGACCTGCGCGGGCAGGCGGCGGTGAACGGCGGGCAGCCCGTCCCGGTCGCGACCGGCGAATTCATCTATCGGCTCAACGGCTTCGACCAACTCTTGAATGCCGCGCCGCCGGACTACGTGATGATCGATCCGTTTCGCGCAGGGGGAATAACGCCGTGGCTCGCCATCGCGGAACTGGCGCAGGTTCACGGCAAGCCGGTCGTGAGCCACCTCGCGCCCGAGGTGCAACTTCATCTCGTCGCCGCGATTCCAAACGGCCGGACGGTGGAATACATGCCATGGTCCATCGCCATGTTCCGGGAAGTCCCCTGGCCGCGAGATGGATATCTGCACCTGGGAGAAGCGCCCGGGCTCGGTCTGGACATCGATGTCACCGCTGTCAAACGATATCGTTTGTAAGGTCGCGACGGATATGTGCGTGAGCTTGTTCTTTCCCGTCGGGTTCGAGTATGCGGAGGAAACATGCGTATTTGGCTCGTAACGGGGGCCAGCAAGGGGCTTGGCTCAGCTATTGCCCGTGCCGCCCTCGCTCGTGGAGACCGGGTGGCGCTGACGGGACGCAAAATGTCCCCGGCAGACCCGGTATTTGCTGAATTTCCAGACACGGCATTGCCTGTGGCGCTTGATATCAGCAACTCCGAAAGCATTCGTGCAGCCGTTCGCAAGGTGGAACAATGGGCGGGCCGCATCGACATATTGGTGAACAATGCGGGGCAGGGAATTCACGGCGCGATCGAGGAGACGTCCGACACGAGCCTGCGCGCCCTGTTCGACGTCAATTTCTTCGGAGTCGCTACGCTGATACGCGAAGTGCTGCCTTCGATGCGCGAGCGCGGCAGTGGGTTCATCATCAACATTGGCTCTGTGGCCGGATTTGTCTCAAATCCCGGAACTGGCGCGTATTGCGCCACCAAGTTTGCGCTGGAAGGCTTAACGGAAGCACTCCGCAAGGAGGTCGCCGGCATGGGCATCAGGGTGTCTATGGTCGCGCCGGGCGGAATGCGCACCGGTTTCAACGGTCCTTCGATCTGGCAGGCGGATGTCCGGATGGAGGCCTATTAGGCGACCGCCGGCGCACGCACGGACGAACTTGGGCGCAATGCCGCCCGCAGGGCAGCGACGTACGCGCCGTGGCAGCGGCCGTATGGCACCTGGCGAGCAAGACGGATCCACCCTTGCACCTTATCCTCGGCGCGGATGCCATCGAGCGGATCGACGAGAAGCTGTCGCTCCTGCGATCGCAACTGGCGAAGGCCAACCCCCTGACGGAAGATTTCAGTGACAACAGCAGCGACGCGTCCTCTCGTGGCACGGTCGATCCCGGAGTTGAAAATGAGCACACTTGACGTCCTGTTGGCAAAGGATGCCATCCGCGAAGCGATGGCGAAATACTGCCATAACCTCGATGCCTGCAATTTCGCTGGAGTCGCCTCCCTGTTCGCCGAGGATGGCTTATGGGAAACCGATTATGGCGCCGCGACGGGGCGAGGCGAGATCGAAGCCTTCCTGGCGACGGTCGTTCCAACGAAGGGAAACGGCCCCCAGCGCAAGCACTACATCTGCAACACCGCGATCGAGGTGGCGGGCAAGGAGGCATCCGCCGTTTCCGATTACCTCATCGTCAGGGAATCGGAAGCTGGACTGATCCCGGTGATGGGCGGCACCTACAAAGACAGCTTCAAGGAAGTCGGCGGCCAATGGCTGTTCAGCAGGAAATTCCTCATCCACGACATTGCAGGCGACATGGGGCTGCTGAACAAGCGCTGACCTCAATTGGGTCGGTCGCCCGGGCGCAGAAGTCGCGAGGCCATTTGAGCCGTGCCTGTCTTGCGCCTGCCGTCGGCGCGTAGGCATAGAGCAATGGCGAGCACGTTTGTGCCCGAAGATGCGCTGGAGCGCATCGGCGCCGTGCAAATCGCGCCAGATCCGAAACTCCCTCACTCGGTCCTAGACATCTGGCCGGCCCCAGGCGATGGCCGAATTCATATCCGAGCAAAGTGAGCGGCGTGGTCTTTTCAGAACCGGGACAAGGAACGCCGTGCCGGTGCCGGTGGGCTATTTCCAAATCTGGGTGAATGCAGGCCAATTTCATTGTCCGGAATTCGGCGAATTCAAGCGCGCGGGCAAAGGCCGCTGCTTGATATGATTTTCACATCAGACTGAAGAGCGCCTTGGCGCACTTTCACCATCGGGAGGGGTGGAATGTCGATAATATCCAAGAATTCGATCCACAAAACCGTGACGCGCCGACAGTTTTTGAGAAACTCGGCAGCGGTGGGCATCGGTTTGGCCGCGCCAAGTCTACTGACGACCCGCTCTCGGGCCGCTGAATCTCTTGTCTATATCGGATATGGCGGTTCGACACAGGACGTAATCAACAAGGTATTCATCGAATCGTTCACCAAGGAAACCGGCATCGAAATCATCTCCAATCCCGGCGCAGACCTGGCCAAGTTGAAGGCGCAGGTGCAGACCGGAAATATCGAATGGGACCTAGTCAATCTTATCGGGCCGCAGGCGTCGGCAGCCGGCAATGACGGGCTGCTGGAGGAGATCGATTATGCGGTTGTCCACAAGAACGGGCCGCTTGAGCGGGGTCAGTCCAAATTCTTCAACACCTATTATTTTTCCCGGGGCGGCATAGGCTTCAATCCCGAGAAATTCCCCGCCGGCAAGCATCCGACCGGTTGGGCGGAATTCTGGGACATTGAACGTTTTCCCGGCAGGCGGGGACTGCGCTCGCGGCCCGAAGACAATTTGGAGATGGCCTTGATAGCGGATGGCGTCGCTCCGCGTGATGTCTATCCCATCGATGTCGATCGCGCGTTCGCGTCGCTCGACAAGATCAAGCGGAGCGTTGCGCATTGGATCGCGGAAACGCCCCAGACCGTGTCACTCCTGCAGAACAACGAGGTGGATTTCGTATTCACCTACAGTTCACGCATCGAGGCCGCGCAGAAGCAGGGGTCTTCGGTCGATTTTGCGTACGGGCCGAACTTCCTGACGCCGGGAACGCACGTAATCCCCAAGGGAACAAAGAAGCGCGACATCGCCATGCAGCTTATGGGGCATTTCCTGCGGCCCGACCTGCAAGCCGAATTCTGCAATCAGACCGGCTCCACTCCTATAAATCCGGGCGCGGTTCCGCTCATGAAGGCGGAGGTTCAAGCCAATCAGCCGAAATTCGACGATCCAGAAGTCATGTTCGTGGATGTCGACTGGTGGGCCCAGAATTACGTCGAGACAAGCCGTCGCTTTCTCGAGTGGCGCTTGACGTGACGTTCACATCCACCCGGTCGGTGACGGCGTTCGCGTGAGTGCGGCCGAATGATCATATTTGTCCTTCCCATCGCGGCATTCTTTGTCGTTTTCTTCCTGCTGCCGCTCGGGATGGTCGTTCTGGCCAGTCTGTTCGATCCGGTCCTGACCGGGTCGAACTACCAGGAACTGTTCACATCGCTGCTCTATGTGCGAGTTCTGCGTTCGACCCTTGAGATCAGCGGCCTGTCGACGATCATGACGCTTCTGATCGCCTACCCGGTGGCCTATCATCTCTACAAGCAGCCGCCGCGGCGACGTACAATGCTGATGACGTTGGTTCTGCTGCCGTTCTGGACCAGCATCCTCGTCAAGAGCTTCGCCTTCACCGTGCTGCTAGGGCAGGACGGCGTCATAAATACCATTGCCCGCGCCCTGTTCGGCCCCGAGACTGGATTGAAGCTGCTCTTCAACCGACCGGGGGTCATCATAGGTATGGCGCACTACCTGCTGCCCTTCATGATCTTCGCCATACTGACCAGCCTGATGGCCCAGAATCCGGACTTACGAAGAGCGGCCGAAGTGATGGGAGCGGGCCGGCTGAAGATATTTCGCAGCATCACGCTGCCGCTCAGCCTGCCGGGCGTCGGCGCCGGCTGTCTCATCTGTATCGTCCTGTCGCTGGGGATGTTCGTGACGCCGGCGCTGCTTGGCGGGCCAAAAGACATGATGCTGGCCAATCTGGTGGAGATGCATATCCGGCAGACGCTGGACTGGGGCCTGGCTGCCGCCCTTACCGTGATGCTGATCGTCATGACGGCGGCATTGAGCGCTCTCATTTCGCGTATCAGGGGCGGGGGGCTGGGAACTCATGGCTGATCGACCTCCCGGCGCCGCATCACTCGCGGAACGCCTCCTTCCACGTATTGGAATCGCGGCGGCCATTTTCGGCTACGTGTTTCTCGTCCTGCCGAGCCTGATCGTCATTCCGATGTCGTTCGGCACAGGAAGCGAACTCGTATTCCCGCCCCGTTCGTATTCGCTCGAACTCTACCGGCAGTATTTCCAGGAATCGACCTGGATGGCTGTCACCGCGCAAAGCGTGAAGGTCGGCCTGGCGACCATGGCCGCGTCGCTAGTATTGGGATTTTCCGCCGCGTACGGGATCACCAGGGCCGATTTCACAGGCAAGGGGCCGCTGACGATCCTGCTGCTCAGCCCGATGTTCATGCCCCACATCGCCGTTGCGCTCGCGATGTATCTCTACCTGTCACAGCTCGGCTTGGTCGGCACCACTTTCGGACTTGTCGCGGCCCATACCGTGGTTACCGTTCCCTTCGTCATAGTCACCGCCTTCACCGGCCTTCGCTACGTGGACCGCAACCTTGAACTGGCCGCGCAAACGATGGGAGCGGGGAGACTGCGCATCATCTGGAAAGTCGTGCTGCCGCTGGTCGTGCCCTCGCTTGTCGTGGCAGGCCTGTTCGCCTTCCTTCTGTCGTTCGATGAGGTCGTTATTTCCTACTTCATCTCGAGCGTTCAATCGGAAACGCTGCCGGTGAAGATGTACAGCAGCATCCATTGGGAGATTTCTCCGGTTCTCGCAGCGATTTCGAGTCTGCTGACTGTCCTGTCGTTCGGCGCGTGCGTCGCGATGTCCTTGCTGCAAAGGAATGACCGATGACGGAAGCGATGGTCCGACTGGACGCCGTCGGGAAAGACTATGGCGCCGTGCGGGCGCTGTCTCCCACGTCCCTGGAGATTGCCAAGGGTGAATTCCTGACACTGCTCGGACCGAGCGGTTCCGGCAAGACCACAATCCTCAACCTGATATCGGGATCGATCGCCGCTTCAGCGGGGACGATCTGGATAGGAGGGCGCAACGTCACCGGATTGCGGCCCAACCAGCGCGAACTTGGCATGGTGTTCCAGAACTATGCGCTGATGCCGCATATGACCGTGTTCGAGAATATCGCCTTTCCTCTCCGGGTGAGGAGATGCTCCGAGACGGAAATAAGGAAAAAGGTGGACGAAGTTCTCGATGTGATTGGGTTGGGCGGCTACGGGGCGCGCAAGCCGAAGGAACTGTCCGGCGGTCAGCAGCAGCGCATCGCCATTGCCAGGTGCCTCGTCTACAATCCGGATCTGATCCTGATGGACGAGCCACTCGGCGCGCTCGACAAGAAGCTTCGCGATCAGTTGCAGCTCGAAATCAAGCGCATCCACCGGACACTGGGCGTCACTCTGCTCTATGTCACGCATGACCAGAGCGAGGCGTTGGTCCTGTCCGACCGCATCTGTCTGATGAACGGGGGCGAGGTGGAGCAGATCGGGACCCCTGAGGATCTGTATTTCAGGCCGCGGACCGTCTTCGCCGCCGATTTCCTCGGAGAATCCAACATTCTCGACGTATCTGTCGTCTCCAGTGGAACAGAGGCGAAGCTGTCTACCCGGAGCGGCTTCCAGATAGCGGGCGTTGCGACGTCCTTGTCCGCGCCCACGGCCAAGATCATGATCCGCCCGGAATCCTTCGCCGTCGCAACGGATGGCGAACAGGGGCCGAATACCGTTACCGGCGCGGTGGAAGATGTCACCCTTACGGGTGGTGTCGTCGATATCCAGGTTCGCCTGGGCGGTGCCGAGACGGTTAATGTGCGGCGACTGACGACCAGGGATTTCCGAGCGATGGAGCGTGGCCGGCCCATCACGCTCAGCGTCAAGTCAAGCGACGTGATGGTGCTGGAGTGATCGACCGGGATCTCCGGCACGTATTGTGCGACGAGCAATGCCCGTCGCACAATTTTTCGGCAAGGTAAGACTATCTATGGACAGCTCGCGACGAGCGCGGCCGCGCCCTGATGTTTTCGCCCCACGAAACCGGTACCGTATTCAGAAGAACCTGTGCACCTGAACGGCGAAGGTCGCGACTTCGGGAGCTTCCCGTTCGAGCCGGGCCGCATTCGCGACGACTGACCTATCGTCGCGAACCCATAGCTCCGCCAGGGCGCTCACTCCGAAACCGATGAATGGGACGGCACTGCTGGGGGCTGCTCCCTGCTCGAGGATAGTATGCGAGATCGAGCCAAGGACGCCATCGAGCTCGGCGATGACGTCCGGCAGGGCGAAGACTCCCCTGTCCCCAGGGACCAAAAGAAGCTGCTTGATCGCGGCTTCGGATCCAGCCGGCGCCTGCGCCCCACCATCGTCGCTGATCACCCGCGCGACGGCACCGATGAAAAAAAGGGAATCCTTGTTGCAAGCCGCCATTTCGGGCGAGCCATGCGACAGGCGACGGCTTTCCGGGCTGTCGAAGGCAAGCACGGGAAATCCATCGACACGGAGCCGGCGCGCCGCGTCATTCGTTCCGGGCGCGTCGGCAACTACATGGTTCTGGTCGTATTTGCGCGCGCCGGGCAATTTCGCCGTCAATGGCCCATGAGGATCGAGCCAATGGCTTTTAAATGCGGCGGGCGAAATGTCCTCCCGGCGGCGGATTAAGCTGGTGGATACAATCATTTCCAGGCTTTCGGAAGATTTCTCAACGGCTTGCGGTGGATTTCAGTTCCCTGGCAGCCGCCGCCGCCAGATCGTCGAAGAACGGGTCCGCCGCCACCGCCGGTATTTTCAGGAAGTCATCGTGCCATTCGGCCAGCGCCTGACGCCCCGTGCGCCAGTCGAGCGTACCAAAACGAAAATCCGAGTAGGACAGGGCCGTGCCGATGGCTGCGTGGCCGATCGAGAACGGCGTCGCAATCAGGTCGGGCACCTCTTCGTTCATCCGGTCCAGGACGTTTTGATGTTTGGTCTCCAGCGCGGCGACGAATTCAGGTGATTTCAAGGCGCCCGGCCGGTTCCTCTCCGTGAACCAGACCAGAAGCAGGTCGATCGTGCCGTGGCCCAGCGCCAAGCGGCGCAAGGCCTCCACGCGCGCCTTTCCTCGCTCGGGAAAGAGACGCGGCCCTTGATGGCAGCCGTCCAGATATTCGCAGATGACACGTGAATCATAGATCGCGCTGGCATCGTCGAGAACCAGTGTCGGAATCTTGGCCAGTGGGTTGTCCCGCATCAGATCCGGCAACGGTCGGTAGATGTCGACGACCGTGTTCATCAACTCGATGCGCTGAGCCAGACCCGCCCAATGGATCGCAACCATGACAAGACGTACATATGGAGAGCGGTGGGAATAATAGAGTTTCATCGGTCGCATCCTTGATCGGGCTAGGCTTGGCTCAACACGCGACGCTTTAAGAAGCCGTCGATCGCTTCGGCGATTTCCTCAGGGGTCTCGACCGTCTGGTGATGGCTCGTCTCGATGGTGACGAACTCGACGTCCGGGATGGAACGCATGACGTTGCGCACATATTCGGGGGAGCGGAACACATCTAGCGTGCCGCCGATACCAAGTGCCGGGCATCGCACGGCCTCGACGTAGTGCGCGATATCCATGTCGATCAACAATTCGTAGTGAGCGACGAAGCTGTGAGGGTCGTTGCCGAGCCAGCGCGCCCGGAAGGCGCGGAATCGTTCGGGATCGCGCTCGCGCAACACTGGCGGATATCCGCTTGCCATCGCACCGTCGACGATAGATTGCATCCCGTCACGCAATACGTTCTGGAGCATGGCACGCCGGCTGGGCCGATCTTCCGGCTTCATGTCGATCGCCGGACTCATCACGACGACTGCCGACGTCCGTTCCGGAAAACGCGCGGCGAACGCGAAGGCCGTCGCCGCGCCCAGGGCGCATGCCGCGAGCGCCACCGGCTCCCTCAAGCCGAGCGCATCGAGGAGCGCCAGGAGGTCGTCGCTCAGCAATTCGACCGACAGTTCGCCGCCTACCTTCGCCGACAGGCCGCAGCCACGCGCATCGTAGCGGAGAACCCTGAACCTCTGCGCAAACCGTGGCGCGACCAGATCCCAGTTTTCGATCATGCCTCCCATCTCATGGATCATCACCAGGATGGGGCCGCTCGCGCCATGCAGGTCGTAGCGCAGCGATGTGCCGTTGACCTCGATATAGTCCATTTCCGTCCTCCCAGTCTGTGAAGCCCCATAATCACTATTCCGCGGGATGCGGCTTTGTCCGTGCGAGCGGCGCGGTACGCTCGATCGGAAGGCAGAGCAGGATGACGATCGCGACGCAGCCGAGCCCGGCCAAAGCCAGCAGCCCGCCTTCGAAACTCCCGGTCAGCGTCTTGACGTAGCCGACGATGTAAGGCCCGGTGAACCCGGCCACGTTTGCGATGGAATTGATGGCCGCTATGCCCGCGGCCAGGGCCGGTCCGCGCAGGAAGGTGTTCGGTATGGCCCAGAACGGGCCGAGATAGGCAAACATGCCGAAGCCGGCGATCGATATGGCGATGATCTTTAGAACGGGGTCCGACAGCATAGTGGAAACGATCAGGCTGATGACGGCCACCGCGATGGCGATCGCAGTGTGTATCTTACGCTCGCCACGAGTATCCGAACGCCGTCCCCACCAGATCATACCAACGGCGCCCACGACATAGGGCAGGGCTGCGACGAAGCCGGTCGCAAGGGCGGACAGGCCGAAGCCGGATATGATCTGCGGCAGAAAAAAGCTGACGCCGTAATTCGTGATGACTGCTCCGAAGCACACGAGACCGAGGGCCAGGACCCTGGGGCTTTTGAGAGCCGCGGCGATGCTGTGGTGGCCGCCGGCGTCCTCCTTGTTCTCGGCGTCCATGCGCGCCTGCAGCCAGTTGCGCTGGTCCGGCTCAAGCCATGCCGCTTCCGCGGGCCTGTCGGTCAGATACCAGAAGACAATCACCGACAGCACGATCGCGGGCACCGCTTCGATGACGAACAGCCATTGCCAGCCGCTAAATCCGAGCATGCCGTCCATTCCAAGAATTATCCCAGAGAGAGGAGCTCCAATCACTGTCGAGAGCGGAATGGCCACCATGAAATAGCTGGAGATGCGCCCACGATACCCGGCAGGGAACCAGAGAGACAGATAGAAGACGACCCCCGGGAAAAAGCCGGCTTCGGCAATGCCGAGCAAAGCCCGCAGGATGTAGAAACTGGTCTCGCCGGTCACGAATGCCATGGCGCCCGAGACCAGGCCCCAGGTCAGCATGATCCGCGCGATCCAGCGCCTCGCGCCCACCTTTTCCAGTATGATGTTAGAAGGCACCTCGAACAGGGTGTAGGTGATGAAGAATATCCCGGCGCCGAAACCATAGGCGGCTGCCGAGAGGCCGAGGTCAGCGTTCATTCTTATCGCGGCGAAACTGACATTGACGCGATCGAGATATGCGATGAGATACGCTGCGATCAGCAGCGGAACCAGGCGCCACGTCACACGCGCCATCGTGGCTTGTTCCTGTTCCATGCCTTCCTCCCGGTGTCGCACCGTTTATCCCGCCGGCTACGCGATCTTCGCGGAGTCAAGCCATGCCACAGCCAAGATCGCAGCGTTGGGCTTCTGCCCTGAAGCACGGCCAGCTTGTTTGAAGTGCCAGGGCGAATGCTTGCACGGCTATCTTGAGCGGACAATAAATCTTGCCGGTAATTTCAATGGATGAAAGGGCGCGAGCACAAGCGATCCCTGTCGCCACAAACGGCAAGCGCGGTTTGCTTTAATCCACATCCCTCAATCGCCGAACAGTTTGAAATCTGTTGCAACCTTTTTAATACCGGCACTGTGGCAAGGAGAGCCTCTGACATTTTCGGGGGATTGAATGTTCAAGGGCCGGCAGTTTGGCCAATCGGTGATCCTGCTTTGCGTGCGCTGGTACCTGGCCTACAGTCTGAGCCTGCGTGATTTGGAAGAGATGACGGCCGAGCGGGGTATTGCTATCGATCACACGACCATTCACCGCTGGACCGTCCGTTACGCACAGCTATTGTTGGAGCGTTTCAACCGCGTTATCAACTTAACTCGGGTTCAGGGATTTGCGGCTTAGACCGATGGCATGAACACCGCGACCATCAGCTACAAGCGCCATCGTTTCCCGCCGCAGATCATGATTCCGAAGCTGCAGAGGCGATGCGAGACTCGGTCGACACCGTTACCGTTTTTCGAGATTCGTCGAGGCTCGGTGGAATTCAGGTGAAAATCGCAGGACGCCTCACCAAATTCCTCGGTGAGGCCGCTTTTCCCAACGGCGTCAAAGGAGTGTGGTGAACGACCCGAGACATAGGTGACGAAACGTACCGGACACATGGGTAACACTTTTCGCTTTGCGGGAGGTGTTGATG